>JBGQKZ010000066.1:0-36986 GCA_041499805.1 Gemmataceae bacterium
GCCGGGCCTCCGTGCGGGTTTGCAGACTTCGTCAGCTGCAAGATTATCCGCAGGAGGCCCTCTCGACTATGTATCCCAGGGCTGCAAGGCCCTGCAATCACAGCGGTTACGCTAGAGCGGACGGGCGGTTACGCCCTCTTCATTTGCGTCGGTATGGCTGGCCCCGCGCGCTTAGCGGCTCAGGAAAGCGGTAATTGGGAGAGTCGCTTCTGGAAAGACGCTCCCGTCCAGTGGGAGAAATATCACAGTCGCGCTCAGCGTCTGCAGGGATCGTTTTCGTGGGTTCACACGTCTGTTTACAGTTCGCCGCCTTCGCGCTTCAAAACGGAGAGGCGCCACGAATTCAAGCAGCGGGAAGGTTGTGCGCTTTTTCTGCACCAGAATATCTTGGAGAAGAATGAATCTTATGGCGCGGGATGGCTCAGGATTGTGAATCCGAATTACGGATTTGAGCTCCATCGGCGCACACCCAGCAATCCTTGGGCCCTTTCGCGCGTTGATGGCGACTTGAGCAAAGAGCTCTCTTTTGACTCGCCGAGCGCCGAGATCGAAGGGATCCTGACCTATCCCTATAGCTTTGCGTCGGCATACCGACCACTGCGGATAGTCAGTAAAGACTCTGGGTATCTGCTGAAGCAAGCCACGGCCGTATCCCGTGGCGGCATAGACTTGGTCAGAATCGAGTTTAGTTACAGTCCCCCTGACCCGGTGCGCGTCCCCTTACGGGGTGGTTGGATATTGTACGATCCGACGCATTATTGGGTAATCTGCGAGTATGACTTCCAAATGGACTGGACACGCCCGCAAAATGCGGTCGCCAAGGGAACGATGCCGACTACGTTGCAGTACGAGGTCTCGGGCGATGGATTCCCCATCCTGAAGCGGATCGTCCAGAAGAACCTAATCCCTAGTGAATCGTTGGAAAGCGAGAACAGGTTTGACTTTGACCTGCGCGAGGCCGATGTGCCTGAATCGGATTTCACGATGTCCGCGTTTGGGTTGCCGGAGCCGTTGACGGTGACCCAACGCCCCGCCCGCTGGTACATCTGGGCGGGCGTAGGCGCATTAGTCTGTCTTGTCGGCGCCATGCTCCTTTGGAGATTCGCCCGTCAGGAGCGGTCAGCGTGAAAACATTGGTCGCTATGTCAAACCGAGCCTTCGCGACTAGGGACTTCCCGACTAGCGCTTTCGTCAGCGACCGTGGCGGCCGGCAGGGGGTGACGCTAATAGAAATGCTGCTCGTAATTGCCATCATCGGCGCACTCATTGGGTTGCTGATGCCAGCCGTGCAAAAGGCGCGCGGGGCCGCGTTGCGAGTTGTGTGCGCGAACAACCTTGGACAGATCGGTCTCGCCTTGCACCAATACCACGACTCGGAGGGAGTCCTCCCACCGGGCTTCAGTTCCAGAGGGTCGGCGCAGCCTTTTCCTCGCATGACTTGGTTGACTCGGTTGCTGCCTTACATTGAACAACCGCAGCTGTGGCACGCCACGGTGGGCGCGTACGATGACAATCCTGTCTCGTATCAGAATCCGCCGCACATCGGACTGGCAACCCCAGTTAAAGTCTATCAATGTCCGATGGACCCCCGCGTTTCCCGGGCGCAGATCACGCATTTCAACTGGAGCGTTGCGCTCACGAGTTATGTCGGAGTCCTCGGCACATCGTTCGACCGCATTGATGGAGTGTTGTATTTGGATTCACGCGTGCGGTTAGCAGACATCACTGACGGTACCAGCAATACGCTCATGGTTGGCGAACGGCCCCCGAGCGCGGACAAATGGTTCGGTTGGTGGTACACGGGGCTTGGGCAATTCGCAACAGGTTCAGACGATATGCTGTTGGGTGTGCGGGAGCGAAATGCACGGACGAGCCCGTTCACGTTGGCCTGTCCTTCAGGTCCGTATGATTTCCGGACAGGACAAATGAACCAGCAATGTGATCTGTTCCATTTCTGGAGTCTTCATGATGGCGGGGCGACTTTCGCATTCTGCGACGCGTCCGTCCACTTCCTCCCCTACTCCGCCAACCCGATTATGCCGGCCCTAGCGACCCGAAGCGGCGGCGAAGCCGTTTCGTGGACGGACTGATCGCAGCGGCAACATTCTGATGTCGCCGAACGATCAGTATCTCTGCATCGTGGCCAAGCAAAGCGGGGCCGCGGGCGACAAAGTGTTCTTGCCGTTCGAGGGGGACAACATGCTTTCCGTCATTCTCAGCAAAGCGCTGCTGCTGGCGGAGGATACGAAGATCACCGACCCGACGATTGTGAGCCAGATCAAGCGCAAGTGACTTGAGGATTTGCACCTACCGCACCTCGCCGGCGCGTAGCTCGCCCTCGGGAGCATCACCATGAAGAGATTGGCATGTTTCTTGACCGTGGCGCTCGTGACAAGCGCGTTCGCCGCGGACGAGAAGACGAAGACGGATCAGGAAATGATCCAAGGAACTTGGGAAGTCGTTTCCGCGGAGAGCAACGGCAAAGCGGCGGACTTTGTCGGCATGAAATTCGTCTTCACGAAGGACCTGTGGAAGATGCACAAAGACGGGCAGGACGCCATTGCCGTGGAATACAAACTCGACCCCACGAAGAAACCCAAGGCCATCGACACCAGTCATGAGCTCGATCCGGGCAAGCCGATCGTGCAGCTCGGTATCTACGAATTGAAAGGCGACATGTTGAAATTGTCGCTGGAAGCGGCGGCTCGGGGCCGGCCGGAGAAGTTCGAGACGAAGCCGGGCGGCACCGCGACCTCTTTTGTGCTGAAGCGCGCGAAGTAAGCGGCCGCCGACATTTCCACTGGGCGGCGGTTGTTGCTCCCTTCCGTTCTCCTCTATACTGGAGTCTTCCCGCCTGCTCATGCCGCGCCCGCCCGCCTGCCGTGAGGTTGCCATGAAGAACTCTTCGCTTTCGGGCTTAATCGTCGTTCTTGGCTGCGCTGCGTTTGTGCGCGCGGAAACGAAGACGACGCCGGTCGATTTCAATCGCGACATCAGGCCCATCCTCTCGAAAAATTGTTTCGCGTGCCACGGACAGGATCCCGGTGCGCGCGTCGGCAAGTTCCGGCTCGATCGGCGCGAGTCCGCGGTCGAAGCCCGCAAACACGGGGCGGCAATCGTGCCGAGCAAACCGGAGCAGAGTCTGCTCGTGCAGCGCATCGCCGCCGCCGACGAAGCGGAGCGCATGCCGCCGACGGAGACAGGCAACCATCTCACATCCACTCAAATTGATACGCTGAAGCGTTGGATCGCCGAGGGGGCGCCGTACGCGGAACATTGGGCGTTCGCCAAACCAGTGCGGCATGCGCTGCCGAAGGTTGCGGACGCACGTTGGCCGCGCAGCCCTATTGATTTCTTCGTGCTCGCCAGGCTGGAAGCAGCCGGTCTGAAACCAAATCCTGAAGCCGACAAGTACGCCCTGCTCCGCCGCGTCAGCCTCGACTTGCGCGGGCTGCCACCGACGCTCGAGGAAGTGGACGAGTCGCTCCGCGACTCGTCGCCGGAATGGTACGAGCACGCCGTGGATCGTTTCCTCCAAGACCCGGCCTATGGTGAGCGTTGGGCGCGCATGTGGCTCGACCTGGCCCGCTACGCCGACTCCGCCGGTTACGGTTCCGACCCGCTACGGCCCAATATCTGGCGTTACCGCGATTGGGTCATCGACGCGTTCAACAAGAACCTGCCCTACGACCGTTTTACGATCGAACAGCTCGCCGGCGATTTGTTGCCGAACCCGACACTCGAACAGCGGATGGCGACCGCGTTCCACCGCAACACGATGACGAACACCGAAGGCGGCACCGACCGCGAGGAGTTCCGCGTCGCCGCCGTCAAGGATCGTACCGATACCACGATGCAGGTCTGGATGGGCCTGACGATCGGCTGCGCCAAGTGTCATAGCCACAAGTACGACCCGATCACGAACGCGGAATATTACCGCTTCTACGGCTTCTTCAACCAGACCGCCGACGCGGATCGGCCGGACGAGACGCCGGTAATTCCCGCCCCGCTGCCAGGACAGGAGGAGGCGGTGAAGCGCTTCGACGCCCAGATCGCCGAGTTGCGAAAGAAGATGGATGCTATCGATGTGGCCTCGTCGCAGCCGAAGTGGGAAGAATCGCTGCTGGTTCGCGATGTGCGCAAGCTGCCGAAGAATGTGCAGGACGCGCTGCTTCTTGAGTCGGCGAAACGTGCCGAGCCACAAAAGCAGGCGGTCGCCGCCCACTATCGCACGGTCGCGCCGGAATTGAAGCCGTTGCGTGATGAGATTGCGAAGCTGGAGAAGGCCAAACCAGTCATTTCGACGTTGCCCGTGATGGTCGAATTGCCGGAAAAGCAGCGACGCGAAACGCGCATCCAGATTAAGGGCAACTTCCTGAACCTCAGCGACAAGGTCGAGCCCGGCGTGCCCGCGTACTTCCCGCCGCTGCCGCAGGACGTGCCGGCAAACCGGCTCGGCGTCGCGGAGTGGATTGTATCGCCGGACAACCCGCTGACCGCTCGCGTCGCCGTCAACCGTTTTTGGGCGCAACTGTGGGGCACGGGCATCGTTGAAACGGAAGAGGACTTCGGCACTCAAGGCGAATTGCCGAGCCATCCGGCGCTGCTCGATTGGCTGGCGACGGAGTACATCCGCACTGGCTGGGACACGAAAGCGTTGTTGAAGCTGCTGGTCACCTCCGCGGCGTATCGGCAATCGTCGAAAGTGACGCCGGCGCTGTTGCAGAAGGACCCGCGCAATCGGCTCCTTTCGCGAGGTCCTAGATTCCGCCTCGAAGCCGAGATGGTCCGCGATCAGGCGCTCGCGGTGAGCGGATTGTTGAGCCGCAAGGTGGGCGGCCCGTCGGTCTACCCGCCGCAGCCGCCGAACCTTTGGCAAGCCGCATTCAACGGCCAACGAACCTACCCCACCAGCGCTGGCGACGACAGCCATCGCCGCGGCCTCTACACATTTTGGCGACGGACGATTCCGTATCCGTCGATGACGACGTTTGACGCCCCGAGCCGTGAGACGTGTACCTCTCGCCGCATTCGCACGAATACGCCCTTGCAAGCGTTCGTGACGCTGAACGATCCTGTGTATGTGGAAGCGGCCCAGGCGTTGGCCCGGCGGATCGTGAAGGAAGGAGGGGCGACCGCGGCGGAGCGTGCGCGCTTTGGGCTGCGACTTTGCCTGTGCCGCCCGCCACAATCAGAGCAAGTGGCGCAGCTCGTGGAGCTGTTCCAGAGCGAACGTGCCCGCTATGCGAAGGATGCGAAAGCAGCGACCGCCCTCGCGACCGAGCCGCTCGGACCGCTGCCGGCGGGGATGAACGCGGACGAACTTGCGGCGTGGACGGTGGTGGCGAATGTGTTGCTGAACATGGACGGAGTGTTGACGAAGGGGTGATGATGAATGTGGCGTCGAACGTCGATCGCAACTGCACCCACCTTGCCGGCGAGTACTTCGTCGCGGCCGAGTTGTCCAAGCGCGGTTATGCCATTGGCATAACGATGGGCAACGCCAAAGCAATCGATTTGTTCGCTGAGAAGAGCAGAAAGACAGTCAATGTGCAAGTGAAGGCGATAGCGGTGAAAAAGAACGTCGGATGGCCAATAATGCGGGATCGTGTGGTCCCCAACGTTATGTACGTTTTCGTTTGTTTGAACGCTTGCGGAAACGCACGCGCATATTTCATTCTCACGTCTGAGGAAGCGAAGGCTAAAGTAAAACAATATGCGACTCGCGGAATCATCGATTATTCAACAGTTAATACCCCTGATTATGCAGCGAGATGGGATAAGATCGAACAAGCCCTACGCTAAACGATTGTCGCGTTGCCGGAACGCCGGAGTTGACCCGCAATCCGTGAACCGATGAGGGAATTACTCATGTTGATACAAGACGATCTTGAACGGGAACGTTACGAAGCGCGGCTGAAGCTTCAGCGCGACGCGGAAAGCCGTTTGGACGCGGCATTTACCGACGGCGAACGGGTCGGCGTAATCAGACTTTGTCAGCGCCGACTCAATCTGCCGGTCGCTTCGAAAGAAGAACTAGCGAGATTACCTTACACGGAACTCGACGCGCTCGCGGAGCGCTTGGAAAAGCAACTCTTTGGCAAGCGTTAAGGGATGGGCGTTCTCATGGACCCTCGCTTCCAGCTCGTTCGTGCCCAAACTCGCCGCGAGTTCCTCAAGAACTGCAACGCCGGCCTCGGCGCTATCGCGCTTACGTCGCTGTTGCAGCGCGACGGGCGGGCGGAACCCTCGCTTGCGCTTCAGGCTCCCAATGACAATCCGTTGACGCCGAAGCCGCCGCTGTTCGCGCCGAAGGCGAAGAGCGTCATCTACCTGCACATGTCCGGAGCGCCGCCGCAGCATGATCTGTTCGATTACAAGCCGAAGTTGAACGAGCTGCACATGCAGCCGTGTCCGGACGATCTGCTCAAGAACCAGCGGTTCGCGTTCATCAAGGGGCATCCGAAGCTGCTCGGTTCGCCGTACAAGTTCAAGCAGCACGGCAAGAGCGGCGCGTGGGTCAGCGAGCTGTTGCCGGGCATCGCCGGACACGCGGACGAGATCGCATTCGTCAAGTCAATGTGGACCGACCAGTTTAACCACGCTCCGGCGGAGCTGTTCCTCTACACCGGCTCGCCACGGAACGGCGGAGCGGCGATGGGCTCGTGGATCACCTACGGCCTCGGCTCGGAGAGCCAAAATCTGCCTGGCTTCGTCGTCCTCATCTCCGGCGGCACCGATCCGACCGGCGGCAAGGCGTTGTGGAGCACCGGCTATCTGCCGAGCGTCTTCCAGGGTGTGCAGTGCCGCACAACGGGCGACCCGGTGCTGTACGTCAGCAATCCGAAAGGCATGGACCGCGACAGCCGGCGAAACAGCCTCGACGCGCTGCGCAAGTTGAACGAGTACGAGTTGCAACAGTTCGGCGACCCGGAGACGCTGACCCGCATCAACCAATACGAGCTGGCGTTCCGCATGCAGATCGCCGTGCCGGAGGTGATGGACATCGGCCAGGAGCCGGCGAAGACCCGCGAACAATACGGCGCTCAACCGGGCGCCGCGTCGTTCGCCAACAACTGCCTCCTCGCCCGCCGTTTGGTGGAACGCGGCGTGCGTTACGTGCAGCTTTTCGACTGGGGCTGGGACTGCCACGGCACCGGCACCGGCGACGACATCGTGCAGCACCTGCCGCAGAAGTGCAAGGAGATCGACCGCCCCATCGCCGCCCTGCTCGGCGACCTCAAGCAACGCGGTCTGCTCGATGAAACGCTGGTGGTTTGGGGCGGCGAGTTCGGCCGCACGTCGATGAATGAAGCCCGCGGCGGCTCCAAGTTCCTCGGCCGCGACCACCACCCGCATTGCTTCACCGTCTGGCTCGCCGGCGCCGGCATCAAGCCCGGCGTTACGCTTGGAGCGACTGATGAGCTGGGCTACTTCATCACCGAAGGGAAGATGACCATTCACGACTTGCAGGCGACGGTTTTGCACCTGCTCGGACTCGATGCGTGGAAGCTGACGTATCCGTATCAAGGGTTGCAGCAGCGGTTGATCGGCCCGGAAGGGGAAGCGGTGGTGCGCAGGGAGATAGTGGCGTAGTCACGAACGTAGTGTCCCCAGAAAAGAACCACTAAGTTACCAGTAGTGCGGCCGGCAAATAAGTGAGATGAGCACGGCGGATACAGCGCCATTGACGGTGAGCGTCACCTTTTCACCGGACGACGGGACCAAGCTGCGCCAGCAGGCGACGGCGCGCGGTCAGGATGTGGCGGAATTCGTGCGCCATATCGTGAAACGCGAGATTGAAACCCGTGCTTCGTTTGACGCGATTCTGGCCCCTCTCCGTGAGCAGGTTGAAGCGAGCGGATTGGGTGACACGGAGCTTGACGCACTGTTCCGGCAGGCGCGCGAAGAGGTGTGGCAAGAAAAGCGCGCCAAGCAGCGCGGGCCAATGACACCTCGTGCGGTGTTTGATTGCATGATCTTTCTTCAAGGCGCCGTGCGGAGAACTAGCCCGGCCGCGGATTGTCTTCGTCAGGTCGATGCGGGCGCTGTTGAGGCGTGCCTTAAGCGCTGCGGTCCTCGCTGAGGCTCGCGACGTTTTGACACGTCCCATTTTGCAACGCAAGTTTCCTATTCTGACGCCGGAGTGGGTTGCAAACTTCCTGACCAATATCGTGGCCAAGGCCGCTTGGCTGCCTTCGGTGCCCCGGAACTTCGAGTATCCCCGTGATCCGAAGGATGAACCTTACGTTAACTTGGCGTTGGCGGCGGATGTCCGCTTTCTCGTTAGCCGCGACCGAGACCTACTCGACCGAATGAAGGACGCGGAGTTCACGAAGCGCTACCCCACCCTAACGATTCTCACCCCGGAAGCGTTCCTGAGGGCACTTCGGCTGGCCCAACATCTGACCGGCGAAGATTCCGGCAAATCCGCTTCATAATCTGTGCTCACGGGACCGTTCCAGCCGGCTTTGAATGCGGCGGCGCAGGGGACGGTGTCGGACCAGGCGCATCTACGGGTGGCCGTGTCACCTTCACGTCAACCCATCGAAATGCCTGGCCCTTCGCGTCTCTTTCCAGCGTGAACTTCACCGCCTCGTCGAGCGGCGCCTCGACGAGGCTTTGGAGAATTCTGCGATAACTCGTGCCGTCGGGATTGGCGCCGAGATACTTCAGATACACGACACCGAGGCGAACGCGGCCATTTCCCAGATCGGCGACCACCGTTACAAGCTTGTCCTTGGATGGCGACAGCGTTGCTTCAGCCTTGCCGTCGCGTGTAACCAGATGCCACCGCTGAGTGGCCTTGGTCTTATCGTCACCGACTTCGGTCAATTCCGGCGTGACCTCGAAAGGCGTCGGTTCGTTAATAATTTGCGGGGCCTCGCGGACCGGCGGCGCCGGCGGCGCGGATGGGATCAGCTTCGGGCTCTGCGGGAAACGATCCTGCGTCGGCGGATTCGGGCCCGGCTGCGGAACGGGACCACGCTTCACAGTCACTTCCAGCCACCGTACCGCGTTCCCCTTCGCGTCTTTCTCCAGCGTGAACTTCTCCATTCGCCCCAACTGCATCCGGCGATTGGCTCGCATACTATTTGCAAGCAAGAGGCGGTCGTCGGCCTCGATCTTCTCGAGACTGTTCTTGGTCAAGAATACCGAAAGCATCACGCTTCCATCGGCTTGTTCTGAAGTCTTAACGTTGATTTCCAAGCTCGGTGTACCGTCGAGATCCGGCGCCGAGCGTTTCTTCGCCTCATCCGCCGCCAATCCGATTTGCACGAAGGCGGCTTCGGTATCAAGAACGCACACTCGAGGCGCCGTTAGCACGCGCGTTTCGGCGTCGGTGAATCTCTCGGCGACTTTGAGCTCGACGATGAATTGGGAAGGAACACGAGCCGCAGTGGGCGGCAAGTCAAATGCGTGCAGCACGGGATCGAGGTTTGGTTGTGGCCCGGCGAGGGGCGCAGGTAGAACCACGCCGGGCAAAGGCGGAGCTAGCTCGCCGGTAGGTCGCGGCAGGCGCTTCAGGATGTATCGCGCGGGTTGCGGGCCGTCTGTCGGCTCGAAGTTCTTGGGGCGACTTCGTGGTGCTTTTTGGCCAGAAACGTAGTGGGCGTAAGAGAACTTGAGCTGATCTCCCTGAAGTTCATAGATGCCCGGCAGTGTTACTTTCACGCCTTCGGCCACGGCGGTGATGTCAATCCATTTTGCGTCGTGATTCGGGTCGAGAGTGAACGTCATCGTGGCTTTCAATTGCCCGTCGATCACGGACGACATCCAATTGCCCGTGAAGAGGATCAACGCGCTGCGTGTAGCCGGAAAGGCGTGGTCTCCTGCTTCGACAAGTTGCCAGGCGCCTTGGATGCGCTCCAGGTCGGAATCGGCTTTCTTCGGCGGCCGAGGCGCATCGTCGCTGTTCTCCGCGATGCTGCCGGTCAAGCCCGCGTCGGAATTCACGCCCACGCCGAATGCCAGGCTACCATTGCGGCCATCGCCCAAATCGGGATTGTGACGAGCGGATGCCACGGGCCGATCCGCATCTACAGACTCCGCAGCTCGCGACTGCTCCCAACGGCCGCCGGTCCCAATTCCGATGCCCAGAACGCTGAAGGTCAACACCGCGAGCGTCACAATCTTCAGTTTCTTCAACAACATAGTCTTCAACATCCCTTCCGTGAGAGTGAGCACGTGACTCGAAACAACCCCCGCCCCGGTCGCAAAGTGCAAGCCCGCCTTCACCGTGGCGCGCAGCAGCAGGGGAGAACAGGCCGCCGCCTGTTCCGTAAGAAGCGCCGCCAGCGTCCCGCCCCCGAGCGTGACGCCGTGCTTGGTCAATCGTTTCGCCAGCATTGCCCGGCCGCGCGACAGCCGGCCATTTACGGTTCCTTCCGGCCAGCGCAGTTGCCGGGCTGCTTCTTTCCGTGTCTTGCCTTCGAGATCGCAGAGAACGATGGGCACGCGATACTTGTCCGGCAGCCGGCTCAGTTCCTGATCGAGCACCGCGTGCAGCTCGCGCCAGCGGCCATCGGCGTCCGGGGCGGCGGGTTCGGGCATGTCGCTCACCTGCCTCTCCTTGCCGCGGCGGCGGGCGCTGGTCCCGCGTGCCTTGAGGGCGGTGTGGTAGGCGACGCCATACAGCCAATTGCCGACGCGCTCGCGCGGCACAACCGACGCCGCCTTGCGAACAAGAACAAGAAAAGTCGCCTGAAAAGCGTCGTCCGCGTCATGCACGTTTCCTAGCACCCGCCGGCAGACGCCGAGCACCATCGGCCCGTGCCGGCGAACCAGCGTCTCGAACGCCGCTTCCTCTTGGCGATGAATAAAGCGTTCGAGTAGCTGCCCGTCGCTCAGAGCGGCGGTATCGCTGCGTCGCAAGGAATGGCGGAGATGTTCAAGAGCGCGATTGATCTGGCCGGTCGCCATGCGGTTCCCTCCGTGGCGGACGTGGGCGTCCTGCTTGTTATTACCGGTTGCGAGCGTGATTCATACAGATTCTCCGACCTGCTTCGAGGGAGCGCAATTATGCGGTCGCAACCCACCGCGTGAACATGTATTCGACGTGCTCACGCGAAACGGCGCCCGCGGCGAACGCGAGGAAGAGTTCCACAATGTCGTCGTTGTTCGCGGTCAGCCGACCGCCATTGAGGCGCACAAATGCTTCGGACGCGGCCGCGCCAACCCGCTTATTCTATCCGCGAACGGATGGTTCCGAGTCAAGTGAAAGGCATAAGTAGCCGCACAGACGTCAAGGCCCGCGCCTTTCTAATGTTGTCGCTGTGCCGGCGCCAGCAGAGCAGAATCGAGCAAGCCCTCATCGCGGATTCCTGGCGTGCCGCCGAATCGCTCCAGCAGCTTGCGGTGCAACTCCAGCACCTCATCTTTTCGCAGAAAAAGCATAGAGGCGCTCGTCCTATGCCAGCCGCCGATAAGCGTCTTGTCGCTGAGTCAGGATCTCCTCTGAGATTCGCTCGAACGCTTCCCGACGAGACGTGTCGTCCGCGGCACGCAAGATCACCTGTTGATCCTTGGTGTTGACATCAACCGTATCGCCGATGCGCAGCCCGAGGGATTTGAGGAGAGTGTCCGGCAAAACAACCGCCGCGGCATCGCCGTGCGGTACGATCTTGAGTTGAGCCATGCGCGCCTCCTTGCGGCATTCTACCGCGTGGTGCGGGAAAAAATAGCGGTAGGGCTGCTGGCGCCGTGACTCGTCGTGGCGATCGCGTCGATCGCCCGCTAAGCTATCGACATGAAACACTTTTTCCGCACACTGCTGATGCTCCTTTGCTCGCTCCCCCTTTGTGCTGCCGACGACCGTCCCGATCTCCTCCTCGCCGACTTCGAAGGCGACACCTATGGCGCCTGGAAAGTCGAAGGGACCGCCTTCGGAACCGGTCCCGCCCGAGGCACGCTGCCGAATCAAATGCCTGTTGCCGGGTTCAAGGGCAAGGGTCTCGCCAACAGCTATCACGGCGGCGACGGCAGCACGGGCAAGCTCACTTCGCCGAGCTTTACCATCGAACGCCGCTACCTTCAGTTCCTGATCGGCGGCGGCAAGTTTCCGGGCAAAACCTGCATCAATCTGCTGCTTGACGGCAAGAGTGTCCGCACCGCGACCGGGCCGAACGATAAGCCGGGCGGCTCCGAACATCTCGATTGGCAGCAGTGGGATGTCGGCGAGTTCGCGGGGAAGTCGGTCGGTATTGAAATCGTCGATGAAGCGACCGGCGGTTGGGGGCACATCTGCGTCGATCACATCATCCAGACGGACCGCCGGTTGCCGGGCATCCTCACCGACGCGAAGCGCGAATTCGTCGCGGAAAAGCGTTATTTGAATCTGCCGGTGAAGCACGGCGGGCCGAAACGGCGGCTGAGCGTGCTTCTCGACGGCCACGCTGTGCGCGACTTCGAGATCGAATTGGCCGACGCGACGCCGGACTTCTGGGTCTTTCTCGATCTGACGCCATTCCAGGGCAAAAACCTGACTGTGCAGGTGGACCGGCTGCCGGAGGATTCCACGGGACTCAAGAATGTGGAGCAGTCAGATGCGCTTCGCGGCGCGGAAAATCTGTACCACGAAAAACTACGGCCGCAGTTTCATTTCTCGTCGCGTCGCGGCTGGAACAACGACCCAAACGGGATGGTCTTCTACAAGGGCGAGTACCACCTTTTCTATCAGCACAACCCGTATGGCTGGGACTGGGGCAACATGCACTGGGGTCACGCGGTGAGCAAAGACCTCGTGCATTGGACGGAATTGCCGATCGCGCTTTATCCGCGCCAATTCGGCGATTGGTGCTTCTCCGGCAGCGCGGTCGTGGATCGGCGGAACACCGCCGGCTTCAAGACCGGCGCTGAGGACGTCATCGTCGCCGCCTACACCAGCACAGGCCGCGGCGAGTGCATCGTTTACAGCAACGACCGCGGCCGAACGTTTGCCGAGTTCGCCGGCAATCCCGTCGTCAAGCACCAGGGACGCGATCCGAAACTGATTTGGCACGAGCCGACGAAACGCTGGGTGATGGCCGTCTACGACGAAGTCGGCAAGACGCAAAACATCGCGTTCTACACGTCGCCCGATTTGAAGAAGTGGGACTTTCAGAGCCGCATCGAGGGCTATTTCGAGTGTCCCGAAATCTTCGAATTGCCGGTGGACGCCGACCCGAAAAACACGCGCTGGGTTCTCTACGCGGCGGACGGCAACTACGCCGTCGGCCGCTTCGACGGCAAGACGTTTACCCCCGAAACGAAAAAGCTGCGCGGCAATTACGGCAACTGCTTTTACGCCTCGCAGACATTCAGCGACGTGCCGGACGGCCGCCGCATTCAAATCGGCTGGGGCCGCATCGCCACGCCGGGGATGCCGTTTAACCAGATGATGACGTTTCCCTGCGAATTGACCTTGCGCACCGCGGCCGATGGTCCGCGGCTCTTCACGAATCCGGTCAAGGAGATTGCGACGCTGCACCACAAGCGTCATGTGTGGCAAAACGTCGTTCTGAAAGCCGGCGAGAATCCATTGGCCGACTTACGCGGTGAGCTGTTTCACGTGCGCGCCGAATTCGCCGTCGGCGCAGCGGCAACAAGTTTCGGTTTGACAGTGCGCGGTGTGCCGATCATTTACGATGTGAAGAAGCAGACGCTGGCATGCACCGAGTCGGCGCCGCTCGCGCCGGTGGACGGCAAGATTCGTCTCGACGTGCTCGTGGATAGAACTTCTGTGGAAATCTTTGCAAATAGTGGACTGGTGTATATTCCCTATGGTAAAATCCTGAATGAGAAGGAACGGTCGCTGACAGTCTCGGGTACGGGTGGAGTGACCCTCACCCATTTAGAAGTGAATGACCTCAACGCCGCGTGGCAGAACGATGAGAGGTAGTGAACGATCATGACGGCCCGAATTGGCTACAACTGCTTGACGGCTAATGACTTAAAGGTCTTAAATTTGGATCGTTTTGCTACCTCTCACAGAGTATTCTCGGTAAGTCTAATTATGGTAAGTGGTTAGGGAGAATGACCTCCAGCCACAAACTCAATTTAGCGGTGGTTAACGGTGGTTATGGGTAGTTATGAACCGAAAGGCGGCTCAGGCGAACAGGTCGTGAACCACTTCGCCATGCACATCCGTCAGCCGCATGTCGCGGCCACCGAAACGGAACGTCAGCTTCTTGTGATCGACGCCAAGCAGATGCAGCAGCGTCGCGTGCAGGTCGTGCATTTCAAGCTTGTCCTGCACGACTTTGTAGCCCCATTCATCGGTCTGGCCGTAAGCGAAGCCCGTCTTAACGCCGCCGCCGGCGAGCCAGACGGTGAAGCCGAATTGATTGTGGTCGCGACCGTCGGCGCCTTGCGCGAACGGAGTTCGGCCGAACTCACCGGCCCACAGAACGAGCGTCGATTCCAACAAGCCGCGTGACTTGAGGTCTTTCAAAAGCGCGGCGATCGGTTGATCGGTGGCGCGGGCGTTGTTCTCGTGTCCCTGTTTGAGCTGGCCGTGCTGGTCCCAGCGATCGCCGCCGACCTTCGGGCACGTCAATTCGATGAACCGGGCGCCGCGCTCGATTAGCCGGCGGGCGATAAGGCATTGCGCCCCGAAGAGACGCGTCGGTTCATACGCCGCGTCGAGGCCGTAGAGCCTTCGGGTCGCTTCGGTCTCGCTCTTGATCTCCATCAACTCCGGCACCGAGGTCTGCATGCGATACGCCGTCTCGTAGTTCGCGATCGCCGATTCGATCTCATCGGTCTTGCCGAGTCGCTCCTCGGCTGCTGCGTCGAGCCGGCGGAGCAGATCGAGCTTGCTGCGTTGCTCACGGTCGGTCGCTTCGAGCCGGCGAATGTTGGCGACGGGCGGATCGGCGGCGCGGAAGATCGAGCCCTGATACGCCGCGGGGAGGAAGCCGCTGTTGAAGTTGTCGAGCCCGCCGGGCGGAATGAGTCCGCCGTTAAGCACGATGAAGCCGGGCAGGTCGCGGTTTTCGCTGCCAAGACCGTAGCTGACCCACGCCCCCATACTCGGCCGGCCTTGAATGCCGGTGCCGGTGTGGAGGAAGAAGTTGGCGCTCGTGTGTTCGGGGAACTTCGACGTGAGCGAGCGGACGACGCACAAATTGTCCACACAGCCCGCCACATGCGGGAACAGCGAGCTGCACCACAGGCCGCTTTGGCCGTATTGCTGAAACTTCCACGGTGACGCCATCACCTTGCCGACGTTGTCGAACTGCGTCGGCTCGACCTGAAAAACCGAATGCGGATCGCGGCCGTGGTATTTCTCGAGAAGCGGCTTGTAATCGAAGGTGTCCACCTGCGAGGGGCCGCCGTCCATGTAGAGGAAGATGACATTGCGGGCACGGGCGGGGTGGTGCAGGCCGGTGAGGGCGCCGCCGGTGTTGCCGTGTCCATCGGCGGCCCAAAGCGCGGACAGGGCTACAGCGCCGAAGCCGTTGGCGCAGGTTCGCAGCATGTCGCGGCGAGTCAGGGGATGGCGGTAGCGGCGGCAGTGCATGTAAAGACCCTTGGCGATCCGGGCTACATGGGCTTGCTAATCGATGGAGCCCGTCCCGTCGCAGGTCGGACAACGGTTTGACGATTCTTCCCACTCTGATTTGGGCTCGTGCGGGCAGTGGGAGCCGTTGCCATTGTCGTACGACGTTTGGCCCGTGCCGCCGCAGATTGGGCATTTGCCGAACTGATCGTGCGTGGCCTCCTTCGCCCCCGGGCCGCTTGCGGAGATCTTGGGCCGCAGGAGGATCGTGCCGTCCTCGAGACCTTCGGCCAATTGCCGGGCCACCGACCGCAGCGTGTGCTTGGGCTTGAAGAATTGCCACATATAGGGTTGCCTCCTTTGGTCGAATTCCTATTTCGGGCCGGAGTTTATCTTACCCATGTCGAATGCCCGCGCGAAGAAATCGCGCAACAACTGAGACGCCTCTTCCGCTGTTTGAGCGCGATCGAGCGGCACTTCCAGCATCCGCAAGGCGATGTTTTGTTCGCGAATGCGCCGGGCCATCTGCATCGCCGGCAAAAACAAGACCGACGACACGATGCCACCGACGCTCGCCAGCCCGGCATTCACAACGATCGACCAACACAGGGCGAACGCCCCGATTGCCACAAAGATTGCCGAGAAAACATAAAGCAAGCGCTCGTTGTTGCGGTTCTCGCCAATGGCCCGGTCGATTAAATCCCGTGCCGAGCGTTCCGGCTGCAGCGCCGGCATAGCTTTGCCCACTGCAACTCCTTTTCACGCGGCGGCGTACCGTATCAGTCCACGAAAATGAACTGCTTCGCGTTGAACAACACGTGGGCCAAATTCGTCCATGAGTTCAACTCGTTGTTCCCGAAATCAGCCTGCCATCGAAAGAACGCACGGCATGTCGCCGACTCGGCTTGGGTCGGCAGCCGGCTAAATGCAGCCTCATACATCGTGCGGATTCGTTCTTCCGGCGGACCGCTGTCGGCCAGCACGCGCTTCGCCCACACCTCCGCCTGCTGCTGCACGAACGGATCATTCATCAGAATCAGCGCCTGCGCCGGGACGTTGGACACGGTGCGGCGGCCCACGGTCGAAAATGGAATCGGCGTATCGAACGCGAGCAAGAACGACGACAGGAAATTGCGGCGGACAGCGAGGTAGACGCTGCGCCGCCCGTCGCCGTCGAGCGGGCCGCTGTCCGGTCGGCCGCGGCCGTCTTGGAAGGGCGTTAGGTATACCGACACAGACGGCCCGAAGGGCCGTCGATCAAGCCGCCCCGAGATGCATAAAATGGCGTCGCGGATTGCCTCGCCTTCCAGTCGTTTCATGTGCATCCGGTGCAGCAAGAGGTTTTGCGGGTCGGCTGCGTCGCCCGCGTCGGGATGCGCGGACATTTGATACGTTCGCGTCAACACCAGCTCGCGGATCAACTGCTTGATCGACCAACCCTCGCGGACAAAGCGGTCCGCGAGATAATCGAGAAGCTCCGGATGGGTGGGCCGTTCGCCGAGCACGCCGAGGTTGTCCACCGACGCGACGATGCCGCGGCCGAACAGGTGGTGCCAGACGCGGTTGACAAGCACCCGCGGCAGCAACGGGTCCAGCGCGGGATCGGTCATCTGCCGCGCAAGTTCGAGCCGGCCGCTGCCAGATTCGGCGCGCATCGGCTCCGGCCCGGCGAGCGCTTCCAGGAACCGGCGCGGCACAAGTTGACCGGGCGCTTTCGGCGAGCCGCGAATGAAGACGTTTTCGTCCTGGCCGTTGCCGTCCAGCATCGCCAGCGCAAGCCGGGATTCGGTTTTCATCCGGCCGGCAAGCGCGGCTTCTTTTGAAATGAGCGGCGCCGCGGCGTCGACGACGCGCTTCGGGTCGATGCCAAAGAGGTCGGCATGCCGCATTAACCAGTTCGCTAGGCCGGCGCGGTCTGCGGCATCAGGCGTACCGATGACCTTGTCGGCCGATAGCCTTTCAAGCGTCTCCTGGAGCAAGCGCTGATAGCCCTTCGCGACAGCTTCGATGGAGGCCGCATTCTTCCCGTTTTCGTCAAACAACTCCTGCACAAGCGTATTCGGCGGCGAGACAAATACGGGGTCGCGGTCGCCCTGCGTCACCAGGGCAAGGGAAAAGTCGGCGCCTTGATGAGCGATGAACTCCACATGACAACGCTGGCCCTTATATGGCGTCAGGTCGTGCCAAATCCATTGCCAGTTGTCGCCCGCCTTGACGGTGTGGACAAGCTGGCCGTGCAACGGGCCGTTGACCAGCAGGTGTTGATCCACCGCCGCGTAGACCGTGAACGTGCCTTTGACGAGATAGTAAAGTTTATTGCCCGTCAACGTAAAAGCCGGCGTGCGGATCGTGCGGCCGGCTCGGGGAATGCCGCCGAGGGCGCCGGCGTCGGTCTCGCATCCCGCGGCGGGCTTGATACCGTCCCAGAACGCATCTTTCGCCGCGGCGGCAAACTCCGAAAAAGAAAGCCGCGGCATTCCATCCTTTTGCGCGACGCGCAGCTCTCCCGTGCGGATCGGACGGAGGCCAAACGTAACGTCGTCCGGCAACCACTGATCGGGGCGAAGTGCGCCGCGGTAATCGACAATGACCGCCCCGCCCTGCAAGCCCTTCGCCGAATCGCTCGCGCGTTTCCGGAACGCATCGCGTGCGAGCTTCACTCGGGCCGCGAGTTGTTCCGCGTCCTTCGTGTCGGCATCGCCGACGAGCTTCGCAACGGCATGAAGCGGATCCCGCTCGTCCTTGGCAGCCGCACAAAGGCATGTGACCCAGCGTTCCAAAACGGCCGGATCAAGTTTGCGTGCTTCGGCAAATGACGCGCAAGATACGTGAGGCGAGAGAACCGATTCGCGTGCCGCCAACAGGTACTCGGCGGCTCGGTTCACGCCGGGACGAAACAGCTCAGACAGCGACCGTTGCACCACGGGGCGGAGACGATTTCGCGCCGTTGCCAGGTCCGCCGCGAGGGAACGGTTCGGCAACTGCGCGTCGAAACGCACGAGCCGTGGACTGCAACTTTCAAGAAAACCAAACAGTGCGTAGTAATCGCGGGCGGAGATGGCGTCGAACTTATGATCGTGACAGCGGGCACAAGCGACCGTCAGTCCGAGAAACGTCTTGCCGAAGGTGTCGATGCGGTTGTCGAAGCGATCCGCCTGGTCCTGGCGAATGTCAACGGGCGAATGAGTTTCCTCGCCGAGAAACCAGAAGCCGGTGCCGAGAATCGATTCGTTAAAGCGTTCGACGGGGTGCAGACGGGGGGTAGCGAGTAAATCGCCGGCGACGTGTTCGGTGACGAAGCGGTCGTACGGAACATCCGCGTTTAGCGCACGGATGACGTAGTCACGGTACTGGTAAGCGTTGGGCAGCGGGAAATCGTACTCGTGGCCGCGGGTCTCGGCATAGCGAACGAGATCGAGCCAGTGCCGGCCCCAGCGCTCACCGAAGTGCGGCGAGGCGAGCAGCTCGTCGACCAACTTCTCAAGCCACCGTTCCGATTTATCGGCGACCGCGCGCTGAACCTGTTCGGGCGTCGGGGGCAAACCGACGAGATCGAAATACACACGCCGAATCAGCGTCCGACGCTCGGCTGGCTGGGCGGGCGCCAGCCCTTGCTCCTCGAGCTTGGCGAGAACGAACGCATCGACCCCAGCGCACGGCCAGGCGGTGTTTTTGACGGTCGACGGCACATGCTTTTGGATCGGTTGCCACGCCCAGTGCTCCCGTTTACGCTTCTGGAGATCGAACTCCGCGTTGGGAATGGCGCTCGCCGTCATTTTCTCGCCCGGCCATGGAGCGCCTTGCTTCACCCACGCGGTCAGGTCAGCAATCGCGGTGTCCGGCAGCTTGCCGCGCGGCGGCATGCGGAGATCGACGTTCTGGTAGTGAATCGCTTCGACGAGCCGGCTCCTCTCGGGCTGCCCCGGCACGGCCGCCGGCCCGTTGTCGCCGCCTTTGAGGAGATTGGCCCGGCTATCGAGAAGTAGACCGGCCTTCACTTTCGGCGCGCCCGCGGAGTGGCAGGGGAAACAATGCTCCACGAGAACCGGCCGCACCTTCTTCTCGAAGAACTCCACGTCGGCCGCGGCAGGCGCCTGAGGCGCGGCGCGGCCGGCGAGCAGCAGCGCGAGCGACAGGCTGGCGGACCAAACGGCGACGCACTTCATCAGCTGGCTCCGTGCGTAGATTCGGCGGGGAGCAATACAGGCGGGGAGGACGTTTCGCCAGCGCCCGGCGGCCGAGGAAGGGCGCAGACGCTGGACACGAGCATGAACCTATGGTAACCGGGTGGGAAGACGCCTGCCAAGAACGATTTACCATTCCGGAGCGCCGCCATGCTGCTCGACCGCCGCTCGTTCGTCCAACAAACTGTTGCCGTGCTCGCAGCCGCCGGCTTTGGCCGCGCCGCTGAGCCGAAAGGAGCCGACGTGTTCCCCATCATCGACACACACCAGCATTTATGGGACATCGCCAAGTTTCGACTGCCGTGGCTGGAACGGGAGCCGAAGTTGGCACAAAGCTACTTGATGGAAGATTACAAACGCGCAACCCGCGACCTCACGGCCCCGGCGAAGGTGGTCAAAACCATCTACATGGAAGTAGACCTCGCCCCGGAACAGCAGCAGGCGGAGGCGGAATATGTGCTTGAGATTTGCAAAAGCGGCAACACGCCGATGGTCGCCGCCGTCATCTCCGGCCGGCCCGCCGCGGACGGTTTCGCGAAATATATCGCGGCGTTCAAAGGCAATCCGTACATCAAAGGCGTCCGCCAGGTGCTGCACGGTCCCACGACGCCGGCGCGCTATTGCCTCGATCCCAACTTTATCAAGGGGATACGTCTGCTGGGCGAACTCGGCATGAGCTTCGATCTCTGCTTCCGCCCGGGCGAACTGCTCGATGCGGCGAAGCTGATCGATGCCTGTCCGGACACGCGTTTCATCCTGGATCACTGCGGCAATGGCAACGTGCAGGCCACGGATCGCACGCAGTGGCAGAAAGACATCGCGGCGGTCGCTCTGAAGAAGAACGTCGTGTGCAAGGTCTCCGGCATCGTTGCGTCGGCGAAACCGGGGCAATGGACGGCCGACGACCTCGCCCCGATCGTGAATCACACGCTCAACACGTTTGGTCCCGAGCGCGTGATGTTTGGCGGGGATTGGCCGGTATGTACGCTCGCGGCCACGTTCAAGCAGTGGTTCGAGGCGCTGCGAACCATTGTTCACGATCGCAAGGATGAGGACCAGCGGCGACTATTCCACGACAATGCGGTTCGGGTGTACGGGCTGCGTGCGTGAGACACGGGTTTCACCCTCCAGGTGAGTAGACGGCGCAGAACTCGCCGCGAATCGTTTACTTCTTGCGGGTTTGGAACACATTCTTCTTCCCCTCGCGTGATGGCACGCGAATTGCCAATCTACTCTCGCCGACGGGGCGCGCGAACAAGTTCGCTCCGCGGAGAGGAGAAACAAAACATGCCACGGCTAGGCCCGGTCACGGTCGAGTGCGACGCCCCGCCTTATTACATTGTTACGTCTTGCGATCAGGTCGGGATTGATAACCCGGCGGATGTTCGCTGGTCCCGCATGATGCATTTCCTGAACATGCGGCTGAGCTGGCGTGAATACCTGCGCCGTCACCCGTGGAAAACGTTGTTCCGCGGCGGGGAAACCGATGAGCGCCACTGCACGTGCGGGGCGGAGCTGCCGCGACTCGAACAGTGTACCTTCACGCTCAACACGGGCGAAGAGCTGATCTATTACCTGGGCCAGTGCCGCCGTTGCCGCACGGTGTTCTGGGAAGAACCGTGAGCAATGCGCAAGAGGCGGCTCACCTTTCTTGCGAAACTATCAACCGGCGCCAGCGCGCACGTCGTTCACGTACGGTCCAATACGCGCCGATCATCGGTGTCGATTTTGCCCGGTCGTCGTAGGCGTGTCTGATGGATTTGGCGGAGATCGCCGTCGCTTCCCATTTGCCGTGGCCGGCGCGCTCAACTTTGGCTCGTCCGCGCCTTCAAGCGGCTGCCCCTCGGCTGCCGCATCCAGCCGCGCCTGTGCTTGTGCCACATAGTTCGGCGACAACTCGAAGCCGATCCACTCGCGGCCGAGCTTCTTGGCCACGACGAGTGTCGTGCCGCTGCCGCTAAATGGGTCTAGTACGACCTCGCCCGGGTTGGAACACGCGCGGATGATGCGGCCGAGAAGTTGCTCCGGCATCTGGCAGCCGTGCCAGCCGGCCCGCTCTTTGAACGTCCCGCAGACGCGGCTGAAGTACCACGTATCCTCGTCGGGTTGGAAGCCGTCCGGCAAATCCTGCGGCCGGAGAATCCACGTGTCGTCCGGCAAGCGGCCGTCGGAGTTGGCGCGCGCGTCGGCGTAGACCAGTTGCCGAGCCGAGGGGACGCGGATCACCGGGTCCATGTTGTTGAACGTGAAGCGCTTCGGATCCTTCACGAAATGGAACAAGTGGGCGTGGCTGCGACTGAATTTCTTCGTGCAATTGACGCCGAAGGTGTAGTACCAGATCACCCAACTCCGACAGGTGAAGCCGAATTCATTCTGAAAAAGCAGTTTCAACTCGGCCGCGTATTCGTCGCCGATCGCGAGCCAGAACGTCCCGTCCGGCTTCAATACGCGGTGAATCTGCCCGCCCCATTGCTTCGTCCAGGCGAGATAGTGCTCGGCTTCGTGGTTGTCGTGGTAGGTGTCGTAGTCGTAGCCGATGTTGAACGGCGGATCGGCGAACGCCAGATCGACCGACCCGGCTTCGCGTTGCTTAAGTCCTTCAATGCAGTCGCCGTGATGAAGGCGATTTGAGTCCACGCCGGGAATCCTTTGGTCGGTGAAACCACCTTGCCGCAGGCTGCGCGCGTACAAGTAGTTGCTAACCTAGAAATACTTGCGGGAATGTACACTCGTCAAGCAGAATTCGGTGAGCCAAGGGCTCACGGCCAACGATATTCTGCCACTCGTCGGGCGTCTGCTCGGCGGCAAATGGTCGAAGGAAAAAGCAGACGTGGTGGAATGAAGCCGGGACGGATTACGACGTACACGGCGATTTCCGCCAAGAGGAGTACGACCAGCATTGGGCGATTCTGCACGCCCTGCTCGACGCCGCCCCTGAGAAGGTCACCCGCCGCAACGGCCTCGACTGCTGGCCGCCGGACGGCGACAAGCCGCACGCGAGCACGATCTGGCGCTGGCCCTGGCCGTCATCCCGCCGGGACCGTTCGCCTACCTGCTCCGCAATCGGAAATGCGGCGTCCGTGGCGCCCGCCGAAACCATTGCCTCGCCATCTCCACTTCTTGATTGTTCACTCCAAATCTGGCAGCATGGTCGAAACAGACTCCCGCTAAACGGCCGCGTCGCGCCTCGCGCCCCGGCTCCCGATTCATGGACCCGTCATGCTCGCCTGGCTCTGGTTTTTGATCGCCGTGCTCGCTCTCGGTCCCATCGTGAGCGGGGCGGTGCTGTACGTTGTTTTCGGGCGGTCGCGTGAGAAGCAGTGGCGCGATCACGTCTTGGCACTGAGCGACGCGGCACGCTATCGAGCATCGCTGGAGCGCGGCAAACTCCGCGATCTCGCTCACGATCAGGACGAGGAGGCGCGGCAGCTTCGCGCGCAGGCGTTTGTCAGCGCACTGCGAAGAGTTCCGGTGGAAGATTTGGACCCGTATCCGGGCATTGGGCCCGATACGATCGCGCGATTGCGGGAGCGAGAGTTTTGGGCGAGACGCTTGAGATGGCGTCCGGACGCTCATATACTCGTCGGCGTCATAATCTGGTCAAACTCGCAAGGTCATTGCCCATGCCATCACAGTACCCGTACCGCATCACGATCCAGAACGAGTATTTGGGCGCAAGCAGGGTTGTCCGCGCGATGTCACGGGGCGACCTGGAATTTCAAGTCACGTCGCAACTGTACAAATGGAACGAGCAAGAACAGCGGAAGCGCACTCAAAAGCAAAAAGAAGCGCAGCGTGAATCAGCCCGTCAACACGCGGTAAACTTGAAGCTGCAGGCTGAGGAGGACACCGCGTTGGCGCAGCAACAGCTGGCGGCATTTCGAGAGATTCTGTCATCGGCAAACGGTCGAAACCTCGCGATTGACTGGGAACAACTTCTTGATCGTCAAACGCTTGAATCGTTCCAGTTCAATTACGCCAAGCCGGAGCGGGATAAGATCCGCGTGCAATTGCTCGGACCGACGCCTGTCGAAATTGCAGTGGCGGCTCCCGCGCCGGAGAAACCGAGCGTCTGGGAATTCTTGCTGCCATTTCTCAGGACCCGGCGGCTCGAGCGCGAGGCAGAAGCTACGGCCGCGTACGAGAAGCAGGCAAGAAGGGCTAGAGTCGAGCATGCAAAGAGGGTTCAGCAATACAAGGCGCGCGAGCACGAAGTTACGGACGCATACAATGTGGCCGTCAGGGAATACAACTCGAAACTGAAAACCGCCCAACAGGCGTACGTCAAGCGCCGAAATGAGTTTCGGACTCGTCAAGAAGAGCACAATAACTCGGTTATTGCTTTTCGTGACCGATACGCGGCTGGTGAGCCGGACGGCGTCGAGCAGTATGTGCAGATGGTTCTCGCGCGATCGACGTACCCCGAAGATATCGCCGGCGAGCCCGAAGTTCTTTTTGACTCCGCCAGCAAGACGTTGATCGTCAATTTCTGGCTCCCGGCTCCCAGTGAAGTGCCGCGTGTCACCGAATATCAGTTTGTGGCATCGCGGAAAGAAATCAAGCCGAAGGAGATGAAGGCGAAAGACTTCGAAGCTTTCTACGACAACATCATTCAGCAACTCGCGCTGCGGACTATCCATGAGATTCTCATCTCCGATGCGGCGCAGCGCATCGAAGCCGTCGTGTTTAACGGCTGGGCGCGCGGCATCGACAGCAAGACGGGAAAGGCTTTCACGTCTTGCATCCTCAGTTGCCAGGCTCCGCGTGAGCAGTTCGTCGAGTTCGACCTACTGCATGTTGAACCGAAAGAATGCGTGCGCGGACTCAAGGGGATCACGGCCGGGCCGCTTGCGATGCTGGCACCCGTCCGGCCGATCATGGACATCAACCGCGACGATGACCGTTTCGTCGAGTCGAAGGAAGTGCTCGATCAGATGCGGCCGCAGGAAAACCTTGCGGCAATGGAATGGGAGGATTTTGAGCACCTCGTTCGCGAGCTGTTCGAGAAAGAGTTCCAGAAATCCGGCGGCGAGGTCAGGATTACGCAGGCGAGTAGGGACCGCGGCGTCGATGCCATCGCGTTCGATCCTGACCCGATCCGCGGCGGCAAATTCGTTATTCAAGCGAAGCGCTACAACATAGTCGTTCCCGTGTCCGCTGTGCGCGATCTCTTCGGTACCATGACGGCGGAAGGGGCCAACAAAGGCATCTTGGTGACAACGAGCCATTTCGGCCGAGACAGTCTCGAATTCGCGAAGGATAAGCCGATCACGCTGATAAACGGTGAGAATCTACTGCACATGTTTCAGCAGCATGGGTACAACCTGCACATCTCGCTGTTGCCGAAGGGCGATCCGCGGAGAGGGTTGGGATGATCACAGCGTGCGCGAACGTGCCTGCTTGATTCTTCACGGCCAATCTGCCAGCATGGTCGGAGCAGGCCTCTGCTCCTTACGCAGCCGATTTGGGGCTCGTCTTTCGATCAGGCCACGGATTCGCCATGTTCGCCTGGAATTGGTTCTTGATCGCGGTGCTTGCACTCGGCCCGCTCCTAATCGGAATTATGTTCTACAGCACTTTCGCGCGATCGCGCGAAAAGCAATGGCGCGACCGCGTCCTCGCGCTGGTCGGCGCAGCCCGTCACCACGCGGGGCTGGAGAGCGGGCGGCTCAAGAGCATCGCTCGCGACCGGTCGGACGAGGCACAGAAACTTCACATGCACGCGTTCGACGCGGAGCTACGAAGCGTGCCGGTTGAAGACTTGGATCCCTATCCCGGCATTGGGCCCGATACCATTGCCCGGTTGCGCGACGGCGGTTTTTCCAATCTTGCCGCACTCAAGAATGCACGCATCCATATTCACGGTCTGGGCCCGAAACGGTTGCGCGACATCGATCACGCCGTGCGTGACTTGCTGAACCGCGCGCGGGAGCGTTTCGAGGCCGGCGAGGACGCAGAGGCGACGCGGTTGGCCCCGCGACTCAACGGATTGGCGGACAAATACGAGAAACTGGAGCTCGGCATCCGTGCGAGACTGCGGGCTGCGGAAACCATCGTTGATGCCTTGCGACCGTTTGCTATAGTTGCGCGGCGGGTGACATTCTGGCGTTACTTCCGCCCACCACCGCAAGGGCTAATTCCGATCGAGTATTTCCATACCGCGTTTCCGGATCTCGAACAGACGCTACTTCGCGCGGAGCAAGAGGCCGAAGCGACTCTTGTGCAGACAATCGCTGCGGCGAAAGCCCTGTCTATTCAACCCGCTCTGGCCGTAACAGCGCTGTCGCCTGCTCGCGTGCAAAGCGGTTCTGCTTGGGAGCGTTCTCTATCCGTAAGCGTATCGCCGCCGGCTCCTGCGCCAAAGCCACGACCCGAACCGCCGCCGCCCGCCGATCAGCGGTCGGTTCTGGAAATCGATCCCGCGCTGCCGTTGACGCCGGACCTGATCCGCCGTCAGTTCCGGTTGCTGACCGAACGGTATGCGCCGGAAAAGTTTGCCACGGTCGGCGCCGAATTTGTCGCCATCGCCCAGGGTAAGCGGTCGGCGGTCCGTGCGGCGGCCGCCGCGCTTTTGGCGCCGCTGGGTGAACCGCTTGAACCGCCCGCCGCGCCGGCAGCGCCGACCGAATTGCGTCACAATCCCGATCTCGATGCGATGTTTGGAGCCTAGCGATGGCCCTGTACGACGACGTGCCGCTTTCCGAACTCGACCGCAAGGCCCGCGCGGTGTTCGGCGACAGCGTCGTGTTCAAGGCGCTCGTGCCCCAGGCCGGCTTGCAGGGGTTGCCGCGTTTCGTCTCGGAGTACATGGTCGCCAAGTATGTTCGGCCGGAAACGTGGCAGGACGACGTCGCAAAAGTCAAAGCCAAGATCAAAGACCTGCTGCCCGACCTCGAACGCCGTGAGTTGATTAAGGACCGACTGCTCCGCACGGGCGAAGTGGTGCTCATCGACAATCTCGAAGCGCGCGTCGATCTTCGCAGCGGCCAGCGATGGTGCCGGGTGCCGGCGATCAACGATGACAAGGTCCGCGTTTCGGCGGCGCTGCTCGAACAGGTTCCGGGTTTGCTGCTCGGCGGATCGTGGGGCACGGCACGGCTCAAATACAGCCCCGAAACCGATGGGGAGTTTCCGAATGAACTCGTTGGGTTCACGCCGTTCCAGGTGGGTCCGCCCGACCTGGACGCCTATCGTGCGAAACGTTCGCAATTCAGCGCCGACGAATGGATCGCCCTGATGCTGCACAGTGCCGGCTACGCATCGGCCGCGTTTCCCAGCCGGCGGACGCGGTTGCTGTTGCTGGCCCGGCTCGTGCCGCTGGTGGAACGGAACGTCAACCTTGTCGAACTCGGTCCGCGGCAGACCGGGAAGACATTCCTCTTACGCAACGTATCGCCACGCGTCTTCACGATCTCAGGCGGCAGGACGACGCCCGCGAACTTGTTCGTCAACCTGGCGACGCGCGCCGTCGGCATCCTGGGCACGCGCAAGGTGGTCGTGTTCGATGAAATCGCGCACACGTCGTTTGGCGAGGAAGATGAAACGATCTCGACGCTGAAGGATTACATGGAAAGCGGCCAATTCAGCCGCGGTTCAAAGAGCTTCGCGGCCGACGCCAGCGTCGCGTTCGCCGGCAATCTTGATGTCGAAGGCGACCAACCCGATCCGCGTTACCGCCACCTGTTCGAACCGCTGCCGGACGAACTCATCGACTCCGCGTTTCTCGACCGCATCCACGGTTACTTGCCGGGCTGGGAGATTCCGAAGATCACACCCGCAGCACTTTCGCAGGGGGTTGGCTTCGTCACCGACTACTTCGGTGAAGTGTTGGTCAAGCTGCGCGAGGACGGTTTCTACGATCGTGTGCAGGCGCTGGAGTTCGCCGCGGGGATGACGAAACGCGATCAGACGGCGGTGGAGCGGATTTCGTCCGGACTCGTGAAGCTGATCTTCCCGGATGGCCGGATGACGGAGGAAGAGCTGCGCGAGATCGTCGCGCTGGCGTGCGAGCTACGGCAGCGCGTCCACAATCAACTCGCCGAAATCGCACCGGGCGAGTTCAAGCCACGCATGATCGGGCACAAGGATCTCACGGAACACGCCGCCGCCGACCTTCGCGCCCCATCACGAGAGATGCTGCCGAAAGACGACCGCATGAACCGGGAAGCCGTGATCGGCGCCGTGACAGGCCTCGCGGTGATCGAGAAGGATGGCGTCAGCGTCGGAGGCGATTTGATTCTGGTTCAGGCATCGGCATTCGCCGGGCATGCTCATGTTGAGGTGACGGGGTTGCACGGGCCGGTGCTCAGGGACTCCGTGCAAACGGCCTACAACGTCGTGCGCTCACGATTCCGCGATCTCGGCGTCAGCGAAAAGCGACTCAAAGAGCAAGTTGTCGCGGTCCACCTAGTGCGCATCGCGCAACCGCGCGAAGGCCCGTCGGCCGGGCTGGCGTTCGTCGTTGGCATCGTATCCGCGCTCACGGGCCGACCGGTGAAACCGGGATGCGCCATGACGGGCGAAGTGACCCTGCACGGCGAAGTCACGGGCGTCGGCGGTTTGGCCTACAAGATCAAAGCCGCCGCGAAGGCGGGGCGAAGGCTCGTCGTGATACCGGCGGAGAACGCCAAGGAAGTCAGCCAGGTGCCGGACAGCGTGTTGGCGCAGGTGGAGGTAGTGCCGGTGAACACGATTCAAGAGGCGCTCGATCGCGTCCTGGAGATTCTACCGACGTGAACCTTGCAGACTACTTCGCGCTTCGCTCCGGCATACTTTCGATCAAGGCGCGCACCATTGCAATGACCGATTCCGGTGTCCGAAACACTTCGGCCGCGCCAGCATCGAGACGAATGGTCACGGAGCTGTCGAAATCAGCAACCGGCCTCGAGTTGCCGACGTCTGCGGGTTATTTCTCTCAGCGGAGTCGGGATCGCCAAATTCCCGCACCAACTCCTCATGCTCCAGCTCCGCAATCGACTCCACTACCTTATCCGGCCGATATGCATACCGGCCCAAATCTTCGCGTCGAGTGCCGCCGCTTAACACCAATATCGTTTTGAACCCAAGCTGCACGCCGCCGAGGATGTCGGTTTCCATGGTGTCGCCGATAACGATGGTTTGGTCGGTGGCGAGGCCGAGCTCTTTGCGGGCGGCGCGGAGCATGACGGGGCTTGGTTTGCCGAGGCCGAAGGCTTTGACGCCGGCGGCGGTTTCGAGCAGCGCGACGAGGGCGCCGCAGCCGGGGCGCGTGCCGTGTTGCGTCGGGCAGTTCGGATCCAGGTTGGTGGCGACCAGCTTCGCGCCGCCGAGGATCATGCCGAGGGCGGCTTCGACCATCTCAAAGTTGAGGGTGCGGCCTTCGCCGACGATGACATAATCGGGGTCTTTGTCCACCACCGCGTAGCCGTTGCTGTGCAGCGCCGTCAGCAGGCCGCCTTCGCCGATGACGAAGGCGGTGCCGTTCGGCTTTTGGCGAGCGAGAAAGCGAGCGGTGGCCATGGCGCAGGTGAAGACGTGTTCTTCCTCGACATCGATGCCTTGGCGTTGTAGCTTGGTCGCCACGTCACGGTGGTTGCGCTGGCTGTTGTTGGTGAGAAACAAAAACGGGATATTGTTGGTCCGCAGCTCGTGAATGAAGCGCTCGGCGCCGGGAATCAGTTCGCTGCCGCGGTAGATAACGCCGTCCATGTCAATCAAGTAGCCGAACATCAATACTCCTCTGGTTAATAGCGTGCGCGAAGAGAGGAGGCGACATGGAGGAGCAACGGGGACGGTTTACTAGCGGTTTGCGTAAGCGTTCCCCGTTGTTCCTCCGCTCGCGCGCACCGGGTTCCGTAGTGAATGCGCGCTGGAGGAAAGGAAGCGCGCAGAAGAGGCGTGCTGGATTTGAGCAAGTGATGTGCCGACCCGAAGCGCTGCAATGTGTTTCATTCGCAATCGCAGTGCTGCCAACGGGTTGCTCTTAATGCCGCCGAATCGGCGGGATACGCGACTCGCCAGGAAACTAGGCAGCAATGCACACTGCCCGTTGGCCGGAGCTGCACGGAATGTTACGATAAGAGCGTCTTTGGGCTTCGCCGACGCAGTGGACGACACGATGAGTCAAACCGTCACGATGGGCTGGGAAATCCTCGATCGCATGGAGCGAGCCGTGCAAAACGTACGCGACCGCCTGCTACGGGCGACTTCCGTCCTGAATCAGGCCGGCGTGCCTTACGCAGTCGTCGGCGGGCACGCGGTTGCGTCGTGGGTGGCGACAATCGATGAGGGAGCGGTTCGCAATACGCGCGACTTCGATCTGCTGGTGCGTCGCGAAGACCTGCCGGCGCTTACCGCCGCGTTCGAACAGGCAGGGTTTCTGCGCGGAGGTCCCTGACGTGACGATGTTCCTCGATGGACCTCGCGCCAAGCCGAGCGAATCGGTTCATCTCCTCTTCGCGAACGAGAAAGTACGGCCTGAGCATCCGCTGTCTCTTCCGGACCTCACCGCCGTCGACGATCCGGCCGGGTTTCGCGTGATAACGCTTGAGGCGCTGGTTTTCATGCAACTCCTGTCAAATCGCAATGAGAGCCAGATGCACCTTCGCGACATGATCGGCGTGGGTTTGATCGATCGCACTTGGCTCGCGAAGCTGCCGCAGGTATTGGCGGGCCGGCTGCAAGCGATCCTGGATACGCCTGAAGGTTGATTTGCCACTGCCCAGCAGAGTTCGTCACTTCGACGCCAAATCCGCCGGTTTCACGCCTTTGGTGAATCCGCCGCCCTTGAACGGATGCGGCGTGTACTCGCCCACCAGGTCTACATTCGATTTCGCCGGAATCTTGTCTTCCATGCCGAGCGCCCAGTAGCACGCATTGACCAGCAGCCGCCGGGCGCCTTCGCTTGCTAGGTCCTGTGAGGCGCCCATTGTCGTGGCGAACGCGCGGCCGGGTTTGCCATAGGGAATCGAATACATTTTCGTCCATGCGACCGGCATCATGGGATCGTTCTTCTTCCCTTCGACAGGTTTGCTGTCGGGTTGCAGCGATTGGGTCACTTCACCGAGCACCAAGACATCGCAGTGGGGAAGCGGTAGATGCACCGTATAGACGTCGGTCGGCCCAAAGATGTCGCCGTCGCGGATGCCGCGCAGAATTGGGTGATCTTTATTTTCGGGAACGAGGATGCCGCGCGTTCCTTGTGAGCCGTGCTGCCCGTGGTGGTTGACCCACTGCTCGCCGAGGACCAGGCGGCCGAAACCGCCTTCCCAGCCATTCACGTTGCTGCCATTGGTGTACCGCGAATAGGTTTTGCCGCCGGGGATGTTGAAGGCGTGCGTCGCGGTGCGCATGCCGACAACCGGTTTGCCGGCTTTCAAATAGTCGTCGAGGTACTTCATCTGCTCGTCGGGAAGATTGCGGAAGCGGGTGAAGATCACCATCAGGTCGGCGGTCGTCAGGTGTTCGAGGCCTGGGATGTTGTCGTTTTTGTTCGGATTGATTGTGCCGTCGGTGGGATCAATGGCGAAGAGGACGGTGCATTGGAAGCCGTGGCGCTTGGCGAGAATCTTGGCGAGCTGCGGCAACGCTTCTTCCGAGCGATACTCCTCATCGCCGCTGACGAAGACGATGTGCTTGCCCTTGCCGGGGCCGTCGCCGCCATTGTAGACGACCCACGGATCGGCGGCGTGGACGGGAGCGGCGAAGATGGCAGCGGCGCACAAAACGAGAGCCGAACGCATCGAGGATTTCTCCAGGAAAACACAGAACTTCAAAACGCAGATTAACGCAGACGGACGCAGAAAGAAAGCCGGAGGGTTACTGGTTCACTCGAGGCGATGGAGCGCGGGTCCGTCTTCCGATCTGCGAAAGTCTGCGTAAACTGCGTTTGTCCGTCTGCGGTCTACTTTTTCTCCTGCGGTTTCCGCTTGTACGTGATGGTGAACATCGGGTCCTTCGCGTCGGCCGTGTACATTTTGAAGAGGATCGTGTCCTTGTCCGGCATCTCGCTCGTGCTCCGCGACTTTGCGAGCTTGCCGTCGGGGCCGGGCATTTCGCCGGTCATCGTGAGGACTTTGCCCGCGGGGTCGTAGCCGCCTTCCATGAGCATCGGGGTCGTCGTCATGTTGTCGACCCAGACGCTGACATATTTTTTCTTTGTCGTATCGTAGCCGTCCACGCCGTGGCCGCTGAATTTCATACCGCCGAAATCGCCGTTGAAATTACTCAGCAACCACAGGCCGCCGACGCCCATGCGGTAGGTGGCGGTCGCCTTCGATTCCATGTCGCCGAACTTCATCGTGGCGTCCCAGGTCCCCACGAGGTCTTTCAGCTTGGCAAGTTCCGGGCCAGGCTTGGGAGGCTCTTGCGCGCGGGTGGTCGCGGCGAGCACCAAGCTCGCGACGCACAAGCCGGCCAGCAGACGAACGCTTTTCATGTGACACCTCTCGATGACAAAGACAGGTTGATTCGCGGACAGCCTCCGCCAGCTGCGAACTGCCCCCAATTCCAATTGGCAAGTATTTCCGATACTGGGACGGAGAACAGAAGTCAACGGTGCGAGTCGAGATTTCTCGCGTTCGACACGATACTTGAAGGGAGCGCGGCGCTTGTACGTTGCGGACCGATGCAACCGTGTGGTATGAAAGAGTTCTCACCCCACCGTGGAGAGCATCCTTGCAGGGGGACCGCTGTGCTCTCATTCCACCAGCCCGGTTCGCGCTTCGACCGCCGCTCGTTTCTCAAAATCGGCAGCCTTGCGCTCGGCGGCCTGTCGCTGCCCGGCTTGCTGAAGGCAGCCGAGGCGAAACGGCTCGTCACCGATAAGTCGGTCATCTTTCTTTTCCTGCACGGCGGACCGAGTCAGACGGAAACGTTCGATCCGAAAATGTCGGCGGCGGAGAACGTCCGCAGCGCCACCGGCGAAGTGAAGTCCGCTATCCCTGGCGTCACGTTCGGCGGCACGTTTCCGCGGCTGGCCGCCCACGCCGACAAGCTCGCGATCATCCGATCTTTTGCCAGCGGCGACGGCAACCACGACATCAAGCCGGTCCTTGGGAAAGACACATTCGGAGCGAATCTCGGCTCGGTTTACGCGAAGGTCGCCGGCATCAACCATCCCGTTACCGGCGTGCCGAGCAACTGCATTCTGTTCCCGCGCTCCGTGGATGCGTCCACGCAGCCGGGAACGATGAGCTTCGGCAAGTTCGCCAACGCGGGGCCGTTCGGCGAGTCATGCGCCCCGTTCGATCCGTCGGCGGGGAACGACTTGCAGAAGGACATGAAGCTCGCCCTGCCGCTCGACCGACTCGACGATCGCCGGCGGCTGCTGGCCCAACTCGATCGCGTGAAGTGGTCGCTGGCGGAAGGCCGCATGCTCGACGGCCTCGACAAGACGCGTGAGCAGGCGTTCCACACCATTCTCGGCGGCGTGGCGGATGCATTCGACCTCTCGAAGGAGCACCCCTTCACGCTCGCCCGTTATGACACGGCGCCACTCGTCCGGCCGGAGAACATCGACAAGAAGTGGAAGAACTACAACAACTACGTCGATAACGCCAAGTCGCTCGGTAAGCTGCTCCTTTTGGCCCGCCGGCTTTGCGAACGCGGTTGCGGCTTCGTCACGGTGACGACCAACTTCGTCTGGGACATGCACTCCGACGTCAACAACGCCGGCGTGAAAGAAGGCATGGGCTACATGGGCCGGCCGCTCGATCACGCGGTGTCGGCGTTCCTTGAAGACGTGGCGGCGCGCGGCCTGTCGGACAAAATCCTCCTCGTCGCCTGTGGCGAAATGGGCCGCACGCCGAAGATCAACGCCAAGGGCGGCCGCGATCATTGGGGCGGTCTAGCCCCGTTGCTGCTCGCGGGCGGCGGACTGAACATGGGGCAAGTCATCGGCCAATCGACGCGCGACGCCGGCGAACCACTCTCCGAACCGGTGCGTATCCCGAATTTGCTGGCGACGATCCTGCACACGCTGTTCGACATGGGAGAGCTGCGGATCGCACCCGGCGTGCCGCGCGAGGTCGCGGGAACGATGGCGGGGTGGGAGCCGATTCGGGGGTTAGTCTCGTGAATCTGGAAGCCCTTCGCAGCATTCCCGGCCAATTGCCAATGTTCCCTGTCCTGCCTCCGCGGCGGCCGCCTTGCGAAGCTGGCCAAGATCGGGGTGCAGTCCCCGCTTGACGCGAATTGGTCAGCAAGCTATCCCACGGTGCGAGAAGGAATACGCACCGAGAGGCCGACAACGCCCCGGATTTCCTTGACCGGATCAGGGAGGATTCGATTCATGTCTCGTTTGCTTGTAGCGCTCGTCGTCATGGCCGGCTCGTTCGGCAACGCATTCCTTTGTACACAAAGCGCAATCGCCCAAGATTCGGGCCGCAATGAGCGCCGCGTGAACGTGCCGGAGCCATCGGCGGACGACAGCGGCAGACCCGCTTCTCCACTGTGGCGGGGCGCCGTTCATGCTCTTTTCAAACAATACGACAAGGCCCTCGCCGACCTGGAAACCGCCGTTTGCGCGGACGGGGACAATACCTTGGCTTGCGCCCTTCGCGCGTGGGTCCACGTCCAGCAAGAGGAGTACGATCGCGCAATCAACGATCTGGACCTTGTCATCGAGCGCCAGCCCAAGAACGAAGCGGCGCTTCTGCTGCGTGCCGAGGCTTACGCCGGCAAAGACGATAATGACCACGCGATCGATGACCTCACGCGCGCGCTCCAGCTCAATCCGAAGAATAGCCAGGCATATGCTTGTCGGGGAAACAGTTATCGGGCGGCGTACGTGCCGGGGAAGGCCATTGCCGATTGCACGCAGGCTATCAAGCTCGATCCGCACAATAACATGGCGTATACGATTCGCGGGCAGGCATTCTTGCAACGGCACGAGTTTGCACGGGCGATTCGCGATCTCGATGAAGCGACCGCACAAGAACCCAACGCCGAATATAATTACTGGCTTCGGTCAATGGCCCACCTCGGCGCTGGGGACATCGATCGGGCGCTCGCGGATGCTAACACCGCCGTGCGGTTGCAACCGAACGACCCGTGCGTCTACGCATCGCGGGCTTCCGCATACCTGTTCAAGGGCGAGATCTGTAAAGCGTTGGCCGATTTCGGCCGCGCGACTAGCCTCGATCCATTCGGAATCAGGATTCAGTGTCGCGTAGTCCAAAACACGATGCGGTTCGGGATCTGCTTTGGTTCTTCCCAGGGCAGTCCGGTGGAACCCGACTGCGAACAGATCATCGCGGACTGCACGGTGAAGCTGCGTCGGAATCCCGACAGCTTGCCAGCTCATTATCAACGGGCTTCTGCGTATGTGATGCAAGCGGAGTTCGACAAAGCGATCAAAGACTACACAGAGGTCATCCGCCTCGCTCCCACGGACGCGGAGGCGTACCTTGAACGTGGCGACGTGTACTCTTACCAAAAAGCGTTCGACGCGGGCATCGTGGATTACGACCAGGCACTTCGCCTCGATCCCAATAACGCGGAAGCGTATCAAATGCGCGGATGGGTTTATAGCCTGAAGAACGACGAGGCCAAGGCGATTGACGACCTCACCAAGGCCATCGCACTGGAACCCGAACTCGTCACGGCGTACAGGACTCGTGGTCAATTGTATGGAGAAAGAAAAGAATTCGCGAAAGCGCTTGCCGACCTCAATGACGCCCTACGGCTTGAACCGAACGACGAAGATTCGCTTGTCCGGCGCGGGTGGATTCATTCTAAGCTGAAGCACTTTGACGCCACGTTGTCCGACTACACGCACGCCGTATCTATCGCTTCAGAAACGCCCGAAACTCTAAACGCCCTCGCGTGGTTCCTCGCCACATGCCCAGAAGTGAAATTGCGTGATGGTAAGAAAGCCGTCGAGTACGCCAAGCAAGCATGCGAGCTGACCGGGTGGAAGTCATCCGCGGAATTGGACACGCTCGCGACGGCTTACGCGGAAACCGGCCAGTTCGAGGAGGCCGTGAAGTGGGAACAGAAAGCCGTGGCACTGGCGCCGGAAACGGACAAGGCGGAGTTCAGCGCTCGTCTCGCGTTGTATCAGGCCGGTAAACCGCGCGAAGAATAGCGGCCAAAGCGGCGCTCGGCCTCCCCCCTAACGGCCGACGAACAATGACTACCGTGTCCTTTTCCGTGCCACAAACTCTGAATCGTCGCCGCCATGAAAGAATATCTCGCCGTGTTGTTCGTCGCCTTTCCGCACGGCCCAGCCACAGCCGTTCGCCGCGTCCGACTCGTCGTTGCGCAATTGACTTACCGTGTCCAGCGCGGTCCAAGCACTTCGCGCCGAGGTCTGGCAACGAAGTTCGCTATTTGTTCAGTTTCGACAAATCAATCACTTTCCCGTCATTCCGCGTGACCCCGAGGCGGAAAAGCGCTTCATCAAACCCCGGTTTGACAAACTGTACGCCGCCGTCGGCGCGTAGCAGGTTGAAGCTGCCTTTGAACAGGCCGCCGAGCTTCGGCAACGGCTTCTGGGGGTCGTAGGGCAACTCGTCAGGCTTAGTCCAGATGACGGGTTCATCGGCTTCGACGGCCAGGATCGTGTTCGCGGCGCCGTCCGGGATGTCCGCGAAAGTGATCTTCTTCGTTCCCTCAAAGAGCGTGCCGGGGCCGGTGAAGACGCGGTAATAGGTGAAATTCTTTTCCTTCACGCCATCAGTGCCCGCGACCGGAGCGTAGGTCGGGATCACCATCTGGGCGAGCGTCTTGTTATGCTCGCTGTCCCACGGTTCGTCCATGTGGAAGTGTCTGGCGAGCGCGTCCTGCTCGATGAACGGAAGAATGAGCACCCGCCAACTCAACAGCGGTTTGCCGTCCTTGCTGTAGATCGCGGCCGGCGGGAGATGGCCGTGCTGGACCGCGTAATTGTGGATGCCGATGCCGATTTGCCTGAGATTGTTCGCGCTGCGCGTCGCGGCGCTCGATGACCCGTGTGCCTTTTCAAACGCGTCCTTGTAGGCTTTGACTTTGGCAGGGTCCATCTCGCGCTTGAACGTGGCGAAGACTTGCGTCTTGGCGGGATTGCCCTTGAACTCGGTCGGCCGCTCGCCGTTGTCCTGCGTAAAGCAGAATCTCAATTCGTCGCCGGAGATGTCGTAGATTGCCTTGCCAGTCGTCTGGCCGGCAAAGACCAGATCGATTTCCTTCGGTTTCTTGTCCGGCGCCAGCACATACGATCCCTTTTGGGCGTAACCGCCCGTCCGCTCTAGCGTAACCGCTGTGATTGCAGGGCCTTGCAGCCCTGGGATACATAGTCGAGAGGGCCTCCCGCGGATAATCTTGCAGCTGACGAAGTCTGCAAACCCGCACGGAGGCCCGGC
>JBGQKZ010000067.1:0-36540 GCA_041499805.1 Gemmataceae bacterium
ATCGAGACTTGAAATGAAACCCGCCCATGTGAAATGATTGAAGGCGAAAAGCGTTCACCGAGTGCAACACCCCGTGCTGCAACGAATTACCCGCCCCTGCAACGCATTGAGGTCATTTTTGGTCAATGCGTTGCAAAGCCCGTTGCAGCGTTGCATTTCGTTGCACGAGGGGTCCCGGTCCGCGTGCAAACTATCCCGTTGGAGCCAGACGCCTGAGCGAGGCGCATCTTTCATGCAATATCGCAATCTCGCCGAACTGCAACGTCGGCAAGCCGAGCGGCTCGGACCCCGCATTGCCCTGCGCTACCGCAAGCATGGCTTGTTTTCAGACGTGACCTGGGAGCTATACCGGGCGGACAGCGTGGCCTGTGCCGCGGCGCTCGTCGATGCCGGGGTGCAACCGGGCGACCGGGTCGCGCTGCTCGCCGAGAACCGCATCGAATGGCTCGTGGCCGACATGGGCATTCTCACCGCGGCCGCCATCAACGTTCCGCCGCACGCGCCGCTGACCGCCAAGCAGGTGCAGTTTCAATTGGAAGACGCGGAAGCGTGTTGGGCGTTTGTCTCGAACGCGGCTCAGTTGGAAAAACTGCGCCACGTACGCTCAAGCTTGCCGAAATTGCGCGGCATCGTCGTCTTCGACCCCAACGCGGCGGGCGCGGATGCGGTTTCGTGGGCCGGGTTTCTGCAAGCGGGTCGTCGCGCTTTGCCTCGGTTGAAAGCGGAGTTGGAAAAGCGCGAGGCGAATCTCGATCCCGACGACCTCGCCACGATCATGTACACGTCCGGCACCACGGGGAATCCCAAAGGCGTGATGCTGACGCACGCCAATCTGCTCAGCAACGCGCTCGCGTCCTTGGAGTCGCAGCCCATCAAGTTCGATTCCATCGTGCTGAGCTGGCTCCCCTACAGCCACATCTATGCGCGTACCGTCGATCACTACGAGCATCTCGCGGCCGGTTCGTTGCTCTGCCTTGCCGACTCGGTGGAGACTCTGGTCGCCGATCTCGACGACGTCAAACCGACGCACTTCGCCTCGGTACCGCGGTTTTACGAGAAAGTGTTGACCGCCGTCGCAACGCCCGATCCGGAGAAGACGGCCAAGAATCTACGCCGTGTTTTCGGACCGCGCATTCAACACCTTTCATCCGGCGGAGCGCCTTTGCCGAACGCCGTCTGCGAGGCGTATCTCGCGGCGGGATTGCCGATGCGCCAGGGCTACGGCCTCACCGAAAGCTCACCGGTGATTTCGTTCAACCGCACGGACAAAAACAAGATCGGCACCGTAGGTTTGCCGCTGCCCGGCGTGGAAATCAAGATTGGCCACGACGGCGAAGTGCTCACACGCGGCCCCCATGTGATGAAAGGTTATTGGAAAAACCCGCAGGCGACCGCCGAGACGATTCGCGACGGCTGGCTGCACACCGGCGACCTGGGCTCGCTTGACGCCGACGGCTTTCTTTCGATCACCGGCCGGAAAAAGGAATTGATGGTCCTCTCCAACGGGAAGAAGCTGGTGCCGACGCAGATTGAAGGTCTATTGCTCGGCGAATCATGCATCGATCAGGTCGTCGTCTACGGCGAGGGGCGGAACTTCCTGACAGCGCTCGTTGTGCCGCAATGGGACAACTTGCGGAAGGCGCTTCGCGACGTTGGCGACGCCGTCGATTCGGAACCCGCTGAAAAGTTGGCAGTCGATGAACGAGTGAAGCGGCTGCTTCAAAGGAAAATGGACGCCGCGTTGGCGGATGTCGCGAGCTGGGAGCAGGTGAAGCGCTTTGTGATCCTGCCGCAACCGTTCACGGTCGCGGCGGAGGAGCTGACGGTAAGTTTGAAGCTCCGGCGGAACGTGATCTTCGACAAATACCGAGCGCCGCTGGAGGCGTTGTATCGCGACAATCCGAATGAGTGCGGTTAGCGGCGGACTCGGAGAGCCGCCGGGGAATCGGGCGTCGGGCGCTTCCCCGGCGGCTCTCCGAACCGCCACTAAACGGTCCGGATTAGTACACGCCGGCGCCGAAGTTCTCGGTCGCTTCGCCTTCGCCGCTCGCGACCGGCATCTCCTGGCTCCGCGTGTGCGGCGCTCGTGAGCCGTGAGCAGCGTGCGTCCGATAGCCGCCGTTCGTCCGCGTGGGTCCAGCCAACTCGCCGACAACCTGTGAGTAGCTGTCGTCGTAGTCCGAATCGTAGTCGTCGTAGCGGCTGACGTACCCCGGCTGCTTGGCCCGTTCCTTTTCTTCCGTGAACGCCTTGATGACGGCGCCCTGCACCACCTCGCGGCACGCCTGGTTGATTGGGTGCGCGATGTCGGCGTGGAGTTTGGCGCGGCCGTCGGCGTCACGGCCGGCCCGTTCCTCGTTCAGCTTGTGGCCGCACTGGTTGCAGTAGCGGGCCCGCAGGTGATTTTTGCACGAGCAGCTTGGGCAGCGGTCGGTCAGCTTTCGGCTGGGCATGGCCACAAAGTAGCCCTTGGTGCCTTCAATGATTTTCAGATCGCGCACGACGAACGCGTCGTCGAACGTGACCGAGCAGAAGGCTTGCAAGCGCTCGTTCTCGTTGTGGTCTTCCATGAGCTTGATACGAACTTCGGTGATTACCACAGTTGTTCTCCTTTTTGCTGTGGCGTTCTCTCTGAGGCACGTCGGATAAGAGCGTGGACCCCGATGTCTTGCCTTTTCTCCGTGCGCCTCTTCACGAGCAAGTTCGAACAACGAAGACGGACAGGTTTCTCGACTCCTCGGCGTCGCGCGTTTCGGGGGAGCCGAACCCGCCGGCGCGGAGGTCCCGCGCCACGCGCAGGGCCTCGGTTGCATCTCGACACAGGGCGAATACGCTGCTGCCGCTGCCGCTCATGAGCACGCCAGCCGGCCGCAATCGCTCCAGCCGGACGCGCGTGGCGGCCACGGCCGGACACAGTCGCTCGGCCACTGGCTGCAAGCGGTTGTGCAGCAGACGGCCTAGCTCATCGACATCGCCGGCTGCCGCGGCCCGGCGTATCCTTTCGCCGTTCTGCGGCTCCGTCGGGACGGTCACGCCCCGATAGACGTCAGCCGTAGCCAATCCAGCGCTCGGACACGCCAACACCAGGAACAACGGCTTCCCCAGCGTCAGCGGGGCGATCTGCTCTCCGCGTCCCGTACACCACGCGGCCGGCGGGGCGAAGAAGAACGGCACGTCACTTCCCAACTCGGCGCCCAGCGCCGCCAACTCGGTGTCCTTCAACCCCAGCCGCCAGAGCTGATTCAACCCGGCAAGTGTGGCAGCCGCATCGGTCGATCCGCCGGCCAATCCCGCGGCCAGCGGGATGCGCTTCCGCAGGTGTATCTCCGCGCCTCGCCGACATTCTGTCCGCCGCCGCAGCAAACTCGCGGCCCGGTGGATCAAGTTGTCGGGGCCGATGGAGAGGCTCGGATGATCGGCACGGAGCCGGATTTCTCCGTCGGCATCCTCCTTGAATTCAAGCGTGTCGTACAGGCTGACGGCGACCATGAGCGTCGCGATCTCGTGGTAGCCGTCGGGCCGTTTCGCCAACACTTCCAGGTAGAGATTCACCTTGGCCGGCGCCCATACCACAACGGCGTCGGCTAGCCGTGTACTGAGCATGAATGGCAGGGCAAAAAGAGAAGGGAATCCCGTCCGTGGGTCGTGGAGAAGACAATCATACCCGTAAAAATCCTTTTCTGCGGGTGCGGGCCGGTTGTGCGAGTCCGGACCCTATTTCCCAAGGTGCATCTCACAAGAAGCAACGTGCGGGATGATAATCATAGGCAGCTGGCGGAGTCAACTTCGTTTTTTCACACTTTGGCACAGATTGGAAGCGTTGACGCGAAGGTCATAAACTGCCCACGATCAACGATCCGCGGCAAAGAGACCTATTCGTCATGTTTGTCACCCATCTCGAAAGCGCTCTGAACGGCACGCGGCTCCCCGCCGAGCAGGTCCACACGGTGCATGAAGGCCGCCCGCTTTGGGTGCGCTACGACCTAGCGGCGGTGCGTAAAGCGGTCGAGCCGTCGTCTTTCGCGCGGCGTCCGCCGTCGTTGTGGCGGTATCGCGAATTGCTGCCCCTTCCGCCGAATGAAGAACCGGTCACTCTCGGCGAGGGGATGACGCCGTTGTTGCCTTGTCCGCGTCTCGGCCGACAACTTGGCGTTCCGAACCTCCTCGTTAAAGATGAGGCGCAATTGCCGACGGGAAGCTTCAAGAGCCGCGGCATGACAGCGGCCGTCAGTATGGCAAAACATTTCGGCCTCAAACGCCTCGCCATTCCGACGGCCGGCAACGCCGGTGGAGCATTGGCCGCCTATGGGGCGCGTGCCGGCATGGAAGTCTTCGTCTTCATGCCCGAAGACACGCCCATCATCAACCAGATGGAAGCGCATCTGGCCGGCGCCCGGGTGTTCCTCGTCAACGGCCTCATCACGGACTGCGGCCGCGTTGTGCGCGAAGGCACGGGGAAGATGGGCTGGTTCGATGTTTCCACGCTGAAGGAGCCGTACCGCCTTGAAGGCAAAAAGACGATGGGCCTGGAGATTGCGGAACAATTCGATTGGAATCTGCCCGATGTGATCTTGTATCCCACCGGCGGCGGCACCGGTCTCATCGGCATGTGGAAGGCGTTTCAGGAATTACGTGAACTCGGCTGGCTGAAGACGGAGCGATTTCCACGGCTGATCAGTTGCCAGAGCGACGGTTGTGCGCCAATCGTGCGCGCGTTTGAAGCGGGTCGGCGCTTCGCCGAGCCATTTCCGAACGCACACACCATCGCGAGCGGCCTGCGCGTACCGGCGGCGGTCGGCGATTTCATGATGCTCGACGCCATTCGCGACACCGGCGGTCTCGCTGTCGCGGGAAGGGAAGGGCGGATTGTCGAATGGATGAAACGGGTCGCTGGCACGGAAGGGATCGGCATTTGCCCTGAGGCCGCACTGTGCTTCGATTGCCTGGAAAAACTCGTCGCGGACAAGAGAATCGGGGCGGACGAGACGGTTGTCGTCTTCAACACGGGCGCGGCGCAAAAGTATCCGGAGGCCGTGCCACTCAATCTGCCACGGTTGAACAAGGATAGCCCGATCAATTACGAGGCGCTGGTGAAATGAGTGGGCTGCCGCCGGCAATTAGTCCCGAGGTCTCGCGAGCGCTTCAGGCGAAGGCGCCCGTTGTTGCCCTGGAATCAACACTGATCGCGCACGGTTTGCCGTGGCCGCTCAATCTTGAAACGGCACGACAAGCAGAAGAAACGGTCCGCGCCGAGGGCGCCACGCCGGCGACGATCGCGATTCTCCAGGGCCAAATCACATTCGGGTTGACCGCCGCACAGCTTGAAGCGCTTGCCCGAAGCAATGACGTCATGAAGGCGAGCCGCCGTGATCTAGGGGTCGCCGTCGCCCAGCACCGGACGGCCGCCACGACCGTCGCGGGTACGACATTCCTTGCGCACCTCGTCGGCATTCGCGTTTTCGCGACCGGCGGCATCGGCGGCGTTCACCGGGACAGTGCCGAGAGCTCAGATATTTCCGCGGATCTGATTGAACTCGCGCGAACGCCGGTCGCCGTCGTTTGTGCGGGCGCGAAGAGCATCCTTGATATCCCGCGAACGCTGGAGATTCTGGAAACGCACAGTGTGCCGGTCGTCGGCTACGGCACGTCCGACTTTCCGGTTTTCCATCTGCGTTCCAGCGGGAAGCCGGTCAGCGCCCGCGTTGATTCGCCGGAAGAAGCGGCGGCCCTTCTCAACGCTCACTGGGAACTGAACGGCGCCGGCGTCGTGATCGCGCAACCGATCCGCGACGAGGCTGCCATGCAGCCGGAAGAGTTTAACGCCGCGCTCCTGAAAGCCGAGACGCTGGCCAACGAAGCGGGTATCCGCGGCAAGGAAGTAACGCCCTTCTTGCTCGCTCGGTTGGCGGAGTTGACACAAGGAAAGACGCTGCGTGCGAATCAGGCGTTGGTCGTAGCGAACGCCCGTTTGGCGGCCCGAATCGCTTGCGCCTTGAGGAATGAGACGGCCTAAATCCCGTACAGCGGTCCGTACTTCTTTCGCATGTAGGTCAAGAATGGATGATGGCTGAGCGGCTGCCCCGTCACCCGCCGGCACAGTTCGTTCGCTCGATAGCGTTTCCCCGGGCGGTGAACCTTCTCGTTCAACCAGCCTTTCAAGCGACCGAATTCGCCGCGACGGAAATCGTCATCGACATCGCCGAGGTCTTTCCGCGCCTGGTCCATGAGCTGAGCGGCGTACAAATTGCCGAGCGTGTATGTCGGGAAATACCCAATGCCGCCCATGCTCCAATGGATGTCTTGCAGGCAGCCGTGCTTGTTGTCGGGCGGCGTGAGCTGGAACGACTTCTTGAACTTCTCGTTCCATGCACCGGGAACGTCGGCCGGCTTCAAATCGCCGTTGATGAGCGCCTGTTCCAGCTCGAAGCGCAAAATGATGTGCATGTTGTACGTCGCCTCGTCCGCTTCCACGCGAATGAACGACGGCTGAACATTGTTGATGGCAAAGTAGAAATCGTCCACGTTCACATCGCCGAGCGCGTCCGCAAAGGCGGACTTCGCCTTCGGGAAGAAGTGCTCCCAGAACGGCCGGCTACGGCCAACGAGGTTTTCCCACATGCGCGATTGCGACTCGTGAACGCCGAGCGACGCGGCGCTGCCGAGGGGCGTGCCGAAATGGGCCGGGTCAAGGCCCTGTTCGTAGATGCCGTGGCCGGCTTCGTGGAGCGTGCCGAAGAACGACTCGGAAAAGCGCCGCGGGTTGTAGCGCGTCGTCAACCGAACGTCGCCGGGGCCGATGCCGGAGCAGAACGGATGCGTCGTTACATCCAGCCGGCCGCTGTCGAAGTCGAAGCCAATCGCCGTCGCCGCGGCACGGCCGAACGTCTGCTGCTGTTCTACCGGGTAGACCCGTTCGAGAAGCTCTTTCTTCGGCTTCCTCTTCGACGACAAGATGGCGCCGACCAGCGGGACCAACTCCTCACGCAGGGCGGCAAACGTTGCGCTAATCTCGGCGGTTGTGGCGCCCGGTTCGTATTCATCGAGCAGCGCGTCGTATGCGACTTCCTTGTAGCCGACCGCCGCCGCTTCCTCGCGCTTCAGGCGCACGATCTTTTCCAGCCAAGGTTCAAAAGCATTGAAATCGTTTGCCTGCCGGGCTTCTTGCCAGACCTGTTGGGCGCGCGTCGTGGTACGCGCCAACTCCTCGACCAGTTCCTTGGGCAGCTTGACAACGCGATCATAGTGCCGGCGAATCTCACGGACGTTCGCCGCTTCCGGGCCGTCCGCATGGAGGCTCTTCGAAGTTTCGAGTTCGTTCAACAGCTCACCGATCACCGGCGCCGTCGCCATTTCGTGCGACAGCCGGGCCAGCAACGCCATCTGCTCGGCACGATGGCTCGAACCCTGGTGCGGCATGTAGGTGCGTTCGTCCCAACCGAGGACGGCGGCGCAGGAGTCGAGCAGCGCGCAATCACGCACACGGCGGATCAACTCGGCGTAGGCGTCTTGCGGGGTCATCAAGGCACTCCGTTTAGCCGCCCGTCTCCGACGGGCGCGGGGCTGCGCGCCCGTCCGAGACGGGCGGCTAAACATGCGTCAAGACATGTTCATACTCAACAAAAACTCCGCATTCGACTTCGTCTTCTTGATCCGCGACACGAGCAACTCCATCGCCTCAACCGGATGCATGTCGGCCAGCACACGGCGAAGTATGCGCACGCGATCCACCTCGTCCGGATGCAGCAGCAATTCCTCTTTACGAGTGCCTGAACGATTGATGTCGATCGCCGGCCAGACGCGCTTATCGACCAGACGGCGGTCGAGATGCAGCTCCATGTTGCCGGTGCCTTTGAACTCTTCAAAAATCACTTCATCCATGCGGCTGCCGGTGTCGATAAGCGCCGTCGCCAGAATCGTCAGCGAACCGCCTTCTTCGACGTTGCGGGCGGCGCCGAAGAACCGCTTGGGCTTTTGCATGGCGTTGGAGTCGAGACCGCCGGAAAGCAGCTTGCCGCCGGATGGCGCTTCGGTGTTGTGAGCACGCGCGAGGCGCGTAATCGAGTCGAGCAGGATGACCACGTCGCGGCCGCCTTCGACCATCCGTTTCGCTTTTTCGAGCGCGATTTCGGCGACGTGGACGTGTTCGGACGACGGTTCGTCGAAGGTGCTCGCCACGACCTCGGAGGTCGGACCGGCGACCGTGCGGAGCATGTCGGTCACTTCTTCCGGCCGCTCATCAATGAGCAGCACGATGATATACGCTTCGGGGTGATTCTTAATCAGCGCGAGCGCGATCTTTTGCAGCAGCACCGTCTTGCCGGCCCGCGGGGGCGACACGATCAGACCGCGCTGCCCCATGCCGATCGGCGTCACGAGGTCCACGACGCGCGACGGCAATTCCTCGCCGTCCGTTTCCAGCACGAGCCGTTTGTTCGGATGCAGCGGCGTGAGGTCTTCAAAGACGGTGCCGCCCGTGCGTTCATCCGGCGGCCGTCCATTGACTGCTTCGACCTGCATGAGGGCGAAGTTCTCCTGCCCCTCAATCGGCAGCCGGATCGGCCCCTCGACGACGAGCCCGGTCCGCAGGCCAAGCCGGCGAATCTGGCTGGGGGAGACGTAGATGTCTTCGGGGGAAGCGAGATAGTTGTGCGCGGCACTGCGCAGGAAGCCGTAGCCATCCGGCAACACTTCGAGCGTGCCGGCGCCGCGGACAACTTCGCCGCGCTCGATCTGCCGGCGGACGATGCCGACGATGAGTTGGCCGCGATTCATGCCGGTGTGTTCCGCGATGCCCTCTTTCTCGGCCAGCGCGAACAGCTTGGGCATGGGGAGACGGTACAGATCGTCCAACCGGGAGCCCGGCCCGGTTGCTGTCGAAGGCGTGGTCGCCATCGGCGCGGGGCCGTGCCCGACGTCCGGCGGTCGTTGGGGGCGCGGTCCGCGCCTGCGGGTGAGGTTGCCTGCCCCTTCGTCGCTGCGAGCGACGGCCATGTTCGATCCTCCAGTGGTTTCAAGCTAGGAAGCGGCTCGTCGGCGTGCTTTGGTGAAGGTGTCCGAAACGTGTGTTCGGATTTCGAGACCTTCCGCCAACGCAGGCCGATGTTACGCCGTCATTCCGGTGCAAATTGCAATGGTCATAAAAATGCGAAGTACTGGTCCGGCACATAGCCCTTGCCCACATGGCACGGCTACGGCCGGCGAACGCGAGGTGCGAATGGCTCAGCCATCCGTCGCGGACGGGCCCTCTCTTACGGAAACAGGATTGACTTCCTCACCGGAAGCAGGACGCGCTCAAAAGCGCCCGAAAAAGTGTTTTCAATCCCTTATTGGCCCGTAGGCCGAGAACTTACGCACGTTATTGTAGCAAGGGCTGCGACAGAATCTAGAGGGTTTTGCGATATTTTGGCCAAAGGGCCAAAGCGGCGAGCGAAGCCCGCGCCGCGTACGAACACAACCCCGGCCTGTTCGTTCGCCAGAGGCGGGTCGGTCTGCCAACGGGTGGGTGAGTTGCTCGGCGTTACACCCCGTTGCGACACCGCCGGATAATCCTTCTTGCGTTCTCCTCTACCGCTGCATAGCTTCTAGGGATTGTTCGCCCCGTCAATTCTTCGCACGCGATTTTAACCATGAACACACGGCATCGTCTCGGCGTCGCGATTCTTGTTTGGGCTGTCTTCGGCATTTCCTCTAGGAGCTTCGCCGAAGATGCTTCAACAGGCGGCAAGACGCCGCTGGATGACTATATCGCCAAGCCCGACCCCACCTATTCCTGGAAGGTCGTGAACACCATCCCCGGCGACGGCCACATGACGTTTGTGGTCGATTTGAAATCGCAGACCTGGCGGTCCCAGCCGGAAGTCGATCGTACCGTCTGGCAGCACTGGCTCGTCGTCGTCAAGCCGGAAGTGGTAAAGCACGACACCGCATTCTTGATTATCGGCGGCGGCAAGAACGGCGGCCCGGCGCCCGCGGATCCGAGCCCGCAGGCAGTGAAATTCGCCAAGATGACGAACTCGGTCGTCGCCGAACTCCGTATGATTCCGAACCAGCCCTTGATCTTCAATGGCGATGGCAAGCCGCGAGTGGAGGACGACCTCATCGCCTACTGCTGGATCAAGTACATGGACACCGGTGATGCGACCTGGTTGCCACGCCTGCCGATGGTCAAAAGCGTCGTGCGGGCGATGGACACGGTGACCGCCTTGCTGGACAGTGACAAAGCCGGGAAGACGTCGATCAAGAAGTTCGTCGTGGCCGGCGGTTCGAAGCGCGGCTGGACGACCTGGCTCACCGGCGCCGTGGATCGACGGGTCGTCGCCATCATCCCGCTTGTCATCGATGTCGTGATCGTGCGGGCTTGCTCGATCAACCACTTCTGTGCGTACGGGTTCTGGGCGCCTGCCTTGGGCGACTACAACCATCACAAGATCCACGAACGCATGGACACGCCGCAGTATGCATCCCTGCTCAAGATTGTCGATCCGTACTCCTATCGCGACCGGCTGACGCTGCCGAAGTTCATCGTGAACGCGGCCGGCGACCAGTATTTTCCGCCGGACTCCTCGAAGTTTTACTTCGACGATCTCAAGGGCGCCAAGTACCTTCGCTATGTGCCGAATGTCGATCATTCGCTGCGCGGATCGGACGCCCAGGAGAGCATGCTGGCGTTCTATCAGGCGATTCTTACCGGAAAACCCTTGCCGAAGTTTTCGTGGAAGATGAACGCCAACGGTTCGATTCGCGTGCAGACCGAGGACAAGCCGCTGGAAGTGAATCTCTGGCAGGCAACCAACCTCAATGCCCGAGACTTTCGGCTGGTCTCCATTGGTGCTGCATACAGGAAATCCGCCTTGGAGAGCAACGGAAGCGGAGTCTACGTCGCTCAGGTGGCAAAACCGCCAACCGGATGGACCGCGTTCTTTGTGGAGCTCGTCTTCGCCAGCGGCGAGAAAGTTCCTTTCAAGTTCACGACGCAAGTCAGCATCGTCCCCGATATGTTGCCGCACCGGATCGAGGAGTTCCGCCGCAGCCTCAAGTCCGGTGAAGCAGACCGGCGTTAGAATGCCGCTCTTCGTTCGAGGTTGCAAAGGACGCTCGCGCATGCCCGATCGGGCCGCACTTGAGTTGAAACCAGCGCAGCTGGACCGGTCGCGGGTGCATTCTCCACGGGGGTGCGGGAGTGGTCCCCGGGCGCGCTGAGTTAACCGCCGAAGCGTCTGATCGCTCGCTTTTCCATTGCCGCTTCTTGCCGGTTTTTCGACCGGCAATCCTTCGCTTGTCGTTGTTCGGCAACGGGTTGCGCCGCTGGGAATCAAAACGACCGGCAATTTCGCTCGCTTTCGCGGACTATTCTTCGCCGATTCTGATTGCGCACCAAGGGGTTGTAGCCATTGCCGGTTTTTGCCGGCCCCAAGGAATCAGCGAAAAACAAGGCGTTTCATGATCGTCACCGCTTGGAACGACAAGCCGCCGTTGCGCCGGTTCCCGCCAGCGCCTCTCCGCGCCGACCGGGATCACCCCCAGTTCGCGCCGACCACAAGTTTAACGATTTCGGGGGCGGTGTTTCAAGGATCAGCCGGTTAGAAACCGAGGGTTGGTCTCGCATGCGGCTTGGCGGTGGGGATCGGCGAGTAGCGTCTTTCTTTTCCCAGAATTCCTGCCACTCAGAGGTAGGTGTCCCAAGACAGAATCTCGGTCGGCGGGAAATGCTCGCGCAAGTCCTTTCTGTTTTCCTAACAAAACGAATTTTCCTGCGCAGGAAAATGCGATGTTTTGGGAAAAGTCAATCGCAGCCGCACGAGGAGATCGTGCAGAGCCGCGCTTCCACGCGCCTCGCCCCTGTACGGCCCCCTCACCCCAACCCCTCGCCCCCGCGTACGGGGGCGAGGGGCAGAGCGGCGCGGCGGCGGCGAGCTAAAACTTCCCTCTCCCCCGCGTACGGGGGCGAGGGGCTTTTCGGACCAACGCTCAGTCGTCCAGGTTCAACGGTTTGCCCAGCATTTCCTTCCACTGTTTCTTTTGGGCGTCACTCAGGAGGGCCTCGATTCGGTCCTCCTGTTCCTTGCGGATCTTCCGGATCTTCGGCCCGATCTCCTGCGGGTTGCCGCCTTTCTGGGCCTCCTTCACGAGCGGCTCGATCTTTTTCTGCATCTCCTGCGCGGCTTCGGCGAACTGCTGTCTTTGCATGTCGGTGATTTCCAACTCCTTCGCGACCTCCGGGTTGCCGAGGAGGGCGAACAGGCGGTCTCGCTGGAGCATCACCTGCCGCAGCCGTTTGAACTGTTCTTCCTGAAGGAGACCCTGAAGGAACGCCGACAGGTTCTCCTGGGCTTTCTCCCTGTAGGCGTGGAGTTCTTTCTCCCGTTCCTCCGGTTCCTTGTCGGCGAGCTTCTGAAATAATTGCATCGTGTCCCGGTGCGTGTCTTGGAGCCGTTTCTCCAGCTTCTTTTTCTGCTCGTTGGAGAGCTTTAGTTCTTCCTGGACCTTGTCGCGGAAGACCATGAAGGCAGGGCCCATCATTTCCATGAGTTGGCGCCCCGCGTCGGCCGGGACGAGTTGCGACCGTTCCGCCGGCGGTTCGGCATCACCGGCCTCGTCCGCGGCGACTGGCTCGCCGATAATGCCATAGCGGACCCCGCAGCTCAGATCAATGGCGTGGCCACCCGGCAGGACGGTCACGTCGGCTTGGTCCTTCAATCCGCCCCCCTTGTTCCCCCACTTGAGCTTCTCGGAGCCGCGCGCCACGAGGAGGAGGCGGATCATCCGGTCCTTCTTCATCTCGATGATTCCCTCCCACGTGAGCTTGACCTCGTGTCGCCAGAGCCGGCCGTCGCCGTCCTGGCCTTCGGTCGGAACTCCCGCAGCTGCCGACTTGCCCTCAATGCGGAGCCGAATAGGACTGTTGCGGCCGGTCTCCGCCCTTTGCGCCCAGAACACGGAGTCCTTGAGAGCGCCCTTGGCGGTGGGGACGCCGCCCAGCGGGTTCACGTCCAGTTGCCCCAGGAACGCATGGCTCACCAGCAACCGGGCCAGGTCGTCGGGCAACCGGAAACGCTCGTTGCCCGCGTCGGCGAGCGCCTTCGCCAGTGTCTCCTGCATGGCGACGGGCATGTCGAAACGGTCCTCGACATAGTGTTCCTGACGCACCGTGTCGGCCATGGGCTTGCCGTCCTTGTCGAGCGCCCGGCCGAACAACCGGACTGCGACCGTCCCCTTGCGCCGCGGCGGCTCGGCGGGACAGTGTTTCCCCTCGGGATGGCGGTCGATGATGACCGGGGCTTTGCCGTTGTCCTCGATGTCCGCCACCTTCTGGCTCGGGAACCTCCCGTAGCGCTCGGCTGCGACGGGCTTCTTCGCGTCGGGAAACTGGGCGAACCGCTTGGCGCTGTGGTCGAGAAAGGCGAGTACGCTCTTGTCGTCGTCGAACATGATGACCCAGTCGAGCACCTTCCCCGCGGAGTTGACCACACAGATTCCCTGGGGAACGATCTTAGAACGGCCGATCTCTCGGTAGAGCCGGCCTTCCTCGTCGTCGGGAGGATTGTTGACCAAGCCCGCCTTGAGAGCGACGGGCACGAAATCGGCATTCACGCGACGAATGACGTCGGGATTGGAGAAGACCGCCTCACGGACGGCGCCCGCGAACACTCAGCAACGCGCGTCGTCGATGGGCCGGTCGATGAAGACCCAGAGCAAGGCAGGTTTGTTCTGGGCGCGCGACTCCTTGAGCCCTTCGAGCAAACAGCTCTTCCAGGCGATCTCGCGCCAGGCGACCTTGGCGGCCTTGAGGGCATCGATCTCCGCCTTCAGCGCTTCGGGGGAGTTCGCCACCTCTTTTGGAGTCGGCGACTCTCCAGCCCAGACAGCACGGGCGAGCAGCGCCACCACAATGCCAACGGCGGCCACGCGTATCATGGTCGATTCTCCATCTTCACGAGAAAACAGACGGGTTTGATTGTGTCGTTTCCAAGATCCTCTCTCGCCGGCTGCGGGCGCGTTTCAGCCAGCCAGGTTTTTTGTCAGGTGCTCTTTCAAAAAGGCGAATTGACGGGGAAGCAGCTTCGCGTCGCCGAGGGTACGGGCCTGCATGATCGCCCCTTCGATGACCGTGACGATGAATCGGGCCAGCGCGTTGATATCCGGCCGCCGCGTCGGGCGCAGCGACCGTGCCGCTGCCTCCAGGTGGGGCTGGAACTCTTGCGCCATCTCGTCGAAGCACTCGGCCAGACGTTTCCGAAAACCGTCGTGGCAATCGCTGAGAGCCGTGCTCATGTTGCCGATGATACAGCCTCCCTTGCGGCGCTCCCGGCGGCGGACCATTTCCTGGATGGCGTCGAGCCGCCGAAAGAGCCGCTGCAGGGGATCGGCCTCCTCGGCAACCGGCAACTCCTGTTCGATCGCGTCGAGCAGCTGTCGGCGTTGGCCCATGTGCCAGTCCAGCACCGCGAAGCCCAAGTCCTCGCGGTCGATGAAATGGTGGAAGAACGCTCCCTTGGTGACATGTGCGGTATCCAGAACCTCTTCCAACTTCGTGTCGTGGTAACCCTTGAGGGCGAACAGGTGGGCCGCCGCCTGGAGGATTTTCTCTCGGGTTTCCAGCGCGCGCGGTTGTTTGACGTCTTTCATCGGCCGCTTCACAAACAGGATGGTTGGTTTGTTATTGGAACCCCGTCAGAGACGGCTGTCAAGGGCACTAGGGCAATCGTGATTGGCGGATTGGCGGGCGCGCATGGTGAAAATACTCAGCCAAAGTGCAAAAGGAAACAACGACCCGACATAGCACGAACCGTTGGCCGCTGGAACGGATAGGATGGTCCTCCACAGGAAGTCTCTTCCGCATGGATGCGAACCCGTCTCGCCACGCGCCGACTCCCCCGGGGCAACGGGACGCCATTCATCGCCGGGGGATCATGCGCAAGGCCCGCTCCCGCAAAAAACGCCACGTCCTGCTTGCGGAACTCGAGCGGCGCTAGTTGGATGGGAGTTAGTGTTGTGTCGGGTCGTTGTTTTTCTTGCCCTCAAATACCGCGAGCGAGTATGTTAGAAGCCGGCTTCCAACCGCCCGCCCTCCCGCCGCTCTTGTGGATTTGCCATGAAAGTCTTGTTTGCGGCCCTTGCCATTCTTCTTGTCGGCGCGTCCGCCGTCCGATCCGATGAGCGGGCCGCCGAGAAAACGCAGCACTGGGCGTTCGTGCCGCCGTCGCGTCCCGCCTTGCCGACGTTGAGGATCGCCCCCTGGTGCCGCAATCCGCTCGACCGTTTCATCCTCGCGCGTTTGGAGAAGGAGGGAATCACGCCCGCGCCGGAGGCGGACCGGATCACGTTGCTCCGGCGAGCGAGTCTCGATTTGATCGGTCTGCCGCCAACGCCCGCCGACGTCGAGCGCGTCCTTCACGACCCATCGGACGCCTGGTACGAGCGCGAAGTCGAGCGCCTGCTGGCCTCGCCGCACTTCGGCGAACGCTGGGGCCGACACTGGCTCGACGCCGCACGCTACGCCGACTCCAACGGCTACAGCATCGACGCGCCGCGCTCGATTTGGAAATACCGCGATTGGGTCATCAATGCCTTGAACGCCGACATGCCGTTCGATCAATTCACCATCGAACAACTGGCCGGCGATTTGCTGCCGAACGCGACCGCCGATCAGAAGATCGCGACCGGCTTTCACCGCAACACGTCGATCAACGAGGAAGGCGGCATCAACGTCGAGCAGTTCCGCGTTGAGTCGATTGTGGATCGTGTCAATACGACCGGCGCCGTTTGGCTCGGCCTGACGATCGGCTGCTGCCAGTGTCACGATCACAAGTTCGATCCGTTCACGCAGCAGGAGTACTATCAGCTCTTCGCGTTCCTCAACAACCAGGATGAGCCGCTGTTGGAGCTGGCGTCCCCCGAACAGCTCCGGCAACGGGACGAGGTTCGCAAGGAAGTGGCGGCGCTGGAGAAACAGCGGAAAATCTTCGACACCTACACCGCGGCGAAGGAGGACCGCTGGGAGAAAAGATTGTCTCCCGAAGAGCGCCAGAAGCTGCCTTCAGCAATTCAAGTGATTCTCGAAGTGCCGGAGAACGGCCGCGTGCTCAAGCAGCAGCAGGCGTTGACCGCGTATTACCGCCGACTCGATCTCGCGCGCCACGGCGTCGGCGGCCTGGCGAATCCGCTGCCGTTCCTTACCATCGCCCACGCACAGACGGCGCGCTTCCGCAGCGCCGTAGAGAAGCAACTTGCCGATCTGAAGAAGAGAGAGCCCGCGGTTGACTCGACGATGGTGCTGCGAGAACGGAAGACGCCGCGCGAAACACACGTGATGCTGGGCGGCGACTTTCTTCGGGTCGGCGCGCGCGTCGAACCCGGCGTACCAAAACGGCTAAGTCCGCTCAAAGCCAATGGTTCTCGATCGGCGGGCGTGAATCGGCTCGATTTCGCGCGCTGGCTTGTGGACTCGAAGAATCCGCTCACGGCGCGCGTGACGGTCAACCGCCTGTGGCAGCAACATTTCGGCGTCGGCCTCGTCGAGACGGAAAACGACTTTGGCACGCAAGGCACGCCGCCGTCGCACCCGGAACTACTCGACTGGCTGGCGACCGAGTTCATGCGGCAAGGCTGGAGCGTGAAGGCGATCCACCGCCTCATCGTGACGAGCGCGACCTACCGGCAATCGTCAAAGAATCGACCCGAACTGACGACCATCGATCCCAACAATCGCCTATTGGCCCGACAGTCCCGCATCCGCCTGGAAGCGGAGTGCGTGCGCGACGCCGCGCTAGTCGCGAGCGGGCTGCTCAATCCGAAAATCGGCGGCCCCAGCGTGTTCCCGCCCCAGCCCGACGGCGTCTACAACTTCACGCAAGTAAAACGGGATTGGAGACCAAGCACGGGCCGCGACCGCTACCGCCGGGGGATGTATACGTACTTCTGGCGTTCGGCGCCGCATCCGGGGCTGACCGTCTTCGACGCTCCCGACTCGGTCACGGCGTGTACGCGCCGCAACCGCTCCAACACGCCGTTGCAGGCTCTCACGCTCCTCAACGATCAAGCCTTCTTCGAGTTCGCGCAAGCACTGACCGCGCGCGTCGCCAAAGAAACAAGCGCCGATGACGGCTCACGTATTCGGCATGCTTTTCAACTTTGCGTTTCGCGCTCGCCAAATGCTGCGGAGGAAGAGCGCCTCCGCGCTTTGCTCCGCGAATCGGATTGGACCGCCGTGGCCCGTGTCCTGTTGAATCTCGATGAGTTCGTGACCCGAGAATGATGGCGATGGACGACCACCCGCTGCTATTGCAAACGCGCCGCCATTTCTTCCGCGACTGCGCCGTCAGCCTCGGTTCGCTGGCGCTTTCGTCGCTGCTTCAGGGCAAGGCGTCGGCCGCAGCCTCAGCGGTCAACCCGCTCGCGCCGAAAGCAACGCACTTTCCCGCGAAAGCGAAAAGCGTCATCTACCTCTTCATGGCCGGCGGTCCCAGTCAGCTCGAATTGTTCGACTACAAGCCGCAGCTTCTGGAACGAAGCGGCCAGCCGATTCCACAATCGTTCATCGAAGGCAAGCGCTTCGCCTTCATGGATACGTTCGCCAAGGAAACGCCGAAGCTGCTCGGGGCCAATCGGCGCTTCGCGCGGCACGGCAACGCGGGGGCCTATGTCTCGGAGTGTTTGCCGTACACCGCGGGCATCGTGGACGACATCGCGATCGTCCGGTCCGTGGCCACGAACGTCTTCAACCACGCGCCGGCGAAGATCTTCATCAACACCGGCTCGCCGCAGTTCGGCCGGCCGAGCATGGGATCGTGGGTGACATACGGCATCGGCAACGAGTCGCAAAACCTGCCCGGCTTTGTCGTCCTTCAGTCCGGCCCGCGCGGTCCGCGCGGCGGCGCTGCCAACTGGGCGAGCGGCTTTCTGCCGACTACCTATCAAGGCGTGCCGTTTCGCACGACCGGCGAGCCGATTTTGAATCTCTCCAATCCGCGCGGCGTCAGCGCCGGCAAACAGCGTCAGGCCCTCGACGCCGTGCGCGATTTGAACGCCGCCCGGCTCGACGCCACGGGCGACCCGGAAATCGCGACGCGCATCGCCTCGTATGAGATGGCATATCGCATGCAGACGTCCGCTCCGGAGCTGATTGACATTTCCAAAGAAGATCGCAAGACGCTGGAACTCTACGGCGCCGAGCCAGGGAAGGCGTCGTTCGCCAACAATTGCCTGCTCGCCCGCCGGCTGGTCGAGCGCGGCGTGCGCTTCGTGCAGCTTTATCACACCGACTGGGACCATCACGGCGAGGCCGGCAATACGCTGACCAAGGGTCTCGACTTGCGTTGCAAAGAAACCGACCAACCGGCCGCGGCACTGATGCGCGACCTAAAGCAGCGTGGCCTGCTGGATGAAACCCTCGTCATCTGGGGCGGCGAGTTCGGCCGCACGCCGATGGGCGAGGTCCGCGAATCGGTCGGCCGCAATCATCACATCGACGCCTTCACCGTCTGGCTGGCCGGCGGCGGCATCAAACCAGGCATTCAGCTCGGCACGACGGACGACTTCGGATTCGCCGCCGTGGATGATCGCGTTCACGTCCACGACTTGCAGGCGACCATCCTCCACCTGCTCGGCCTCGATCACAAACGGCTTACTTTTCGCTTCCAGGGCCGCGATTTTCGGCTGACGGACGTGCATGGTGAGGTGGTGGGGAAACTGTTAGGTTAGTTTGGTAGCCTTGATGTGTGTCCCTGAACGTCGTGGGAATTCCGGAGCGATAAGATGAACGCCAACAAGGTATCGCGTTGCGTTCCGATGACACACGACGAGATCCAGCGCTCGCTGGATGCCGACTGGGCAAAGAGCGACCCTGAGGTGGAGAGGCAGTTCGCCGGTCAATGGGTCGTACCGTTCGAGCGCCGGATTGTGGCGCATGGGATAGATTTGGCGAAAGTGCTCCAAGAGGCGGAGCGTCTGACCTTCTTGCCGCAGAAACGCCTTGTTGTGTGTGGTGTTCCACTTCCCGATAGCTGGCTGGCAGATGCCTGACGTTCCCTTGCAAGTCTTTACCAAATTGTTCACGACCGATCAGGGTCTGGTCGTCCAGTCGGTGCGCGCCTTCGCGCGCGTCGAGATTGAACAACTTCAGCCGCACTGTTTCTTCGACAGTGGGGCGCCCTTCAGCGTAGTCACTTGGCCGCTCAGTCAGATGGTTCGTTGGCAGCTGCTTGGAGTCTCGTTGTCCTCACAGGGCGCCAGCGCATCGCTCGATTGGTACGGCATTCCGTGTCAGTTCGGTGAAGCAGAAATCATGTTGCGCGACCTCAGCGGTCTCAATTCGTGGGGGCCGTACGTGTTGCGCGGGAAGTTCGCACAAGCTCGGCACCCGCTGCTCGGCTTTCATATCATCTTGGGAATGAACTTCCTTGCCGATAACAGCGTTGATTTTGGATTGCGAAACACGCCGAGCGGCCTCACGGGCAATTTCTCCGTACCGTGAACAACCCGGCGACACCGCCGTCATTCCCAAGACGCAGTTCGTTTACGGCGACTTCTCGCGCAGTTGCGTCGTCCGCTGCGTGAGCAAAAACGCCAGCAAATCATAAAACTCGCCATCTCCAATCTGCTCCGCCAAATTCGCCGGCATGGGCGAAAGCTGCGACACGCTGCGCTCCTCCACCGTGTTCTTCGGCACACGAACTTCTTTGCCCTGGGCGTCGGCCATGACGAGCACTTCGCCTTCTTCACGCAATAACAATCCGGAGACAAATTGGCCGTTCTTCAGCGTCAACGTCGTTGAGCGAAACGCCTGATCGACGTTGCGATTGGGGTCGAGGATGTCTTCGAGCAAGCGGTCGACGCCGCGGGCGCCGATGCCGTCAAGCTGCGGGCCGACCTTGGCGCCCTTGCCGCCGAGCTGGTGACAGATGGCACAACTCTTTTCATACACGACGGCGCCTTTGGCGGTGTCCGGCTTGGCGGTCGAAAAACCGGCCCGACGGCGCGTGATGAGGTCTTGCAAGCGCTGATCGGCGGGCGGGAGGCCGGTTGTCAGCTTCGAGACACGGGCTTGCAGGTCAGGCAACTTCGTTTCGGCGAGCCGCAGCTCTACGCCCTTGTCCTGCAGCAGGCGCGCGGACGCCTTGCCGGCCGCGATGGCTTCGAGCAGTTTCTCCGCCCCGGTACGACTGCCCGCCAAGCCGACGGCAATGACCGTTTGCAGCCGTGCGGGAACCAGGGGAAGGCTTTGCACGAGCTGGTCCTGCGTTTCCGGCGCGTTGACGCGGGCGAGCGCCGTCGCCGTTTGCTCCCTCAAGGCAATCGACTCCGCGGAGTCAGCGACGATTTTGCCGAGAAAGCCCGCCTGTCCGCGGGCGTCGAGACTCAGAAGCGCTTGCACCGCCGCAATCCGCTGCGGTTCGGGAGTGGCGTGGGCGCCGGCGAGCGCCGTCAAACGCGGCTGGAGACGGCGCAGCTTCAGCGTGCCGGCCAATTCAATGCCGGATTGAAGGAGCTGCGCATTTTGCGACGCGACCAGCTTATCCGTAAGTTCCCCGGCCCACGTGCGCGCCGCGTCCGTAAGTCGGCTGCCGCGTTCCTGTGTTCCTCGTTCGATTTCTCGATAGAGGGCGACCTGCACATTCAAATCGGCCTGTGCCTGCGCGAAGGTGAGAAGCTCCGGAGCACACGGCGCGCTGCCGTGCCGCGCGACGTGATGCGCGTACTGAAGTAGGCGCTCCCCCTTTTCGGGATAGCGTCGCAGATGTTGCAAGAGATACAGAGCGGCCGCGGCGCTCGGCACGCCGGGGGCGACATCGGCGACAGCGCGGGCGTCGGCTTCGGAAAGCGGCGACGGCAGCTGCCCCCAGACAGCCGCGTTGCGGAGCTGATTGCGCAATGCCATGCGAACGGTGTGCAGCAATTGTGGATCTTCCCCTGACACGCGCTGCCGCAGATCCAGCAGCGGGCGAACGTTGGCGGCCGATGGGTGTTGTCCAAGCACGTCGGCCGCAGCGCGATTGACGAAGGCGTCTGCGTCGTTCAGGCCCGCAAGAACGAGGTCACGCTGCAATCCGTCCAAATCCCGCCGTTCCGAAAGAATCCGCAGCGTTTGGACGCGCACGACGCGATCGGCGTCCTTGGCGGATCGGTTCAAAAGTGCGTCGTCGAGCACGCCGCGACGTTCCAGCACCCACAAGCCGTGGACGCGCTCGGTCGCGCTGGCGTTGTTCGCGAAGAGCGCACGCACGCCGTCCACACCGGACGAGCCGCCGCGTTCCACGAGTTGATTTGTCGCCCTCGTGCGTACGGCGAGGTTGGGATTTCCCAGTTCCTGGACTAGGTCCAAAATGCTGCAACTCGTCAAATCACGCGGCGTCGCCAGATTGTGAGCCGTCGCGTCATCTCCCTTATAGACGATGCGCCAGACGCGGCCCCGTTCGCGGTCCCGGCCCGGATGATCGAGCGGCACTTCATAATGACCGATGATGCGGTTGTAAAAGTCGGCGACGTAGAGCGCCCCGTCCGGGCCGAGCTTGATGTCCACCGGCCGAAACCACGGATCGTCGCTCTTGAGGAAGTACTTCAAAATGGCCCGCGGCGACGAGCCGTGCCATTCGAGATCGAACTGCACGATGTTGTGGGTGACCACGTCGCCGATGTAGACGCGATCGCGGAACGCGGCCGGATAATGGTCGGCGGCGTAATAGGCGATGCCCGCGATCGCGGTCGAGTCGTCATAGCGGTCGAGCATCTCCGGCGCGTAACCGAGCCCGTCGTGCGGCTTGCCGAAGCTGTCGTAGTAGCCGCCGCGGAGCAGCATCATCACCGGCTTCGTGTGACAGTCCGCGGAAAAAAGATTGCCGAGCGGATCGAAGGCCAGGCCGAATGGATTGACCTGCCCGTGCGTGAATTGCTCTACGTGCGACCCGTCCGGCTTGAAGCGATAAACGTTGCCGGAGTTCATCGTGACGGTCGAGCCGTCGGACGCCCGCAACGTGGACGTGTTGGCGTAGCCATGACAGGCGTAGACCCAGCCGTCGAAGCCCCAGTTGAAATTGCTTGTCATGCCGTGTGTGTCGCGGTAGCCGATCGACCCAAGCAATAACTGCCTCTCGTCGGCGTGGCCGTCGTGCTTCGTGTCGTTCAGGCGGTAGATATTCGGAATGCTGTACGCGAGCGCGCCCTGCGACAGCGGCAAAATGCCGATAGGGATGTTGAGGCCGTCGGCGTACGTGGTGATTTTGCGGGCGCGGCCGTTGACGTCGAAATCGTCCAGAATCTTGACGGCGTCGCGCGGGTTGTGGCCCTTGGCGGCGAAGGGGTACTCCACCGACTCCGTCAGCCAGAGACGGCCGCGGTCGTCGAACGCGATATTGATCGGCTTGTGAATGTCCGGCTCCGATGCGACGAGCTGCGCCTCGAAGCCTGGCGGCAAATGAAACGCTTTCACCTCGTCGGCCGGCGTCCGCGGCGGCGTGCCGGCGATGTGGGCGGCGTATGGGTCGTTTGGATTCTCAGCGTATACCTGGGCGGCGCACAGTACGCCAGCGACGACGGAAAGAAAGGCTGGACGCATCAATCCCTCGCGGAAGGGGCGGCGAATGAAGTAGCGGGCAGGCCGTATTCTAATGCAAACAGACGGCGAACGGCAGGATGTTTTGGGAGGAGCATCCCCGACCGCGCGGTTTGGACTCTTCACTTCGCTTGTCAGGCTGCCCCGCTCAAGGTTTCGGCGTTTTCCGGGCCCCGAGGTAGAGCCAAGCCGCCCACGCGAAGCCGCCGACCAGCCCGCCGGCCGCTTGGCCGCCGATTTCTCCGATCGTCCCCCATGGCAGCCTCCCGGCCACGCCGCCCGCGGCTGAGCCGGCAAACACGGCCATGAGAAGCACCAGTAAACGTGGGTTCTTGACCATGCCGAGCAGCGCCCCCGCGAGCGCCCCGATCACACCACCGACAGGCACCGCGATCGCGATGTCCCCGATCTGAAAATCGAGCAAGTGCCATATGCCTTGCGTGATGTTGATGCCGGCGGCGCCGCCGAGAAGAATCCAGAAAACCGCCATGAGCGCGGGCGCAAAGGGCAGCTTGCTCGGGTCGGCGAACAACAGGTCTTCCGGATTGTGATTTGCGTCTGCCATAGACCCTGTCCGTCGGGAAGTCGTGTTTCTGCAATGGATGAGAAAGATTTTGGCCGCGGGATGGCTGCCGCCAAGAGTAGACGCCGTATCGGATCGTCCGGATCATTTTCGACGTGGACCAACTCATCGCCGGTTTCGCGAAAGAATACGCTGCCGCACTCTCGGCCCTCGAGAGGTATGCCTAAGTTGCATTCGGCGAAGCGACTTGTGACATTATCCCCGACAGGAGTCGAACCTGTAACCTCTAGCTCCGGAGGCTAGCGCTCTATCCAATTGAGCTACGGGGACATTGGCGGACTGACAGAATTATACCGCAAGCTACCGGCCCGTCCATCCCGCGCTCGCGTCGGGCGTTCTACACCTCAATCCCGACGGCACGCATCAGGGCGAGCGCGTTGCTCTTCTGCACAACGCCGGGCCGCATGCGGTAATCAAACGCGATGGCGCCATTCTCAAAGGTGTCTTCAAAATGAACGTTGGCTGCTTTGCCGCCGAGTTCCGCGACAATGTCGGCCAGGGCGAGATCGTGCGTCGTGATCAGGCCAATGGCGCCGCGCTGAACGAGATCGCGGACGATGGCGGAGGCGCCCAGCCGGCGGTCGTGCGAGTTGGTGCCGTGGAGCAGCTCGTCGAGAAGAAATAGCAACGGCGGCGCGCCGTTCGCCAGGTCGACGAGCTGGCGGATGCGCGTGATCTCGGCGTAGAAACGCGACTTGCCCGCCTGAAGAGAGTCCTGGATGCGCAGCGTAGCGCCGAGCCGCAGCAGGGACAGACGCAGTCGATGCGCACGCACGGGAGCGCCGGCGAGGGCCAGCACCACATTGACGCCGAGGGTCCGGAGCAGCGTGCTCTTGCCCGACATGTTGGAACCGCTCACGACCAACAACCGCACGTCGTCGCCGAGGTGGACGTCATTGCGAACGCAGCGCGTCGCCGGCAAGAGCGGATGGCCGAGGCCTTCGCCGTCGACTTGAGCGCCGCCCGCGATGATCTCCGGAAACGGGTCGGCGGGATGTTCGAAGTGGTAGGCGGCCAGCGCGCAGAGCGCTTCCAATTCGCCGACCGTGTGCAGCCAACGGCCAATCGCCGGGCCGGACCGGCGTCGCCAGGCCTCGATCGCGAAGGCGCTGTGCGTGGACCACAAGAGGATCGGCGTCAACGGCGCGAAGAACAGATTGCGGCGGGCATTGAGGAGATCAATCAGGCCGCCGAGTTCGGCCATACGGTAAGACGGCGGTTGGCCGTTGGCGTCGAGCGCCTCACGCAGCCGACGAAGCAAAGGCGACATGAATTGTTCGGCCTCGAACCGAGCGAGAATGCCGGCGAACAACGCCAGCTCGCGCGCACGCTTCTCGATGGGCAGCAACACGGCATGCACGCGTTTGCGCAGCGCCGCCGCGAATGCGAGCTGCAATATGGCGGCGATCGCGAACGGCGCTACGCCCGTCGTCAGCGTCAACAACCCGACGAGAGTCGCCACCGTGACGAGGACGAGCGCGATGCCGATCGGCCGACGCCGGCGAAAACGGAAGACAGGCTCGGCTTCGCCCCAGGTGACGAGTCCGCGGAGGTCCACACCGGAAGATGTGCCGGCGACGAGCGCCAGGTCTTCGCGCAGGTCGAGCAGCGGTCCCAACTCCGCGACCGCTGCCTGCCGAGCCGGCACGTCCTCCGCAGAAGCGGCCGCGAGCAGCCAGTTGGCCAACGTCTCTTGTCCCGTCCCTGTGCGCGCGATGCAGAGAAGCTCGAAAAGCGAGCCTGGGCCGAACAAATCGAGATCAGCCGCGTAGGGATGTTCCGGATTCAAAAAACGCAGCCCTGGTTCGCCGCCGCCCGACCAGCGATCCTCAATGCGTGCGACGCCGCGTTCGTAGAACGCAATCGCTCGTTGCGAACATCGCAACAACCGCACGATCCGTGCGAACCAGACGCTAAGCCCCAAGAATAGAACGAGGGGAAGAAGCAGCCACCAGCCCGAGACGCTTTCCGTCGCCAGCACGATCCAGAGGAGGAGGCCGCTCAGCACGACGACGATGACGCGGGCATTGCCGGCGATGGCCTGGAAGCGCTGTTGCCGTGCCGCCGTCGTCCGGCGGGCGGCAATGCGTTCGTCGTAAACTCGGCGGGGATCGCCGCGCGTTGCCGTTGCCGCCACGGATCATGCTCCCAACGCGGTACATTGCCGGGTCATGGCCATGTTTTCACAATAGAAGATGAACGCCGTCTCTTCCATTTCTCCGTAGGAGCCGCCATGCCGACCCTGATCGCACAGCCCGCCCGCGTCGTTGCCGCCGGTAATAAGCCGAAGCTCATTGATGAATACGTGGGTCGTGTCAACTCCGGGCACGAGGCGCTCAGCATTGCCCACATGCGCAGTCCGTCGGGCTGGGTCGAGCCGGGGCAGACGCCGGAGTTTGACGAAACCACAATCGTGTTAAAGGGGTTATTGCGGGTGACGCACCGCGACGGATCGCTCGATGTTCGCGCCGGCCAGGCGGTCGTCGCACGCCGCGGCGAATGGGTGCAGTACAGCACGCCGGAGCCGGACGGAGCGGAGTACATCGCGGTCTGCGTGCCGGCCTTTTCGCCGGACACGGTTCACCGTGACACGTGAAGGCGGCGCCACGGCGGGCCCGCAGCGCGAGCGCGCCGCGGGAATGGCTCGCTTGCGCTGCGGGCTGGTAGGCGTTAGTTCGGCTTCGCCGATTCAACTTGCGACAGCCATTCGCGATCGCGCAGGACGTGAACTTCTTCGCGGTCTACCGTGACGTTTGCGGGCGCGGCCACGCCGATGCGAACCTTGCCGCCCTGGATCGACACCACCTGGACCTGGATGCTGCCGTCGATGATGAGTGATTCGCCGATTCGTCGGGTGAGAACGAGCATGGCTTCCTTTCCGGGTCTTGCGACCTCCCCGTATGCCTCCGATGTCGCGCTCGGCCTGAACCCGCAGAGCCGGGAAACCGCGGTTTTCAGGCCTTTTTGTTGCTTCCGTGTTGACTGAACGTCGGAATACTATAGCGAACTACCCATAGTGCGGTCAAGAGAATGTCGCGCTAGATATGGTAGTTTTTCCTAACTCAGAACCGGGCCAGTGCATACGGCGAGGGGTCGATGTGCGGCTGGCTGCCGGCCACGATTTCCGCGACCAGTTTTCCCGTCGCCGGGGCCATCGACAAGCCGAGCATATTGTGCCCCGCGGCGATCAGGACGTTGCCGAACGCCGGGCTGCGGTCGATGATCGGCATGCCGTCGAACGTCATCGGCCGCCAGCCGTACCATTCTTCCACAACCGGCTCGGCGGCGGGTTCCCGGAGGTAATGACTGGCGCCGTCACGCAACAAGTCGAGCCGCCGGCGGTTCAGCGTTGTGTCGTAGCCGGCGAACTCCATTGTCGAGCCGAGTCGATAGCCCGTCTGCATCGGCGTGACGGCAACGCGGTGCTCCTCGAAGATGAGCGGAATCCTCGGACAACGAGCGGGCCGCGGCATGGTGATCGAATAACCCTTGCCCGGTTGAATCGGAATGCGGCAGCCCAATTCGCGTGCCAGCAGCGGCGTCAACGCGCCCGCCGCGACGACGAAGACATCGGCCGCCATCTCCCCGGATGAAGTCAGGGCGGCGCGGGCGCCATTGCCGTCTTTGCGGAAGCCGCGCACTTCACACTTCTCTTGCAACGCCACGCCGCGCGCCGCCAGCAATCTTCCCCAACTCGCCATGAGCCGGTCGGGCCGCAGATGAGCGTCGCGTTCATAATGCCAGCCGCCCGCGAGGCCCGGCAACAGCGCCGGTTCGAGCTCCGTTAACGCATCGTCGTCATAGCGCTTTGCGGACACGCCAAACGTGGCGTGAAGAAGATGATCGGTCTCCGCATAATGCTCCATCGCCGCCGGAGTACGGAAGACGAACAATAGTCCGCGCGTCTCCCATTCGCAGTCGAGCGCTTCAGTACGCATCAGTTCGTCGTAGAGCGTGCGCGACGAGTTCAGCAGCGCCTGGATCGCCCGGCCCGCGTTCAGCATGTCGCGCTGGTTGCACCGCCTGGCGAAACGGAAGAGCCACGACCACAACGCCGCGTCAAGGCGCGGCTTGATGGAGAACGCGGAATTGCGGGCAAGCAATGCCTTGAACGCCGGACCGAGCGCCCCCGGTTGGGCCAACGGCAGCACATGGCTGGGACAAACAAAGCCGCAGTTGCCGTGCGAACAGCCTTGGCCGAAGCCGGCGCGGTCCACGATCGTCACCCGCCAACCGGCTTGCGACAAATAATGGGCACACGCCGCGCCGATGACGCCGCCGCCGATGACGAGGGCATGTCGGCCGGCGCTCATGTGCGTATCCCCGCGCGAAACGGGTCGCCCGGATCGAGCAGCAGGGTCGCCTCGGCCGTGATATATGCCTTCCCCGTGATTCGGGGCATGATCCGGTCGCCGTCGATCCGCACCGTCCCCTCGAACATGCTGCCGAGGATGCTCTCCTGCCGCCAAACCTGTCCCGGCTTCAGTTTGCCGTCGGCGTACAAACACGCCAGTTTCGCGCTGGTGCCGGTGCCGCACGGCGAGCGATCGTAGGCCTTGCCGGGACAGAGCACAAAATTGCGGCTGTCGTGTCCGGGATCGTGCGCCGGTCCAAATAATTCAATATGGTCGATTTCCTCTCCGTTGGCGCCCGTGATGCCGTTGCGAACGAGGGCCTGGCGAATTCGCCACGTAAAGTCGGTCAAGCGCTCTACGTTCCGCAGCGTCAGCTCGTGCCCGTGTTCGCCGACAAGGAAGAACCAGTTGCCGCCCCACGCCACGTCGCCGCGCACGGGGCCGATGCCGTCCACCGCAACGCTCACGTTCGTCCTGTGTCGATAGCTCGCCACGTTGTCAAGCGCCACGCGATTGCCGCCGTCGTAGTCGCACGTCACGACGCCGACGGGCGTCTCCAGCCGATGCGCGCCGGCTTTGATCCGCCCGAGATGACCCAGGGTGACGATCACGCCGATGGTTCCGTGCCCGCACATGCCAAGGACGCCGACGTTGTTGAAGAACACGACGCCCGCGGCACAGGCCGGCTCGACCGGCGGGCACAGAATCGCTCCGACCACCACGTCGGAGCCACGCGGCTCATGGACGACGGCGGAGCGGAAATCATCGCAGCGCGCGCGAAACACGTCGCGGCGCTCCGGCATGCTGCCGGCGCCAAGGTCCGGGCCGCCGGCGATGACAATCCGCGTCGGTTCGCCGCCGGTGTGGGAATCAATGACCTGGATGCGGTTCATGGCGACACCTGCGACGGTGGGAAGCGAAAACGGATTCTCCGAGTTTAACAGCTAGGCCCCACCGCCTGGCGCGTTTTGTCGGCGGTACAATGGCGCGCGGAATGCTATAATGCTGATGGCCTATCGAAAGCGCTTGTGCGACAGTAGTATGCGTCGGCCATCACAAAGGGGGCCAGGCTCAAGGATGAGCAAGCTTATGCCCATTCTTGGGCGGAAGCCTGCTCCGCGGCGACGTAAGCAATTACTTTTGGGGGAACGTTCCATGTGCTCCCGTCGGCTCGTTGCCTGCCGGCACGAGGCCGTCCCGCCCGCCGGCCACGCGGATGCTTGGCAGTGCCGGTCGCTCGTCAGCACGGCCGCATCGACCTCTATTATCGAGGGCATCGTCGCTCTCATGGCGAGCGGTTCCTTTTCCGAGAAGGATCGTTTCGCCACGCGGCTGGCGTTGGAGGAAGCGCTCGTCAACGCCGTCAAGCACGGCAACCAGTGCGATCCGACCCGGCGCGTGGACATTCGCTACCGTGTCACCGACGATGAAGCCGTCATCGAAATCACCGACGAAGGCAATGGCTTCGATCCCAACGACGTGCCGGACCCGTGCGCGGTGGAAAACATGGAACGCTCGTGCGGCCGCGGCGTCTTCTTGATCCGCCATTACATGACTTGGGTCCGCTACAACGACCGCGGCAACTGCGTGACGATGGGTAAGCGGCCGGCGTAAGTAGGGATAAAGAATTAGGACCAATCCCTAAACCCCGACGCCAATCGCTGATCGCTGATCCCTCATCCCTGGTTACTTCTTTTCCACAATCAGCACGGCGCGCAGGCCTTCTTTGCTCAGCGTCAGCGTCGCCGTCAAACCGCCGAAGTGTTCGATGTGTTTGCCAAGCGCGCTCTCCGCCGCGGGCGCCGAGGGTTGTTTCGGCAGCAGCGCCGAGCCGTGGACGCTGCATGTCAGCGCCTTGCCGTCCGGCGACAACACGTAATGCCCGCCTTCGGGGCAGAAGAAACGGGTGTCGTGCAGCCGTTCCGCTTCCTGCTGAATACGGCCGGCGATCGTCGCCATTTCTTTCTCGTCGATCTTGCCCACCGACGCGGTGAACGCCCGCGCCACACTGGTGAGCGGGCCTTGATTGTACAAACACGCCTCACGGTTGTTCTCCGCCCAGGCGAGCCGATAGTCCGGCAGCACCTGGTTCCAGTTCTTGGGCCGCAGCTTCAGCATGGCATGCCCCGTGGCGTCGCGTACCGCGGTTTGCGATTTCCCTGGCCCCGCCGTGCGTTCCTTTTCCAATGCGAGCAGGTCCTCCAGGATGAAATCCTTGCTCGCGATGTAGAGCGTATTGCCGATGCGGGCGTAGAAGTAGCGCAGCTTGATCGGACCAACACGGACCGCGAAACCGCGCATCACCTGCTTGGGATCGCTCTTGAACGGCACGACGTAGTAGTCGTTGGATGCGATCGAAAAACGGCCGTGACCGGACTGTCGCGCCAGGGCGGCGAAGACCGCTTCAAGCTGATCGCCGAAGCCGTCCACGACCTGCGCGTCTTGCACCGGGATCGACAGATACGCCGGCGATGTGAGCGAGGTAAAGAAGAAGCCGTAGCTCAACCCCACCATTTCCATCATCCCCATGTTGCGCCGATTAAGACTCCCCGTGAGGATGCCGAGCATCTCCGGCAAGTTCACGTCAACCACCGGCGTGCTGTCGTAGACGTGCAGGGCCACCTGGTCGCCAAGACCGCGCGAAATGAAATTCACCACGTCCAACTTGTCGACGTTGGGCAATGTCGGATCGAACCAGTGGGCGAATTCGTACAGTCCCTTGTTGAGCTCGCCGGCGGCCTTGAGCAGTTCCGCCTTGTTGAACTTCAACGCGACGCTGAATATGTTCCGCTTCGGCGCCGGCAATGCGTCGAGGTCCGCCGGGTCGCCGCCAACCACCATCGACAAGCCGGTGTAGATGGAATTGTCGATCAACGGCAGCACGATTGTTTCCAGCCGATAACGTGTCGGCGTGGCCTGCACGCGAATCGCGATCGGGTCGAAAACGGTGCGCCAATACTGGTTGTAGTCTTCGAGAAACGCCTTGTACTCGTCCGCCTCATCGCCGCGGACCGCGTCGGTCGGGATTTCCAAGTTGGGCGTGAGGAAATGGGCATGGCCGTGATGGCTGCACACGCCGTGCGCGCCGTCCGCCGACAGGCGATACAACCCGCCGTCCGGACAGGTAAGTTGCTTGTCGATCTTCGCCAACAGCTCGTCGATCCGTTTGGCGACTTCGAGCGAGGGCTTCGCCGCGCGCTGCTTCCGCAGCATGGTTTCCGCCCGCAGGCCAAGCTTTTCCAGCTCCGCGAGCGCCTTTTGGCGAGCGGCGAATTGATTGCTGTCCAACGCCGAGATGAGCTTGGTGACGGCTTGTTCGTCGGCCTGCGCCGTCTCGGTGCGGAACGGCTCCGGGCAACATTTCGATTCAAAAAGGGCCTGAATCGACTCCGGCGGCTTGCCGTGCTCCGTCCGGTACAGCATCGCCGCGTGGCCGATCATGCGCAGGTGGTTGTAACAGAGCATCCGCCGCCGTTCCGTGATCTTCACTTGGGGGCCGACGAGCCGGCGGATGAACGGGTCGGAGAGATAGATCAGCCCGTCTTCCTCGGCGGCGCCGCGCGGATAAAGCGTGCGGATGTAGGCGAATTCACTCGTATCGCCGAGGCGCGTCACCGGTTTGCCATCGGCGGTCTTGCCCTGCACCGTTTCAAGGATGCGTTGAAACGCCGCCTTCGAGTTGCTGCGGACGTGCAGATTCTCCGACGGATACGCGGAATAGACGCTGACGCTCCGGTCCGGCGTCGCGAGCTCGACGTACTTGACGCCGAGATATGCGCCTTCCGTGCGCTTGGCGTCCGCATGCGCTTTCTGTGCGTTGGCGAGGAAGCTATCCATTCGCGTGCGGAACAAGGCCGGCTGCTTGAGTCGGAAGAGCAGCGTGACGTCGCTTCCCTCGCGGACGAACAGATCGCTGCCAACGACGGCGACGTCGTCCACCACCAAATCGTAAAACGGCCGCAATGCCGGCTGCGTTTCCAGCGCCATTTGCTGCCGCAGCCGTTCGCCGATGTTCTGCGTGCGCGCCTCGCGCGATGCTTGATTGAAGAGATGCGTCGCCCATAGGTCGGCGTTCTCCGCCACGTCGAGCAGCTTGTTCACCGAGCGGAACTGCACGAGCGCGAAGTCGGCGGGGACCATGCGGGCCAGCGGATCGGTTTCCAGCTTGCGGCCCGCAAGCATCGTCTCCCACGGATGGCTCTTGACCTCGGGGCCCTTGAGATCCGCGACGCGCAGGGTCTCGCCCTTGCGCCGGGCCAGCGCGGCAGCGGCGTCCGCGTCGGACTTCGCCGTGTCCGCATTCTGCGCCACGCCCGGCCGCGCGACGGCGGGAGTCGTCCGCGGCGCCGGCCGGCCTGTGTTCTCGCCACGCATGGCGTCGAGTTGAAGGCTCTCTTGCACAGCCAGGGCGCCGGAAAAAATGTTGAAGAGATCGACGCTCTGCCGGCGCTCTTGAAGGCCCATCCAATCTTCCGGGGCGTGCAGTTTTTCGATCTCCGCCGCGGTTTCCGCGGCCTTGTTCTCGCGCTTGGCAAGCTGCAACGCCACGTATTGCATGTACGGATCGCGCGAGTGCAGCCGGAGCTGCGCCAGCGCCTCCGTCAGCGTCCATGCCTGGGAAGACTTGGCGGCGGCATCTTTCTTATCGTCGGCCGGCGTCGCCTGCGGCCCGGCACAGAAAAGAATAACCAACGCACCACCGACGAGCAGAGAAGTGAAGCGCAGCATGACGAAGCCTCATAAGGTGCAGGACGAGAAGCGGCCCCCTTCCTTCAGGCACGCCGTGTTGCGGAGTATAACGCGCGGCGAAAAGAAATGCGCGAGCGTCCACGAACGCAGCACAAGCTCCAGCGCGCGTCCCGCCGCCCGCACAAGCCAAGGCTTGTGCTACAGCATGGATTGACGTTTCCCGACTCCGTGCCGTACAGTAGAGCCACGTCCGAAGGGAGCAAGCATGAATCAAGGCGAAAATGGCGGTGGCGCAGCCGTTGACTATGCCACGTCCCGCGGCCGCGATTGGCCGAGCGTGCGGCAGTTCAACGTCTTCCTCGAAAACCGGCTCGGCGCTTTGCTCGAAGTGGTCCGCCGCTTCGAGACGACGGACATTCACATTGTCTCGTTAACGGTCGTCGATTCGGCGGACTGTGCCATCATCCGCATCGTGCTCAGCGATCCGGAACGCGCGCTGGAAATCTTCGAGCAGGCGAAACTCCCGTTCACCGAAAGCGATCTGCTCGTCGTGCAGCTCCCGGACGGCGATCAACCGCTGTTGCAAATTTGCAAAGCGCTGCTGATGGCGGAGATCAACATTCATTACGCCTACCCGCTGCTCATCGGCGTCAACGGCCGCGCCGCCCTCGCGCTCCACGTCGAAGATCACGAGACCGCGGTGAATACGCTGCAAACAAAGGGTTTCCGCATTTTCACGGAAGGCGATTTGTCGGCATAACCGCCGATTGACGCGGCAAACCTCACGCCGCACGTCGTCGTAGCGTCGCGATTTCCAACCCGACCAGTTGCTGCACGAGCTTGAGCGCGCGTGGCCGCTCCGCGGGCTGGCGTGCCAGCATCTTTTCCACCGCCTCGGTCAGCGCCGCCGGCAACAGACCCGCATGGTCGACCAACCGCGCCGGCGGATCGCACAGATGCCGTCGCAAGGTCTGCGCCACCGTCCCCGCCGGATACGGGAGCGTCCCCGCGAGCATCTCAAAGAACATCACGCCGAGACTGTAGATGTCGCTGCTCAAATCGTCGCGCGGCGCGCTGCCGCACAGCTCCGGCGCCAGGTAATTCGCCGTGCCGAGCACGTAGCCTTGGCGCAAGAACTCCGCGTTTTCGCCGGGCCGATGTGCGAATCCGAGGTCGATCAGGATCGCCGTGCCGTCGCCGACAAGGCGGACATTTTCCGGTTTCACGTCGCCGTGAATGAACCCCTCCCGGTGCAGCGCTGCGAGCGCCTCCGCCGTTTGGCGGACGAACCACAGGCTGTGCGCCATGTCGAGCCGGTACGCGCGCCGCAGGCGCGCCCGCAGCGATTCCCCCGCCAGCATTTCCATGACGAGATAGTACGGCGGGCGGGTGACATGGACATCCAGGAGGCGCACGAGATTCGGATGCGTCACCGCCAAGCCCGCGCGCGCCTCGCGTTGCAGCAGCTTGATCGCGGTAGACGGCTCTTCGTAATCTTCCCGAATCACCTTGACGGCACAGGGCGTATCGCCGGCACACGCGCGCGCGGCAAACACGTTCGTCAACGGCCCGCCGCCCAGGCAGGTCAATAACTCGTAGCCGGGAATCTTCGGCAGAGGCCGCATGACTGGAGCCGTGAACGGAATTGATAGACCGGCGCCCGCCGGGACAACGAGCGCCGTTGTCATTATCGGTTGCGCTTCACGGGGAGATTCAGCGAAAGAAAGAAAAATGACTCAAGCCGCGGAGCGACGCCGCGAACGCGCGGTAGAGTTGGACGTTCGCGGTTTAGCCGCCCGTCTCGGACGGGCGCGGACATCGCGCGGCAGTTGACGATCCGCGCCCGTCCGCGACGGGCGGCGAAACGATGTCGGATAACTTAGGGGACCGTCTCGGCGTCGCCGTGCGCCGGGGCGGTCCTCTTCTTTTCTACGATCCTTGCTGGAACAATAACACGAACAGCACGAGCGAAATAACCACGCCGATGAACGGCGCCAACCAGAATCTCGTCCAATCGGTCACCCGAACTTTTTCATGCGTGGCAGGGTCAACAATCTCCTTGCTGAACCACTGATTGACCCACCCGGACGCTTCCGTTCCTAAATACATCCCAAGCCCGTACGTGAGCATGCTGAACAGTGCCTGGGCACTGTTGCGCACTTCCGCGGGGGCAGTTTTCTCGACGTGGATGAAGCCCGCCGCAAAGAAGAAGTCGAAACAAATGCCGTGCAGCGCTAAACCGAAGATAATGAGTGGGAACGGTCGTCGGAGCGTGAATATGCCGTAGCGAATCGCCCACGCCGCCATGCCCATGATGAGCACCCACTTCATCCCGAAGGTGTCGAGGAACCACGACAGGCCGTACTTGAAAGTGATTCCGCCGTCGGCAACGATCGGGATGCCGGCCAGGAAGAAGATCTCCATCCACTGCCCAATGGTCATGAGCGGCCCGACGTTCCCCGGCTTCACCTTCACGCCCTGTTCAAGGAATAACGACGTGAAGCTGTAATAGAACGCAAGCGCCAGCGTAATTAAGAATGAGATCCCGAAGAAAATGGCGAACGAGGGCTCGCGCAAAAGTTCGAGCGCGTCGAGGAACGGAAATGGCTTGGCCTGGCCCTGCGGCGGCGTGTGCGGCAGGAAGAACGAATACACCCCAAGGCCGGCCGAGAGCACAGCGGCCAGAAGGAGCGGCCGATTATTGACCGGCTCGCCGGGCCTGAGCAGGACTTTCAAAAAGAGATTCGCCGCGATCCAGCCGATGGTGCCGAGTACGCGAATCATTGGGAAATCACGGGTCGCATCCGGAATGTTGGCGAAAATCACCGCGTTCGACAGCGGCAGCGTGGGAGAGTAGGCGAGCGCGTAAACGAGCGCGACCCAGTAGAACGCTCGCGGCTCCTTGATCTTCGACATCGAGTAGAGAAGAACGGCGCCCAGCAAGTGCAAGCCCGCCATCAGATGTTCGCTGGCGAAGTACTTGTCGGCGATCGCGCCGACGAAAATCGGCGTAAAGATCGAACCGAGCGACATGGTCGCGTACACGCTGCCGATCTGCTTGCCTGAAAACTTAAGCGCATTCAAGTATTGTCCGAGCACGACAAACCACGCGCCCCAGATCGCGAATTCCAAGAAGTTCATGACGGATAAAGGCAGTCGGAGTTCCCACGATAATGGCGCCGCCTCGGCCAGTAGATGAAGATGGTCCACGAATCGGCTCCTGTGATGCAGCGGCGCCGGCGCGCAACGAAGGGCGGCATGGAACAGCCGGCTCGCCTGCGTTTGGCAGTTTTCGTTAGAAGTAAGCGGGCGCTGGAAAAGCACTGTAGGGCAACGGGACGCGCGCCGCAACGATAAATCGACCGCCCCCACGTGCGACAGTGCGCGGCACACGCCCGTGGCAAATCAGCGAGTTCCACGTTCCCGCGAGCGAGGACAGTCCGTATTCACGCGGAAGGCGTCGCGGAGCAACGCTCGGGGGTCGCGCAGCGCATCCCACGGAAGCGCGCCGTGGGGCGTTTTCATACCCTGAAATGTTTACAGAGGCCGCCTGTGACGTCCCCGCTGCAACCCCTACGCGGTAGAGGCTGTTGGTTCTCTGGGTTCCGTGGGTGCGCTGCCGCGACCCCCGGCTTTGATCTGCAACCCCCGTTTGAGGTAGGAAAATCTCAGTCCCTCATTACGCTCGTTCCCGCGGCGTCGCTTTCTTCTCCCGAATCGCCTTCACCAATTCCCCGTTGTTTCGAACCACCGCGTCAAACTCCGTGTAGCAAAAGCCGAGCGTGTCCTCGTGATGGGCGTCGCTGTTGCCGACGCCGGCGAAACCGTGTTTGCGTTGCACCAGCTTCGCCTGATAGCGGCACTCGCCGTCCATGTTGCTGCTCATCATTTCGAGGCCGTCCAGCTCGGGTTCCTCCTCGCGAAGAATATCGAGGAACGGCTGGCCCCAGCGGAACGGGTGGGCGGCGACGACCACGCCGCCTTGGCGGTGTACTTCCCGGCACAGATCGCCGACATGAATGCCGCGGGGCAGAGCCAAAGGGTCGAGCACGCCGTAGGCGAGAAAATGCCCTTCCTCCGCCGACACCTCGACGCCGGAGAGTATGACAAGATCGGGGGCTGCGGCGCGAAGTTCATCGAGCTCGGCTTTGGTCCACAGCCAATCGTGCTCGGTGATGACGACGCCGTCGAGGCCGATTTTCTTGGCCGTGCGCAGCATCACGAACGGGTCCATCTCGCTATCCGGCGAATGCCGGGTGGTGTGCATGTGCATATCGAATTTCATCATGCGGTCTTTCCATTTGGAGTGGTGGGGGGGGGGCGCGGGGGGGGGCCGCGCGGAAAAAAAAAAAAATAAGGCGGGGCGG
>JBGQKZ010000068.1:0-36253 GCA_041499805.1 Gemmataceae bacterium
ACGACCGTTGCCCGAACCATCCCGGCGCCATCCGAAGTTGGTGAAGTTTAACGCATCCGCCAGACGCGCCACGAAGACGTGAAAAAAATCGTTCGCGTCGAAGGAACGTAATCAAACATTCAGAGTCCATAAGGCGGTTCGGCGAAGCAACGACCGAGTTCAGAACCGCCCAACCGCTACTTGCCCTTCTTCTCCCGTTTCCCCTCGATGTCGAACTCCTGCTTATTGCCCCCGAAGTCCGACGCGGCTTTCCCTTTGAACTTGTCCCCGTCGATCGTCAGCGTGAAATCGAGGGGGAACTCCATGTCCATGAACTTCCGCACGGCGGAAAACGTCAGAGTGCTGGCCTTCAGTTTCAGGTCCTTGAGCTTCTCCGCCTTCTGATCCGGCCAGCTCATCGTCCCGGTGAGCTTGTCCCCGTCCTTCTCGATCGTCATTGTGGACATCCGCTTCTGGCCGCCGATCTCGTACTCACAATTCCACGTCCCGACCGGGTCTGCCTTGCCGCCCTGCGCGCCCGCAAGGCCGCAGAGCCCGACTACCAACGCTGCCGAAAGAATCGCCTTCATGATCGCCGCCGAGAAATGACGGAAGGGAAGCGGTCTAACGCAGACCGCCCCCAGCCGCTGACAGTGTATCTATGGATGCCAAGACCGTCGTTCAGGCCGCAGTGATCTCGACTCGCTCTGCCATCAACGAACCGCCGTGGACGAACCACGCGGTCATTCGCTCTTGCCCGGCTCCGTCGGCATCGGGAAGCGTTCTTGAATCCACGCTTGCCACAGCGGTGTCTCGCGGGCGACGGTTCCGGCCGCCTGATCGCCGTAAAGGTAGAGGTTCACGCCAACCATGGTCTGACCGCAGTTGTAAGTGCCGAGGGCGGCGACGCCCGGCCCCGGTGTGTCGAGCCGCAGCAGGATGTCGTTCGGACTCTGGGTGGCGTGCTCCACCACGCCGCTGAGCGCCGGGACACCCGCGGGCGCCGTCCAGTGCTGCCCGACGTTCAAGCCTTTCAGCCCCAAAGCCGTGGTGAGCGTTTCCCAAACCTCCGCTTCCGTCCCCGCGGCCATGGCCATCTTCTGCATGATGGCCGAGCGTTGGCCGCGGAAGTGCGTGAGATAGATCCGCAGGGTGCGGAAGAAGCCAGGCCAACCGTGTTCGGTTCCTTCCAGCTGGTTGTCCCAGTCGTCCGTGCTGGCGAAGAGGCTATTCACCACACGGACGAGGCACACTCCACCCGCGCGTGCTTCGACGCTCCACTCGGTTGCGATGGGCGGCGAGCCACCCCAGCCCTCGCCCTGCGCGGCAAACATTCGCGGCGGATCCCAGGCCGTCACGGCAGCACGGGACTCCATGCCCGGGCCGAAGTTCATCTTCACCGCAACGGGCTTCCCGTCGCGCTCCTCGAACTCAGTCGGCACGAACCACGACGAAATCCCCGGCCCGGTGGCGATCGCCTGCCAAACTTCCTCCGGCGTGCCGGGGACCTCGACTTCAACCTGGATGGAACGGCGTCCGGAGGCTTCTTTCTTCACGCTCATGATGGCTCCTTAGGTTCGGATTTCTGCGGCAGAGGGTGCGTTAGGCGGGGCGACGCTGCCGACGCTTTTTGGCCGAGGTCGAACGAATGACCACCGACCCGCGGCCGGCGTGCTCGAACGGCACCTGATTGTGAAGGATGGCTTCGTCGATCAGGCGCGCGACCTCCGGACGAGCGAGTGTGGACGCGCCCTCCAGGTCAATCGAGCGCGTCTGCTTGCCGGACCCCTGCAACAATTTCGCGGGATCCGGCAATTCCTTACCACGATTGAAGTACAGCTGAACGCCGTCCGCGCTCGCGCGGATTGCAAGAACGCCCTCGTACCCGCGATCGTTCGGTGAAAAGCTGATTACTACGGCGCCTAAGTTGTGATATTCATACACCACCTCATGGGCGGTAGGCAGGCGCTTTCGCAGACACCGTCGAGTTGCGCCGATGAGCCGTAGATGCGCGGGCGCGAACTTGGCGATAAGCGTACGCACCTGGGCTTCTGCCGATCGTCGCGCCACCGCAGACTGAGTGCTGCCGGGAACCTCGACTTCAACCTGGACGGAACGGCGTCCGGACGCTTCTTTCTTCACGCTCATGACGGCTCCTTGGGATCGGCTTTCGGCGGCAGAGGGTGCGCCACGACCACCAGGTGATGCGCGCGACGAAGAGTACGCCTCACTCGTTCTTGCTCGGCTCCTGGGGCATCGGGAAGTGTTTTTGAAACCACGCGTCCCAGAGCGGGGTCTCGCGGGCGACGGTTTCGGCACTCCGATCGCCGTACAGGTAGAAGTTCAGCGCGACCATGCTCGGGCCGCCGCAGTTGAACGCGCCGAGGGCGGCGATTCCCGGCCCCGGTTCGTCGAGCCGTAACAGGGCGTCGTACGGGCTCTCGGTGTAGTACTCCGCCACGCCGGCAAATGCCGGGACGCCCGCGGGCGCCACCCATCGCCGACCGACCGTCAGGCCCTTCACGCCCACCGCGGTGGTCAGCGCGTCCCAGGCCTCCGCCTCGGTCCCCGCGACGGGGACCACGAACTGCATGATCGTCGACGCTTGGCCGCGGAAGTGCGTGAGGTAGATCCGCAGGGCGCGGAAGAACGCGAGGAACGCGGCCCGGCTGGTTTCGAGCTGGTTGTCCCAATCGTCCGTGCTCGCGAACAGGCTCTGGACGAAGCGGACGACGCAGACGCCGCCGCCCCGGGCTTCGACGATCCACTCGTTCGCGTTCGGCGGCGAGCCGGAGACGCCCTCGGACTCGGAAACCCACGTCCGCGGTGGGTCCCACGCCGTTACGGGGGACCGGACGTCCATGCCGGGGCCGAAGGTCATTTTCACCGCGACGGGCTTGCCGTCCCGCACCTCAAACTCGGCCGGCACCATCCAGGACGAAATGCCCGGCCCGGTGGCAATGGCCTGCCAGACTTCCTCCGGCGTACCGGGGACTTCGATTTCGATCTGGACGGAACGGCGTGCGTTTGCTTCTTTCTTCACGCTCATGATGGCTCTTTGGAATCGGATTTCTGCGACAAAGGGTCAGTTCAAGAGTGTTATGCACCAAGGAACTAGAGAGTAACGCCTTGGCTTTCTTTTTGCCTTACGGCTTAGCATCAAGAAAGTCGTTCACCATCGGGACGATGATGGGAATGCGCTGCATCAGCGTGACGTGTGTGGTGTTGGGCAAGATGGCCAATCGCGATGTGGAGCGTGGCTTCATGTCGCCGTGGATCTCGCCACCCTTCAGGCGGAACATCTCCGCGACATGTTCGAGCCGTATGCCATCGGCGTCGCCGTGGATGAAGAACATCGGCGCCGTGGTGGCCTTGAGCTTGTCAGCGCCGAGGTCGTGCCCACTCGAAGCCGTGGCAAGGAGCCGCTTGACGAACTTCGGAAAGTCGTCCGGGGTCGGGCTCAGCTTCTTGTATTCGACTTCGATGGGGGAGCCTTTGAAGGCATCCGCCGTGAGTTTCGGGAACATGTCGAGCGCTTCCTTGACCATGCCGTCTCGTCGGAACACAGACGAAATGACGACCACCTTTCGCACTTTGTCCGGATGGCGGATCGCACACTGCATCGCTACGGTGCCGCCCATGCTGTAGCCGATGAGGTCCGCCCGAGGGATCTTGAGCTGCTCGAGCAGCGCCGCCACATCGTCACCGAGGTTTTCGTTGGTGATGTCGCGTGGGATGTCCGCCGTGCGCCCGTGGCCCTGCATTTCGACGGCAATCACTTTTCGCGTTTTGGAGAGTTCGCCGATCCACCCGGTCCAGTTGTTGGTTATGGTCATGAACGCGCCGTGGAGCAGCACCACAGGTTCGCCGCTGCCGTGGACTTCGTAGTACATTTTGAGTCCATTGACCGGCGCGTAGCCCGTCGTTAGCTTCTGCTGCGCCGAAACGACAGCCGGCACGACCATCATCAGGAGGAAAGCTGTTGTCCGCATGTTTGGTGCAACTCCGTTCTGTTGAAACACTTCTTGCAAACTCACCCGTTAGGGGAGTCTTTGTTCCCCTCCCCGAAGTGAAGAGGGAGCCGAGTCAGACTTTTGCGGCAAGGGATGCGCCACGACCACCAGGCGATGCGCGCGGCCACCGGGGGCGGAAGCATCGTGATATTTCGCAACCAGTTTCGTGATGCCCTCGGTGAGTTCGTTGCTGAAAGCCGCCCGGTCCGTCGCCGACCGGAAGCGAACCTCGGTATCCACCGCCAGGGTCGCCAGGCGTTTGCCCGCTTCTGTCGCACGACGAACGAGGTCAGCCACTTCGCGGACGACCCGTGCGCCCAGGGCGATGAGATAACTCGCGGACAGCCGATCGACTTCCCGACTTGGATCAACGGCGACCGGGCCCATGGCGCTCGGCGAAACGACGTAGGAAGCCGCCGTCGCCACGAGCAGCCGTTCCGTCAGGCCGCCCCACTTGCGTTCCTGGGCCAGCCGCACCAGCCCGTGCGCCTCGAGCGCGTGTAGATGGTAGTTGACCTTCTGCCGAGCCAGCCCAACCCGCGTGGCCAATGTAGCCGCCGAGGCGGGCGCAGCCAACTCGGAGAGGAGTCGACTCCGCATCGGCTCCAAGGCCACCGTTGCCGTCGCCGGATCATCGATGACTTGGATGTCGAACATGAGGAGATGGTATCATTGACAACTTTTGTTGTCAAGCATGATCCAAGGCTTTTTCTGCCGATTTCGCGGAGTCGATGGCGTGCCGCTGAATGGTGAAGTTGCGGCGAGGTCTCTTCCTCTGGCCGCCGGCTGGACCGACGCGCGCAACGGCCCGGCGTGCGTCGGTTGCATCGACCGAAGTGAGCGAAAATCGCAGACGCGGATCGAATGCGTATTCCCATTGTCAGCCTGTCGCTGTTGAGAACCGCGCGGCAATTCGAACCACGTCAAGGATGGATGACTGCAATGCTAGAGCCCTAACCCCGATGAGAAAAAGTTCAATAGCCGTCTTGTCGCCCCGACGTGTTGCAAAAAGAGCGATTCGGCGAGAACGTCGAACGGCCTTTTCTGGCTGCCGCTCATTTCGGGAATGATTCGTCGATGGGTCATCTCTGCTCCGCCATTACTTCATTCGCTTGGGCTTCGTCCAAGCCTGGAAGTCCGTCCCCGGCGCGGGAACGAAAAATAAGGTCGCGCCCAGCTGCGACTTGCCTTTTGCCACAAATAGTGTACAGTTGAATATGAAGTTGAGTGTTTCGTCAAGGAACACATGCCTCAAGCACCAGCCATGAGAACCAACGCCCGCCTCCTGATGGTCGCTCACCACGCGGCGCACGCTCCTCAGAAACTGGTACAGCAGCAGGGTCGATTATCTGCCTCTCTGAGCCACAACTCGCGTTCATTAAATCACTTAAGTGTCTTAAGTAGGGATCGCCTCCGCAGAAGGACGACTTTTTCTGCCGTAACTACCTGTAGCTGTTTCCTTTACGCGGAATGACCCGCAAAACGAAAAATCGATTTAGCGGTAGTTATCGCTAGTTATGGGTAGTTAATTTGTGAGAACCGGGTATTGGAGCGTCACGTGGCAGGATTGATACACTGTTTACGGCTCGCCTACCCGATTCTCGGACAGCGCTTCCAGGAACGCGACCAGATCGAGCAGATCGGGTTCGGAAAGGTTCAGCGAACTGACCAGAGGGTCGAGATTGGGGTTCTTGTTGCCGCCTTTGTTGTAGAACTCCACGACTTCCTTGAGCGACGCCAAACTGCCGTCGTGCATGTACGGCGCGGTGTGCGCCACGCCGCGAAGCGTCGGCGTCTTGAAGGCGCCGCGGTCGGCATCGTGCTTGGTCACCACATAGCGGCCCAGATCGGCGGGCGTTTTGTCCCAGGTAACGCCGGTGTTGTGGAACTTCTCGTCGGTGAAGTTCGCGCCCGAATGGCATTTCCAACAGCCGGCGCGGCTCTCGAACAGCCACAGACCGTGTTTCTCCGGCGCCGTCAAAGCCGCGATCTTGCCGATGCGGAACTGATCGACGCGTGTGCCGCCGTGCAGCAGTGTCCGCTCGAACGACGCCAATGCCTTGCCGATGTTCGCCGCCGTCACGCCGTCGGGGAACGCGGCCGTGAACTGCTTGGCGTACGCCGTGTCCGCCTTCAACCGCTCTACGACTTCGGAGAGATTGGCGCCGAGTTCCAAAGGATTCTCGATCGGTCCGAGCGCTTGCGCTTCCAGCGTCGCTTCACGGCCGTCCCAGAAGAGTTTGGCGGCGTATGCCCGATTGAGCAGCGTCGGCGCGTTCCGCGTGCCGCGCTTCCGGCCTATGCCGATGGCGACGGGATCGCGGCCGGCGAAACCGTGCGCGGGATCGTGGCAACTCGCACAGGCAAGCGTGCGGTCCGCCGACAAGACGGGGTCGAAGAACAACGTGCGGCCGAGCCGCACTTTTTCTTCGGTAACCGGATTGTCCGCCGGGGCGGAATGGGTCGTGTCGAGACCCAGCGGAACCGTGTCGAGAACCAACTTCGCCGGCAAGGTGTCGCGGGGAATCCGCGTCTCTGGTTCGCCGCCGTGACCGACGGCGACCAGCGAAACAAGGCCAAGCCAGACCATCAGGCTCGAACGCATGGTATCCTTCGTTTGATCGGGAGTAGCTGCAAAATAACGTTTTCTCACGTGTCGGTCCAGCGAAACCACGAAACGCCCATGCCGCAGTGAGGAGGGTCGCGCCGCCCGTTCTCTTGCAATGCGTAACCGTTCGGTTACTCTGCCTGAAGCTCGGAATGTGGCTTGTTAGGGTCCCGCGAGGTTTCAACGATGACACGTTGGTTTGCTCTGGCGCTGCTGCTCGCAACCGTGTACGCCGGCGCGGGCGGCTTGGCAGACGCGACATCTGAACCGCAGTCGGAAAGCCATCGCAGTCCCGCCGACGTCGCGGTGCTGCCCGACGGCGGGCGTGCGCTTACCGCGACCCACACGTCGGATTCCATATCCCTCCTGGATCTGTCCGCGGGTAAGGTGCTGGTTGAACAGCCGTGCGGTCACAAACCAGCCGGAATTGCGTGTTCCCGCGACGGCCGCCGTGCCGCGGTGAGCAATCTCTGGTCGGGCACGGTGATGCTGCTGGACATCGGCGAGCACACGTTGCGCCCGGTCGCCACGGCGGCGGTCGGGCCGTTGCCGCGCGGCATCGTTTTCGCGCCGGACGGCGGCAGCGTTTACGTCGCGGTTGCCGGCGCACACGAGGTCGTGCAGCTCGACTGGCAGACGCGGCAGATCGTTCGCCGTTGGCCCGCACCGTCGGAACCGCGGCGCGTGGCGCTGACGCGCGACGGCCGTTGTCTCGCCGCGGTCAGCGGCCGATCCGCTCAGGTTCGCGGCTGGGAAACGCAAACCGGCAAGCTGCTCTGGGAGCGAACCATCGACAATGCCTTTAACGTCCACGGCCTGTCGTGGGCGCCCGACGACCAGCAGATGGTCGTCGCCCACCTGCACGATCGGCGCCACGGCATCTCCGAGCAAAACGTCGTCGAAGGCTGGGCGCTCGACAACCGCCTGACGCGCCTGACCCGCGAGCCAGACGCAAAGACGGAGTTCTGGCAAATCGCTCTCGACGTCCGCGGCAAGGCGGTCGGCGACCCGTGTGGCTTGGCGTTCAGTCAGGACGGCGCCTGGCTGGCGCTCGCGGCGGCGGGCACGCATGAGCTGCTCATTTTCCGCAACGCCATCGTGCCGTGGAATAGCGGCGACCCCGGCGACTTTATCGAAGCCGCTCTCGCCGTGGATGATGCCAAGCTCCGCCGGGTGCCGCTGGGCGGCAGGCCGATGGCGGTGCAATTCGCCGGCGCCACGAATCAGGCGGTCGTCGCCAACTACCTGCTCGACGCCGTACAGGTCGTGGACGCCAAGTCCGGCGAGGTCGTGCGCACGATTCCACTCGGCGGACCGCCGCAACAATCGCTCGCCCGGCAGGGCGAGGCGATCTTCCACGACGCGCTTCGCTCACGGCACCAGTGGTTCAGCTGCCATACGTGCCACGTCGATGGCCACACGTCGGCCCGCAACTTTGACACGCTGAACGACGGGTCCTTCGGCAATCCGAAGCTGACGCCTTCGCTCCGCGGCGTGACGCATACCGGCCCGTGGACGTGGCACGGCTGGCAGACCGATCTCGGCAGGGCCGTGGAGAAATCGCTGACCGACACCATGTTCGGCCCAAAACCGACGGCGCACGACGTGAAAGCCGTGCTCGCCTATCTCGCGACATTGGATCATCCGCCGAATCCGCAGCGCCAGTCAAACGGCGCGCTCACGCCCGCAGCCGAACGCGGTCAAAGCGTCTTCCGCGGCAAGGCTCATTGCAGCCACTGTCACCAAGGCGAGTATTACACTTCGACGAAGAACTACGACGTGAAGATCGAGCCCGACGGCAGCGACTACGACCTCTGGAATCCGCCGTCGCTGCGCAGTCTGTGGGACCGCGGACCGTACCTGCACGACGGCCGAGCCGATACGCTGGAAGAACTGCTCACAGTACATCACACGCCGGAAAAGCTCGGCGGTCAGGTGTTAACGGCGGAGGAGCGGGCGGATTTGATTGCGTTTTTGAATTCGCTATAAACGTATCCGAAAAAGGGGTCGGGAACTCTGAACGTAAAAAGCTCCCGGCAGCTTTTCCCAACAGCTGGTAGTTTGCCCAGCAGCCGGTTGGGGCGGGGTTGCCGGTATGAGGTTATTGGCTTCGGCAGCCGTACCTAGGATTCAGCGATGCTGGTCGTCTGAAATCGACTTCCGTGCCTGTTCTCGAGCCCTCTTGTCTTCCCACTTCAACAAGGCGCAAGGGAGTGATCCGAACAACGATGCAAATGCGACGATTAGGAAGACAACCCCGAATTGCCCCGGCGGTCCCCACCAACTATCCCCGATTCCGAATCGCGTAATGCTCGCGAGTACATTGCCCGCCCCGACACCGGCGGCATAGCCCACGCCAACCGTAACGTAGCGATTCGTCGCTAGGACGCAGAGGCCGGCCGTAAGGACGACTGCACCCAGAAGAACCACAAACATGCCCAATAACACGGGGCCGAACGGGGCGGCGGCGCAGGCATTGGAAAAAACGCCAATCAGAACACCAGCGCCGGCGGCTAATCCTATCGCGATCGATGTTCGCGTTGACGGACGCAGCCGATCCTTGTCGTTTTGTGCTGGTAGCCGAGACACGCTGACTCTCCAATGGTAAGACGGACTTTGCATCGCGCGCAACATTGCCTACTGCCCGCTCCGCACGCGGGCCGAATCGCCCTTGTCCGACAACCTAACCGTTGGTTAACTCGGGAGGCAACACCCGTTCCGACCTGTTTTTCGGATGGGCCCCGGTAGAACGCACTTGGTTGAAAATCAGTGGCTTGTCTTAACGCGTTTGAGCGTCAGGAAGATGCGTTTGTCGCCTGCGTTCGTCTTGAACTCGCTTGGCCGTGCGTGTCCGGCTTTCGCCCAGCAGACCTTCAGCGTGTCGCCGTCCAACTCATAGATGCCGTGTGCCTTGACATTGTCGCGCAGCGTGGACACGAAATCGACCGCCTTGGGCTTGCTGCTCGGGTCAAGTTCGAGTTTCATGTCCAACGACTTGGGCTGGCCTTCGTATTTGATGCTCCACACGTCGCCCTTGACGACGACACTCACGTTGCGGCCTTTGGCCTCCGTCTGGTTCTTGCCGGCTTCCTCGGCCGAGACAAGCGACCAATTCCCTTGAAGGTGATCCAACTCTTTGCCCGCATCCTCCGCCGCGCGGAGACCGCACGAGAACGGGAATGCAAGGACAAACGCCACAATGAGGCGGGTTTTCACAGCGCGTCTCCTGGCTCACCGCCACAGTGCCCGAACTACAAAGTTGTGCGGCACGCCTAAACAAGCATAGCAGGCGGCGCGGGCATCTGCCAACACTCGTCGGCTCGCTGACTTTGGCCCGGTCGAATTCGAATTGTTTCTCGGCCGGAAGCACACGTCGTAAGTGTCCAACGGACCTGAATCGGGCGCACGTAAAGCCCTCTTCGAGCTGAACAACCAACATTCGTGCGTGCAGCACGCGTTCGCCGGAAGGGTGCGCGAACCTTGGCGGCAAGGTCGGCTCTCAGACATGCACAAGCCGCCACTTGGACGAGACTTGCGGTTCACGGCGTGCCGGATGTGCTGCGTATGCCGATTCTGCCGTCAGCTGCCGGATCGTCGGTAAGGCCAGGTAGGAAATTCCTTGAAGAACTGAATCCACCTGTCCGCCCGCGCCTCAAATTATCGGATATACTTGGGGCGGTTTGCGAATGGAGTCTCTCCCGCCTCGCTTGGCACGCGGTTGCCTCATTTCGGACATGCCAGTGTTCAATTATGAGCCAGCCCGCCGGATGGCTCGCCCGTCGCGATCCTTCTGGAAAAGCATGGAAGGCGCGTTTGACAGGTGACTTACAATGATTGTGCAAAAAACGCAAGCTCCGCCGGATTTGGCATGGGAAATGTACCTGCGGCGTGACAGCTTGTGAGGTAATGGTCAAGAAAACCCCCTGCTCGGCGCGATTTGCGGCCGAGCCGACAGAGAAAGGCACCCCAGGCCGGCGCGGGACGGACCCGCGCACAACGAGAGGTGGTGGTAGCCATGGCACGACGAGATGCTTTACTTCGGTTGCATAAAACCTTGCTGGCCCGCCGCGACGATTTGCGCAAGAAGCTCCGCGGCGAGTTGGCGAATATGCGTGAATTCCGGTCGGCCGATTCGTCCAGCGACCCGGCCGATGTCGCGTTCGAGACCGGCAGCGACGAGATGTCCTCGCAGCTTGCCGAGTTCGACGCCCGTGAGCTGAACCATATTGACCGGGCGCTCGCCCGGCTGAAACAGGGCACGTACGGCCTTTGTGAAGCCTGTCAGGCCAAGATTCCGGTAACCAGGCTCAACGCGTTGCCGTACACAACTTACTGCATCGAATGCCAGCGCGAGATGGAGCGCTATCCCGACTGGGCGGAACGCCGCGGCGGCGTGGATTGGGAGAAAGTCTACGACGCCTCCGCCACGCCGCTCGAAGAGCAGCGTGAGGTCAATCTGTCGGAAATCGAGATGGACCTCTCAAGCAACCGCTAAGTGGCGGAACAGAGAAGCCGTAACCGAGAAGCCGGACAGAGAGAAAAAAGCCCGCGGTTAACGACCGCGGGCTTTTTTCGTTTTGTATGGGCACGCGCTCAGGGATTGCGTCGCTGGGGACCGGTTTTTCTCAAGGATCGCACGTCCATCCTGCATAGAATTGCGTGTCGGCCCTCGTTCACGAGGGAAGCGTTTCCCATCCCGTCGCAATTCTCCGCGAGACTATCCATGAAGCGCTACGTGCTGCTCCTCTTTCTCGGTTGTTGCGCGTCAGTCGGCGGCGCCCTCGGCGTCGTGGTCGCCCCGAGGTTGTTGACGCCCGCCAACGCCCAGACCCCATTCGCGGCGCCTCCGCTGGCGCCGGCGGCCGGCGATGTCTCCAAGCTTGGCGAACGCTTCGAGGTGATCGCACGGCGACTGGCGCCGACCGTTGTCGCGATCGAAGCCGTCAAGCCCCTCGGCAATGGCACGACCAAGGCAAAGCCGGTGGAAGAATCCGGTTCCGGCGTCCTTGTCCGTATTGAAGGCCATGCCGGCGTGTTCGTCATCACCAACAACCATGTCATCGCCAACGCGCCGCCTCAGCAGATCACGATCAGCCTCGCCGATGACCGCCTGATAAAACCGGGACGCGTTTGGGCCGACCCGGAATCCGACGTCGCGCTCCTCAGCCTCCCAGGCTACGATCACCTCCCGACGGCCTCGCTCGGCGACAGCGATGCCGTCCACGTCGGCCAGTGGGCTCTCGCCTTCGGCAGTCCATTCGGCTTAAATCAGACCGTGACGCACGGCATCATCAGCGCCCGCGAGCGCGGCCAGGTGAGCTTGGGCAACACGATCCGCATCAAGGACTTCTTGCAGACCGACGCCGCGATTAATCCCGGCTCCAGCGGCGGGCCGCTCGTCAACCTCGAAGGCGAGGTCATCGGCATCAACACTGCCATTGCGTCGAACAGCAATTCAAGCAGCGGCGTGGCGTTCAGCATTCCGGTCAATCTAGTCAAACGCGTCGTGCGCCAGTTGATCGAGAAGGGGAGCGTCACGCGCGGTTATCTTGGCATGCAGCTCGCTCCGTCGTTTGAGGCGGCGGACGCGCTGCGGTTGGGTCTGGACCGTGTACAGGGCGCCCTCGTCGAGAAGATTTGGCCGGAGACGCCCGCCGCCGCGGCAGGGCTACACGTGAACGACGTAATTCTGCAAATCGACAACGCGCCGGTGCGAAATGAGAACCATCTCATTAACACGGTTAGCGCCTTGCCGGTCGGTCAAAAGATTCGCTTGCACGTCTGGCGAGAACGCAAGTCCGTCGTGGTCGATGCGGTGGTCGGCGACTGGAGCCGCGGCGTGGCCCGGCTGACGACGGGACAGTGACGCAAAGAAGGGCTGGCGCTTTCATACGGAGCCCGCGGCATAAGCGAGGCTTGACTGCGTCCCTCGCACACGCCGCGGGCCCCGAAAGCGCTTGGAGCAAACAACCGAAATCATGGCAAATTCGGCTGCGAATCCGCTCTTTCGACGAAGATTAGTCTTCGGGCCGACGGCTGCGCAGGAACATGAGAAGCCCGATGAGAGCGATCAGCAGAACGATCATGCCGCCCATGAAATACCAACTCGTCATCCATTCGGGAATGCTGTCGAAGAGGCCTGCGATCATTGGTTCGTTCCTTTCAGTTAAATCCACCCGGTGAAGACAAGGACGCGTTCGACGCCGTTGTCGTCCGCAAGACGGCCGGAAGGGGCGAGGCGCACGACAATTGCTCGATTGGCTCAGTTTCTACCGCACTTGGGCCGCGGATGCAAGAGGCCAGTGGGCGAAAATCCGTTGCAACACCGCGATCGGGACGAATCGACGCTTCCGAACGGCGCCTCCGATTCGTAACCTGACCTAAATGACCGTCCGCAAACCGGCAGTAGGACAGGTTTTCAACCTGTCCTACTTTACAGCCGATTGCCTTTCGGTCCGTGCGGAGCCATGCGACGGGTGTCGTCGAACCGATCCGTGTTCCTGGTCGCGGGCGTTGCCTTTTTGGCGGCGCTCCTCGTTCATCTCCCGGCGTTATACCGGCCGCTGCTCTTACAAGACGACTTCGAGATTCTGCGGGCATCGTGGACCTGGGATGCGACGCGCGAGAATCTCTGGGTTCCCGCTCAGGAACACATCATGCCGCCGGGGCGGCTGACGACCTGGCTCGTTGTACACGGCGCAGGCCGCATGACGAACCTGCCGCTCCTGGCCGCCCTCCACGGTTTCGGCGCTCTGTGGGCCGGCATGACCCTCGTCTATCTCTTTCTTCGTCGCGAGCTGTGCCATTCTTTCTACGGCGTGTTGGGCATGGTGCTGTTTGGCGTCACCACGGTCTATCACCAGGCGGTGGTTTGGTACGCCGCCAGTTTCGGCTTGCTCGCTCTGGACACGACCTTGCTCGCACTGCTCACGGCCCAAAGCTGGCGAAGGCGCGGCGGCACGTGGCGATTGTTCGCTTGCGCGGGTTGGTCGGCGCTGGCGTCCGCCTGGTTTGGCAGCGGCATCCTCGCGGGACCGTTTTGCGTTTTATACCTCTATGCGGCTTCGCCGGAACAAGCCGGCGTCGGTTGGCCGCGCCGGTACCTGTCTCCGTTGCTCCCGCTTCTCGGAACGGCAGGGTTCCTCGCGGTCGCCTTGCCTCGGTCTGTCGCGCACATCGCTCGACTCGGCCATTTTGAAGGGCGGCCGCTCTGGGAAGCCTTTCATCTCCCCGTGGCGCTCGGCTACACCGCGCGCGCTTTGGTGGACAGTCTAGCGCTCGGCGTATTCGGGATTAGCGGCGTGACGTGTCCCGTTTGGCTGCTTCCCGTTCCGCTTCTTCTACTGGGCGTTGTGGCCGTCTGGTGGTGGCGCCGTTCGCCGTTCCGCCCACTCGCGACGCTTGGCCTCGGCATGATTCTCGGCAGCTACCTGCTGATTTACAGCGCCCGCAGCGAGTGGGACTACGACGCGATTCTTTTCTACATGCCGAATTGGGGCCGTTATCACCTGTTCGCGCACCTGGGGCTGACGCTGTTCGTGTGCGCCGGTTTACCCGCGTGGCGCGGGCGCTGGTTTGTCCTCGACGAGAATGGTGGATTGACCCGCGGCCAGGTGCGCGACTTTGTTCGTTTGGCAGGTGTGCTCTTCTTGATCCACTTTCCACGCGCGAACTGCTGCCATGCGCTTGATTACGACCACGGCCAACAGTGGTGCGCGCTGCGTCGGCTCGAAGAAACCGACGCGCGCTGTGAGTTCCACCACATTGACGCCGCGACGGCGCGAGCCGCCTTGGGGAATCTCGACTTGTCGTTTTCGTTCAGCAGTGTCAATGGCTGGGATTTTTTGCGCGGCAGCTCGGAACCGCGGCCACACACCATCGACGAGGCACGCCGGCTGCTCGAGGCGCCCGTTGCGGGGAGCAATTGACACGTTTCGGGCTGCCCACTAATCTTATGGTGTTCGCCGTCGGCGACCTCACCGACGGACTAGCCTCAATGAGCTTGGGGGCGTGGCGCAGCTGGGAGCGCGCTTGAATGGCATTCAAGAGGTCGCGGGTTCGATCCCCGCCGCCTCCACTCACGGCTAGACCGGGCCGTTGCTTCTTCGGAAGCAACGGCCTTTTTCATCGCTTTCGCAGAATGACCTTGATGCCGTTCGCTGGCCGCAGCGTGAACGACGGCTTCGGCCTCACCGTGTGCCCCGGGTCCAAGTCGAGGTGATACTGCTGCATCATCGTCGCCAACAGCAGCACGCCCTCCATCATCGCGAACGTATTGCCGATGCAGATGCGCGGCCCGCCGCCGAATGGGAAGAATGCGAACTTCGGAATGCGCTGCGCGAGCCCGTCGAGCCAACGGTCGGGTGCGAATTCCTCAGCCCGGTCGAACCAGCGTGGATCGCGTTGGATGATCCACATCGGTAGAAGCAGCGTCGTTCCGGCGGGAACGCGGAAGCCGCCGATCTCGCAAGCGGCGATGGCTTCTCTGCCGATGGTGTACGCCGGCGGATAAAGCCGTAGTGTCTCGTTTATCACCGCCTCGGCATAGCGCAGCCGCGTCAAGTCGCCTACCGTTGGCGCCCGGCCGCCGAGCACGGTTCGCAGCTCCGTCAGCAATCTCTCCTCGACGCGCGGATGGCGCGACAGCGCATAGCCGGCCCAGGATAGCGTCAGGGCGGTCGTCTCGTGCCCGGCGAGGAACAACGTCATCGCTTCGTCACGGAGCTGGCGGTCCGTCATCCGACTATCATCCACGTCCTGTGCGCGCAAGAGCAGCGACAGAAGATCGCCTTTTTCGTCACGGCTCGCACGGCGTAGGCGAATGAAGCCGTAGATGATGTCGTCCAGCTTCTTCAGCGCGTTCCGCATGCGTCGATTTCGCGGCGTCGGCACCCAGACGGGCAGCGGCAGGATGCTGTTGAACTGGGCGGCAAACGTCTCTTGCGCGATGGTCAACGCTTCACCAACTTCGCGGGCTTTCCCTTCCACGTCGGCGTCGAACAATGTCTTGGCCGCGATCCCGAGCGTGAGCTGCATCATCTCGGTGAGAAGATCGCGTTTTTCGCCGTCGCCCCAACCCGCGAGCATCCGCTCGGTGTAGCGGACCATCGTCGGCCCATAGGCGTGGATGCGCTGCTTCGCGAACGCCGGCTGGCTGAGCCGTCGCTGCCGCAGCCAGAAATCGCCCTCGCTCGTGAGCAAACCTTTGCCGAGCACGAGCGGATTGAGCCGCAGCGCGAAGTGCTTTGTGAAATTGTGATTGTGCGTGACGAGCACGCTCTCGATGTCGGCCGGGTTGAACAGAAAGTAGACCCGCCGCGGGCCGAAACGCAGCGCCACTACGTCGCCGTACCTTTGAGCACAGTCGCGAAAAAAGGCGAAGCGGTCCTTGATGAAATCGGGCAAGTTGCCGCTGAGCCAATGTCCCTTCGGCCCGGGCGGCTTGGGCGCAGGATGGGAGCGCCTCGTTTCTTCCATGAGCTGTTCCACGGCCACTCCTTTGTGAACCGGCCAGGAAGCCCGTTGCGTCCGCGAAAGAAAACAGACTCCTTCGCGGGCACAACGGGCGCCCTGACGCTTAGACCCGACCGTACAGATACTCGTGCAAGAGATGAATCGTCTGTTCCTGACTGTTGACCTGGTGCGCGTTCAAGTCGCCGATGGAGATCAATCCCAACAGGCGCTGGTTGTCATCCACGATCGGCAAATGGCGAATGCGGCGATTTTTCATGCACCCGCGGGCTTCGTCAATGGTCGTTTCCGGCGTGCCGCAGACAACCTCCACGGTCATAACCTGCTCGACAAGCGTCGTGGCGGGATCGCGGCGCTGCGCCACGATGCGCTGCAACACGTCGCGCTCGCTGAACATGCCAACAACGCGACCTTCCCTGGCGACCACGAGCGCGCCGACCTTTTGCTCATTCATGAGGGTAGCCGCGTCAAGCACGGACGCCGACGGGCCGACGGTCAGGACGTGGGAGCCCTTTTGCGACAGGATGTCTTTGATGGTCGGCACGCGTCGCTCCTTTCGGACTGCCCGACGCCAAAATCCGTCGCCGACGGCGGGTGCATAAGCGGACCGTGATATTTCCACTTGCACTCTAACAACATCGGCTCACGCCCGGCAATTCCATTTCAGCGCGACGAGATGATCTCGCATGCGATTCCGAAAAGACTGCGGCCTCCATTCTTCGCTTGCGATAGAATGACGCCCGGTTTTGCACCTGATCGGCATGACGAGGGACTTGCGATGACGGACCTTTTTCACCGGCGCGACTTCTTGAAACTTGGCGGCGCCGCGGCCGCCGCGGCGGCAGTTCGCGCGGTCGGTGCTGCCGCGGAGCCGCCGAAGAAACGCTCGCTCAAAAAGGCGATTATGTACGCCACCATCGCCTACAAGGGCTCCGTGCTCGACAAGTTCCAGGCCGTCAAAGCGGCCGGTTTCGAGGGAGTCGAGCCGATGAGCCACATGAACCAGGACGAAGTACTCAAAGCCTTCGACGCCACGGGACTGAAGGCAGCCAGCGTCTGCTGCTCCACGCATTGGACCAAACCGCTGTCGCATCCGGATGAGCTAACTCGCCGCGAAAGCCTTGAAGGGTTGAGGCAAGCGCTTCGCGACGCCAAACGCTACGGCGCCACCTCGGTGTTGCTTGTGCCCGGCGTCGTCAACAAGGACGTGACTTACGACCAGTGCTTCCAGCGGTCCGTCGCCGAGATCAAGAAGGCAGTGCCGACCGCCGAGGAGCTGGGCGTGAAAATCGCTATCGAAAACGTGTGGAACAACTTCATCACCAAGCCGGAACAGGCGAAAGCATTCCTCGACGCCATCGACAGCCCGCAAGTTGGTTGGCACTTCGATATCGGCAACGTGGTGAAATTCAGCCCGCCGGAAACGTGGATTCCTGTGCTCGGCAAGCGCATCCTCAAACTGCACATCAAGGAATTCGGCAAGCTGAAAAGCTTCAACGTGAAATTCTTCGAAGGCGACAACGACTGGCCGGCGATCATGAAGGCGCTGGACGATGTTGGCTACCAAGGCTGGGGCATCTCGGAGCAACCAGGCGAACAGTCGAAAGATGAACCTGCCCTGAAGGACTTGTCGGCGCGCATGGACCGCGTGTTCGCGAGCTAGCTTGTGGCTGAATTAGCCACGGATAAACGCAGGTGAACTCGGATAGGAAACGGAAATCTCTATTTGTTGATTTCCTTTTTCATCTGCGTTCATCCGTGTTCATCCGTGGCTAACTAAACGATCAATGCGCTTTCCCGTTCTTCTCCAGAATATCCGCCCCCGTCGGCCGATCGCCGATCAAATGATCGGCAAAGAAATCCCACATGCGCTGTGTGAAATACGGCTGGGCGTCGGCATAGCCGTGCCGCTTTCCGGGCAGGATCAGCATGTCAAACCGCTTGTTCGCCTTGATCAACGCATCGACCAGCCGCATCGTGTTGGCCGGGTGGACGTTGTTGTCCATGTCGCCATGAACGAGCAACAACGCGCCTTTGAGATTGGCCGCGAGCTCGGCGTTCGTCGGCACCTTGATGTCGAACTTCGTCTCCGGCTTGGCGACCGTCTCCTCTTTCTTGCCGGTCTGCTCCTTTTGCGTGCCAACTTTTCCGTCGTCGGCGCCGTCGGTGTCTTCCGCTCCGCCACGACGCTGGCGTACGGACGTCCCGGCGCCCGTGCCGCGATTGCGCGTGCCATCGCCCGTCGTTGCGGTTTGGGTGGTCGCCTTGGCGCCGGCGTCGGTGTTGACGGCGACCTCCTTCATGCCGTGATACCGCTCGGCCCAGCCGTTGTTGTAGATGTTGTTGTCGTGGTTGCCGGATGAGGCGACAGCCGCTTTGAAGAACTCGTTGTACGGCTTCTGCAACAGCGCCGCCGCCGACATGAACCCGCCGCCGGAGTGGCCGTAGATGCCAACGCGGTCAATGTCGATAAACGGGCAGCGGGCGGCGAGTTGTTCGACCGCCGTCTTCTTGTCCTCCAATCCGTAGTCGCGCATGTTGAAGTAACCGTAGCTGGCGTACGCCTTGGAACGATTCGGCGTGCCGCCGCGGTGGCCGACCTGGATGACAACGAAGCCGAGCTGCGCGAGCTGCTGGTTGCCCGTAACCGCGGAGAAACGATGATCCACGCCCTCCGTCTGCGGACCGGGGTAGCAATGGACGATGATCGGATACTTCTTCTTCGCGTCGAAATCGAACGGCTTCCACAGGTTGCCGTAAAGATCGGTGACGCCATCGGCCGCCTTCACCGTAAAGCGTTCCGGCATCTTCCAACCGATTTCATAGAGCCGCGACAGATCGGCCTCCTCCAATTTCATGACCATTTTGCCCGTCGCGGCGCGCACGCACGATTGCGGCGCCTTGTCGATGCGGTCGCAGTTATCGACCAGGTATTGCCGCGTCGGCGATAAGTTCGACGGGCCGGCGCCGGGCCCCATTGGATTGCCAAAGCCGCGCGGCGCCGCGCCGTGATTGGCGTCGCCCGGATCGAGGAGCGTGAGGCCGGTGCCGTCGAGATGAATGCGGTAGAGATGCTCGTAATAGACGTTTTCATTCGGCTCCCGGCCGTTGCCGTGGAAGTAGAGAATGCGATTCTTCGCGTCAACGTCGACAATTCGGCTCGCACGGAACAGGCCGCTCGTGATCTGGTTCTTCAGCTTGCCGTTGCGATCGTACAAGTAATAGTGCCCCCAGCCGCTCCGTTCCGACCACCAGATCATCTCGTCCGTCTCATCGATGTAACGGGCCGGCTGCGTGGCGATGGGCGCATTCTCGAAGCCTTCGAGAATCATGCACTTGCACTCGCCGGTGTGCGTGTTGACGGCGCAGAAATCGGCGTGGCGCCAGAGGCGATCGCGGCGGATGAAGCGCAATTCGTCGGAGGTCTTGCCCCAGTTCATATCGCTATACGCTTCGTCTTTGAACTTCGGCTTGATTGGAACCAGCTTCTTCAACGTGCGCTCACAGACGAACAACTCGTTTCGGCGCGGGTTGTCCTCGCCGGGCATCGGGTACTTGTACTTCTCCAGCGTCGGCCGCGGCGTGGCCAGTGAGTTAATCAAGAACAGCTCCCCCACGCCGCGTGAATCGACGCGCGTGGCGTAGAACGACTTCGAATCGCGCGACCACACGACGCGCGGCGGCACGATCTCGTCGTCCATGCCTTGACCGGATTGGGCCATGCGGCCGAAGCTGTAATCCTCCGCGCCGTCGGTGCTGAGCTGGATCGCCTTGGTTTCCCGCACCATGTTGTACCCCGCCGTCACCGTCCAAACCTGTCCCATCACTCCCGGCAAACTGACCTGGAACGTCGGCGCCATGACGGCCGTGAAGGTCGGCTTTGCGTCGGTTTCGAGCAGGAACAGATTGTGATTGCGAACGAAGACATACGCCTTGCGATCTGGGGAGAAGACGCGGTAGTCCGTATTGCGTTGCCCGCCGCCCGGCCCGAAGCCGCGCTGTCCGGTACGCTGCTGATAATTCAGTAGTTGATCCTGTTGCTGCTGCTGTTGTTGATCGTCGCGCTGCTGTTGGTCGTCACGCCGTTGCTGATCCTGTTGTTGCTGCTGATCGTCGCGGCGCTGTTGCAAATCATCGAATCGACGGCGGAGGTCGCCGAGGGTCCCGCCAGGACCGCCGAAGCCGCGCGGCGCCGGCGGCGCCTTGCCGAGCTTCGCGAGTTTCTCGTTCGGCAATTCGTATTCATATTGCATCTCTTCGACGACGAATTTGATCTTCGTTCCCTCGTCATTGATCGACATGCGGGTCAGCGGCAGCTGCGACGCATCAAGCGGTTTCTGCACCGCTTCGGACAGCAGCGTGGCCATCTTCGCATGATCGAACAGCGGCGTCTTTGACGCTTGCCGTGGATCCACGCGCCACCAGTTCGTCCCCTTGCTCGTGCGGTACGAGTACCAGAAGAGGTCCGTCTTGCCAATCCAGTTCGGCGTCACCGCCGTGTCGTAGATGAATTGCCGCAGATACTCGCGGCTGTACTTCGCCGCCTGCTTGTAATTCGCCGATGTGATCGGCTGCGGCTCGGCCCAGGCCGGCGCCAGGACAACGAAAAAGGCAGTCGTCAGGAATACGATTCGGCGCGGAGGGAGGGAGAGGTGCGTCATGGGTACGTCCTCGGAGTGCAGCGTGGTGGATGCAGGTGTAAACAAGGAGATTAACCGAAAGTAACGGGGATCGCCAGCGGTTTGAGGTCTATTTAAGGCAACGGTGGTGGCACAGGAACACACGGCTTGGTATGACGGAAGCACGCCGTCCCGACGCTGCGTTACGCCGCGCGATCGCGGAAACGCGGATCAATCGAGTCACTCTCCATGATGTCTTTTCGCGGCAATCGCCTGCAACAATTCGCACTGCCGCCGAGCAGTGTCTGGCTCCTGACCGACATTGCCGAGGCGAAGGGCCGGCAGACTCTGTACGCGCGGCAGGCGCCGCAAGTGTTGCGCGCCTTGCGCGAAACCGCGCTGGTGCAGAGTGCAGAATCGTCCAATCGTATTGAAGGCGTGACGGTTTCGCCCGAACGTCTTCGGCCGCTCGTGCTAGGCAACGCTCGGCCGCGCGATCGCTCGGAGGAGGAAATTCAAGGATATCGAAACCAATTGGAAGTGATTCACTCGCACCATCAAGATTTGGTCATCAGCCCTGCAACCTTGCGCGGATTTCACCGTGTGATACAAGCAAGCTCTGGGGATGCCGGCGAGTGGAAACGAACAGACAATGAGATCGTTGAGCTTCGGCCCGGAGCGCCGCCGCGCGTACGTTTTCGTCCGCTCGACGCCAAACGCACGCCGCGTGCGGTTCTGGAGCTTTGCCGTTCGTATCGCCACGTTCTCGATCAGGGACACGTGCAGCCGCTCGTCGCGGTTGCGTGCCTCGTCCTCGATTTCCTTTGCATCCATCCGTTTCGCGACGGGAACGGCCGCGTTTCCCGTCTCGTAACTTTGCTGGCCCTTTACCACCACGGTTACGAAGTCGGCCGTTACATCGGTCTGGAACGCCTCGTGGAGGCGTCACGCGAGGACTACTACGAGACGCTCCGGCTTAGCTCCCAGGGATGGCACGAAGGGAAACACGACGTCGTGCCGTGGTTGAATTACTTCCTTACGATCTTGCATCGCGCGTACCGCGAATTTGAAGAACGCGCTCAAGCGGTGCGGGCGCCCCGTGGGGCGAAATCCGCCTTGGTTGAAGCCGCCGTGGAAAAGCGGACCGGCACGTTCACGCTCGCCGACATGCAGCGGGCCTGTCCCGGCGTCAGTCACGATCTCGTGCGGCACGTGCTGCGGGAATTGAAGAAACAGGGCCGCATTGTTGTCGAAGGGCGCGGACCCGGCGCTCGTTGGCGGAGAAAGGGTAATACCCTTAAATAAGGGTAATAATGAGGGTACTAACGGGATGACGAACTGGCACCGCCTATTCGGCCTGATGCTCACGGACTTCTTCCTCGATTCACCCTTCGTCGTCGAGCTGGAGAAAGATCTCTCGAAGAGAAGGGCGGAGCTCGACGTCGTGATCCTGCGCCGCCGCGAAGGCCGCTTCGTCGGCCGCCTGCCGGACGGCTTCGATAAACTGGGGATACATAACCTCCTTACTTTCAAGTCCCATCACGAGGCTCTGGACGACTGGACGCTCAAGGAGCTTACGGGTCATTACGTCAACTATCGCAAGCAATTGAGCGAGTCCGGGGAGTCGTGGTTGCCCGAGGACCAATTTCGGCTGTATGCTGTCTGTAGCCGCTTCCCGCACAACCTGGGAAACGAAGTGCCGCTCGAGCCGTTACAGCCCGGCGTTTTTCAGTGTCGCCGGGGCACGGATACAATCCGGGTCATCGTTGTGGCGCAATTACCGCACGCCGAGCAGAACGCCATGTTGCACCTGTTCAGCGGTTCGGTGGACGACATTCATTATGGCGCCCGCTATTATCGGAAGCACGCCGCCGAGACGAGCACCATCTTGAACGAGTTATTCGAGGACTATCGCGAGGAGGGCTTGGATATGCCGTACACGATGGAACAATTCAAGAAAGATTTCTTAAAGAAGCATGTCAACGAACTGCCGCCCGAAGAACGGCTCAAAGGTTTGTCGCCGGAGGAACTTCTCGCAGGATTGTCGCCGAATGTGCTCAAAGGCATGTTGAAGAAGCTGAACGTTGAGCCCAAAGCGACGCCGCGCAAGCCACGCCGGCGAAAGTAGTTCTCCACTCCATTGGAAACTCATCCCAAGGAGAACGCTCGTGAGCGCTACTCCGAAAAAGTCAGAGAACGCGCCCACCGCCCACACGTTTGACGCGATTCCCGAAGACGAGGAAAAACAGGACGAACTCAATCGTCGGCTGCGTAAACCCGGCGAGCCCGCGTACAGCCCGCCAGCCAAGACGGCCGAGGCCAAATCCGAGCCGGAAGTCGCCGCCGGGTAGGAACGCAGCGCAAATTCGGTTCGAAATGCTCGATTTGCATGTGACTGAGAGGCGCACGGGGCGCGCTCGGCGACATTTCTGGGGGAGTTGGTCCGTAGCACTCATGCCGGCTTGCGTCCCAACAGGCGAATCGCCGGCGCGCGGACGAGTGAAAGCGTTTCGCTCATTTCGACAAGCGAGTCCCGTTCCTCACGCTCGGTAGAAGTCCGCGCGGCGTTCGTGTTGCGGTCCATCAGCGTCTGCGAGCGCCTGTCGGCGCGTGCCGGCAGTCGCAGCGCGGCGACCGATTCAAACATGTCTCGCGGAGCCGGGACGTCGCCAAGCATGATCATTTCTCTGTGCGGATTTGAATCCGACCTGAGCTTATTGAACTCTCGCCGCAGCGTTCGGTCAAAACCCGCTTTGCCGACCGTTGACCCAAGTGCTCGGCTTTTCACGCCTACTCCTGTGTGGTTCGGTTCATTGAGAACCTTGCCCCTGGACACAACTTCCATGAGGAACGATTCATCTTCACTTGAGGCGCCAGTTGGTCTGGGAAGGCGTCCGAAAAAGATGTCGGGAGCCCTGGAATTCAAAGGCTTTCGACCCCTTTTTCGCGTATCGTAACGTTCGCATGTTGAAGGAGACGGCCGTGCGTCAGTTCCGTTCCACATTCTGCATGTTCCTCGCCGTGCTCGGGCTGCCGGCTGGCGGGCCGGACGATCGAGATATCGCACGGCTCTTGGTCAAGAAGCTCGGCGACGACACGCCGTCCGTTCGCGATGCTGCGGAAAAGGAACTCCTTCGCTTGGGCGAACCTGCGCTCTCGGCGGTGCGCGACGGGCTAAGGTCGCCCGACGCGGAAATTCGTCGTCGCTGCGAGCGGCTCGTGGTTCAAATCGTCAAAGCGGAATGGAAGCGCAAGGCCGCTGCTTACGCCGCGGACGTCAACGGCGCGAAGCGCCACGATTTGCCTTTGCTTGATGAATACGAGAAGCTCGTCGGCAAAACGCCGTCTGCTCGAAAGCTTTTCGCAGCATGCGTGGAACCCAACGGAGCATTTCTTCAATCCGTGGCGGCGGATCGCGAACTCGGCCGAACGTTGTATCGAGCGCGCTGCGCCGAGCTGTACGTTCCGCCCAAGCCGCAAGTCGCGCCGCCACAAGTAAGCGCGGGGGACCTCGCGTCGCTTCTTCTTGCCAGCAAGGTGCTCAGGGACGACATCTCGGATTGGAACAAACCTGGCGCCGTGGCGTTTCTTTTCGCCAACCCCGCTTTCCGTAATGCAGTTCAAGATCGGGAGTGCGGCGAAGCATTCCGAAAACTCTTAATTGCGTGGGCCGAGACGGCAACCGAAAGCGATCCTGTCGCACAACAACACTTCCTCTTCCTGGTAAACGCGGCCGATCTGAAGGAAGCCTTGCCGATTGTCCGCCGAATGATGCGCGACAAGAATGCCCCGACGATCAACATCCGCCCGACAGCCGTCGCGGTGCTCGCAAAAGTCGGAGGCAAACAAGTCGCCGCGGAGTTGGAGAAAATGTGGAACGATAACTCCGTCCTGGTAAATCGGATGGAAGGCGGCGGCAACATGCTCCTTGGTGATCAGGCATTGGCGGCGTCCATTGGGGCGGCGGGCAAGAAGCCGGAAGACTACGGAATCGCCGGCAGCCACAGCCTCCTGCTCAAGATCGCGGGCACGAACGGTTGGCAGATTTCGTTCTACTGGTTTCCTTCAGATGATGCACGACGTGACGGGCTTGAGAAATGGCGGAAGGAAGCGAATAAGGGACGCTGACGCCGAAGTCGTTGCTCGCTCGTAGAAGAAAGTCCCACTCGATTTCAGCGTTGTTCTCTGCATTTTTCTGTCATTTTTCGTGCGGAACCGGCAATCGCGAGACGCTGCAACTGCTATTGAATTCAATGCGATACATTAGTACACTTACAGAATTGGCCTACCGTCTCGGTGTCTGTATGGAACAGGTTGTAAGGCGTATCCATATGTCAGCTATTAACTTAAGAGCAAACATTGCCGGTCCGATCGCCCCCTACTCGGCGCAAGTGGTTGCTGCACCATTACAAGGGGAGTATTGCCGGTTGAAAAACCGGCAGAAACCGGCGATGTCTCAGATGAAGGACAGGAAACCGGACAGACAGATGTCTATGGCACCACGGAACTTAAGGATGAGAGCATTGAGATTTGGACCAGAAATGTCCGGTCGTTTGGGTCCCTGCTCAGCGCAAGAGGTTGGTATGAAAACACAAGCGGAGAATGTCCGCATGAAAAACCGGACAAAACCGGACATTTTTGAGACGCGAAGCTCGCCGGCTGGATTCACGCTAAGCCGCTTCGGCTACGCGCTGACGCCAGCAATCGTTCTTGCGCTTTGGATCGCTCCGGCCTTCGCCCAAAACGCCACCGCCCCACAACGATACGCCGCCGCCGTCGAGGCCCTCGACCACTTCATCGCCCGCGAAGTCGCCGACAAAAGGCTGCCGGCCCTCTCGATCGCGCTGGTGGACGACCAAACCATCGTCTGGGCCAAAGGCTACGGCTTCAACGACACGCAAAAGAAAGTTCCCGCGACCGCCGAGACGATCTATCGCATCGGTTCCGTCTCGAAGCTCTACACCGACATCGCGATCATGCAGCTCGTGGAGCGCGGCGCGCTCGACCTTGATGCGCCAGTGACGAAGTATCTGCGCGATTTCAAGCCGATCAATCCGTTCAACACGCCGATCACGCTGCGGCAGCTGATGGCCCATCGCTCCGGACTGGTGCGCGAGCCGCCGGTGGGACACTATTTCGACCCGACCAATCCCTCGTTGGCAAAGACGGTCGAAAGCTTGAATAAGACCGAGCTGGTTTACGAGCCGGAGAAGAAGATCAAGTACTCCAACGCCGCGATCGCGACGGTCGGTTATGCGCTGGAAAAAACGCAGGGCGAGCCGTTTGCCAAGTATTTGCAAAAGAGAGTTCTCGACCCGCTCGGCCTGAAGCGAAGCAGCTTCGAGCAAGACCCCGTGCTGATGAAGGATCTCGCCGCCGCGACGATGTGGACCTACCACGGTCGTGAGTTTGACGCGCCGACATTCCCGCTCGGCATGGCGCCCGCCGGATGCATGTATTCCACGGTCACCGACCAGGCCCGCTTCCTGCGCGTTCTTTTCGCCGGCGGAAGCGGACCCGGCGGGCAAGTCCTCAAACCGGAAACGCTCGAACAAATGTGGACGCCGCAATTCGCGCCGAAAGACGCCAAAGACGGATTCGGCATCGGCTTCATGCTGTCCGAGTTGGACGGCCGCAAACGCATCGGCCACGGCGGCGCGATTTACGGTTTTTCGTTCGAGCTGGCCGGGCTGCCGGGCGACAAGCTCGGCGTCGCGGTATGCGCCGCGCGCGATGTCAGCAATTCCGTGACCACCCGCATCGCCGATGAATCGCTACGGCATCTGCTCGCGGTGCGGCAAGGCAAATCCCTTCCCGCAATTGAAGAGCCGAAGCCCCTGCCGCCGGATTTGGCTACGAAGCTCGCGGGCCGCTATTCCGACGGAGCGAAGGGTGTTGACCTCATCGAACGCACCGGCAAGCTCTTCGCACTCCCGGTCCGCGGCGGCTTCCGCATGGAGACTCGTCTGCTTGGCGACACACTCGTCACGGACGACGCACTCGACGTTGGCCACAAGCTTCCTATCAAGGACGGCAAACTCACGCTCAACGACCAAACGTATTCCCGCACGATCCCAACCAAGCCCGAACCCGCTCCCGCGCAGTGGACCGGCCTGATTGGCGAATACGGCTGGGATCACAACACGCTCTACATCTTGGAAAAAGACGGCAAGCTCCACGCTTTGATCGAGTGGTTCTTCCTTTATCCGCTCAAGGAGTTATCTGAAAATGTCTTCGCGTTCCCCACGGATTTCGGCCTCTATCACGGCGAAAAGCTGACGTTCTCCCGCGACAAGAACGGCAAAGCGACGCAAGTCCTCGCCGGTCCGGTTCTGTTCGAGCGCCGCAAGCTCGACGGCGAAGACGGCTCGACGTTCCGCATCCAGCCGATCCGACCGCTTGCCGATCTGTGCAAAGAAGCGCTCGCCGTCCAGCCGCCGAAGGAAGCCGGCGAATTCCGCAAGTCTGACCTCGTCGACGTGACGTCGCTGGATGATTCCATCAAGCTCGACATCCGCTACGCCACCGCCAACAACTTCCTGAGCACGCCGTTCTACACGTCCGCGCGGGCCTTTATGCAGCGCCCCGCCGCGGAAGCCGTCACGCGCGTTCACAAGAAGCTGGCCGATCAGGGCTACGGCCTGCTGATCCACGACGGCTACCGTCCGTGGTACGTCACCAAGATGTTCTGGGAGGCGACGCCCGAGAAGAACCGCATCTTCGTCGCCGACCCGTCCAAAGGCTCGCGCCACAACCGCGGCATGGCCGTCGACCTGACGCTTTTCGACAAGAAGACCGGCAAACCCATCGAGATGGTCGGCGGCTACGATGAAATGTCCGACCGCTCCTATCCCGATTACATGGGCGGCACGTCGCTGCAACGCTGGCATCGCGATTTGCTACGGCGGGCGATGGAGGCGGAGGGGTTCACCGTCTACGAAGCGGAATGGTGGCACTTCGATTTCAAAGGCTGGCAACAGCACGGCATCCAGAATCTGCGCTTTGAGGAGATCGGTAAGCCATAGCGACACGCTCCCAAGCCTCAATCCGGTGAGAGATCGCTCAGCTAGCGTAAGGGCGGGTGGAGGATTTGCTCCCAATGGGTAAAAACATGAAGGAACACCGCGCCAGCGGCCAAACTGGCCACAACTAAAGCCGTTCCCCCCGCAACCAAGTAATACCGCGTGGCGCTTCTTGGTTCGTCGAAGAGTCCTGTAACGAGATGGAAGGCAGACGCACCGAGGCCGCACAAGGAGGCGGTCGTCGCGAATGCGAGTACTCCAGCGACGGTGCCCATGATCTTTGCTTGTGGGATACCCGGCCAGCCATTCGCCCAACTTGGCTGGAAGAACAAGCCGCACGTCATTATGGGCATCATCCCAAGCAGAGCTAACGACCCCAAAAAGATGGCGGCCGATATGCGGCGACTCATTGGCCGATTCTCGTGGAGGGCTATCTCCCTCGCTTCGCGGGTGAAACGAGCTCCACTTCGCCCTTCCCCGCGGGCGCATCCTTCGCGTGGTAGCGCAACGTAATTGCGTTCGCGGTCTTCCCCTCGGCTTTCTTATACAGGCCGATGTCCAGCAAAATGTCTTTGTGCTCCCCCGGCTTAATTACGCCGGTATCGAACAACGGCTTGCCGTCCACCTCGGCGTCGCTCGACAAGCGATGCGGCTGCGCGTCCCGATTCTCCCAGCGGACCACCTGCCCGACGACCGCGGTCGTTGCACCCGGCTTGTCCTTACCCTGCTCCACGAATACGATCTTTCCCTCGGTCGCTCGGATTTCAATGACTTTATCCGGCTTCTTGTCTTCCTGGGGCCCGCCGCCACCATTGCCGACGAGCGCAGCCGCCAGCAACCCTGCAAGGATGAGATTGCTCATATCCGCCTCCTTCCAAAACTGCCTGTTCCAAAGTTATTCTAACCACCCGCCGCGCAGCCGGCGGCTGAAGTTACAAACTTGTGGCAATCGTTGAACCGCCCGACTCACGGGTGCAATTTCTTGATCGTCTGTTTCTTCGCTTCCTCCTTGAATAGTTCCTTCGCGGCCTTCGGCAAATGCTCCATCTTCGACGCTTCATCAAGGATTTTCGCCCGTTGCGTGATAACGCTCTCAATGTGCTCCGTCTTGAACGGATACACCTTGCCGGCCCCCTGCTGATCGCCGTCGGAGAGCAGCAGGTTTTCGCCGGGGGTGAAGCAGGGACTGTCCTTGCCCTTCACGAACATCCAATCCTCGAAGTAGTACTTCATGATCGACTTCTTGTCGAAAGGCCCCATTTCATAGGCATGCGTGTCCCCCGTTAGCGGCTTCAGGTTGAAATCGACCACCGATTTCGGCCACTTGTTCGGCGGGCCGCCCAGAAGCGTGTACAGCCCGGGCCGTCGCCCTTCGGAATCAGGGACGAATTCCCCGGAAGCCGGGTCCTGCGTCTTCACGTAGCCAGAGTCGTCTTCAAATCGGAAATCGCACGTCTCGCTGGGGCTTTGATGCTCGTGCTCGAAGCCGATGGCGTGGCCGAATTCGTGCAACGCCACCGCTTCCCAGTCGCTCGGCAGGCCGACGTCAAACTGCTCCAGATTCAGCGACTCATCGCCCGCCCTTGCAATCGCGGCGGTGACGCTGTCCTTGCCGACGAGCGAATAGTATCCCGACTGATCGAAGCAAACCCGGATGTCCGCCAGGTATTCTTTGTCCGTCGTGTTCCAGGAACGATACTTCTTCGCCGCGGCGTCGTAGCCGAAGTCGAACTTCAGGTTGGCGTATTCGGTCCATTTCGTCACGGTTTTGGCGATCTTCGCGTGGAGGTCCGCGTCGCCGCCGCGAAACGCGATCTTGACCGTCTGGCCCGGCTGCCAGCGCTTGGTCACGTTGATGATGTAATGCGACGCATGGCTGCCAATGGTCGGTGGCAATGAGCCAAGCGCATGCGACCGCTCTTCGAGACGGGCTTTCACCCGTTCAGGATAGCCTTCCAATATGCGTAGCTTGGCGGCTGCCCGCGGCGAGTTTTTCGCTCCGGCGCCGGTATCGGCCGCCGGACCCGTGGCTTCCCGATGACAGGCGATCAGGACGAACGGGATGAGCAGCGCCTGCACTCCCAGCGCCGCCCGGACTCGAAACGCACGTTTGCGCATGGGACACCTCCTGAATCAAAACCCATTCGCGCGAACGCACCCGGAGCCCGGAGCGTCGCGCCCGCCGAGAATCGCTCGGCTTGTGGTAAGGAGATCAGGCCTCGATGATAATCGCCCGAATGAGGAACGAGTAGAAAAAAAGTGAAACGGGATTCACAAATGAAGGGTGAGAACAAAAAAACCGAAGCGAGGCTTACCGCCTCGCGGCGAGAATCCGCGCGCCAAACAGTGCCGGAGACAGGGGTCGAACCTGCACTCCCAGTAATGGGAACTAGGCCCTCAACCTAGCGCGTCTGCCAGTTCCGCCACTCCGGCTTCTGGGTATTTCTACCATATGAAGGCGCTACCCCGGAAAGCAAGGGCCATTTCGACCGCTAGCGTCTCATGCGCCCGAAGCGCTGCGTCATAAACACGGGGCCCGCCTCGTACAGGCTGGCCCCGTGCGTCGAACATTTCACGAACAGGACGGCACCGGCGTGTCGTCGTCAGCGCTACATCTTGTTGTCTTTCTTTTCGTCCTTCTTCTCTTCCTTTTTCTCCTGTATCGCGGAGGCCTCGCTCTTGGATTCGGCGCTCGCGCTTCCCTTCTGCGTCATGTCAAGCAACTTCTTTACCTTGTCGCGATATTGCTCGGGAACCTCGTCGGTCTTGGCATACTTTTTGGCTTCACGGCCGTCGTGGATGCTAATTTCGCCGACGCGGGCCTTGCCGTCGTCGATCTTGCCCGTGACGGTGATGATGAGGCCGCCGTCTTGTTGCCGGCTAGTGAACTCGTCGTCGGTGCGTGTGATGCTCGTCACGACACCGCCGCCGATGGCGGGGAAACCGCCGCCGACGTTTGATCCCGGCGGGGGCAGGGGCAGCCTGGGAGGGGCCGGCGCGGGGAGCAAGCCGCCCGGGGGCGGCAGCACGGGCAGCAACTGGATGTTGACGCCGCCTTGCGGGAAGGCAAAACCGGGAGGCGCCTTCGGCTTTTCGGGGACCACCAATCCCTTCAGCGTTTCTTTCTTGCCCTTACGCAGCACGACAACGTCGACCTTCGTATCGGGCTTGATATCGTCGAGCAACTTCGCGGCGAATTCATGTACGCTGTTCGGGACGGGCTTGCCGTTAAACTCCAGCAGGATGTCGTTGGGCTTCAAGCCCGCCTTGGCGGCAGGCGAATTCTCATGCACCTGGTCGATGACCAGGCCCTGCCCCTTGGGCAGATCGAGCTGCTCGATAAGCGTGGAACTCGGCGTCTGGGCGAGCACACCGAGCCGGCCGCTATCCTGGCCGGGGAATCCGCCAAATTGAAATTGGCCCTGGTTGCGGCGGAGCGTTTCCTCGGCTTCCTTCCGCATCATCTCAATGCGCTTGCGGAATTCCGCGGCTTGGTCCTTGTCTAGGCCGGGCGGCAGCGGGATTTCGGGCGGCGTCGGCGGCAGAGGCGCGGCCTTGCCGGGCTCGGGTTTCTTCGGCTCATCTTTCTTCGGCTCGGTTTTCTTGTCGTCGTTCTTCTCCGGCACGGGGACGAGCGCTACGAGGTCGCCCTTGTCGGCCGGCGGCGCTGCCTGGGCGCTAAGGCCGACGCCGGCGACGAGCACGGCCGCGGTCAAGAGGGCGCCGGCAGTCGCCAGCGACCAAAACGCGGGGCAGCGGTTTTCGACGCGCACAGGATTCTGCAATAACATGGTTACCCTCCGAAAAAGATCCGAGCGATGGCCGACGACGCCGGTGGCGCCAACGGGGGCCCGCGGTGCGGCGGCGAGACGAAGCAGGAACTGCGCGTATTCTTCCACGGGACCGGTGAGTGCGGCCGCCGCGGCGTCGGCCATGTATTCCTGGCACAGCCGCACGCGCCGACGCAGCCACCAGTACCACGGCACATACCAATAAACGAGTTGTGCAAGCGCCAACAAGAGACACGTCCAAGCGTCTCGCCGGCGCAGGTGCGTTAATTCATGGGCGAATACCCAACGCAGTGCTTGCTCGGAGCCCGGTTCGCACAGACGAACCGGAATGACGACGGTCGGACGGCAAATGCCGCAACTGAACGGCGTTTGTACCTGCCGCGACAGCAGCAACCGCGGCGCAGCGCCGGCGGGATCGGCGCCGGCTCGAGCGCTCATTTCGCGGAGAAGCTGGGAAATGTCCGCGGACGCCTCTTCCGCATTGCACAGCAGCCGCAACAGAGCACCGTAGCCGAGCAGCCAGCGGCCGAGCAATAAGGCCGCACCGGCCAAGTAAGTGAAGCCCAACCATCGAGGCCACTGACCAAGCCACACGGGCCCCGAATAATTCTCGTCAGTTGACGCTGCGTTGTTCGGGGTAATTCTGCTTGCGGAAGTGAACGACGGCGTTTCGATTTGCCGACAGACTCCTTGAGGAAACGAGTCATGCGCCGCATCGGCGCTCACGGAATTCGGGCGTAAATTCACGAGCAACGGCGGATCGATCACCGGATCTTCCGTCGCCTGCGGTTGAACGCGAGATTCGGTCACGGGGATCGTTTCTGTCGATATTGTCGGGCGCAGCAGCGGCAAGCGCAGCCATGACGGGCCCATGCTCAGTCCCGCAAGAACAAGCGTCGCACACAGTCCGCATTGTCCCAAGAATTGCTGCCGTGCCGGCTGCCGGGTCGCGCGCATCCACCACCAGACGCAGAGAAGCAGTGTACTGCCGCCGAGTCCTACATGAAGCAACCAGCCATTATTCCACGCCGCGTTCATGGCTTACCCCCGGTCAACGACCCGCCTTCCGACGCCGTGCCGCCGCGATCATCGATTGCATTTCTTCCAACTCCTGTGGCGAAACGCGCTCGGTCCACAGCAGGCTCTGCACCAACTGCGCCGCCGCCCCGTCGAAGACGCGATCCAGGAACCGAGCGGTGTTGAGCTCGCGCGAATACTGAGCGGTGTAAATAAACGTCCGGCCCTCGACATGATGGCTGACGAGTTGCTTTTCATCCATGATGCGCAGTAGCGTTTGCACGGTATTGTAAGCCAGGTCGTCTTGACCGAGCCAGCGATGCACGTCGCGAACGCTGCTGGGGCCGTGTTCCCACAGGACTTTCAGGAGTTCCAGCTCGCGCGGCGTCGGGGTCGGGATTTCATGCACGACAGTGCTCCGAGGTCCGAAAGAATGAAGCCTAAACTTTTAGGTATTAGACGCCAGCGAACTTCTGCTGTCAAGGGGCCCCGCCCGAAAAGCCGCTCAAACCCGCCGCGTAAGGCGAGCGGCAGGAGATAATCTACCTCCCGTCCGGCCTCGCGGAGCGAGGGGGCTACCATGTGGAGATCTCGCTCCACGACGGCCGGGTAACTTTTCGTCTGCCGTCGCCGAGCGCCGCGGCTACGAAACCGACCGATGACCACCCATAACCACCGTTAACCACCGGAAAATCAAAAAGGTCTCAGAACGGTGGTTATGCTTATGTTCAGTATCAACAAGAGGTTACATTGACAAATCATTGAGAAACCGACCAACCGTCCCAATTTATGACCTCTAGGTTTTTGTTCCACAGGGATTTGTTTGCTCACTGCCCCGTTTTCCGGGTTTGGCCCTCACCAGCAGGCGCACCTAGGTAGTATACATAAATATCCTGAGCGATTCCAGCTCAGTATCTTCTCGAGCGTCTTGGGCGAGCGGCAGGGGATAATCTACCTCCCGACCCGCCGCGCGGTGCGAGGCGGCGACTCCCGTTAGCGCGCTTCTTGCTCTGAACATGTGTGGACTTGTGCCGCGCAGCTGACGCAGAGCCGGCTCGCACATATCCTCCTTCTCCGCTATGACTCAATTTTCACACTCCATCTAAAGTATGACTGCGTCTGTATCTCGGACGGGCGTCTCAATTTTCACGCCGCTGTCGAAAGCGACTCGGCGAGTGCAAGATTTCTCTGCTCTTTTTTTGACAGGATCAAGTTCATTGCCTACCTTTCCTTTTGAACGGCTCGCACCCGTACCCACCCCCCTGAATGAGCCGTCCCCCTTAGCCTTGACCCAGCGAAGTTTGGTCGTTCCCCCCTCCAGCGTCGCAAGCAAGTGACTTGCGGGCTGACGAACTCCCCTTCAGACTCGAGGCGCGAGTCTGCGGGCTGGTCTTCTTGTTGTGTTCCCGGAGCGGCTCGTCCCCGCTGTCGCGACGCAACCAAGAAGCACGCGTGCAGATTCCGTGTCCCCCCACCTACCAGGAGCCCTTATCATGTTTTCTGCGCTCTTCCGCTCGTTTCAACGCCGTTCGTCACAACGCGCGTCCCGCCGCCTTGCTACCCGTTCGTTCCGTCCTTCTCTGGAAGGCTTGGAGAATCGCGTACAACTGTCCGCTTCGCCGGCATCGCTCGGCGCCGCGGGACAATTCGCCGCACTTGAAATTAACGGCGGCACGCTCACGCTACTTGGCTCGACTGTCACAGGCGACGTCGCCCTTGGGCCTAATGGCCGTGGCGACCTGCACAATACCTCGGAAACCGGCACCTTTACCTACGATCCTACGGCAAAAACTGGCTTGTCGAAGAAGCACCAAGACTTCCTGCCGACTGGCGGCATCGTCAGCAACGACCTCACCCAGGCCCAGGCCGACGCCAACGCCGCCTCCGCCGCTGACGCCGCGCTGACGCCGACCGTAACGCTCGGCAACGTGACCAAGTCGCTGACCCTTCTGGGCAACGGCGGCAGCAACGTCATCAGCGTGCAGTCCCTGAACTATCGCGGCGACACCCTCACGCTGAGCGGCGGCGCCAACGACACCTTCGTCTTCAACGTCACCGGCGCCTTCCACTTTGCCCGCAGCACGATGGTTCTGACGGGCGGCGTGACCGCCAATCACGTGCTGTTCAACTTCCCGACCGCCGGTGGCGAAATCGATCTGTCCCGCCGTGCCAGCGTCATCGACGGCACGTTCCTGGCCCCGCAACGCACGGTCCGCTACCACAACGCCGGCAGTTTCAACGGCGCCGTCATCGCGCACAACGTGGACCTCGACACCCGTGCCAACCTGGTCGCGGCGTTGTTCTCGGTGCCGACCGTTAGCGCCGCCGCGATCTCCGGCGTCGTTACCACCAACGGAGGCGATGGCCCCGTCGGCATGGCCGGCGTCCAAGTGACGCTCTCCGGCACCGACGCGCAAGGCCGGTCTGTCACCCTGACCGTGACGACGGATGGGAGCGGCGCCTATAGCTTCACCGGCGTGGCGGCCGGCACCTACATGCTCACCGCCGAAACAATGACCGGCTACTCGCAAAACCTGGCCTCCGCCGGCACCGTCAACGGCCAGGTGGACGGCCTCGGCGGGAGCGGCGTCATCACCCAGATCGTGTTGAACGGCGGCGATGCGGGCATCAACTACAACTTCCGCGAACAGTTCGGCAGCGGCGGCGGCCAGAGCTAACCGCCCGCGAACTCCTCGCAGCGAGCGACCACGGTCGGAAGTCTCCGCCATCGGGCCGAGACTTCCGACCTCGCGTTTTTGGAGCCGTCAAGTCTTCTGCCATCTCGGACCCAAGAAGCCTCGCTTACCTTCAAGAGTCTTGATTCAAAGTGCGAACCACTTTCATCGCTCCCTCACCGGAGTCTCATCAAGCGCCGTCTATCTTCTAAGTTGAGAAATGCGCCGGAACTCCGTTCACGCTCAGCGCGACCCACCGGGACGGGGCCGACATGCTCGACCTCGACCGCTCGTAGGAGTTTGGTTCGATGAATCCACGCGCTCGTGCTTCGCGCGCGTCGGTCTCATTTGGCGCAAGCAAAGAAGAAAGGATGAAACGCGCTTCATCAATGCCTCATCCGTTGTTTCGTGTTTGTCGGTTGCCGTTTTTTCCATCTTTTGGGGGAGATCTCCATGCTAGGTTTGCGTTCGAAACGTCGCGGTTTCACGCTGATCGAGTTGCTGGTGGTGATCGCGATCATCGCGATCCTCATCGGCCTGCTCGTCCCGGCCGTGCAAAAGGTGCGTGAGGCTGCCGCTCGCGCCCAGTGCCAGAACAATCTCAAGCAGATTGTCCTCGCCTCACACAACTATCAGAGCAATTTCAACTGCCTGCCCCCGGCCCTACTCGGCCCGCCCACGAATAGCGGCTTCACGTTCGCTGCCCCGCACCTGGGCACGCTGACCTACTTGCTGCCGTTCGTCGAACAAGACGTACTCATGGCGCAGGTCAAGCTCGTCTACCCGAACCTGAGCGTGGACAATGTGCCGCTGACGGGCACCTACACGAACGGCTGGTGGGCTTGGGGACCAACATTCCAGGCCTCGCAGATTCGCATCAAGACCTATGTCTGCTCGATGGATGATCCCTACGTTTCGACCGTCGGCACGTTCATCACGATGCACTGCTGGGGCGATACGCTCACGGGCGGCTACTATCCGAACCCGACCGGCCAGCTGTTCGGCCGCACCGACTATGCCGCGTGCTACGGCTGCATCGGCGCGCTGCCCGCCGGCGC
>JBGQKZ010000069.1:0-35466 GCA_041499805.1 Gemmataceae bacterium
GAAACAAGGGTTTCGCTCGTTACGGGACTTAACCCAACATCTCACGACACGAGCTGACGACAGCCATGCAGCACCTGTAGTAGGTTCCGGACTGGATACCGTTGGGGAAACGTTTCCGCCCCCTACTTCCTACCGCTTTCGCACATGTCAAGCCCAGGATAAGGTTCTTCGCGTAGCCTCGAATTAAGCCACATGCTCCACCGCTTGTGTGAGCCCCCGTCAATTTCTTTGAGTTTCAGCCTTGCGACCATACTCCCCAGGCGGGGTACTTAACACTTTTGCTTCGACTGGGAGCCCATGTAAGCCCACAATCTAGTACCCATCGTTTAGGGCCAGGACTACCGGGGTATCTAATCCCGTTCGCTCCCCTGGCTTTCGCGCCTCAGCGTCAGTAGAGGTCCAGCGGCCCGCTTTCGCCACCGGCGTTCCTTCCGATATCTACGCATTTCACCGCTCCACCAGAAGTTCCACATACCCCTACCTCCCTCGAGACGATCAGTTTCCAAGGCCCTTCGCCCGTTGAGCGGGAGGCTTTCACCCCGGACATAATCGCCCGCCTACGCGCCCTTTAAGCCCAGTGATTCCGAACAACGTTCGCACGGTTCGTCTTACCGCGGCTGCTGGCACGAACTTAGCCCGTGCTTCCTCCAGGGATAGGTCAGACCCTTACGGGCTTTCCTCCCCCTCGACAGTGCTTTACAACCCGAAGGCCTTCATCGCACACGCGGCGTCGCTCGGTCAGGCTTGCGCCCATTGCCGAAGATCCTCGACTGCAGCCTCCCGTAGGAGTCTGGCCAGTGTCGCAGTGCCAGTGGCGCAGGTCGTGCTCTCACACCTGCTAGCCATCTTTGCCTTGGTGAGCCGTCACCTCACCAACTAGCTAATAGCACGTGAGCCCCTCCCCAGGCGAGATTCATTTCCTAGTCAAGGGATGCCCCTCGACTAGCTCGCCGGGTATTACCCTTCCGTTAGGAAGGCTATCCCCGTCCCGGGGGTAGGTTACCCACGCATTACTGCCCCTTTCGCCACTTCCGCCAGCCACTGTATTGCTACAGCGACTAGCATTCGTTCGACTTGCATGCCTAATCCACGCCGCCAACGTTCGTTCTGAGCCAGAATCAAACCCTTCAAAAAATGTTCGCTTGCCAACCTACCGACCCTCGCTTGCGCTTCGGGCCGGCAAGTTGGTTTTGTGAACGAGAAGAATTTGTGGTCGCCAAGCGACATGACTCAAAGTTCAACGCTGTCTCTTGCGAGACAGCAGAGAATGGAGTCACGCCTCTTGGCGCACCCCCATTCCCCATCGGCTCGTACACTTCTCTCCCCACTTGTCAAAGAGCAAACTCATTCAACCAGACAGGTCGATGCAGGCGAATCCGCAAAGGATTCACATCGGCTATCCGGCTGAAAAACTTCCAGGGAAACAAAAAGCCGGGCAACCTTGGCGGATGCCTTCGCGGTTTGTTTTTCGGAAGTATTGGGTTGCCCCGAGTAGTTCAGGGCAGTGAAAAGTATAGGGACGGAGGCCAGGAGGTGTCAAGGGGGCAATCAGAAAAAAGGGAAAAGACTCCCGACGCCCCCACCACCGTCGTGGATTCTCATGCCGGAATGCCCGAAAACCGGGAAAAACTCCGGCTCTAGCAGCAGGGGCGCTGCGTGAATAGAAAATGATTATGGGCAGCCAAAGCAGCTGCCGTCAAGTCGGAAACCCTTGCCGGGCAAGAAAAAATGGCTGTGCCGCGTGTGCTTGTCCTGCGTGCCCCCGGCGCCAACTGCGACGCCGAGGCACAATTCGCTTTTGAGCGGGCCGGCGCCTATGCGGAACGCGTTCACGTCAATCGGCTTCGGGAAGAACCGGGTTTGTTGCTTCGCTATCAGATTCTGTGCATTCCCGGCGGCTTCACCTACGGCGACGACGTGGCAGCCGGCAAAATCTTGGCGACCGAACTGAGCCATTTCCTCGGCGGCGTCTTGCGGCAATTTCGCGACTCGGAAAAGCTCATCCTCGGCATCTGCAACGGCTTTCAGGCGATCCTCAAGGCCGGATTGCTCATGCCACCGGATGAAGAGGGGCCCGTCGCCACGCTGGCCGGCAATGAGAAGGGTCGTTTCGAGGATCGCTGGATTCGGCTGGAAGCCAGTCCGGGAAGCTGTCCGTTCTTGCAGGATTACGATTTCATGGACGTGCCGATCGCTCACGGGGAAGGAAGACTGGTCGTTCGCGAGCCGTGGATCTTGAAGGGGTTGCAGCAATCGGGACAGGTGGTGCTTCGCTATGTCGATGCGGAAGGAAAGCCGGGGCCGTACCCGATCAATCCGAACGGCTCACAAGGAGATGTTGCGGGGCTGTGCGATCCCAGTGGCCGCGTCTTGGGACTGATGCCGCATCCGGAACGGCACGTGTTGCCGACGCAGCATCCGCAGTGGACGCGACGGGGATTGGCGGAAGAGGGGGATGGGTTGAAGCTGTTTCGGAATGCGGTGGAGTATTTTCTGTAGCGACCTATTCCTCGACGTTGCCTCACATGGATCGTGCCGGGTACAATTGGGTTGTCCTTTCTTTTCGAATATGGGAGCGCCGAACATGAGAATCCTCAAGCCCGGTGAACCTGTAACAGCCGACCTATTCCGCGAGTGGACGCCGGAGGAGACAGCGGAAGCGTACCGGCTTTGTCGCGAGGCGTTCACCGCCGCAGATTTACAGAAATACACGGAACTTGATGAGGGCATTCCTGCCGAGGAAGTTCTTGCGGAAATGGAAAAAATGCTTCGGCAAGCAGACACGAGGCAGCAGTGAACGTGCAGGGCAACGGCGCCCAATGGCGGTACGGCGTTCACATGTCGCAGAAAATCCGCCGGCAGATCGTTGACGCCCATAAGGATGCGATCTCCTCCGGCCGCGGCCAGCGCTTCGTTGCCGCCTTCAAAGCGGTGATCGAGCGTCTTCGGAATGACCCGCTGGTCTTCGGCGAAGAATTGTACTTTCTTCCCGCGCTAAAGCTCCACATTCGGCAAGCTGCGATTGCTCCGTTGGTCGTTGACTTCGCCGTACACGATAAGGAACCGCTCGTTTTCATTCGTGGCTTTAGTGTCTTGCTGTGACGGGCGGGAGAGTGAAATGGCGGAGGGGTAAGGTTACGTCATCCGAACACATCTTTCAACCGCGTTTCATCCGTCACCGCATCCATTGGCAGCAGTGCTTCCCACGCTACCAGCCAGCGAACCTTTGCTGCTATCGCCTCCGGCGGCCACAGTCCCGCCTTGTAATCCTCGCGCGAAAACGGCGTGATGCACACAACCGCCTCTTCGATGGTCCGACAGCCGCGCGGCGGATGAACGGCAAGCGGACGAGTCGCGCTGCGCCCGAGCAATCCCAATACGATTGCGTTGAATATGGCTGTCCAGTTGAAAAGAAAAACAAGAGCTGCGACGTGCGCGACCACCAAAAAGGCGACGACATACAGCATCACGTTCGATAGGCCGAGATTCGGCAAGGGTCGGCCCGCATTCTGAAGCGCTCGCCAACATCGTCGCCGCTGGGCACGCGGGATGAGCTGATCGAAGCGGCGTTCCGGCGTGACCTCTTCGGGCCGCAGCGATAGAATTTCGACCATCGTTTGGCGGAACGACCGGTAGACGAAATGAAGGCGACTGTTGCCGTCCTGGTGAGCGAGAAAATCGTTGTCCATGAGCCGAATCTCGGAAATTGGTGAACGCATTGGGACGGACGGATTCGCTGTTCTTCCCAGCGTCTTCGCCGCCGCGAACGTCGATGCTATTCTCGCCAGCCTCGACGCCGCGTTCAAGATGCGGCCGGAAGAGACATCGATTCGCAGCGACGCCGGCAGCATTTACGCCGCACGCAACGTTCTTACTCTGTGGCCCGAAGCAGCGACCGTCTGGCGTGAGCCGTCGCTTCCCGAGGCGCTGAACGCCGTGCTCGGATCAGATTTCGGCCTCGTGCGTGCGCTCTACTTCGACAAGCCGCCGGACCGCACGTGGGCGTTGCCGTGGCACAAGGATTTGACGATCGCCGTGAAGGAACACCGCCCCAGCCAGCTCTTCACCCATCCGACGCGCAAGGCCGGTGTTCCGCATGTCGAAGCGCCGGCAGAAGTGCTGCAACAGATGTTGACCATGCGCATCCACCTCGACGACATGACGGCTGAAAACGGGCCGTTGAACGTGATTCCCGGCTCGCACCGGACGGGCAAGAAATTGCAGCTCGGCGACACGCCGCCGACCGCGATCACGGGCGAGCGCGGCGACGTGCTGTTGATGCGGCCGCTGTTGGCGCACAACAGCGGACCGTCGCACCCGGAGACGATACGGCATCGGCGCGTTTTGCATTTGGAATTTGCGGGGACGGCGGAACTGGCGGACGGGTTTGCGTGGCACACCTTCATGCCGGGGGCGGACAGTGGAGAATCAGGCATTCTCCATTGAGTTCCGTTCCTTCACTTACGGCGAAATCTTCGGAAAGCATTCTAGCCGTTCGTAGCCACTTTTTGACCAACGCTGATTTTGGCAATGTGTGCAACTGCTGTGCTTCATTGCGGTTGCAACACAGAATACCACCGGAAATGAGTAAAGGAGAACATAACTCTCGTTGATCTCTAATGCGCCCTAAGTCTGCGCAGGTCCGCCATAAGAACGGCTTCGACCGCGGCGCTAGCGCTCGCGTTTCGCGGCGAGCTTTCCGACGAACGCGGCGTGCTCGGGGGAAGCAAGGCCCTGCCGAAGAACGGCAGCCATTTGTTTCCACTCGCCCCGAAGAAGCGCTTCCGCATCAAGCCATAGTCCGGGGAAAACCTCAGAGCGATAAATCCCATGCGGCCCCGGCTTCATTTCCTTGAACTTGCCACGACGGCGAACGAACCAATAGACGCGCGCCGTCCGCAGCGCGACGACGACGTACTCCAAAACGCCGGCTTTCTCGTATTCCGCCAGCTTTTCATGCAGGTCGATGGATTCCGAGCGTGAACTGACCTCCCCGAGCAGTTCCGGCACGCCGTGCAGATAATCGTCATCATTGCCCCACGGTTGACCGCCGCATTCCGGCAGGATGACGAGACAGGCATCGGGTTGCGGTTCATTCTTCCGTCCCATGATGGTCGTGGAATGCGTCAGAAGGCGCGTACCGGGCGTTTCGACGCGGTATTCGTTCAGCCAACTCGAAAAAAGCGGTTCCGATTCGCCGTGAGCGATCTTCTGCGGAGAGGGCATGATGAATACGACGCCTCCTATTAACTCCGCGCGGGTCCCCGGCGGCATCGCCTCGTAGCGCTCGTGAAACGTCTTCTGATCCAAATGATCGCCGTTTTCGAGCGGCGGAATGGTTCGCTTTTTTCGGCGGGAGGCGCGCTCGACAGATCGCGGGACGGTGGCCATGCCAATTCACTCCTTCAAGCGTCAAAACTGGCTGTATGATAACGTCAACCGTTTCGATAAAGAAGCCGCGTGTTAGAGCGCCGGATGAGGGGTCCGTGGATGAAGTTTAGCAGCGCGGAAACCGCCGCTTGCCGCCATCTCGTGGACTTAGCACTCCGCGAGGACCTAGGCGATGTCGGCGACTTGACGTGTCAGGCGGTGGTCGGCGCTAGCCGACGCCGAGGCGCCTTGGTTGCGCGCGCACCCGGCGTGCTGGCTGGCGTCGAAGCAGCGGGACTTGTGATGAAGGCGGTTTTCGGTGGAACCGCATTTGCGCCGCTCCTCGAAGATGGAGCGTCCTTATCTGCTGGAGCGAATTTCGCAACGGTCGAGGGTCCAACTTGCAGCATCCTCATTGGCGAGCGCTCAGCTCTCAACTTCGTGCAGCATCTCAGCGGGATAGCCACCCTGACGCGGCGGTACGTTGATGCCGTCGCCGAATTCTCGTGCAAGATTCTCGATACCCGAAAAACGACGCCCGGTTGGCGTTTGCTGGAGAAGTATGCCGTTCGTTGTGGCGGAGGGCACAACCACCGTCTCGGCCTCTACGACGGCGTGCTGATAAAGGATAACCACCTCGCCGCTTTGGGACAGGGACCGTTATCGGTCCGTCTCGCCGTCACACTCGCACGCCAAAAGTGGGGCTCGTCGGTTCCAATCGAGGTGGAAGTCGAATCCCTTGAACAGTTGGCCGACGCGCTGTCGAGCAGGCCGGGCATCATTTTGTTGGACAACATGACGCTCGAGCAAATGCGTGAAGCCGTGCGCCGTCGTAACGAGATCGCCCCAAACATCCAGCTCGAAGCCTCCGGCGGCGTCACGCTTGACACCGTCCGCCCCATTGCCGAAACTGGCGTCGATCGCATCAGCGTCGGCGCGTTGACGCACTCCGCTCCGGCTCTCGACATTGCACTGGATTACCTGCCGTCATGACGCCGCGTGAAGAATGGCAGCTTGATACGCGGCATCTCGGCAAGCGGGTGCTCGTGTTCGACGAATTGCCGAGCACGAACAGCTACGCCGCCATGCTGGCTCATGATCCGGAGCAGCATGGCGTGGCGGTTCTCGCGGAGCAGCAGACCGCGGGGCGCGGGCAGCATGGCCGCACGTGGCAATGTCCGGCGGGCAGCGGCGTGTTGCTGTCGATTCTGCTTTTTCCGCCGCGTTCGTTGCGGTCCGTGGCGTTGCTCACGGCTTGGGCGAGCGTTTCCGTGTGCGAGGTGATTCGCAAGACGACTGGTTTGCAGGCGAAAATCAAGTGGCCCAACGACGTGCTGCTCCGCGGCAAGAAAGTGTGCGGCATTCTCATTGAGCAAGGACAAGGCACGGTCGCGGGGATCGGATTGAATGTCAATCAGTCGCAGGAAAGCTTCGACGCTGCGGAGCTGCCGTTCGCGGGCTCGCTCGCCGCCGCGACGGGGCATGATTTCTCGACGTCCGAAGTCGCCCGCCGGTTGTTGGCTGAATTGGACGCGGAGTACGAACGTCTGTACCAGGGAGACTTCGCCAGCCTGGAAACGTGCTGGAAATGGCGTGTCGGGCTGCTTGGCAAAAGGGTGACGGCCGAGTGTTTCGACGGGCGGCGGGACGGTCGACTGCACGATATGACTTTTGCAGGGTTGCACCTGGCCGAGAATGACGGCAAGGTCGCTGTGTTGCAACCGGAGACCGTGCAGCATTTGTACCCGGAGGGGCGCCCGTATTTCCCGCTAATTGAGCCGGGCTCGGCTTAAGCCAGAGTGGTGGTCTCGCTCCGCGAGACCGATCGCGTCTCGCGGAGCGAGACGACCACTCTCCTCCACGACGGTCACAATGCCTGAACCCGGCTTGGCTTACCGCTACGCGGGTCCTATACTGGCGGAAACGGCCGCTGCCGCATCGGCGCTGTAGACGGCCCCCTAGGACACGCTGCTACTCTCCCGCCTGTCCGTTCCCGCCCGATTTTTCTCCTGCCTTTGTCTTGAGGTTTCGATGAGTTCCCGAACGCTGCTGTCCCTCGTCGCTTCCCTGGCATTGGTCGCGTCCGCCGCATTGGCAAATGATTGGCCGCAGTGGCGTGGGCCGAATCGCGATGACGTTTCCAAGGAAACCGGGCTGCTGAAGTCGTGGCCGAAGGAAGGGCCGAAACTGCTCTGGACATACACGGACGCCGGGGTGGGGTATTCCGGACCCGCCATCGTGGGCGACCGACTATTGTGCGCCGGGGTCAAAGACGACAAGGAAATCGCCTTCGCACTGGACGTGACGACCGGCAAGGAACTCTGGTCCACGCCGATCGGTCCGCTGTTCAAGAACCGCTACGGCAGCGGCCCGCGCTGCACACCGACGGTAGACGGCGACGCGCTGTACCTTCTTGGCGGGCAAGGAAATCTTGCGTGCTTGGAGACGGGGACGGGCAAACAGCGCTGGACCGCCAACATGCAGAAGGACTTCAGTGGACAGATGATGTCCGGCTGGGGCTACTCCGAGTCGCCACTTGTAGACGGCGAAAAACTGATCTGCACCCCCGGCGGGGACCGCGGCACGATCGCCGCACTCGACAAGAAAACCGGCAAGTTGATTTGGCGCTCTACCGACGTGAAATCCAAGGCCGCCTATTCCTCACCCATTGTTGCGGAAGTGGGCGGCGTTCGGCAATACATCCAACTCACCCGCGATGGGATCATTGGCGTGGCGGCCAAAGACGGCAAGCTCCTGTGGAAGAGTCCGTTGGGCGGTTGCGGCACGGCAGCCGTTCCCACGCCGATTTTCCACGATGGCTACGTGTTCGCCACCTCGGGCTACAACGACAGCCAGGACGGCCTCATTCATCTCACATCAAACGGCGGCATCAAGGCCGATGAAGTCTACTCCGGCCGCACGCTGGTAAACAAGCACGGCGGCGTCGTCCTCCTTGACGGCGTTCTCTACGGCGCCTCCGAGGCAGGCGGTCCGTGGGTGGCGCTCGACTTCAAGACCGGCAAAAAGCTCGGCTGGGACGGCCGAAAACTCGCCAAAGGCTCCGTCACCTACGCCGACGGCCGCCTCTACTTGTACAGCGAGGACAACGGCACCGTCGTGCTGCTGGAGCCGAACCCGAAGGAATGGAAGGAAACCGGCCGCTTCAAAATCCCGCAACAGACGAAGTTGGATCGCGGCAGCGGGGCTATCTGGACTCATCCCGTCGTGGCCAACGGCAAATTGTACCTTCGCGATCTCGATTTGCTCTTTTGTTTCGACATTCGAGAGACCGCCGCAGTGCGTAAGCCCTAATCGCTCAGTCACCGAAGCGCCGAGAATCCCCGCCAAGGAAATCCGCGAATGCGCCGGACGCAACTGTCTAACCGAGCTGTCCCTGTAATTCTCTGTGCCACTGTGTCTCTGTGGTTCACCGCCGCATTGGGCGCCGACGATTGGCCCCAGTGGCGCGGTCCGAACCGCGACGGCGTATCGAAAGAAACCGGCCTCCTCAAGAAGTGGCCCGATGGCGGCCCGAAACTCCTGTGGACCTCCACCAACAACGGCATCGGCTACTCCAGCCCCTCCGTTGTCGGCGACAAGATTTACCTGTCGGGAGCTCGCGGCAACGACGAATTCCTCTTTTGTCTGGACGCCAAAGACGGCAAGGAGCTGTGGTCGGATAAGATCGGCCCGATCTTCGATTTCAAGAACAACAACTGGGGCCCCGGACCGCGCGCTTCGGCTACGGTGGATGATGGCCTGGTCTACATCCTCGGCGGCAACGGTAACTTGCTCTGTGCCGATGCCGCGACCGGAAAGGACAAATGGCGCAAGAACTTGCCAAAAGATCTCGCAGCCGTGGTCAATCCAATCCTTGGCGGCCCCGGCGGTTGGGGTTTCACGTGGTCGCCGTTCGTTGATGGCGAAAAACTCGTCTGTGTACCCGGCGGTGATAAGGGGCTGCTTGCCGCGCTCAACAAGAAGAACGGCGAAGTCATTTGGCAATCGAAGGACCTGCCTGAACAAGCCCCGTACGCCTCGCCGATGCCCGCCGACTTCGGCGGCGTTCATCAGTACGTGCAAGTTACCTATTCGGGTGTCGCCGGCGTCGCTGCAAAGGATGGCAAGCTGCTTTGGTACTACAAACGCAAGCCGGCGTTCAGCGACGTGCTGATCGCCACGCCCGTCGTTTATGACAGTTGCGTGTTCATCACGAACGGCATGGGCTCGACCGGCGGCGACCTCGTGAGGATCACAAAGGACGGCGACAAGTTCAAGGCTGAGAAGTTTTACGCCAACAAGGTCCTCGCGAACGGCACCGGCGGCGTGATTCGCGTCGGCGATTGCCTCTACGGCTACTCAGAGGGCAAGGGGTGGACGTGCATGAACTTTAAGACCGGCAAGGCGGCCTGGAATGAAAAACAGGCGCTCGGCCGCGGCTCGCTCATCGCCGCCGACGGCATGCTTTATTGCTACACCGAAGAAGACGGCGAATGTGCCCTCGTCGAGGCCAACCCGGCGGAATTCAAACTGTTGAGCAAGTTCAAGATGCCACAAGAGAGCAAACTGCGCGTGCAGCGCATGAAAACCTGGACACCGCCCGTCATTGCGAACGGGCGACTGTATTTGCGCGATCAGGATTTGTTGTTCTGTTTTGACGTGAGCGGGAAATAGAAGTTTAGCCGCCCGTCTCGGACGGGCGCGTTGAGAGGCGCCGCGGTCCAAGCGCCCGTCCGAGACGGGCGGCTAAACGTAGTGGCGAACATGCCCGTAACCGACTCCGCACGGTCGCCCAACCTCGCCTTGCCCCAACGCGATCGACTGCGCGCTCTATTGAACGAAATCTTGCCTCAGAACCGGTTTTACGCTCGCAAGTTCGCCGGCATTGACACGAGCAAGATTGGATCGTCCGCAGAACTTGCCCGTCTGCCGTTTACGACAAAAGAAGAACTGCTCGCCGATCAGGCCGATCATCCGCCTTATGGCGAAGTTCTCACGTATCCTCCGGCGCGGTATTCGCGGCTCCACCAAACTTCCGGAACCTCGGGTCGGCCGTTGCGTTGGCTCGATACGCCGGAAAGCTGGCAATGGGCGCTCGACAACTGGAAAATCATGTTCCAGATGGTCGGCTTGCGACGCGACGATCGGCTGTTCTTTCCGTTTTCGTTCGGGCCGTTTCTCGGCTTCTGGACGGCGTTCGACGCGGCGGCGCGCGAAGGTTACTTCTGTTTGCCGGGTGGTGGGATGAGTTCGACGGCACGGCTGCGCTTTCTGCTCGACAACGGCGCGACGGTTGTGTTCTGCACGCCCACGTACGCGCTGCATCTGACGGAGGTTGCGCAACAGGAGGGGATCGATCTTCGAGCGTCGCCGGTGCGAGCGCTCATCGTTGCCGGCGAGCCGGGCGGTGGCATTCCGGCGACACGGGCGCGGATTGAACAAGGCTGGGGCGCTCGGCTTTTCGACCATACCGGGATGACAGAAGCCGGGCCGCTCGGTATTGAATGTGTCGAGAACCCGGGGGGCATCCACCTGCTTGAAACGGAATGCATCGCCGAGGTGAATGATCCTGCCTCAGCCGTCGCGGTTCCGGCGGGCGAACTCGGCGAGTTGGTGCTGACGAACCTCGGCCGCCTTGGCAGTCCGCTGATCCGGTACCGCACCGGCGATCTTGTGCGCGTGGACCCTCAGCCATGTCCATGCGGCCGGGGTTGGATTAGGTTAGAGGGAGGCATTCTCGGACGCTGCGACGATATGATCCACCTCCGCGGCAACAACGTGTATCCCGCGGCGTTGGAGGCGATCATCCGCCGTTTCCCGGAAGTGGCGGATTTCCGCATTGAGATTGACGAGACGGCATCGTTGCCGAACCTGCGCATTGATGTCGAATGCCCGAATGGGGCGGCGGCGCGTGTCGCTCAGCAGGTCCGAGATGCCATTCGCGATGAGCTGTTTTTCCGGGCGGAAGTCGTTGCGGTTTCGCCGGGCAGCCTGCCGCGATTTGAAATGAAGGCGCGGAGAGTTTCTCGCAAAGGCGCAAAGGACGCAAAGGAAACGAAGTAGGAGAGAATCATGAAAAACGTTTGGAGTCACTTGCAAAACGGGTCGCTCCTGCTGTCCCTTTGCGTTCTTTGCGCCTTTGCGAGAAACGCTTCCGCCGCAGATTGGTCGTTCTGGCGTGGCCCGCATCAAAATGGCGTTTCCGACGACAAGAATCTGCCCGACACGTGGTCCCCCGACCCAACGGCGCCCAACAACAACCTCGTATGGAAGGCCCCCGTCGGCGGCCGCACGACGCCGATTATTATGAACGGCCGGGTCTACTTCATCACGAACGCCGGCGAAGGGATCAGCGAGCAGGAACGCGTTGTCTGTCTCGACGCCGATACCGGCAAACAGATTTGGGAGCATCGTTTCAACGTTTGGCTCACCGATATTGTGAGCGTGCGCTTGGGATGGACGAACGTGGTCGGCGATCCGGAGACGGGCAACGTCTACGCCCACGGTACGCAGGGTATGCTCTTCTGTTTCGACAAAGACGGCAAGATTCTCTGGTCGCATTCCATGACGGAGGAGTACGGGCGCATCAGCGGCTACGGCGGCCGTGTCACGAGCCCGATCATCGACGGCGATCTGTGCATCCTGGGCATGCTCAACGCGAGTTGGGGCGAACTCGCGCGCGGCGGCAATCGCTTTGTCGCTTTCGATAAGCGCACCGGCGCCGTCCGCTGGTGGGGCTCGACCGGACTGCCGCCGAAAGACAGCTACAACTCGGTGTCCATTGTCGTCGACATCAGCGGCGAACGTCTGCTGATCAGCGGCGGCGGCGACGGCGCCGTTCATGCCTTCAAGGTCAACACGGGCGAAAAGGTGTGGACGTATGGTTTCGGCACCGGCGCTATCAACCCATCGCCAGTGGTGGACGGCACGCGCGTCTACATCAGCCACGGCGACGAGAACCCCGACACGAACGCGCGTGGCCGAATTATCTGTCTCGATGCGGGCAAGGTCACGGCCGGCAAACCCGCCCTGGTCTGGAAAAAAGACGGCGTGCGCGCCAAGTTCGCGTCGCCGATCATCCATGAAGGCCGGCTTTATGTCGCGGATGAAACGGCGACGTTGCTGTGCTACGACGCGGCGACCGGCAAACAACTTTGGCGGCACAAATACGGGCGCAACGCCAAGGGATCGCCCGTACTGGCCGACGGCAAGCTTTATGTCGGCGAGGTGAACGGCAAATTCCACATCCTTAAGCCGAGCGACAAGGGATGCGAAGAATTGCACTCCCAGTTTTTCAGCGGCGCCAACGGCATCGACGTGGAAATCAACGGCAGCGCCGCTGTCGCCAACGGCCGTGTCTACTTCATGACGCGCGACGAGACGTACTGCATCGGCAAGAAGGACGCGACCGCGACATTGACACGCCCTCGTTCGACCGGCGCGAACGCTGCGGGCGCGAACGCCGCCCCTCCGACGCACTTGCAAATCGTTCCTAGCGACGTGGTGGTGTCGCCGGGGGGCAGCATGTCGTTCACCGCGCGGCTGTACGACGCGCACGGCAATTTCGTGCGCGAGGCCAAGCCGGAATGGTCGGTCGGTCCGATGCAGGCGCCGCCGCCGCTGCCGAATCAGCCGGCCCCGCCAGGGCCACAGCCGCCGCCACTGAAAGGCGAAATCACGGCAGACGGCAAGCTGGCCGTCGATAAGACGCCGGGCCAATTCGGCACGGTCGTCGCGAAAGCGGACGGTTTGACCGGCCTCGCCCGCATTCGCGTTGCGCCGGTGCTGCCGTACTCTCAGGATTTCAGAAAGGTTCCGGAGAATCGGTCGCCCGCCGGCTGGGTCAACACGCAAGGCAAATTCGCGGTCCGCAAGATCGAGGGCCAAAACGTTCTCGTCAAGACCGCCACGAATCCAAGCCCGCTCGTCGCGCGGGCCAACGCTTTCATCACCATGCCGACCGCGACGGATTACACGATTCAAGCCGATATCCTGGGGAGCAAGGTGAACGACGACATGCCCGACATGGGTGTGGTGGCCAAGCGCTACACGTTCATGCTCGACGGCAACAAGCAGCAGCTCCGCCTCATTTCGTGGGACGCCATTCCCCGCGTGGACAAGACCATTGCGTACGCATGGAAGCCGAACCAGTGGTATCGGTTGAAGCTGACCGTGGAGGTTCAGGGGGACAAGGCGATTGCCCGCGGCAAGATTTGGAATCCCTCCGACCACGAACCGGCCGATTGGACGGTCACGTTTACCGATCCCGTTCCCAACAAAGAAGGCAGCCCCGCACTGTATGCTAATGCGACGGGCATCCTCGAAGGGAAGACGGGCGCGGAGGTGTTCTTCGCGAACGTCAGCGTGACGCCGATCAAAAAGGCGGCCGCAGTGAGCGGACAATAGGAAACCTCGTTTACGTTTCGCGCCTGCGGAATGGCACGATGGACAGAATGCCGCGGGCGCGAACCGAACCGGAAACGATTTGTAGATAAGGATCATCCCATGAATCAATATCCCTCTCTTCGACGTTGGTTCGCGGCCGTCGTGACGCTTGTGGTGCTGGTCGCGGTGATCGTGTTGCTGCCGCGCTCCGGCTCGTCTCCGTCCGGAGACATCCAGGCCGCGGACGCGGCTCCGGAGCGCGGTTGGCCCTTGTTTGGCGGTTCGGCCAGCCGCAACATGGTCAACACGTTCGAAAAGAACTTGCCGACCGACTGGAGCGTCGCCGAAGGCGAGCGCAAGAACATCAAGTGGATCGCGGAATTAGGCTCCAAGGCTTACGGCGGGCCGGTCGTCGCCAACGGCAAAGTGTTCATCGGCACCAACAATGAAAAGCCGCGCGACCCGAAGCTCACGGGCGACAAAGGCGTCCTGATGTGCTTCCGCGAGGCGGACGGCAAGTTTCTCTGGCAGTTCGCCTTCGACAAGCTCGCCGCGGGCCGCGTCAACGACTGGCCGTATGAAGGCATTTGCTCGACGCCGATCATCGACGGCAACAAGCTGTATTTCATCAACAACCGAGCGGAGGTGATTTGCTGCGGGATGGACGGCGGCCCGGACGGTACGCCGCCGGCGATTACGTGGAAGCTCGACATGATTAAGCAGCTCGGCGTGTTCCCGCACAACCTCGCGACCTGCTCGCCGCTGATTGTCGGCGATACGCTGTTCCTCGTCACCAGCAACGGCGTGGATGAAGGGCACATCAACATTCCCAAGCCGGAGGCGCCGAGTTTCATTGCCTTGGACAAAAAGACCGGCAAGGTCTTGTGGCAAAGCAACGCTCCCAGCGAGCGGTTGGTTGAGGCCCAAAAAAGCGGCGGCAAGGAAGTGGACGTCAAGCAAATGCTGGACAAGGGCCTCATCATCATGCATGGCCAGTGGTCGAACCCGGTTTACGCCGAGGTGAACGGCAAACCGCAGGTCATCTTCCCCGGCGGCGACGGTTGGTTGCACGCGCTCAATCCGAAAACCGGCAAACTGATCTGGAAGTTCGACTGCAACCCGAAATCGTCGGTCTACAAGCTCGGCGCGAAAGGCACGCGCAGCGATTTCCTCGGCACGCCGGTCGTTTATGACAACAAGGTCTACATCGGCGTCGGTCAGGACCCCGAACACGATCACGGCGTCGGTCATTTCTGGTGCATCGACATCACCAAGGAAGGCGACGTTTCGCCCGTCAATGACAACTTCGATCCGAAGGCGCCGGAGAACAAGAACTCCGCCCTCGTGTGGCACTTCGGCGGTCCCGCCGATCCGAAGAAGATCGGGCGCAACTACTACTTCGGCCGCACCATGTCCACGTGCGCGGTTCACGACGGCCTCGTCTACATTGGCGAACTCGACGGCTACCTCCACTGCCTCGACGCGAAGACCGGCGAGAAATATTGGGACGAAAACATGCAATCGGACACGTGGAGTTCGCCGTACTGGGTGGACGGCAAAGTCTACATGGGAACCGACGAAGGGCAGTTGCGGATTTTCAAGGATGGCAAGCAGAAGCAACTGATCAAGGCGATTGACATGGAAGGGCCCATCCGCGCGACGCCGGTCGCCGCCAACGGCGTGCTGTATGTGATGACGGAGAATAAGCTGTACGCGATTAAGTAGAGGAGCGAGAAGTTGTTAAAGATTGGCCGCCACTGTGCGCTTCGACGAAGCGGCAGAATCAGTCCCGTTGAACTGCCGCTTCTCGCGCTAATCGTTGCTGTTACCGGTGCTGCGCTTCTCCCTGCGGTCGAACACCTATTAGATCGCCACGCTCGCCTGACGATGCTTAAGGAGCGGCACGTCGTGCCGCTCACCGTGCTCCTCCACGGTGATTCAGCTAGACCGTCCAACGTGGCCACGTTCGGCGGCAGCCCGTCGCGGAACATGGTCAACACGACCGAGAAGAACTTGCCCAACGACTGGAGCGTCAAGGAAGGTGCCCAGAAGAACGTCAAATGGTCCGCGAACATCGGCGTGACCGGAGGCCGGTATCTGCCGCCGGCCGTCGTAGGCGGTCAGGTCTACGTCGCGACCAATAACAGTGCCCAGGCCGATCCCAAAGTGAAGGGCCAGAGAGCAGTCCTTATGTGCCTGCGTGAGTCCGACGGTAAGTTCCTGTGGCAGATCGCGCACGACTTGCCGGAAACGCTCGTCGGCGCTGGCGGCAGAGAGGAGGGTCTGCTGTCCACGCCAGCGATTGAAGGGGATCGGCTCTACTATGTCACGCCGGGCGCCGAGGTCGTCTGTGCCGACACCAGCGGCAAGGTGATCTGGACGCTTGACACGATGAAAGAGCTGAAGGTTTTCCCAGACGCCGCCGCGTTTTGTGCCCCGTTGGTGGCCGGCGACCTGGTGTTCGCCGTGACCGGCAACGGCAAGGATTTCGGCGCGCCGGAGCAGCCGGCGCCGCAGCCGAAAGCCCCCAGTTTCATCGCGGTGAACAAGACGACCGGCAAGCTGGTCTGGTCCGATAACTCGCCCGGTGACAAAATCATGGAAGGAACGTGGTCGAGCCCGGTGTACGGCGAGGTCAACGGCAAGGGCCAGGTTATCTTCGCCGGGGGCGACGGCTGGCTGTACGCGTTCGAGCCGAAGGATGGCAAGTTACGTTGGAAGTTCGATTGCAACCCGAAAGGGACGACGTTCCGTATCGACAGTCGCGGAACACGCAATTACCTCATGGCCCCCGTGGTCGTCGGCAACCGGCTCTACACCGGCGTGGGCCAACAGCCGGAGAACGGCACCGGCGTCGGCCACCTGTGGTGCGTGGATATCACGAAGGCCGGCGACCTCTCGGAAGAGTTAGAAAAAGGGAAGGCGAACCCGAACAGCGGCGTCGTCTGGCATTACGGCGGCGCTGCTCCGCAAGGGAGCAAACGGAATTACGTCTTCGGCCGCACGGTCAGCACGTGTGCCGTGGCCGACGGCTTGGTTTACGCGGCCGAATTGGATGGTTTCCTGCACTGCGTGGACGCGCAGACCGGCCACAAGGTCTGGGACCACGACCTGAAGGCGAGTGTCTGGGGTTCACCCTACGTCGTGGACGGCAAGGTCTACCTCGCCAATGACGACGGCGACATGTATATCTTCGCCCACGGTAAAGAGAAAAAACAGCTCGCGAAGATTGAGATGGAGCAGTCGATCAAGAGCCCAGCCGTCGCGGTGAACGGCGTGCTGTATGTGCAGACGGATCGGCAGTTGTTTGCGATAGGCGGCAAATGATCACGAGCGAAATCACCGACCTCTGGGGAATTTATAACACCCGCCAGCACCTGGACCCGGCGGACCTAACGAAGGCCATTGAGAACCAGGCGCGAAGCGGGGACCTCGATTATCGCACGCGCTTGCTGATCCACGACAGCCTGGATGCGCTCAAAGACTACTGGGGCGAAGAGCGTTTATCCGCGTGGTTGGCGCGAAGTCGGGTGCGAAAGCGGCTGGAGGACATTCAACACGAGGTTTTCAACGACGACACAGGGTTTCCTTCCTTGCGCGGGCGAGTAATGGACGTGACCCGGCCCGAGACGATTAAGGCGTTTCTCCGCGAACTCGGAATGCACATTCGCCGGCCTCTGAAGGTGTCGGTGGGCGGGTCCATCGCCTGTATTCTGACCGGGTACCTCTCGCGAAAGACAGAGGACATCGATGTTGTCAATGAAGTACCCGCCGAGCTTCGTTGCCAACACGAACTGCTGCGTGAACTGCACGAGCGCTACGATTTGAAGCTCGGACACTTCCAGTCGCATTACTTACCTTCCGGCTGGGAGCAGCGGGTTCACTCGCAAGCGCCGTTCGGCGATCTGCAGGTGTTCTTGGTCGATGTTTACGACGTTTTTCTTAGCAAGCTGACGAGCATCCGTGAGAAGGACAAGGACGATCTCGTGCGCTTGGCGCCGCAGTTGGACAAGGGCATCCTTACTGAGAAGCTGAAACGAACGATGCAATCGACGTTCGCGTCGGAAGAACTCAAGAAACGAGCGGAAAGCAACTGGTACATCCTTTTCGGAGAAGCCCTACCCTCATGAGCACGGCAATGTCCCCCGCACTGGCAGCCAAGACCCGCCAGGCCCGTGAACGGCTCGACGCCCACGTGCGCGAGATCATGGCGTGGCACTTCAACCCGGAAACGGGCACGCCGTTCTGGCTCGAGAAGGCCAAGATATTGGGTTTCGATCCGCGTCGCGACGTGAAGGGCTTCGCCGACCTCAAAAAGTTCGGCCACTTCGAGGATGAATGGCTGCGCGGCGGGCCGGTGCGGCGGTGGGTGCCGAAGGCATATCAGAACAAGCCGATTTACGTCTTCGAGACCGGCGGCACCACGGGCATTCCGAAGAGCCGCGTCGTCGTCGAGGATCACTGGATCGACTACGAGATGTTCAGCGACACGCTGCCGGAGAAGTTCTTTCCGAAAGGTTCCAACTGGCTGATGCTTGGCCCGTCCGGTCCGCGGCGGCTGCGCCTAGCGGTCGAGCACCTCTGCCAGCACCGCGGCGGTATCTGCTTTTGCGTTGATCTCGATCCGCGCTGGGTCGTTAAGCTCATCAAGAAAGGGTGGATGGAACACCTGAAAGCATATCAGGAGCACGTCGTCGACCAAGCGCTGACCGTCCTCTCCGCCAATCACGAAATCAAGTGCATGTTCACGACGCCGAAGCTGCTCGACGCGCTTTGCGGCCGGTTGGAGAAGGATGGGACGTCCCTGAAAGAGAAGGGTGTGACCGGCGTCTTCTGCGGCGGCACGGAGATGACGTCGCAATGGATTCGCTTCGCGATTGAGGAGCTGCTCGGCCCCGACATCTACATCGCGCCAACATACGGCAACACGCTGATGGGTCTGGCCGCCGCCGAGATGCCGACGGCGGCGCAAGACTTCAAAATTGCGTATTACGCGCCGGAGCCGCGGGCCGTCGTGGAGGTGGTCGATTTCGATAACGCCGACAAGGTTGTGCCGCACGGCCACGACGGCCGCGTGATGCTAACGACGCTAACGAAGGAGTTCTTCGTGCCGCGTTTCCTGGAACGTGACGAAGGCGTCCGCGAGCTGCCGAGCGAGAAATATCCCTGGGACGGCGTCAGCGGCGTGAAGCCGTATCGCGGCTTCGCGGCGACGACGACGGTGGGGGTATACTGAGTTGACGAAGGAATCGTATCATGCGTGGCCTTCTGCAACGGCTTCGGCAGAAGATAGTGGATCGTGCGTATGATACTACCTTTCCAGCCACGCCGAGGAGGAGATGGCGGATGACCGACTTGAACGCGTCGATGTTGAGAACGCGATATTGAAAGGCCGGATACAAAAGAAATTGACCGACGACCCGCGTGGCCCGCGCTATCGTTTGGAAGGTCCCGGTTTGGATGGAAGACTCATTCACGTGGTGTGTCGGTTGGACGAAAGCGATCAGCTTCGGATTATCACGACATACGCCCTGAACGACTGAGAGAATTTATGACCTGTGACTTCTGCAAGGGTAAAACGAGGCCTCGGAGGGTGCGGAAGCAGCATTCCTACAAGGGCCGGCTCTACATCGTGGAAAACGTGGCCGCCGCAGTCTGCTCCGAGTGTGGCGAGCGCTATTTTCACGCTACGACACTCGATGCGATTGATCGTCTCCTTGCCTCGGAACATCCCATAAAAGAAACATTGCAAGTTGAGGTGGTCTCTCTATGACCGTGATTAGGTCGTTGGAGGCGCCGCAGAATGCTATACCTCGTGAGAGTATACCGCTATAACGGAGACTGCAACGCGATGGCCCCTGACATCCCTGGATGTGTGGCCGCCGGAGCGTCTCTCGCGCCGGTCATCTAGCGGCTTCCGGTCTGATTAAGCTACGTGATCTGTCGGATAATTGTTGGAACGCCGATACGCTTTACATACTGTCGCCAAGCGCAAGCGCCGCGCGTCGGTTGGCACGCCTGATTGAGGACGAAGAGTGGTGTGGGATGACGCAAATTCACACGGACCAAGAAGAGGTCGATGCTGCGCTCGGCTCGGGCAAAGAGGAACGCGCTATCGTCAGCGTCTGGTGGGATTGATTGGGCCTCAATGACGACTTTGAACGGCCATTGATATCCGGAGACCGAAATGCTTCATATCCCCATTTCCCGCTGGGGCGAACCCTACAAGAGCCTCGACCTCGACAAGGTCGTCCACTTCGCGACCGGCGAGGCGCTCGCGGAGGTCAGCCGCGCCAACGCCGGGCTCGTCGAGCGCGACATGCGGCACGCGCAGCGGGCGCGGAACGCCCTGCGCGAGATTCCGATCGGCGACCTACTGCAAATGATCAAGAAAGCCGCGGACCTATACACGCAGGCTGAACTGCCCCTCGGTGACGGCACGCAGACGCCGGAGCAATTCGCGCGGATGCAATCCGCGACCACCGGCCTGCCCGAGCACATGTGCCGGTTCAACATGACGAAGAACCACTTCGTCTTGACGCAGATGGACAAAATTCTCGACGCATTGACGCGCGGTTTGGATCTGAACATTCTGTCGCGTGGCTACGGTGTCGAACACCGTGGCGTGCCGGTCAGCTATCAGGCGCAGTCGCCGGTCCTCGGCATGGTGCTGCCGAGCAATTCGCCGGGCGTGCATACGCTGTGGCTGCCGATCATCCCGATGCAAATCGGCCTCGTGCTCAAGCCGGGTCCGCAAGAGCCGTGGACGCCGTACCGCATGGCGCAGGCGTTCATCCAGGCCGGCGTGCCGAAGCAGGCGATTGCCATTTATCCGGGTCTCGGCGACGTCGGCGCCGCTGTGCTGCAACACTGCCCGCGCAGCCTCATTTTCGGCGGCACGGCCACCGTCGAGCAATACAAGGGGAACCCGCGCGTTCAAGCACACGGCCCCGGGTTCAGCAAGATCCTGCTCGGCGACGACAAGGTCGATAACTGGAAGAAGTATCTCGACCTGATGGTCGACAGCGTGCTCGTCAACAGCGGCCGCGGCTGTATCAATTGCTCCGGCATCTGGGTGTCGCGACATGCGAAGGAAATCGCCGAGGCGTTGGCCGAGCGCATGGGCCCAGTCGAGCCCTTGCCGCCGGAGGACCCGAAAGCCGCGTTGGCGGCGTTCACCGTACCCAACCAGGCCGACGGCGTCTCCGCCGACATCGACAAGGATCTCCAAGAGCCGGGCGTGTACGACATGACGGCCAAGTACGGCAAGCGGCTCGTAAAGCGCGAACGCTGCGATTACCTGCGGCCGACCGTTGTCCTCTGCGACTCACCCGACAAGGCGATTGCGAAGAAGGAATACATGTTCCCGTTCTGCACGGTGGTGCAGTGCCCGCAAGAGAAAATGCTCGAAAAGATCGGCCCGACGCTGGTCTGCTCCGCAATCACCGACGACAAGAAACTCCAGCGCGAATTGCTCGATGCGACGCACATTGACCGGCTCAACATCGGGCCGCTGCCGACGATTAAGCTAAATTGGTTGCAGCCGCACGAGGGGAGCATCGTCGATTTTCTGTTCCGCGCGCGGGCGTTTCAATTTGAAGGACCGTTGCAGGTGTAACGTCTAGTTCCTCGGGGCCTAGAAAGGGGGTCGTCTCGCTCCGCGAGACGAACGCGGCCCATGTCTCGCTGAGCGAGACAACCACCCTCCAGCGCAAGTGCCGGAACGAGCTTGAGGTTTTATTGATGAAGGCGACCACAACCGTCAGCACGTTGGGCGGGCGGAGCGAAGGCGGCGCCGGCGCGCCGCCCGCATTTGATTTTCAACCGCTCGGTCGCGTCGTCTTCGGCGCCGGTTCGCTGGCGCGTCTGGGAGAGCTTGCGCGCGACCTCGGCGGCAAGCGCGCTTTGCTCGTCACCGATCCAGGTTTGGAAGCGGCCGGACATCCGCAGCGGGCAAACGCCGCACTGTGTAGCGCCGGACTCGAAGTCGCGCTGTTCGACCGGGTTGAGGAGAATCCAACCACACGGCACGTTGAGCAGGGTGTCGTGTTCGCCCGCCGGGAGCAGGTCGATCTCATTGTCGCCGTCGGCGGCGGCAGCTCGATGGATTGTGCGAAGGGCATCAACTTCCTGCTGACCAACGGCGGCCAAATGGCCGACTATAAAGGGTTCGGCAAGGCGACGAAGCCGATGCTGCCGTCGATCGGCGTGCCGACGACCGCGGGCACCGGCAGCGAGGCTCAGTCGTACGCCCTCATCGCCGACGAATCGAGCCACATGAAGATGGCGTGCGGCGATCGGAAAGCAGCGTTTCGCGTCAGCATTTTGGACCCAGAGGTCACCGTTTCCCAACCGGCCAAGGTGACGGCGATCACGGGCATTGATGCCTTGGCGCACGCCGTCGAATCGTACGTAACAAAGTCGAGGAACATGCTCTCGCAAACGTACGCGCGGGAAGCCTGGCGGTTGCTGGAGCCGAACCTGGAACGCGTCCTCAATAGATCCGACGATCTCGACGCCCGCGGCGCGATGCAGCTCGGCGCCCATTTCGCCGGGATGGCGATCGAGACTTCGATGCTCGGCGCCTGTCATGCGTGCGCCAATCCATTGACCGCGCACTATGGCGTTACGCACGGCGTCGCCATCGGCATTCTGTTGCCACACGTAATCCGCTTCAACGCTTCTGCGGTCGGCACGTTGTACGGCGACCTCGCCCGCCAATCCGGGCTGGTCAACGGCGATCTCAGCGTTGCAGGTGAAACGCTGGCCCGGCGCGTCACGGAGCTGATACAAGCCGCCGGCCTGCCGACCAGCCTGTCGAACTGCGGCATCAGCGGCGGCATCCTTCCCGTGCTTGCGGAGGAAGCGAACGAACAATGGACGGCCCGCTTCAACCCGCGTCCCGTGACGGAAGCCGACCTGCTTGCGCTGTACGAGATGGCGCTCTGACCACAGAGACGCAGTGAAGGCGAACACAGAGAAGGAATCGACCTCATGAAGACTGCCACCGTCCGCATAGCATTCTTTCGTCTTCTCTGTGCCTCTGTGTCTGTGTGGTTCGTTGCACTCGCCGCCGCCGATTGGCCGGTCTTCCGCGGCAACGCGTTGCAAACCGGCGTCGCCGACGGCATGCTGCCGGACCAGCTTGACGTTCTCTGGAAATTCACGACGAAGGACAGCATCGACAGCACGCCCGCCGTCGCCGGTGGCGTGGTTTATGTCGGCTCCGAAGACAAGTTCCTCTACGCCCTCGAACTGACGACCGGCAAGGAGAAATGGAAGTACCAGGCCGGCGAGATAAAGGCCCCCGTGGGCGTCTCGGGGGGATGCGTCTTTGCCGGCAACCTCGACGGCGTGTTTCACTGTGTTGATGCCGCAACGGGCCAAAAGCGCTGGACCTACGAGGCGGAAGCCGAAATCTCCTCCGGACCGAACTTCACTGCCAGCGCCGTGCTCTTTGGCTCCGGCGACGAACAGATGCACGCCGTGTCCAAGGACGGCAAGCCGCTGTGGAAGTTCAAGGTCCCCGGCGGACCGGTGATGGGCACGCCGGCCATCGTCGGCGACCGCACCTTCGCGGCGGGCTGTGATAGCTCGCTCCACGTTATCGACACGGCGACCGGCAAAGAGACGGGAACGGCAGTCGATCTCGGCGGTCAGGTCGGTGCGGCGGTCGCAGTGGGCGGCGACCGGCTCTATGTCGGCACCATGGGCAATCAAGTCTTGGCGATCGATTGGAAGAAGGGACAGATTGTCTGGCAGTTTGAAGCGGACAAGCGGCAGCAGCCCTTCTATGCCTCGGCCGCGCTGACCGACAAACTCGTAATCATCGGCGGCCGCGACAAGCGCGTCTATGCGCTCGCCCGCGACACGGGAAAAGAGATATGGAGCTTCCCCACAGGCGGGCGGGTCGATAGCTCCGCGGTCGTCGTCGGCCAACGGGTGTTCGTGGGTTCGCTCGATGGCAGCTTCTACATGCTCGACGTGGCGAACGGGAACCCGCTGAAAAAATGGGAGCTGGACGGCCCGATTTCCGGGTCGCCCGCGGTCGCCGACGGCTGCATCGTCGTCGGGACGAACAAGGGCACGGTGTACTGTTTCGGAACAAAGAAGTAGTTGACGTTTCGCCGCCCGTCTCGGACGGGCGCGCGATGCGACGCGCCCGTCCGAGACGGGCGGCAAGACGACGAGTGGTGATCCATGCCAACCGCGGAATCGACGCAGGAAAAGACGGGACTCGGCAACTACTTCGTCGCCAACTACCCGCCGTTCTCCTTCTGGAAACCTGAACATCTGCCGGCGGCAAACGCGGCACTCCAGAGTCCGCCGCGTCCCGACACGCCACTCGGTCTCTATCTCCATATCCCGTTCTGCCGCAAGCGTTGCAAATTCTGCTACTTCCGCGTCTATACCGACAAGAATGCACGGGATATCGAAGTTTATCTCGACGCGCTCGTAAAGGAAGTCGAACTTTATAGTCGCTTGCCGGTTCGCGGCGAACGGCCCTTGCTTTACGTCTATTTTGGCGGCGGCACGCCGTCATACCTGAGCGCCACGCAACTCCGGGAGCTCGCGCGCCGCTTGAAGGAACACATGCCCTGGGACGGCGCCGAAGAGGTGACCTTCGAGTGCGAGCCCGGCACGCTGCAGGAGCACAAGGTCGAAGCATTGCGGGAAATCGGCGTCACGCGACTGAGCCTCGGCATCGAAAACTTCGATTACGACATCCTGGAATACAACGGGCGCGCGCACCACGTCGAAGAAATCTATCGTGCCTACGGCTGGGCGCGCAACCTCGGCTTCGACCAGATCAACATCGACCTCATCGCGGGCATGGTGGGCGAAACGTGGGACAATTGGCGGGAGTGCGTCCGCAAAACGATCGAGCTGAGTCCGGAAAGCGTGACCATCTATCAGATGGAGCTCCCGTATAACACAGTGTTCTCCAACGAACTCCGCGTCATCGGCCAGGACCAGCCTCCAAGCTTCAGCGTCGCCGACTGGCCGACGAAACGCGCCTGGGTCGATTACGCGTTCGACGAGTTGGCGAACGCGGGTTACGACCCGTCGAGCGCCTATACGATGGTGAAAAACCGAACGACGACGAAATTCGTTTATCGCGACGGCCTGTGGCATGGCGCCGACATGTTCGGCACCGGCGTCGCATCGTTCGGGCACGTGGGCGGCGTTCACGTGCAAAACGTGGATCAATGGGAAGACTACGTCGGCCATCTCAACAAGGGCGAACTGCCGCTCGGACGAGCGTTGCCGGTGCAGCCGAAGGAGCTGCTCATCCGCGAGATGATCCTGCAACTCAAGACCGGCCGACTCGACCGCGCTTACTTTCAGCGGAAGTTTGACGCGGACATCCTGGAAGCCTTCGCCGACGGTTTCAGCGAATTGGCCGGGGACGGTTGGCTGGAGACGAATGACTCGGGCGTTGAGTTGACGCGGAAAGGCCTTCTGCAGATCGACCGGCTTTTGCCGCGGTTTTTCGAGCCGCGGCATCGGACGAGCCGGTATACGTGAACCGGAGGCCCGATAATGGAACTTATCTTGAATACGGAGGGGTTGAAAGGATCGATCGTGATTGGTCCGATCAAAGAGGAAGAGTGGCGTGGTTTTTGGGTCTCCGTTCAAGACTCAGGCTTCACCGCGGAGTTCCCATGCGAGTCGCGCGGCGACGGCTTGGAGGTGTTTCGCGACGAGCTTGAAGCGGCGCTCGGGGAGTTAGGGAAAGAACGCGTCATTGAGTTCCGTACGTTGGAACACGGGATCGCGCTGACGTTGAAATTGGACAAACGCGGGCACGTTGAGGGCACGTTCGAGTTCACAAGAGACTGGCGCGGACCGGTACTCTCTGGTTCGTTTGCGGCCGATCAGACGCATTTAGCGTCGTGGGCTCGCGCGCTGCGAGAAGGACTGGAACACGATAAGGTAATGAATGGAAACCGCAGCTCCGGTTCGTGAGGAGGCATTCCGTGATAGCACACAAGGAACTATTCGATCTGGGTCACCGAGGAGACGCAGATTACACGCAGATCGCCAAGACGCTTCGGCTGACGCCGACGCAGCGCCTCGAGCGCCACGAGGGATGGCGTCTCTTTGTGAAGGAGGCTTTGGAAAATGCAGCACTTCGTCAGAGAAACGATCGTCCGCCTGGCCGAGGCTCGCGTTGAGTTCGTTGTTGTCGGCGGCATAAGTGCAGTCCTCCAAGGCGCTCCAATTGTCACCGTAGACCTTGATATTTGCTACCGCCGGACACCCGCAAATATCGCAAAGCTCGTCGTCGCATTGCAGCCGTTGAACCCGCGAGCGCGCGGTTTGCCTCCTGAACCGCCTTTCGTGTTCGATGAACGAACGATTCCGAAGCGCGCGGCCGGGCGAGCGAAGGATCTCGCAGCCATTCCCACAGTGGAATCGACACTCAAGATGCAAAAGGATCAGTCGCTCCGGGCCGATACGAGCGGGCATCGTGAGGAGATGCAGAATGAATAAAGCCGCCCCGGTACACTCGCAATCCAGAGGCCCCGGCCCCGACCTCCCCACCCTCTTCGCCCTCTTCTCTCCCGACGCGAGTCTGCCCGAATACGAGACGGTCCCCGCCGACGAAGTCCCGCCGCCTTACCACGGTTTGCTCGTCCATGAACATCACATGACCGTCACCGTCGAGGCCTACCACGGCGACCGCGTCAACGTGCAAATCCTCGCCCGGCGGCACGACGGCGATACCTATGCCCGCAAGATTCTTCTCACTCTCCAAAAATCTGGCCGAGTCGTGCAGTTTGGCATCGTGCGGATTCATCTGCAGTATTGCAGCGAAGCGGTGCGGAACAAGATCATTGCCGGACAGACGCCGCTCGGCCGCATCCTCATCGAGCACGACGTGCTCCGCCGCATCGAGCCAACGGCATTCCTGCGGATCATCCCGGGGACCGCGATGATGAATTGGTTTGGGATGACACGTCCCAAGCCCACCTACGGAAGGCTCGCGTTAATCCACTGCGACGGCAAGCCGGCGATTGAATTGCTCGAAGTCGTGGCGCCCGAATGAAGCCGCCGCAACGAAGGAGATGATCGTGGCCGATACGAACGCTGTGTTCCCTCCCCCCACTGCTCCCCTCGGCAAGAAGGTTTGGCTCGTGGTGATCGTGGCGGCGATCGGATTTCTTTTCGACACGTACGAGCTGCTGATGACGCCGCTGGTCCTGGCGCCCGCGCTGTCCGAGCTGCTGCACGTGCCGCCCAATCACCCCGAGGTGACGGCGTGGGTCGGACGCGTGCTGTGGATGACCGCCCTCTCCGGGGGTGTTTTCGGCCTCCTTGGCGGTTGGTTGATCGACCGCCTGGGCCGCAAGTCGGTGATGATCGGCAGCATCTTCGTCTATTCGCTCTCGCCGGTCCTCGCCGGGCTTAGCACCGACCTCGGTTGGCTCATCTTCTTCCGTTGTGCGACATTCGTCGGCGTCTGCGTGGAATTCGTGGCGGCGGTCACCTGGCTATCGGAATTGTTCCCCGACAAACGCCAGCGCGAACTCGCCGTCGGTTGGACCCAGGCGTTCGCCAGCGTCGGCGGTCTGTTCGTGACGGGCGTGAGCGCCGGCATCGGCGCGCTGGTGCAACGCGGCGCGCTGCCCGCACTCCCGGTAGGCGATCCCACCAGTCCCGCCTGGCGCTACACCCTGATGACGGGGCTAATCCCCGCGCTGCCGATCGCTCTGCTCTTGCCGTTCGTCCCCGAGTCCTCAGTCTGGCTGGAGCGAAAGCGCGCCGGGACACTGAAGCGGCCGCGGTTCAGCGAACTCTTCACACCCGGACTTTTGCGGACGACTTTGGTGGCCACCGCCTTGAGCGCTTGTGCCTATGCCGCCGCGTTCGGAACGTTGCAAGTGACCGTGACCCAGGGCGTGCCGGGTCTGCCCGACCTGGCGGACGCTCGTGCCCAAATGATGCCGTACATCAAGGCGAATCAGGCATTAGAGAAAGAGTTGCAGGCGCTGCCCAAGGACTCGGCCGAAAATGCGGAGAAGCAGAAGGAGTACAATGCCAATCTGAAAAAGATCGGCAAGATCAACAAGGATGAGATCCAGCCGCGGCGCGAACAGGTTCAGTTCATGCAGGAATTGGGCGGTTTGGCCGGCCGAATCCTGCTGGCCTTGGCTCTTGTGGCCATCGCCAGCAAGCGCTTACTGCTCTGGTTGTTCCAGGTGCCCGGATTGCTCATCATCCCGCTGGTCTGGTTCTGGGTATTCCAAAATGCGCCGCAGTATTTCACGACAGGCGTATTCTTGGCCGGCGCTTCCATCGTTGCTCAGTTTTCATTCTTCGGCGAGTATCTGCCGAAGGTGTTCCCGGTCCACCTGCGCGGCACGGGGGGCGCATTTGCCACCAACGTGGGAGGCAGGATGATCGGCACGTCGGCGGCGTTTCTCACGACGGGCGTCATTGCGCCGCTGCTGTCCGGCGCCGGTCCGGTAACGCCGGAGAAAGTGGCCTATGCGGCCGGCGTGACAGGACTCCTGGTCTTCGGCGTCGGCTTCATCATCAGCTTCTTCTTGCCCGAGCCTACCGGGAAGGAACCGGCGTGAGCATGAAGCCATGAGAATCGCATACATCACGGCCGGCGCCGCGGGCATGTTCTGCGGGAGCTGCCTGCACGACAACACGCTTACGGCCGCGCTGCGCGCGCTGGGGCACGACGCTCTCCTCATTCCGACCTACACGCCGATCCGCACCGACGAAGTGGATGTCAGCGAGAAGCGCGTCTTTTTCGGGGGCATCAACGTCTACCTGCAACAGAAGCTCGCCTTGTTTCGGCACACGCCGTGGGTGCTCGACGGTTTGCTCGACGCGCCGCGCCTGCTCCGCTGGGTGTCGCGCTTTGCCGTCAAGACGCAGGCGCAGGACCTCGGCGAGCTCACGATTTCCGTCCTCCAGGGCAGCCATGGCCGAGTGCGCAAGGAATTAACCAAGCTCGTCGAATGGCTCGCCGCGGACGTGCGGCCCGACCTTCTCAATCTGACGAACGTGCTGCTATCCGGCCTCGTCCCCGAGTTGAAACGCCGCTTGCACAAGCCGATTATTTGCACGCTCCAGGGCGACGACATCTATCTCGAAGCGCTTCCGCAGATTTACCGTAAGCGTGCCATCGAGCTGATCCGGGTCAATTGCGAAGCGGTGGACGGGTTCATCGCTACGAGTCGATTTTACGCCGACGACATGGCGACGTATCTTGGCATTCCGCGCGACCGGATTCACGTCGTCTATCCCGGCCTCAACCTCGCGGGACACGGCGCGCCGCGCATGGCGGCGAACGGCCGTGTTCCGACGATCGGTTACTTCGCCCGCATTTGTCCGGAGAAGGGTTTCCACATCCTCGCCGACGCGTTCCGTTTGCTTCGCAAGATGCCTAACGCCCCGCCATGCCGTCTCCGTGTCTCCGGCTGGCTTGGCGAAAACAACCGCCCCTACTTCAACGAAGTCGTCAAAGGACTGGAGGCCGACGGGCTGGCCGGCGATTTCGAGCACGTGGAGTCGCTGGACCACGGCAGCAAAGTGCGGTTCCTGCAAAGTCTCGACATCCTCTCCGTGCCCACCGTGTACCGGGAGCCGAAGGGGTTGTACGTCCTCGAAGGGTTGGCGAACGGCGTGCCCGTCGTGCAGCCGCGGCACGGCTCATTCCCGGAACTGCTGGAACGCACCGGCGGCGGTCTGCTCGTTAACCCCAACGATCCGCACGACCTCGCCCTGGGCCTTCGGCAACTCCTCGAAGAAGAGGATCGCCGGCGCGAGCTGGGGCGGAAGGGCCGCGTCGCGGTGCATGAACACTTCACGGCGGCTAGGATGGCGGAGGAAACCCTGGCGATTTACCGTCAATTTGTCCCTGAGCCCGCGAGCACCCATGCCTGAGCCGTTCCGCACGCGCCGCCGCGTCGAGTTTGCCGATACCGACATGGCGGGTATCGTCCACTTCGCGAATTTCTTCCGCTACATGGAGGCGGCGGAAGTCGAATTCCTGCGCTCGCGCGGGCTGTCGGTCGTGCAGGTGTGGGAGGGAGAGCGAATCAGCTTCCCGCGCGTGGCGGCGTCTTGCGATTTCATCAAGCCGGTGCGCTTCGAGGATGTCGTTGACATCGCCGTGTCCGTCGCTCGGCTCGGGACCAAGTCGGTCACCTACGCCATTGAATTCTCAAAGGACGGCGAGCCCGTCGCCCGTGGCCAGGTGAGCAGCGTGTGCTGCCGCATGTTCGACCGCCATATCGAGTCCATCCCCATTCCCGATTCCATCCGCAAGCGGATCGAAGGACCAACAACCTGAAGCATCGAATGGAGGGACGAGACCGGGCGCCTCGAATACACTTTCTCTTAGCTGATTCTCGCCCGTCACGAGTTCGCATAACCCGCCGATGGCATTGCAAGTGCGTCAACTCTGCAAAGATTACCCCACGCGTAGCGGTCCGTTGTCCGTGCTGCGCGGCATCGACTTGGAATTGCAGCCGGGCGAGTCGCTGGCGGTGATGGGCCCCTCCGGATCGGGCAAGAGCACGTTGCTGCACATCCTCGGCACGCTGGATACGCCGACCTCGGGGTCGGTGCGGCTGGCGGACGAGGAGCCGTTCACCCTCCCCGAGCGCGCGCTGGCCGATTTCCGCAATCGGCACATCGGCTTTGTCTTTCAGGATCATTACCTGCTGCCGCAGTGCTCCGTGCTGGAGAATGTGTTGGTGCCGACGCTGGTGAGCCGGAACGGCCGCGCCGACCACGAACCGTGGGCCCGGCAACTGCTCGAGCGCGTCGGCCTCTCCGAACGCCTCGATCATCGCCCGGCCGAATTGTCCGGCGGCGAGCGGCAACGGGTCGCGGTGGCCCGCGCATTGGTTCAGCGGCCGGTTCTCGTCCTTGCCGATGAGCCGACCGGCAACCTCGACCGCCGCACCGCACAAGCCGTTGGCCAGCTTCTGCTCGATTTGCACCGGGAGCAGAGCACGATTCTGATCGTGGTTACGCACAGTGCGGAGTTGGCGCGCACGTTTCCGCGGCAAGTGGAAATGGTCGATGGGCAGCTTGAGGCCGCGGCGGTGGGGCAAGCGTCATGACGATTCGCCGCCTGCTGCTTGAGAACCTCCTCTATCACTGGCGCGGCAACCTCGCGGTCCTGCTCGGCGTTGTCGTCGGCACGGCCGTGTTGACGGGCGCGCTGCTCGTTGGCGATTCCTTGCGCGGGAGCCTTGCGGAGCTTTCTCTCCGGCAACTCGGCTGGGTCGATCAAGCGCTGGTCGGCGGCCGCTTCCTTCGCGAGGAACACGCCAACACTCTGGCCGCGGAGAAAAGGTCGCCGGCAATCGTTCTCCAAGGCGCCGCCACGGCGGCCGGCGGTCGTCGAGCGGGACGAGTCACGATCCTCGGCGTAGACAGCTCGTTCTGGCACGCCTTCGGCGGCGATGGCGGCTCGCTGTCCGCGTGGGACGGCGCGAATTCCGGCGGCGACTTCGCAGTGCTCAGCCAAACGCTGGCCCATGAATTGGGAGTCGTGAAGGGCGACGCGCTGACACTTCATCTGCAAAAAAGCAGCAGCGTGCCGCGCGAATCGCTGCTGGGCCGGCGCGATGCGGCAGAAGTTATCGAAGATCTGCACGTAACCGTGCGCGGCGTCGAAGCGATGGACGCGCCCGGCATCAGTTTCAGCCTGAATCCGACGCCCGCTCTGCCGCGCAATGTGTTCGTGCCCCTCCATGTTCTGCAAAAAGCGATTGGACAGCCGGGGCGGGTGAACGTCCTGCTGGCGGGTGGTTGCGGCCAGGACCTCCAAGCACGCTTCACGCAGTCGTTAACGCTGGACGATTGGAACCTCGTTCTGCAAACGCCGGCGAGCCGCACGGTCTCGCTGTTCAACCGTCTGGATCGGCAAGGCGACGGCGTGTTGCGGGAGAGCGCGTTGCGTGACCGCATGGCGCAAATCGTCGTACAGGGTGCGGATCGCGACGGCAATCGACAACTCACGCGCGACGAGGTTTTCAGTTATTACAAAGAACACCGCCCGTATCTCAGCCTGGAGAGCCGGCAATTGTTGCTCGACACGCGGACGATGGAGGCCGCATGGAGCGCGGCCTATTCTGAAGGCATCCGTGTAGCGCCGACGCTCGTGTATCTCGCCAACAACATCTCCGACGGCATAAACTCAATTCCATACTCCATCGTCGCCGCTCTCGATCCGGCGCAAACGCCGCCGCTTGGACCGTTCTTGCCGCCCGGCGCGAGCGAATTGAAAGATGATGAGATCGTCCTCGCCGCGTGGCCGGATTCACCGCTTCAGGCAAAGCCGGGTGACCGGATCACGCTTCAGTATTTCGAACCGGAGAGCCACGGCGACCCAAAGGAGCAGACGGCGACCTTTCGGCTGGCGGGTTACCTCCCAATGCACGGACTGGCTGCCGACCCCGATTTGACGCCGGAGTTTCCGGGGATCACCGACAAGCTGACGATTGCCGAATGGAATCCGCCGTTTCCGTACTATCCGAAGCGCGTCAAACCGCGCGACGAGCGTTACTGGCGCGAGTATCGCACAACTCCGAAGGCCTATGTCACGCTCGCGACCGGCCAACGACAGTGGAGCAGTCGCTTCGGCCAGTTGACCTCCATGCGTTTCGCGTCGGACAAGGCCGCTCCGGACGCTTTCGCCGAGCGATTGTCGGAAAGCCTGCTACAGCGGCTGTCGCCGGAGAGCGGCGGGCTCCTGTTCGAGGACGTGAAGCGGCGCGGCCAGCAAGCGAGCGCCGGCGGAATGGATTTCGGCGGCCTGTTTCTTGGCTTCAGCTTTTTCTTGATCGCCGCGGCCCTCCTGCTCGTTGGCCTGCTGTTTCGCCTGAACTTAGATCGCCGGGCACAAGAGTTCGGTGTCCTGTTCGCGGTGGGCTATTCGAGCCGCACCGTGCGCCGGCTCCTCTTTGCCGAAGGCGCCGCGCTCGCGGCCGCCGGCGCCTTGATCGGCCTTGGGTTGGCGCTTGCCTACGCCTGGCTGCTGCTTGATTTGCTCGCGCGCTGGTGGCCGGGCGGATTGCAAGGCTCGTTTCTCCATCTCCATGCTACGCCGCTCAGTCTCGCGATCGGCTATGTCGCGGCGGTCGCGACAAGCCTCCTCACGATTTGGTGGACGGTCCGCGGACTGCGGCGCGTTGCCCCGACGACACTGCTGCGTGGTGAAACGACGCCGCTGCCACGAGCGAGCGAGAAACGCACCGCTGCCGTTGGTTGGAGCCCGTGGATCGCCGGAGCGGCGGCGCTCGGTGGCGGCGCGCTGCTCATCGCGGGCGCATTTCTCCATGACCACGAACAACAAGCGGGCGCGTTCTTCGGCGGGGGAACGCTCCTGTTGACCGCGTTTCTCGCCGGCCTCTGGGCGTGGATGCGGGCGCCGCGCCACCGCTTGGTTCGCGGCCATGGCCTGACCGCGCTCGCCCGGCTCGGCGTACGCAACGCCGCTCGGCACCCGCTCCGCAGCTTGCTTACGGCCGGCTTGCTCGCTGCCGCCGCCTTTCTCGTCGTCGCCGTCGAGTCCTTCCGACGGCAGCCGGACGCGAACTATCAGGACCGCAATTCCGGGAGCGGCGGCTTCGCGCTGCTCGCGGAGTCCGATGTCCCGATTTTTCAGGATCTCAACAGCGATGCCGGACGCCAGGATGTGCTGGATCACCTGCAACGACGCTCGGGCGCACCCCACGATCCCTCCGCTGCCGCGCAGCAACTGACGACGGCCCGTGATCTCCTTCCCCGGACTACCTTCTTCTCGTTTCGCGTCCGCCAGGGCGATGACGCGAGCTGTCTCAATCTTTATCAGCCGCGCAATCCAAAACTGCTCGGCGTTCCGCAAGCGCTCATCGACCGTGGCGGCTTTCAGTTTGCCGAGACACTGGCCACGACACCCGAGGACAAGGCAAATCCGTGGCGCCTGCTCGATCAGCCGCTCGACGGGGTAGTGCCCGTGATTGGCGAAAAGAACACCGTCGTCTGGATTTTGAAAAAGGGCCTCGGCGACGAATTGGAAGTGAGCGACGATCAAGGCAAGCCGCTGCGTCTGCGCATCGTCGCGCTGCTTAACGACAGCGTCTTTCAAAGCGAACTTCTCCTGTCGGAAACAAACTTCCTGAAGCACTTTCCAAAACGCGAAGGCTACCAGACTCTCCTCATCGACGTGCCCGGCGCTGAAGCCGCGACCCTGAAGAATGTTCTGGAAACGGCTTTGGACGATCGCGGGTTGGAAGTGACGCCGACGGCGGAGCGGCTCGCCGCCTACCTCGCCGTAGAAAACACGTATCTTTCAACGTTTCAAGCGTTGGGCGGGCTCGGCCTCGTGCTCGGCGCCCTCGGCCTGGCGGTCGTGCTGTTGCGCAGCGTTTCGGAGCGGCGCGGCGAGCTGGCGTTGCTGCGTGCCCTCGGTTTCCGGCGCTCCGCGCTCGGCGAATTGGTGCTGGCAGAGAACGGCTTCCTACTCGTGCTCGGTCTGGTCATCGGAACGGCGGCGGCGCTTCTTGCCGTCGCCCCCCACCTGCTAATGAACGGCGGCAACGTCCCTTGGCCGCGGCTCGGCGCGATGCTCGGAGGGGTATTGGCGGTCGGAATCGTCGCCGGCGCCGCGGCAGTCGCGGCGACCTTGCGGGCGCCGCTGTTGATCGCGCTGCGACGCGAATGAGGTGACGCGAGACAACCCTGGATGAAGGAGAACGATTGATGTCCGATAGATACCTGTGGCTGCTCTACGTCGCGCTCGCCGGTCTGGCATGGGGCACCTACGTGCCCGTGATCTTTTACGGCGGCAACGAACTGAGCGCCAAGCCCGGCGTGAGCGGCCGGTTCATGGCGATCCTGTGTGTCGGCATCGCATATTTCCTGATCGGCGTCGTCCTGCCGCTGGCGATGTTCGCCACGAACGGTCTCGGCGCGAAATGGAGCGACGTCAATCTGAGCTTCGGCGGCGTTACGTTCGCGGGTTTGGCCGGCGTCGCCGGCGCCGTCGGCGCGATTTGCGTCATCTTCGCGACGACCGCGGCCATGGGCGCCGCCAGAGAGGCGAAACTGCCCCCCGCTACCTACAAGGTCTACATCGCGCCGCTGATCTTCGGCGTCGCGCCGGTGATCAACGTCTTGGTAAGCATGGTCTGGCACCCGAAGGCGGGGGAGCCGTTTCAGTTTGGCCTAGAGATTCCGGGCTGGAAGCTATGGGTCGGCATTCTGCTCGTCGGCGCCGGCGCTGCGCTGGTGCTGTTCTCGAAGGAGGAGGCGGAAGCCACAAAGCACGCGGGCGGCGCCGCGCCAACTAAGGCCGCGGCCGCCGCGCAATTGGCCGCGGAACCACCAGCAAAGGGCTGATCCCAAGGGCGGCGAATCTTTGCTCCAACGCCACTAACGGAGCTATTGGAGTTTCGATCACAAACCAGCTGACGACAAGCGGTTAGCTCCGAAGTCTGCCTGAGGGAATCGCAAGGGGCTGAAAAACAAGGCGAAAACGAACCGAGCTTTGCGAGAACCGCATGTTTTTGCGCAGGAAATGCCACCGAACATTTCCCTCAGGCAAGAATTAGCCCAAGTTACTGAGTTGCGCCTGCGCGGTCGTTGGAAAATAAGGACTTAGGTTCAGTTTTGGGCGAAAGTCTTCACTACAGCTGGCTCGGTTCGTCGAGCCGGCGCAGTCGCGTCGGCAGCGTCAGTCCCAGGCGA
>JBGQKZ010000070.1:0-34825 GCA_041499805.1 Gemmataceae bacterium
ACATGCAAAAGGGCCGATGCAAGGGGGTAGGTCTTCACTACACGCTGATTTGCCGGAGCGCGCATTGCCAAATAAGGACTTGCGTCGCTAAACAGCCGGAAAATCGCGCTTTTTTCTTGTAACTCAGTAACTTGGGCTAGAGGCGTGGCGAGAGCGCGGCAATCTATCGCTGGAGTCAAGGAACAGGAATCGGCAGTGGGTTGCCATGGCGTTGCGGTAAGTGTTGTTGGGCCACAGCGCACAACGATACATATTCAAGTGTACACTGTGTTGACGAAATAACAAGTGCAAACCGCGAGTTTCGCGCGCACTCGGACATACGCCTCAAACGGAACCGGGCGAAACATATATTGCGGTGAGACGACCTACAAGAGGCGGTCCTTTGGCCGCGTTCGGGATCGCAAGTTGAGTCACGGTATCAAAATGGACGGGGACTCTCTCATCCACTGGACCGCTCGCCTTTCTCTCGCGTTCTACGCGCTGGCTATGACATTGCGCATGCTTTCCGGCGCCCGCGGCAAACAATCGGCCGCGCGGATCGCCTGGACGCTTGGGTACGCGCTGCTGCTGAGCCATCTCGCCGTCGCGTTTCATTTCCGGCACGGTTGGCGCCACGACGCGGCGTACGAGGCGACGGCCCGGCAGACCGCGGACGCGGTCGGTCTCTCGTGGGGCGGCGGGCTGTACGTGAACTACGTCTTCGCCTTGGTCTGGGGACTGGATGTCGCGTGGTGGTGGAGCAGCCCGGCGAGTTATCTGGGGCGGTCGCGCTGGATCGAAACGGCGGTGCAAGCGTTTCTGGCGTTTATCGCGTTCAATGCGGCCGTCGTTTTCGTGGATGGGGCGATGCGTTGGACAAGTCTCGCTGTCTGCACACTCCTCGCCTTGCTTGGAACGTGGACGATGCTCCTCCCACAAATCATTGGCAACCGCCCCGGCGCGGCGTTACAGTTCACGTCCAGAACATCGCAGAGCGAACCAAACGCCCATAGCCGGGAGTGACCGTCGAGCGACGTCCCGCAACGCCACTCTGTGCGTCCCTACCAGAAAGAGATCGATCATGCCCAGGCGCGACATCTTCCTGAAGATCGAGTCGATCACAAGCTACAGCCCGCTCGCGCCGGTTCTTTGTTCCCGCCATTACGGACGGGACTGTATGTTCAACGACGGCCACGAGAACGGCCGCATCCCGCCTGCCGAGATTCTGGGCGCGACCATGGACGCGCTCGTTTTCCGTGAGTATCTCGATCCGGGCTATACCATCCCCAACACCGGCAAGCTGATCGCCGCCGACGCCAATGAGCCGCCCTGGAATCGCCGCATTCCGGGCGCCGTTCTCTACGCGCGGCCCGGCGAGCAGCTCCGCATCCACGTACACAACGCCGATAAGGATGATTGCCACAGCTTTCACCTGCACGGCTTACACTACGGCATCGACGCCGACGGCGCCTGGCCCTTCGGCGTAGGCAGCACCGACGGCCGCCGCAGCGACGAGATTCGTCCGGGGGAGAAATGGACCTACATCTTCGACGCGACCACGGACACCATCGGCGCTTGGGCTTTCCACGATCATGTCCGCAACGTTCAGCGCAACGTCAACCGTGGGCTATTCGGCGGCCTCATCGTGCGCGATCCCGCGGCCTCGTGTGCGGATCACGAAATTCCGCTTTTTCTTCACCAGCTGGCAGGACTCGGCAGCGGCACTCAGTTTGAGAGCAAGCCGCTGGGTTTCAACGACACCTTCCCGTTTAAGTTCGGAACCACGCTTGAGACCTGTCATTACATCTGCAAGGTCCACGGCGCCGTGATGAGCGGGCAGGTGAATGTCGTAGCCGGAGGGCCGCTAACCAACGACGTCAAAATCGATCAAATGAAATTCTCGCCGGCGAGCGTCGATATCGCTCCCGGGGGCACCGTCACTTGGAAGAACGTCGACAAGCAGAACGGCAGCCCCATCGTCCACATCGTGTACGCCTCGGGCGGCGGAGCGGCGAACTACTGCCTCAACGGCCGCAGCTTCGTCGGCAACACGCCTACCATCGTCGCGCCGTCGGGCGATCGGCTCCGCTGGTACATCTTCAACCTGGACCTCGACGTCAACTGGCACAACTTTCATCCGCACGCCACACGCTGGCAACTCCCGACGCCGCCCGACGGAGCGGGGGACGTACACGGCCTGAGCCCCGCGGAATCCTTCGTCGCCGACACTGTGGTCCCCGACGCCCTGCGGCTGCCCTGCGCGCTGGAAGCCTTTCAATGCGATCCGCCGGCCGATGCCTGCCGCGTTCGCCTGAAAGGTGATTTCCTTTTCCATTGCCATCTCGAACAACACATGATGGCCGGTCTGGCGGGACTGGTGCGGGCGACCCAATACATCTGGGTAGATGAGGAGGTTGTCAAGCACACGCCGGTCGAGCTGCCGTACGATGATGGCTCGAATGACTGCGGCTGCGTGGACCTGTTGCGTTGCCGCCCCCACCGCCGACCGGCGCCTCCACCGATGCCTGATGTGCCCAAATCCATGTCGATGCCGGGCATGGGCGGCGCCGGTTCCATGGGCGGAGGCAGCAACGCTTCCCCGAGCCTCGCGGATCGTGCCGTGATGGGCATGTGGGAGCTGCTCCCCTGCGATTCGCAGGTGTTGGCGGTTCATGCGGCTCTCTTCCACACCGGCAAGGTCCTGTTCTTCGCCGGGTCCGGCAACGATCCGGACAAACTGGCCACGAAGGACATGCGCAGCGTCGTCTGGGATTACGAGGCGGGAACTTTCTATCGGCCCGCCACGCCCATCGATGTCTTTTGCGCGGGGCATGCTTTTCTTGCGGACGGCAAGTTGCTGGTCGCCGGCGGAACCGAGCAGTACGACCCGTTCCACGGCCTCAAGTCGGCGTATCTTTTCGACCCGATCTTGGAAGAATGGGTGCGCGTGGGAGACATGGCCGACGGCCGCTGGTACCCGATGCTGGTCTCCTTGGGCACTGGCGGTGTGCTGGCGGTGTCTGGCCTTTCGGCGGCGGGCGGCGCCAACCGCGTTCCTGAAATCTTTATGTCCGGCCAGAACTGGTCGGCGCGGCCGGCCAGCACTTTCGATTGGCCTCTCTATCCGCATCTATTCCTCCTCCGCAACGGCCGCATTTTCTATAGCGGCGGCCAGATGGGAGGCACCGGCGTTGCGCCCGGCCTAATCACGCTCCCGGCGAACAGCTTCGCCCCAATCACCTTGCCGCCCGACTTCGACGCGGGCAACCGAGACCAATCGTTCAGCGTGCTGTTGCCTCCCGCCCAACACCAGAAGGTCATGATCTGCGGCGGCGGGGGCGCCGTCACCAACAAGGTCCACATCGCCGATCTCTCCGTGCCGTCTCCGGGCTACACGACCGCCGCTCCCTTGCATTTCGCCCGCATGCACGCCCTCGGCGTGATACTGCCCGATCGTACCGTTCTGATCACGGGTGGCAGCACCATGGGCGAAAGCGTTGCGAGCGCGGTCCTGGACCCGGAAATCTACGATCCTGCCAGCGGGCATTGGACCGTGGCGGCTCGGACCACCGTGCCGCGCGTGTATCATGGCGTCGCCCTGCTCCTGCCCGACGGCCGCGTGATCACCGCGGGTTCCAACCCGCACCGCAAGGATGACGAATTGCGCTTGGAGCTGTTCCATCCTCCCTATCTTTTCCGCGGCCCGCGCCCGTTCATTGCCGCGGCGCCCCAGGCGGCCCATTACGGCCAGGAGATCGCTATCGAGACGCCGCAGGCGCCGGCGATCAAGTGGGTGCATCTAATTCGCCCGCTGGCTACGACACACTCGAGCGACAGCAGCCAACGCCTCGTGGAGCTATTTTTCCGCCGCCGCGGCGCGTGCCATCTCGAAGCCGAGATTCCCGAAGAGCCTAACTTGCTCCCGCCGGGGCACTACCTGCTGTTCATCGTCAACCATCACGGCGTACCTTCCGTGGCGCGTTGGGTACACGTGCTGCCGTAGCTTGGAGAATGAGGCGGCAGGAACCAAAGTCGCCGTGCGTGATTCGGCAGTCCACAAGCCTGAAGCGCGAGTGAAGGACGGCCTCCCGTTTCGCTTGCGCTTCAGGCTTGCGTTGCACATTTACGCACGGCCACTCAGGCAGGAAAGGAGACGGTCGCATGAAGAAACAGCCGCATAACCCGGAATTGCGTCGCGTGCTCCTGGAGATCGTTGACAACAACTTCGGGACGGTACGCCGCCTGAGACGCGCACCACGTTGGAGCGCCTGATGAACGATGGATTTTCGCGCGAGCGGGCGCTCGAGTTGATTGCTTGTGTGGTGACGTCGGAGATCTTCGACGTACTGAAGAGCGGCCGGCTTTACGATGAAGCCCGCTACGTCGCCGGATTGCGGGCGCTGCCAAAGACGCCGTGAGCCGCCGAAGAGCAGCGCCGCACCAGCCAATGAAGTTGACCTTGCGGGGCAGCACGGCTTCTCGACACAAAACGTCATTGCAACCAGCCCGCCCGCATATCTTTTACTGTAACCGCGCCTGCGTTGGAGTGAAGACTTTTCGAGCACGGCCGCGAATCGATAGAAAAGGGCTTTGCGGATACCCTGAACACTCTCGCTAGGTGAAAACGTGTGGAGGAAAGACTCATGGCATCAGATACGCAAGCGGCCCCCGTCTCGAAGACGATGCTCTGGACCGGCCACGTCATTTGCGCCCTGCTGGGACTGTTCCTGCTCTTCGACGGAGTGATGAAACTGGTAAAGCCGGACTTTGTCGTGAAGGGGACCGTTGAGCTCGGATATCCCGAAAGCGTTATTCTGCCCCTCGGCATCGTGCTGATCGCTTGCACGGTCCTTTATTTGATTCCGCGCACGTCCATTCTGGGCGCGATCTTGCTGACCGGCTATCTTGGCGGCGCCGTTGCGACCCATGTGCGCGCCGGCGAGCCGTTCTATTTCGCGGTCCTCTTCGGCGTGCTGGTGTGGGGAGGGCTTTGGTTGCGCGATGGGCGGTTGCGGGGGCTTGTTCCGCTGCGAAGTTAGGGAGACATCAAGGTCATGCGTTCGTCTCAACCGCATGTGCTCGTCTACACGACCAGCTTCACGCGCCAGTTGAAGTTGGTGGAAGCGAAATACCATCCGCTGATCCGTGAGACCTTGGCCGAGCAGCTACAATACGAGCCAGAGGTAAGGACCCGAAACCGCAAGCCCTGAAAAAACCGACCGCCTTCAAAGCAGAATGGGAGCTTCGCTTTGGCCCGAACAATCGTTTTCGGGTTTTCTATGCGGTAAGAGCCGCGGAAGTCATCCTCCTGGCCTTCGGGGAAAAGACCGGAAATCGCCTATTCATTGAGGGGGAAGAGGCGGAACCGTGAAAAAGGCGCTGCTTGAAACCGTTCAGGCCCGACTGGGCGAGTACGTCCTATCCAGCGTCAAAAACCCCGTCCTGATCGTCCGTGATGGGGAACCGGTGGCGCTGCTCATTGGACTGGATAAGCAGAGCAGAACCCCCGTCAAACTGCGGACGGTCTTGAAGCGCGCGTGGAAGGACTATGAAGAACATGGGGGGATTTCCCACGAGGAATTCTGGAAGGAGCTGGCGAAGGAAGTGGGCGAGGCGTAGACCCGGGCGGACCAATGTGACGCTGCGGAGCTTCTTCGGGATTGTCTCCGCTCTCGGAGGCGAGGTTGCCGCGCGGAAGGGGAAGGAAGAGATGGTGTTGGGACAATAATGTGCCAAACGACGATCGCCGGCAGCGGCGAGCAACGGATGCAACCCGATAGGCAAACCAGCGCGGCTTGATCGATCAACAGTCCGTCCACGGGAGCAACAATATGCCGGTGCATGACTGGACCCGCGTCAGTGATGGAACATTCCACGATTTCCATTACTCGTGGGTACTTGAAATAAAACGTGCGCTGAAGCGCGGGCTCCTTCCCAAGGGATACTACGTGATGGCCGAGCAAATCGGCGGCGACCTCGGCGCGCCGGATGTCCTGACGCTTCCGGCGGCAGGCCCAGAACCGGAATCCGAGAGGTCCCTTTCCGGGACGGCGACGCTGACCGAATCGCCGCCGGTCGTCCATGCCCGCGCGACGATCGCACGCGATTCCTACGCACGCATGCAGCGAGCCGTGGTGGTCAGGCACACGAGCGACGACCGTATCGTGGCGATGATCGAAGTCCTTTCGGCCGGGAACAAATCGAGCCGGCACGCCCTGCGATCGTTCCTGGACAAGGCTGTCGCAGCTCTCGATAGCGGGATTCACCTTCTCCTGGTCGATGTCCACCCCCCAGGCCGCCGCGACCCGCACGGTATCCACCGAGCCGTGCTGAACGAGATCGGCACTGAGGACTACGTACTGGGCAGCGAGCGTCCGTTGACCGCCGCGGCCTACACCAGTGGAGCCGTCGTCGAGGCTTTTGTAGAACACTTCGCCGCCGGGGAGCCGATTCCGCAGATGCCGCTGTTCCTCACCAGAGAGAATTATGTTCGCGTCCCGCTGGACGCGGCCTACATGGCGGCTTGGGAGGATGTTCCGCCGCAGTACCAAGAGGTACTCAGCGCTTCTTCCTGAAATGCCGCCGTGGAATGCGGAGACGAACGTGGCGGTTGGGACCAGTCGTCCGCAAAAGAACAACAGACGCAGCTCGATAGGCCAACCGGCGCGGCTTGATAGATCAACAGACAACCGGCTTTGGCTGCGCAGGTGTGCGGCCTCATACATATTTGGCGACAAAGGGGCGATCCATGGAACGCGACGACGCAGCATTTGCAGCCGGTCTTAAAGCGGAGCGTGCGGATATTGCCGCTGAACGTTTGGTATACCGCTGGACAGGGCATGCAGGTCATTGGGGACATTACATCGTCACCCAGCTACGCGAGCGGTTCGGAGTATCTGTAGATGAGGGTTTCGGTATCTGCCGCGTAAATGGCTTTAAGCTCTCATTTAACGATGGTTACAACGAGGTGCTATCTTCGGAAATAGATCGTCGTTTCGGCGATGGTGCATTTGAGTCGGTCCAGATCGCAGTCCGAAGAGCGGCTTGGAGATGCACGGCACGCTTGGCTGCAACAAAATGTCATGGCCCGGGAAGCGACACCTGACCGCGGTGAAACCTCGGGAAGGAAAAAGTAATCAGCCGAGTACGCCTCCTGGTCGGCACCCGGAACGGCGCCTTCGTCCAAAGATCCGACTGCTCACGCTCGTTTGGCAACGCTCTCCGCGCCCTCTTCGATTCGTCCGGCTCCCAGACCTTGCAGGAAGGCAAGTAAGCGCTGGCGCCATCCCTCCGCCAAGGGGTCAGCAAAGAGAAACGTGACATCGTAGCGGCGCGCGCGACCCTGAATCGTTCCTCCCCCCTCGGCGCCGATCTCAAATGCGCGTGCAGGACCATAGTCTTGCTGGTTCCGGCGCAGGGTGCGAACGACGTGGTCCGCGGCGCCCGATGCGGCAGCACGCTCGGCGCTTAATGCCAGCGGATCGCCCGGCAACACTTTCACGCCGGTAAATGTCTTACGTGCCTTTTCGACAACCTCTGCCGCATCGGATACGACGCCGGACGGGTCACCGTATCGATTTAGCTTGATGAAACCCATGGCGCTCCTGCAACACCAGCAGCGGCGCAGGTCAAGGCGCGGCTCGGAATACCCGCGGCCCAACCTTCGCGAAATCCTCCGGCCGTATGAAACGCTCGCCGGGATCGGCCCACTGTCCCGGTTGCCCCGTCGCCAGCGGCAAATTGTTCGGATCAGCCTCGAGGACCACTCCCCGGTCCGCGTTTCCCAGGCGCTCCAGCGCGCCCAGTCTCGCGCGTCTTCGAGCCTATCGGTGACCGAGAACCCTTTGGGATCCGGCCCTGCTCCGCCGGCTGCCTTTTCCCACGCCAGCTGATCCAACCCCTTGGCCAGGATATTCTGAGCCGAAACCTCGTCCGTTCCATGGTATACGGGCATTGTCTGTCCTCGAGGCTCGTCGGCAATGGGATCATGCTAGCGCGTCCGTGGGACGCTGTAAATCTCGATAGATGCCGCGTCGCTTGGTTGCTCTTCATGATGGCTCTGTTCCCCAGGCTCCGGCCAACATCGCATCGCCATTGCCGCCACCTCTTCCAGTTGAGCCCGTGTCGCTCCCCCCGCCGCTTGCACGGACATGCCCCAGAGCACGGTAACGATGTACCGCGCGAGCTTTTCGGCATCGACGTTTGCCGGCAGGTCGCCCGCCGCAATCGCGCGCTCAAAGCGCTGTCGGATTAACGCTTCGGCTCCCGTTCGACGCCGGCTCAACTCTTTTCGGACCGACGCCGCCACGGGGCCGGAGGCGAGGGCGCCCTGCACCAGGAGACAGCCATCGGGATGGCGTGGATTCATGACCATGTTGATGGCGCCGCGGAAAAGCTTTTCGGCCGCTTGACGGGCGGTGGGAGCCTGGAGAGCGTTCGGCAGGTACGATGCCGGTTTTTGGATATACCGGTCGAGGGCCTTTTTGAATAACATCTCCTTGCTGCCGAACGCGGCGTATAGGCTGGGCGTGTTGATGCCCATGGCGTCGGTCAGGGCGGCCAGCGACGTGCCTTCGTAGCCGTGACGCCAAAAGAGCAAGAGCGCGGCATCGAGCGCCTTGTCCGTGTCAAATTCTCTCGGCCGCCCTTTGGGCATCGACCGCCTCCGCGATTTTCTTACTGGATACTACAATAATCTTCTTGACGGACGACCTCAAGCTTTTTATCTTTAGCAACCGTTACAGAATACTCTTGCCGCCCAGCAATGAATCTAGAATCGACTATCCGTGCGCGATGCTCTCCCAGCGAGCGCCACCGCAAAATCACGAAGGAGTAACGGAATGAGCGGCGTACGAGTCCTGGTCGGCACGAAAAAGGGCGCCTTCATTTTGAACTCAGACGGCAAGCGCGACAAATGGGACGTCAGCGGCCCGTTCTTCGCCGGCTGGGAGATTTACCATGTGAAGGGTTCGCCGGTTAATCCCGACCGAATCTACGCGTCGCAAACCAGCGGCTGGTTTGGGCAGATTATCCAACGCTCCGATGACGGCGGAAAAACCTGGCATCAACCAGGTACGCCGGCCGGTGAACCAACGACGGGGCCTGGCGGCATGCCCAAGGGCGAAAGCAACAAGTTCGTCTACGATACTTCTCCGGAAACCGGCAAGCCGCTCACGACGCACCAATTCTACGACGGCACGCAACATCCTTGGGAATTCAAGCGCGTGTGGCATCTGGAGCCGTCGCTGAAAGAGCTCGACGTCGTTTACGCCGGAGTTGAAGATGCGGCGCTGTTCCGCTCAACCGACGGCGGCAAAACCTGGCATGAGCTGGCCGGCCTGCGCGACGCGCAAGGGTCCAAATGGTCGCCCGGCGCCGGCGGCATGGGCCTGCACACGATCCTGCTCGATCGGAGCAATCCCAAACGGATCTTCATCGCCATCTCGGCGGCGGGCGCTTTCCGCACCGACGACGCCGGCAAGACCTGGAAGCCGATCAACAAGGGCCTGCATTCGCAGTACATCCCCGACCCGAACGCCGAGGTCGGCCACTGCGTTCACCGCATCGCCATGCACCCGTCGCGGCCGAATACGCTCTTCATGCAGAAACACTGGGACGTTCTCCGCACCGACGACGCCGGCGACTCGTGGCACGAAGTCAGCGGCAACTTGCCGACCGACTTCGGGTTCGCGATCGACGTACACGCGCACGAGCCGAACACCATCTACGTCGTCCCGATCAAAAGCGACGGCGAGCACTACGTGCATGAAGGCAAGCTGCGCGTCTTCCGCAGCCGCACCGGCGGCAACGAGTGGGAAGCGCTTACGAAGGGTCTGCCGCAAGAGAATTGCTACGTCAACGTGCTGCGCGACGCGATGTCCATCGACTCGCTCGACAAGTGCGGCGTCTACTTCGGCACCACCGGCGGACAGGTCTACGTTTCGCCCGATGCGGGCGACAGTTGGAAGCCGATTGTCCGCGATCTTCCGGCCGTGTTGTCCGTCGAGGTGCAAACCCTGACATGATCCGAGTCATTCTCCCGCCCCATCTGCGGACGCTGGCGCAAGTCGGCGCCGAAGTGCAGCTCGACGTCGCGGGCCCGGCCACGCAGCGCTCGGTCCTCGACGCGCTCGAGGCCCGCTATCCGATGCTGCGCGGCACGATCCGCGACCACGTTACCCACTTGCGCCGGCCGATGCTGCGGTTCTTCGCGTGCGAGGAGGACCTGTCCCTTGAGTCGCCCGACGCTCCGCTGCCCGATGCGGTCGCGTCGGGGGCGGAGGCGTTTTGGATCGTGGGGGCCATCGCGGGCGGTTAGCCTGGACTGTGGCGGAAGTACGTCGAAATGGCCGCCGCGTGAGCCGGGAAGCACCCTTCTACCCGCGAATGGCGGAGCATGCGCCTGCGCTGTCACCAAGCCCAAGGACACCAACATGGATCTTTCACCAGAAAACCCGATTACGATCGAGCCCAACCCGAACCGCGTGCGCGTCCTCTTCAATGGCCGCGTCGTCGTGGACACCACCCGCGCGCTCACGCTGAAGGAGGTGGACCTGCCCGCGGTGCAGTACTTCCCGCGCGAGGACGCCGACATGTCGCTGCTTGCGCGGACCGCCCACAAAACCCACTGCGGCTACAAGGGCGACGCCGCCTACTACTCGATCCGGGCGGACGGGCGGACCGCCGAGAACGCCGTCTGGACCTACGAGGATCCCTATCCGGCCGTCGCGGCGATCAAGGGTCACCTCGCCTTCTATCCGGACCGCGTCGATGGCATCGAGGAGCTGCCCGCGTGAGGCGAGTGCAGTTGTCCCGGTAGCAGAATCTTGACAGAAAGCTGGGAAACCAGGAAAATGGCTCCATGAAGACAACCCTTGATCTTCCGGATGCCTTGGTGAAGCAGGTGAAACTCCGCGCCCTGCATGACGGGCGCAAGCTCCGAGACGCGGTGGCCGACTTGTTGCGCAAGGGTTTGGCCGTCGCCAAGGAGGCCAAGAAGGAGGCTCAAGAGCCGGTAGTCGGTAGGGACAAGAAAACGGGCTTGCCTCGAATCGAGTGCAAACACGCCGCGCCTCCTGCGGAGGAGATGACGCCTGAGCGCGTGGCCGAGATCCTCCTCGCTCAGGAAGCAGGTTGGCGCCATGGACCTGACTGATAGCAACGTCTGGCTGGCGCTGGCGCTTTCCAAGCACGTGCTTCACGCCACGGCAGCGGCCTGGCTGGCGGAGCAAAGGCCGGCACGAAGCGTGCTGTTTTGCCGCTCCACGCAACAGACGTTTCTGCGGCTGCTGACCACGAGCGCGGTGCTGGCCCCTTACGGTCTGCCGCCTTTGAGCAACAAGTCAGCCTGGTCCGTTTACGAGGGCTTCCGCGCCGATGAACGCATCTCCTGGGTAAAGGAGCCGACCGGATTGGAAGCCTCGTGGAAGAGGTTCGCCGGCGGCACGAAGGCGTCACCGAAACTGTGGATGGACGCCTACCTGGCGGCTTTCGCCATGGCAGGGGGCTATCGGCTGGTGACGACCGATAAGGCGTTCAAGCAATTCAAAGGGCTCCAACTTCTCCTGTTATCGAATGCCTAAAGCTGCCACGAGCGGAGGCGAAACCAGCGCCGGGACGTCTCGGTCAGACGAAAGCAGGACGTTATCTGCAAGTTGTTTACGTGCCGGACGCTGTTGGCGACGGCGCCTTCGTTGTCAGGCCTTCGACCTGACGCCCAAAGCGAAGCGAGCGTTTCGCGGGCGCCAACGGAGGAAAAGGAAATGACTAAGAAAAAAACCCAGGCGTACCCGACAGGATGGGATGAAGAGCGAATCCGCAAACTTGCCGAGCACTACGACAATCAAACCGAAGACGAACAGGTTGCAGAACACGAAGCAGCCTTTCTGGCCGAGGGCCAGACCGTCATGGTCGTTCCCACCGAGTTGGTTCCGAAGATCGTCAAGCTCATAAGCAAGAAACGGCCCGCGTAATACTCAGAGGGTGGCGTGTTTCTCGTCAGCGACCAAGTGCCAATAGGCCAAGCCATCGACGAAATCCTCCCTGCTCACGATTGCCTCACGCCGGAGGAGTGCAATGATTTCGTCAGATTTTTTCCGTTGTAAGTTCGCCACCAGCCGGAAACGGAGATCCAACTCGGTTATGGGTGGTTGACGACGAGCGAGGCGCGTTTCAACGCAGCCCATGAGCAGAAAACGCCAAGGGGAAGGATGGCGGTTGAGAAACCGGTGGCAACGATTTTACAATCCCGTCAGCCGCGTCGTGGCGTCGCCGAAGTGATCGACTTTCACATCCATCCGCTCCATCAGCGACAGGTAGAGGCTACAGAGCTTGCGGTTGTCATCTCCCTTGTCGCGGTAATCGAGCACGCGGCCGGTTTGCAGCGTCCCGCCGAGACCGCCGACGAGGACGAGCGGCACTTTGCCCGAATCGTGCCGGCTGCCCGACCACAGATTGGAAAGGAAGAGCAAGCAGGAGTTGTCGAGAACCGTGTGCTCGCCTTCCGGCATCGCGGCGAGGCGGCCGGCGAGGTAGGCGAGCTGGCTGACGTAGTAGCGGGTGATGCGTTCGTAGGCGTCGGACTGGTCGTCGTGCGAAGCGGGATGGTGGGCCGTGCGCACGTCGAGGAACGGGTAGAAGAGGCCGGAGAGATCGCGGCAGAGGAGCAGGGTTGCAACGCGCGTTTTGTCGGTCTGAAACGCGAGGGCGATGATGTCGCACATCAAGCGCATGTGTTCGCGGATGTCCTCGGGCAAACCGTTATCCGGCCGCTTCATGGCGAGCATGGGGCGGCCGCGATCCTTGGCCCGCGCTTCCGCCTTGCCTTGGTGTTCCCGCGTGCGTTCCACGCGCTTCTCGACTTCGCGCACGCTGGTGAGATACTCGTCGAGCTTCGCCTGATCGGCGCGGCTGACGTGCCGATTGAGTGTTGCCGTGTCGTCTTTGACCTGGTCAAGAATGCTCAACGTGCGCTTGCTGCCCTGGTTGTCGAAAAGGCTGTCGAAGGCGAGCGACGGATAGACTTCCATCGGCACGGGCGACAGGGCGTCTTGCCACGAGATGTGCGAGCTATACGCCATCGAGAAGTTCGTCTCGTGGTAGCCGGTGAGCGGCTGTTCGCAGCCGAGAACAAGGCTCGGTTGGGCCGTCTCTTCGCCAAAGCGGCGGGCCAGCACTTGATCCAAGCTGACGCCGCCCTTCAGCACCGCGCCTTTTTGCAGCGCCGCCCCGGAGAGGATGTTGCCGGTCTGTCCCGGGTGGATGCCGACGCCGGTGGCGTTCTTGTTGAACAGGCCGGTGACGACGTTCAACCGCGAGCGGAACGGAGCAAGCGGTTCCAGGCTTTTGCTCAGCTCCATGTCCGCGCCGGCGCCCTTGGCCGACCAGTGATTCGGGCTGATGCCGTTGCCCATGAAGAGAGTGGCGAAGCGCTTCGGAGGAGCGGACGCGGAACCGTTCGACGCCGGTTCGCGGCCCCAGACGGGCAGCGATTCCAGCCACGGCAGGGCCATGGCGACGCCGACGCCGCGAAGGAGGGTGCGGCGGGTGAAGCGGCGGTCGCGATGCATACGGTTCTGGTCAAAGGTCGACACAGCAAAGCTCCTGCACATACGCGAACGAGGTCAGGGATTTTTCGGCAGGAAGCGGCCCAGTGGGTCCAACTGGATCGTACGCCCGGCCTTCACTTGGTCCACAAGACCCAAGATTTCCTTGCCGCCGCCATTCGGCCACACTTTCTCGCCCAATCGCTCAAGCCATTCCAAGTCGATCGCCTTTCGCCCGGGGTCTGCGGAGTGTTGCACCATGAGCGAGAAGTCGACGATGTCTTGGAGCCGTTTCACAGACGGTCGATTCAACGCGAGCATCGCCCCGTATTTGTTCGCGAGCGCCGCTTCCAAGGCGGGTATCCGGTAACGCAGGCCCAGTTCTTTGTTTTCTGTCCAAACGGGGTTTGCCAAGGTCTCCTCGATGTCGGCGCGGTGCGGATACGTGACGTCGATGACGGATTGCGTATCGCCGACCGGGAAGAAGCCAACGACTCCCGCGAAGTTGCGCACTTCGAATTGCGGGTAGAGTGCCCGGATCGCGTTCACCGCACGAACGTGATTTCGTCCGCCTTTGACGAGGATGTCCACGTCCTTGGTAGACCGCGGCCGTCCGGTCCAACCGCCGATGGCGTGGGCGCCGGTCAAGACGAAGGGGATTTTCTTGGCGATAAGCGTTCGCAAGATCAGATTCAAGTCAACTGGTGAACCGGGCACGCGATCACCCCACAGTGCGTAGAACTGTTTGTGAAGAAAGTCGCTCTCCTGAACCGCCGCGTCGTGATCGATATTGCGACGCGCCGCCTTCATCCGCTCCCATTCGGGATCCGTGGACGAAACCCTGGCCCGGAGTTTCAGTTGCTTGGTCGGCATGGGTCGTATGGTCTCCTTGCCTCTATTGTCGCATCCTGGGCAATCCGAGCCACTCATTCTTGCGCGTCATCGCCGCGTCGATTCAAGAATTGCCGCCTGGTGACGATCGCTTCTACCAGGCCATCGATGTGATATTGGTTCTTCGCGAGCCGCGAGCAGATGGCGTCGATCGTGGTCTTGTCCGACAGCGTCAAACTTCGCCCCAAGGCATAGGCGAACAGCTTGCGGCACAGGTTCTCGACAAACTCGTCGCGGCGTTTCTCGTCCAGATACCGGCGCAAGCCGTCGACGCCATTGCCTTCGCTGCCGTCGGGAAACAGCGCTTTCGCCAGAACCGGCCGACCGCCGAGATCAACGGTGCGGCGTTCGCCAATGGGGCCGTACCCTTCAAACGACAAACCGAGCGAATCGAAGCGTTGATGGCAGCCGGCGCACGCCTTGTTCTCGCGGTGTTTGGCAAGAATCTGCGGCAACGTCTGCTCGCCGAGCGTCGCTTCGTCCTTCGGAAGCTCCGGGACTTCGGGCGGCGGCGGCGGAATGTGTTCTCCCAGGATGCGCCGAACCACCCAGTAGCCGCGTTTCACGGGGCTGGTGCGCAGACCCGGCGCGTTCTTCGTGAGAAAGACGGCCATTGGCAGAAAACCGCCACGGCCGTAGTGGTGGGCCTCGTCCACTTTGATCCAGTGATCGGCGCCGCCATCGGGGACCGGCATGCCGTAGTGTCGCGCGAGCACCGGATTGACAAACGTGTAATCGCCGTCCACGAAATCGAGCACGGAGCGATTCTGGCTCACAACATGCAAGAAAAAGCGAATCGGCTCCTCCGCCATCGCCGTGCGGAGTTCATTGGTAAACGACGGAAAGCGCGTGCGATCGACCGTGTTCGACTCGTCGAAGCGGCGGAACTCCAGCCAGTTGCCGGCGAACTGCTCGGCAAGGCCGCGCGTGCGCGGATCGCGGAGCATACGCTTGGTTTGGGCGATGAGAACTTCGGGTTGATGCAGATCGCCCGCGGCGGCATGAGTCATTAACTCCTCGTCCGGCATGCTTGACCAAAGAAAGTAGCTCAACCGGCTCGCAAGCGCGTAATCGGACAACGGCTGTAGGTCCGGCTTGCCGAGCCGGACCGGAAACGCATCGGGTCCCGCTCCGCTCGCGGGACCTGCTGCGGGGATATCGAGCCGGTAACAAAAGTGTGGTGACAGCAAGACGCTCGCGATCGCGTCACGCAGCGCGTCTTCGTGGCTCAGGTGATCTTGATCGCGCAGCTTGCGGTAGAAGGCGAGCAGGTCGTCGCGCTCCCTAACGGACAGCGGTCGGCGATACGCACGGCTCGCGAAGGTTTGCAGAGCCGCCAGATGGCTCGCCTCCGCGGCTGCATGTGCCTGTTCAACGCGGCGAATCTGGGTCGCCATGTCGGTGAAGTAGGTTGCAATCGCTTCGAGCGCTTGGTCGCCCGCCTCAATCTTGCGTGCTTTGGCGACGTACGCCTCGCGCAATTGCTGGATCTTTGTGGCCGACGTGCTGTCCTTATCCTCGGACCGGGCAAAGTCGAACGCGGCTTCCTGTGCGAACCGCGGCGGCTCGGCACGTTCGAAGAAGATGAAATCCTTGTACTGCCGCGCCGCGTCGAAGGTCACGAAATGCAGTTCGTCCCAGAGTGTGTCGAGTTCTTTACGCGCGGCGTCGTCGAGCACCAATTCACACAGCGGCCCGTCGTCGCGAAAGTAGCCTTGCATCAAATGGAAACCGGCGCTGAGGAGGCGGCCTTTGGCACTGGTGCTGGTGTCGTAATAGGGAGCACGCTCTGTCACTACGAATGTGTCGGGGAAAACCCGGCAGAACCGCGCCACCTCGCAATTACTGCCACTCCCGGCTCGCATGTGCTGTGCGGCGATGCCCCGGTTGCGCCAGAGAATAAACGGCTGGCTGCCGTCCGAGATGCCTTTGACGTGTAGCCGTTCGATCTTCGGCGTGTGTTCTTTGCGTAAGCGCACGACGAGGTCGCGAAGGGCCTCGCATTCGCGCTGCACGGCTGCGGGCTTCCGCACGTCGTTCGGCAGTTTCCGCCAGGCGGTCTGCACTTCTCCCAGCGGACCAGATGCCGCCGGCATTTCGGTCAACACCGACCAGACAGTCGCCAGGTACTTGGCGCTAAGGCCTGATTCAGCCGCGAAGTCGCCGAGCGTGGCGTCCCGTTTACCGAGTGCCGCCCGCTGTTGAAACCGCCAGGCGGCGCGGAGATAGTCGGCGTAGTCCACCTGATGCCGCTCGTAGAACGCGATGATGCGTTGCACGCAGTATTTATCGCGGTCCGTATCCGTCACCGCGGGATGCGTCGCGAAGACGAAGCCGTGCGGTTTCAAGACGACGTGGTCCGCAACCAGTCGTGCCGCCCCAAGGTATTTCTTCAACAGGGCAGGCGACATGGTGAGCGATTCACCCGAGTTGTCGAAACCGGCCTCGTTGGCGGGATCGACAGGGAATTCGCGCGTCGGCCGTATGTCCACGCCGGTCAAATCGCGGATGGTGTTGTCGAACTCGGCGTTGTTCAGGCGTCGCGCCGGCACGCGGCCCGGATCGCCGGCAGTTCGCTGTGCTTCCTGCTCGCGGAAATCGCGGATCCAATCGAGAACAGCGCGACGTTCATGCGGCGTCGGCTGCCGCGCCGCCTTCTCCGGCGGCATCTCGTTCGCTTCGACCCGTTCGAGCAACGTTTGCCACACACGTTCATTCTGAGCCACGACCGCCGCCGATGTGTGCCTACTGAGATCGAGTTTTCCCTTGGGCTTTTGGCCGCTATGGCACGCGAGGCAGTAATCCTTCAGGAATGGCCGCACGTTCTCGTTGAAGCGACGGTCCAGCGGCGCAGCGGGTTCGGCGTCCGTATTCGCGCGACCCGCGACGCCGGCCAGCACGGCCAGCAACAGTAGTGAACAAGCTCGCGCAGGGGTGGACGGGGCCATGTTCTCTCGGCGCCTCGAAGTCCGCGGCATTCCTGGATACGGACTTGAGTATGGACTTTCCCGAGAGCAAAGGCAACACACGGTTAACCCGTTGTGTGACTTCGGAAATACTCATCTGAAGAGACAAAACCGGTGATGAGATTCTCATTCGTCTGGCCGTGATTGACGAACTGATCGAGCCAGAAGCTCAAGCCGGCGGCGTCCGGCGCGCGGCCGAGATATTTCTGATAATCGGCGGTGATGTGCTGGGTTTCACGCTCGGGACTGGCGGCGAACGCAAACGCAACGACCGCCCGATTGGCGCCCTGGGCGAGTTGTTGTATCCAGAACGCTTCGCCGGTCGCGTCGGGGGCGCGGCCGAGCAGGTTTTGATACATGGCGTCCACCCAACCCTTGTTGGTGCCGCCGCTGTGGGCGAAGAACTCCGGCGAGCCGATGAAACCCGCTTCAAGCTGCTCATCGGTCATTCCCTTTTGCATCTGGCCGACCCAGAAAGCGAGGCCGCTGGCATCGGGCGTGCGGCCGAGGAAGGTCTGATAGGCGGGCGTGATGATGTTCGTGTAGTATTCCGCGCTGTGGTCGAGCGAGTTCACGAACGTGCTGCGCGGGGCGCCTTGATCGAGTTGGCCGGTCCACAAAGCGAGTGTGCCGGAATCGGGCAGGCGGCCGAGCACGTCCTGGAACACCGCATTGACGTAAAGCGCGTTCTTGGAAAGCACTTGAATCGGCGGCTTGGTCGTCAAAACGACGCTGCTGACCGTGGCGGTCAGCGTATCGATGGTGCCGGGAGTTCCGCCGGTGAATGCCGCGGTGTACGTGCCTTTGGTCGTCGTCTCCGCGACGCTGCCGAACGTGCCGGCGCTGCTGCCGCCCGTCAGAGTGAAGTTGAAGGAGCCATTCGTCAAGCCGCTGATCGCATTGCCCGCCGCGTCTTTCACGACAACGGTCAAGACGTCATTGTTGCCCGCCCCCACGGTTGGCTTGGCGAAGCTGAGCGTGGAATTGGCGCCGCTCACGGAACCGGCGGTGACGGTGACGGTGGGTTTGTTGTTGAGCGTAACCCCGCCGACGGTGCTGGTGAGTGTGCTTGCCGTGCCCGTCGTGACGCCGGTGAATGCGGCGGTATAGGTTCCCTGCGTTGCCGTCTCGGTTACCGTTCCAATGCTGCCCGTGCTCGTCCCACCCGCAAGGCTGAAGCTAAAGGAATTATTGGTCAGTCCGCTGACCGCGTTGCCGGCGCTGTCCTTGACCAGGATCGTCACGGTGTCCACGGTGCCCGAGGCGACCGACGGGTTGGCGAAACTGACGGTGGAATTGGCGCCGCTGATTCCGCCCGTAATTACCTGAACCGTCGGCTTGGTATTGAGAACGACGCTGCTGACGGTGGCGGTGAGGGTGACGACCGTGCCGGCAGTCGTGCCGGTGAACGTCGCGGCGTAGGTGCCCTTCGTGGCGGTTTCGGTGACGACGCCGAGCGTCCCCGTGCTAGTGCCGCCGGAGAGGCCGAAGTTAAAGGCGCTATTCGTCAGGCCGGTGATCGCGTTGCCGGCCGCATCCTTGACCACGATCGTCACGGCATCCGTGTTGCCCGCAGCGACGGTGGGCGAGGCGAAGCTGACCGTGGAATTGCCTCCGCTGACGCTGCCGGGCGTAACCGTAATGGTGGGCTTTGTCGTGAGGACAACGGAACTAATCGTGGTCGTCAGCGTGCTTACCGTGCCCGCCGTTGTGCCGGTGAAGGCCGCGGTGTACGTGCCTTGGGTCGCAGCCTCGGTCACGGTCCCGAAGGTGCCCGCGCTCGTGCCGCCGGAGAGGATGAGGCTGAAGGCGCTGTTCGCAAGGCCGGTGATCGCGTTGCCGACGCCGTCCTTGACGACAATCGTGACAGTGTCGGTATTTCCCGAAGCGACCGTCGGCGATGCGAAACTGACGGTCGAGTTCGCGCCGCTGACGCCGCCGACCGTGACCTGAACCGTCGGCTTGGTATTGAGGACGACGCCGTTCACGGTGGCGGTCAGGGTCGTGACGGTGCCCGGCGTTCCGGCGGTAAACGTTTCCGTGTACGTCCCCTTCGTGGCGGTTTCCGTGACGCTGCCGAAGCTTCCCGTGCTCGTGCCGCCCGACAAGGAGAAGCTGAAGGCGCTGTTCGTCAACCCGGCGATCGCGTTGCTGGCCGCATCTTTGACAACAATGGTTACGGCGTCGGTATTGCCCGAAGTCACCGTCGGCGAGGCAAAACCGACCGTCGATTTGGCGCCACTGACGCTGCCGGGCGTGACCGTGATGGTCGGTTTCGTGGTGAGCGTAACGCCGCTGATCGTGGTGGTCAGCGTGCTGGCCGTTCCCGACGTGGTCGCGGTAAACAGTGCCGTGTACGTCCCCGCGATCGCCGTCTCCGTCACCGTCCCGAAAGTTCCCGCGCTCGTGCCGCCGGAGAGTGCGAAGTTGAAGGCTGCGTTCGTCAGGCCGCCGACCGGGCTGTTGGTCGAGTCCTTGACGACGATGGTGAGCGCGTCGGTATTGCCCGATGCGACTGTCGAGTTGGCGAAGCTGACGGTGGAATTCGAGCCGCTGATGTTCTGATTGCTGAAGGTGAACTGGTCGGCCGCCGAAGTCGCCGAGACGCCGTAGCCGAAAATCGGGTTCCTGGCGTTGTCGTTCGGGTTGTTGGGATCGGTCGCGTTGACGCCGGATTGGACCGTGACATGCACCGTTCCCGAGCCGTTCGGCACAACGACCGTCAGGTGCGAGTCGTCCACGAAGGTGACGGTGGTCGCGGCGGTGCTGCCGAAGAACACCGACAGGTGGCCGGCCGCTCCGGAGAAGTTCTGGCCGATCACGGTGACGGTACTGCCTGTGGCCCCGGTGTTCACGGTAAGACCGGTCACGCGCGGCGACAGGTCTATCACGTCGAAGTTACCGGCTGTCAGTGCCCGCAAGCCCAGAACGTCGTTCATGTCCCAGGTAAAGTTAATCGCGTTGTTGGCGTCCTGCGAAGCGGAAGAGCCCGTGACGTACATGGCGCTGCCGATGTCGGCGAGAACCAGACCGTACTGCTGCATGGCGTGAGCGATGATCTGTGCCTGCTGCCCCAAAGCGCTGATGATTGCGTTGACCGCCGGCGTGTTTTGAAGACGCAGCCGTGCCCCGAACGGCAGCCTGGTGGACCCGGACGAGACGCTAACGACGTGCGACGCGGGATAGATGTACTGTGGCGCGACATCGCCGGACGGCAGCGTGAAGCGCAAGGCGTGGTTGATGGCGCCCTGAGCGCCGGCGGAGGCCGGCAGTCCCTCGTCGGGACGAACGAGTCCGGCCAAGATCGAAAGTCCCGCCGCGTCGGCCGACGTCCAGCCAAGACTTCGGAACGAATCAGTCTTCATGTCCCAAACGCTTTCCTGGGCCGCATGCCATTTGCCGCCCGTCGGGCCGCCCGCCATCGTGGTGGGATCGGTGGGTCGCGCGGCTCCAAACAGCTCATAGGCTACGTTGTTGTCTTCGTCCCAAACGATCAGGTGCGAATCGCCGCGCTGGCCGGTGTTGTAGCCGGGGCCGTTCGGATTGGGACCGTTCTGAAAGTCGCCTTCAATGACAGGATTGGCCGGCATCGGTATCGGCACGATGTCGCTTTCGCCGGGGTAATTGTCGATGATGACGTTCACCTTCGTCACGCTGGGAGAGTTCCCGTGTACGACGTTGAACGGAATGCCGTAGAGCGGGTTGCTGCCGTTGCTGGCGCTGTCGTCGCCCCAATCGGGGTGGATTTTGATCGTGCCGCCGATATGGGAAATGATGGCCGCCGAGTTCGAGACCAAGGGCGCGTTGCTGATGTTCTGGTTCCAGGGATAGTCCGCGGGGAAGACCTGCTGCCCGAGTAGCGTGGGAACAACGCGAATTTCCAATTCCAGCACGTCGAGGCGGCTGCATCGCCGCGGTTTCGTGCGCAAGTTCGGTCGCCGCCAATCCGCGCCGCCGTAAGGCCGCCACGTAATCGCGCCGGCCAGCTCCATCAAACGTGACAGTCCGAACATCGTGGGTTCCCTTCCGCCAATGAAATGCGTTTCAACTGCGTGCGAATCACGCTTGAGGAGGAGCGGCCTCCTCGATGCGTTCAAAGCCGCGCCAAGAAATCGGGTTGAATGGAGGGGACTGCGCCAACCCAGAGCGGACGGGCGCCCAGCTTGGTGCGCCGGCGTGGGATAGGGCATCCGCCGGTGACCCGCGTGCCGGGCTAATCAAAACTTTAGTACACGTTCGGTCGCGAAGCCGGCATGAGTTCGACAAAAAACGGAGAAGATTCATGTTCCACGCGATGGCGGTCCCCTCCATGCGGTTGACAAAAGTGCGTCGTCGTTAGCGTATGATAGAGTGCCGCGTCGCCCGTCGAACTCTTCAAATTCGGAATGCGCCCCAGCGAGTTCCATTGCTGCATCCGAGGATGATCCGTGGCGGACACCGCGTCGGACCCAGCCCTTGCGTACCGCGACATCCGCTGTTCGCACTCCGAGAATCTGCCGGCCCTGCTGACGGAGCTGCGCTTGTCCGTCTTGATTTCCACATATCAGACGGGCCATCTTGTCGTCATCGCCGCGCGTGACGGGCGGCTGGTGCTGACCTTCCACCAATTCGAGCGCGCGATGGGCATTGCGGTGAAGCCCGGGACCATCGGCGTCTGCGCGCGCGACGCCGTGTGGTTCGCTCGGAGCGCCCCCGACATTGCCGCCAAGATCGAACCGCGCGGCCAGTACGATGCTTGCTTCCTCGCCCGCACGTCGCATTTCACCGGCGACATCCACGCGCACGAAGCGGCGTGGGTCGGCAATGAATTCTGGGTCGTGAATACCCTCTTTTCATGTCTTTCCGCGTTGCACCCGCGCTACAGTTTCGCTCCGCGCTGGCGGCCGCCGTTCGTTTCCGCGTTGCTCCCGGAAGACCGTTGCCATCTGAATGGGCTTGCCCTGGTGGACGGTCAACCGCGCTACGTCACCGCCCTGGCCGAGACCGATTCAGCGGAAGGCTGGCGGACCGCAAAGGCGACAGGCGGCTGCGTCGTGGAGGTCCCGAGCGGCCGCATCGTCGCTCGCGGGCTCTCGTTGCCGCATTCGCCTCGCGTCGATGGCGGTCGCCTTTACTTTCTCTACTCGGGCCGAGGCATGTTGGACGCCGTTCATCCTTCGACCGGCGAGGTTGAGCCCGTGGCCGAGCTGCACGGGGTCGCCCGCGGCCTGGCGCTGCACGGCGGCTTCGCTTTCGTGGGCCTCTCGAAAGCCCGGCCGACGCTCGACGACGTCCCCATCGTCGCCCGGCGCGACCAATTGAAGTGCGGTCTCGCGCTGGTGGATTTGCGGACCGGAAACACCGCCGCTCAGCTGGAATTCCGCACGGGAGTGGAAGAGATCTTTGACGTGCAGGTGTTGCCGGGGATCACGTTCCCCTACATCTCGGGACCATGGGCGGAACGCGACACCGGCCAGCCGTTATGGACCGTGCCGCCGGGGTGAGCGAGCCGCGGGCGACAAATCGTCGGGTTTCGATTTCCGCGGATCGAACGAGCGGGCTACTTGTCGGTACGCTTCTGCTTAACCACGGCCTCCAGCACTTTTTTGGCGCAGGTCGCGGGATCGCAGTTGGTGTCCTTATGGAGAATCGTTCCGTCTTTGCCAATCACGAAGACCCAACGGGACGCGGTTACTCCGCGTTCGACAGCCACCACATTTCCTTTGCTGTCCTTGATGCGCATGATGCCGCCGCCCGAGAGACCAACGCCCAGCGTCGTCGCGACATCGCCCGTTTGATCCGCGAGCAGCGTGAAATTCAAGCGGTTCTCTTTCTTGAACCACCGGTGCGTCGCTACGCTGTCCCCGCTCACGCCAACGACGTCAATTCCTTCCGACCGTAGTTGGTACATCTCATTTCGAAACGCAAGCGCTTCCTTGGTGCAGTTCGGCATAAAGTCGCCCCAATAGAAATAGACGGCGACGGTCTGCTTGCCGACATGGTCCTTCGAGTTCCAAATGTTCCCCTCATCGTCGCGTGAAGAAAACACCGGCGCAACGTCGCCCACTCTGAAGTAAATGGTTTTCTGGTACTCGTCGTCCGCCGACAGCCGATCGGTCAGAGTGAAAGCAAAAATGCAGATCAGCCAGCGCAGGGGTCGTATTCCGATAAGGTTGCTCATTGGACTTTCTCCGTACTGCTCGGATCGTGGCGCGTTACACGCCACCCTAATACTCAAGAGTCGTAAACCGTCGCGCGGCAACGCCGAGCAGCGCGACGGCAGCGAGAAACGAGGTCGCCAGCGACAGCTCCGGATGAAACGCGCCGTTTTTCTGCACCGTCGCCAGCTCCGGGGGAGGCAAAAAGTGTTTTTCGGTGTCGAGCGCGCTGTCGAGCATCATCGCGAGATCGGTCGGCTTCGGCAGGGCCCAGTAGCCAACTTCCAGGGCGGCGCGCAGTCCTTCCGGAGGCAACGGCGCTTGCGCCGCGGACGCCGCGGCGGCGACTGTGGCATGCCGGCTGAGATTCACCGCGGAACACGCCATCCAGAACAACATGGTTCCCAAAACGCAAATGACGGTACTGCGCGTGAACACGGCGAGCAAAACGCCGAAACTGTAAATGGCGGCAAAATTCAGAATCACGAGCGGGATGGCAAGCAGATAGCCGGGCAGCCAGCAGCCGGTGCGCGTGCCCAACGCCAGCCAGGTGCCGCCGATGAACACCACCGCTTGGAACGCCACGAATAGCACCACGCCGAGGTACTTGCCGACGAGGAGCTGCCAGCGCGGCACGGGCTTGGCCAGGAACAAGACCGCGTTCGTCTGCTGGAGAAACTCCGGAAGAAAGCCCGCGGTCCAAACGAGTGCCAGGAAGGTTCCGAGCGTGCCCGCCACCCATTTGGCGAGGAGCGCTTCGATAAAGTGTACTTCCGCCCCGGCGTCGCGGAACAACGGAACCCGGATCGCTCCGAAGGCGAGGCTCACGTGGCCTTCGCCCTGGTTCAGACCGGTGTAGGGCTGCCGGTCGGCTCCATATAATTCAATCTCATCCGAGGCACGCGTGGCCGTCGCTCCGTCAATTCGAACGCTGCAGCAAATCAGAATGCAGAGGCCGCTGACCGCCATGACGAGCCAAAACGTCCGCGCCGCCAGCGATTGGCGAAACGTGTCGGCGACGAGACAGCGAATTGTGAAGACGGATTCGGGGAGATTCATGAAACCGCCATCTCGTAAAGGTCCAAGACGGCCCGCTCCAGCGTCCGTGCGGCGCCCGTTTGGGGATCGTGCGTTAACCGTTCGACCGGGCCGACGTAACCAAGCCGACCCGTTTGCAGCATGCCCACGCGGTCGCAAACGTGCTCCACGTCCGCGAGCAGGTGCGACACGAGGAAGACCGTGTGCCCTCGGCTTCGCTGGCGTTGAATCACGTCGCGCATGAGCGACCGCCCCTCCAAGTCGAGCCCCTCGTTCGGTTCATCGAAGACGAGCAAATGGGGGTCGTTGATCAGGGCCTGAGCCACGCAGAGACGCTGGATCATCCCTTTACTGAATCGCGAAATCGGCTCGCGGCTTCTGTCGGCCAGTCCCACGGTGTCGAGCAGACGGGGAACGCGTCGCCGTACTTCCTCGTAAGGCACCCGTGCGAGGCAGCCACAGAATTCAAGCAATCCGCCCGCGGTAAGATGGCGCGGCAGCGACGGGCTTTCGTGGAGGCAGCCGACGCGGGCCAGCGTCGCCCTTTCGCTCACGGGTCGTCCAAAGCGGCACGCGCGGCCGCTGCTCGGCCGGCACAGGGACAGCAGGATCTTTACCAGCGTCGTTTTCCCCGCGCGATTGGGGCCGATCAGGCCGAACACTTCGCCGGCCGCCACGCTGAAACTGACTCCTGCCACGGCGCGCCGCCGGCCGCGGCCGAGCCAGCCATTCCCATAGTCTTTGCAGACATCCTCAAATTCGACCACGGCGATGCGCGTCATACCAAGCCGTTCCCTTCCGGCGTCAAGAGCGATTACTTGATCAACGACACCGGCACACTGCGGTCCAAAATGTTGAGAAAGGCGTTCTTGAGCTTCGTCTTCCGGGTGTCCAGGTCGCCGATGCACCACTTGTAGCCGTCGGTGGGGTCGCTCGGACTGCTCGGAAAAATCGTCCCGCCGACGGTGGAGATTTTCTGCAAGAGGTTCACGGAACTCGCCTGCGTGGCGCTGCTGTTCTCGAAGATCGCGCCAAACGCGATGCAATGAATCGTTACGCCGCGGTTCTGCGTCGCGTAGCCGGGGTAGCCGGGGTCCGCAGGGAAGGTAAAAGGCGAGCTCGCCAGGTTTTGATACGATGTGCCATTGCTTTTGTTGCAGATCGCCATCACGACGTTGAGCAGCGCGCTTTCACTGTAACCGGCGCCGTTCACGGTGTCGCCGGGGCGAATGTAGTAATACGAGTTATTGACGCCCGCGTTGTTGAACCCCTTAGTCGGAATACTGTCTTCGTTGGCCATACCGTCGGTTTCGTAGACGACCAGCCGCGACGCGCCGACGCGTCCGAGGCCGCCGACCGTTCCCTGGGACGTCGCCGTCAGATCGGTGCTGCTGCTGAACTGGTTGTAAGCCAACATGAAGCCGTAACTGGAAGCCGTATTTGCATTCCAGTCGCCGTGCGCGCGCGGCGTTTGCACGCCGTTGGTGTCCCAAGGACGCACGTCCTGCGAGCTGGTGCCGGGCGGGAACCAGAGGGCGTTGATCATCGACGTGTAATCGTTGGACATGCAGTACTGTGCTTGATTGAAGGTGCCGGAGTTCGGCGGATCGTTGGCGTATTGCGGTCGGCTGAAAAGAAGCATCGACACGCGATCGTTGGGGTGATTGTTCTCAATGTCGGTCAGCGCCGCTCCAACGCCGACCTTCATCGTATACATTGAGATGTCGTGGGCGGTCCCCGGGAGCATGCCGGTGTCCGAAAGGAACTGGATCATGGTCATGGCCCCGAACCACAGGCGGTGCCGTGGGCGCCACGGGTTATCGCCGTAGTTCATCTCCGGGATTTCATTGAGCGGCGGGGGATTCAGCGTGCCCGCGCCCGCTCCGTACATATAGTCCGGGCCCATGCTGCACGTCGGGTTTTGCGCGTGCTGCACATTGCCATTGGGGTCACGCCAGACCCCCAAGGTCCAGTCGATGTATTCCTTCCAGAAGCGTTGGTTCGGATCGCTGATCGTGGCGTTTAGCTGCGTGTGATCGTAGGCGCTGGCCGGCACGTCGTCGGGGATCTGCGTGTAGTACGTGATGTACCCGGCGCGGAGCTGCGGCGGGAATGGATTCTGCCCGGTGTTCTTGAGCCAATTCAGGATGGCTTTGTAGTTAATGACGTAGTTGCCGGGCGGGTCTCGATGGCCCGGATAACCGTTTTGGAAGAGAAGCGTATTGTCGTCGCACGGCGTAACGCCGTCGCTTTTGAAGAAAAAGAGCTTCCGCCAGTCGGCGTTGGGGCGATTGTACAAACGCATCATCCGGCCGTACTCATTGTCGGTGGCGACGACCTTAACCTTGTTCAGCAAGTAATTCGAGAGGGTGCTGCCGGAGTCTGCCGGCCACGGCCAGTTCTGGCTCGTGGGAATCGTGGAAACCTTGTAAAGGCCCTTTAGTTCCGGCACGGTATCCACGCTGGCCGGCGTCGACAGCAGGCTGCTGTAGGTTTTGTTGAGCGTAGGGGACGTTCGCGCCGAGGTTTTGAAGGCGTCGTAAATAAACTGCTGCACGTCCGTCTGGTCGCGTGCGGTCGATCCAAGCGCCATACGCGGATCGGACGGCCAGATAAAGAATGTCTTTCCCCAGTAGCGCGGTCCAATCGTGTAGCCGTTGAACGGGGCCGAGGAATAGTCCGTCTTGCCGGTCAGGTTTGCGAGCACGCCGGAGTAGCCGTCCAACTCCCAGTTCGGATCGCGCGCGTTCACCGGCGCGCCGACGTCGCCCAGGATTTCGCCGATGCTGGCAGCGTAAGCCTTGCTCGCCGTGTTCTTCGCGGCGCGTAGGTAGTTATCGCCGAGCGGGTTGGTCGCGTAGCTGTCGGGTTGCGACGTGAACGCGTAGGTGACGGTCGAGTAGCGGTTGTTGCTCAGGTAATCGTTGACCATGGCGGCCACGCCGCTAATGGGTTGGCTGACATTGCACTTGCCGATGATGGCGTTGCTGAAAAGCGGACTGGCGGAGTCCGCGGCCGGACAGAGGAGGTTGGCGTAATGGGGATAGTCGGCGTAGTTCTTTTCGTTCGCATAATGCCCGAAGAGCGGATATACCGTTTCCGTATTGTTCGAGGTCAGGTTTGGATTGCTGCTCTGCGGCCAGCGATAGCCGCTCGTCGTGTTGGTCTTGCCGTTGTCGAGATAGCCCTCGTTGTTCCACAGATCGCTCTCGTTATTCATGGACCCGGAATAGTCGAGGATGATCGAAATGTCGCGGGGGCGGTGGGCGGCGGTGGCGGTCGCCGTCACGCTGATGCTGGAATTGAAGGAGCTATTCCCAGGGAGAAGTGCAAAGGCGGGGGCGAAGTAGGTGCTGACCGGGTAGTTCACGGTCACTTGCGCGAGATTGTAATTGTCGCCCGGCAACGGCGTACCCAGAACGACCGTGAATTGCTGGTTCGGCCGATCGTAGTGCCAGCTGCCGAGTTGGTACGACACATTGCTGGCGCTGAGCGTTTGCGCCACGACTTTGTTTACCGTGGCAACCTTCACCAGATTATCGATGGCCGTGTTCGGCGACCCAAGACTGCCGATATTTTGCGAGGGCGTGCCATCCAGGCTGCGGGCGCCCGCCATGGCCGACGCATCGGCTGCGTTTTGACATTGGGTTTTCGCGGCCGCGATTAACCCAAGATCCACCGACAGGGCGACGAAGCCGCACATGACAATTAGGCTCAGAACGGTGAGGGGCAGAATCGTTCCGGGCCGTTTCGTGGACTGGCGCGATCGGATCATAGCTATTCTCCTTGCCGCCTCTCGGGTCGCGGAAGAAACGTCGTTAATTGGCCTCGCTGCGCATCATTGCTTTGCCGCGCAAATGAATCGAATTCGGCGCCGCTCCGGTGTTGGGCAGAAAACTGAAGTGCAGGTTCAGAAAGTTCGAATCGAAGTTCAAGAAAGGAAACAGGATGGACAAGTCGGCGTCCACCTGGACGACGATGTTGCTGCCAAAGGGGGCGTCGGTCCAAGCGCCGATGTTGTTGCCATTCGTATCCGCCCAATACACCTGCGTGACTACGTTGGTCAACGGCTGGTTCGCCAAGAATTGGTTGACGGTGTTGGTCACATTGCTCGTCGCCGTCGCGGGGGGCACGGTGTTTTGGCTAATGACGGCCTGGCGGGCGCCTTCGCGGGCGGCGTTTGTCACGATCTGGAGCATCATGACGCAACGGCCGTATTCGAAGATGGCGAACAGGACGATAAACAGGATCATGCAGGCGAACGCGGTCTCGATGACCACTGCGCCGGACCGCCGTGGCGGAATTGCTGGCCGGAGAACCATGGCACGACTCCTTCTGTCTTTTGCGGGCGGTGTGAACATCGAGTCCTACCCGATTGGGGGATCCGCCGGGTCGGGAAAAGCCTTGTCCACCATCGTCATCCACTGAACTTGTCCGCTCAGCTGAAAGGCGGGATCGACGAAGTACGAGACGAGCGTCCAGCGCACGTCGCTGAAGGGGAGATAGACCGTGATTTGAAACTGATCCATGTAAGTAGCGGCCGTCGGGTCCGTGCCGGGCTTCGTGATATCGGCGACGACGACGTTCGCGTTAGTGGTGGGCACGCCGTTGGTCGCGAGGTAGTCCTTGACGACCTGCTGGACTTGCGCCGACGTCAGCGTCCCGGTGGAAGCCTGGCGCGCACCCTCGCGCGCCGCGTTCGTGAGGAGTTGTTGGATTTCGATCACCCGGCCGACTTCCCAGATTCCAAGCAAGAGCCCGAGAATTGGCGGCAACACCGCCGCGAGTTCAATCGCGGCGGCGCCGCGCCGGCGCTGGTGCCTCTGAAATCGATCGATCATGGCATACTCCCTTGATGCGCGGCTCGACGGACCTGCGAGTCTCAAGTCCTCCGCATCGCGCGGAAAAGGGCGGAGCGAATCCGATGTCAAGGACGGAAGAAAGCAGGGTCAGACGGGTGTCGGGGACGCCCCGGCAGTCCAAAGTGTGACAGCGTATTCCGGGGGACTGCCTTACAACGGGAATGAGCGGACCCCGAAAAAGAACCTGCTGTCTCAATGTAGCTCACAAAACGAGCCGCAAGCAAATGACGGAACACGGAATTCGCGGTTTCGATACAAAAAAAAGCTGCGGTGCGAAATGTGCGTTCTCTAGCTGCATCGGTGGAGTTCGAATCCGTCTTGTGATGACGCGGGGAGGACAACGTGGAGCGGCGACGGTTCGGCGCGACGGGGCGGGAGACGCCGGTAATTGGCCAGGGAACTTGGGAAATCGAAGCGAACGACCCTGCCGCGGTCATTGCCGCGCTGCGCCGCGGCCTCGATCTTGGCATGACGCACGTCGATACCGCGGAAATGTACGGCAACGGGGCCGCGGAAGAGCTTGTCGGCGCGGCCCTGGCAATGCGGCGCGATGAAGTCTTCCTCGTCTCCAAGGTGCTGCCGCAAAACGCCTCGCGCAGCGGAACCGTCGCGGCCTGCGAACGTTCGCTCGCCCGTTTGCAAACCGATCGGCTCGATTGCTACCTCCTGCACTGGCGCGGCGAATACCCGCTCGAAGACACGTTTGCGGCGTTCGACCAGCTCGAGCGCCAGGGAAAGATTCTCTCCTGGGGCGTGAGCAACTTCGATGAGCCCGATCTTGAAGAAGCGCGGCGAATCGTCCCGGAGGGCCGACCGATCTGCAACCAGGTCCTGTACCACCTGAAGGAACGGGCGATCGAGCATGCGGTGATCCCGTGGTGTCAGAAGCACGGCGTTGCGGTGGTCGCTTATAGCCCGTTTGGTCACGGTGACTTTCCGGGGGCGCGGACGCCGGGAGGCCGCGTTCTGTATGAGATCGCCGCTGCGCGCGGGGCGACGCCGCGTCAGGTCGCGCTCCGGTTCCTACTGCGCTGGCCATCGCTGTTCACTATTCCCAAGGCGTCGCGCCCGGAACACGCCGCGGAGAATGCCGGGGCAGGGGATCTGCATTTGACGGATGCCGAAATCGCCCAGATCGAGGACGCTTTTCCGCGCGGCTCTCGTCCCCGTGAATTGCCGACGCTTTGAGGTCCAGAACTTGCGCCGTCTTTTCTCTTTTCTTCGCTCAGCGGGGCCATCGTGTTATCCCCGACGGCTCGAAGGGTCCTTTGGGCTGTGCCGTCGCGGCGGGGTTTCGCCCGGCTTGTGCAAGCCGGTTACTTGCTAAAAATATGGAATCACGGTATACTTTTTGTGCGCGAACAAGACAGGCAACTCGACGGGCGAAGCCGATGAAGCAGGATGAAGGGACCGTGTCCTGGGTTGTTTACAAGATGACCCTCCACGGTAAGACAGAACAGGTAAGCGCCGTCTGTACGCAGGGCGAGTGGGAAGCGATGGAACTTTCCCGCCCCGGCTACCACACGCTCGTCCAGGCCGGCATCACCGACGAAAATGAGGCGGAGAAGATGGCGCGGGGGACGGCAGGCGACTCTATTCCGCGATCCGCCGCCAGGAAAAACTCGCCAAGGGGAGAGGTAAAGGCATGACTCCCAAGAAGAATCTGGCCGAGCGGGAAAAAGAACTGCAGTCCCTCCTTGCAACGCCGGCGGGCCGGGCCCAACTCGAGGAATTGGAGTCCCGTTACAACGCGGTGGGTGACCGCGTCAGGCCCAGGCGCACGTCGATCATCACTTACATCCTGGTCCATGAGCGAGAGCGCGGGCTGATAAGTCGTTGAACCGTGGGGATGGGTCGGCCCGGACGCGACCCTCGGTTGCCCGTCGCGCTCTGAGAAACGGAGTCCCGACTTACGGGAATGCTTGCGAAACATCGATCAGCCTTGACCGGCCCGGATGTCATCAATACATTCTCTCTAACACTGATCGCAGGGTGGAGCAGCCTGGTAGCTCGCAAGGCTCATAACCTTGAGGTCGTAGGTTCAAATCCTACCCCTGCAACTTTCCGCGGGGCAGGCAATCGCCTGCCCCGTCCGCTTTGCGCGGACTCGCCAGCGGCGCCGGCGATGGATGCACGCCCCGGGGGGCGATCGTTTCACCTCGTTTTCATGAATCTGGCGCCGCGAACCATCCGTTGGGCCGCTCGGTCGTCTCGCGCTCAGCAAGTGTGGCCGCTCGTGGACCACGGAGTCGACGCCGGTGCTTGGTTTTTTTGGGCGGAGCTTCGTTTGCGGACCCGGCGGGCGTGTGGGAAGTCTGGTACAATAAAAAAAACGGCGACGGCGTCCTTCGACAACCGGTCGATTCGTTCCCGTACCTAATCCGCCGGTGAAGGGCGCCCGTCCTCCGTGTTGACCTTGTCGCAACGGGCGTCAGAGCCGATCGCTTCGTTGCTGCCTTCTGGAGCGCATGCCCATGAAGATTCACATGCCTCAGTTCAACGAGCATCTAGCCGGATTGACCGACGGCGATCCGGCCGTGCGGCGAAAAGCGGTCAGCGAGTTGGCGAAATACACCGGCCTCGAGTGGCAGGGCGCCCAGGAAGCGGTGGCGGCCGCGGTCACGGCGCTCATAAGCCTGTGTCGGCAGCGGGCGGCGGGCTCCGACGCGGCGTTGCGGGCCGAAGCCGCCAAAGCATTGGGCAACATCGGTACCGAGTCTCGAGTCGTCCTGCCTGAACTGGTCCGCCTTTTGAAGGAGGACGTCGATGCCGGGGTACGGACCGAGGCGGCACGCGCCCTGGGCAAAATCGGCGAGGCGGCCAGCACGGCCACCGATGTCCTCGTGGCCGTGATGGGCGATCGGCACGGGGGAGATAAGCTGCGCGGCGAGGCCGCCTGGGCGTTGGCCCGGGTGGGCCCATTGGCGCCGGGCACCGCCGCGGCGCTCGGTGCGGCGGCGGATGACCGGAGCGGCAACGTCGGCGTCCGCGCGGCCGAGGCACTGTGGAAAGTATCCCCAGAGGGCGGTCGCGCGGTCCTGGCACTCGCCGCGCGGCTCGACGACCCGGCGGTCCGCCTGGCGGCCGCACAGGCCCTTTATCGGATCGGCCCCGGCGCCAAAGCGGCCGTTCCGGCACTCCTGGCCGCCGCGACGACCAAGGATCGCTTGTACCGCGAGTCGGTGGTCATGGCTCTTCAGAAGATCGACCCCCAGGCCGCGGCAAAGGCAACCCGATCCCACGGTGGATAAGCTTCCCTGATCGGCCCAAGGCGATTCCCCGCGGGCGGCCACCGTTCGCTCACGACTTCCCCAAAACCGCGTCGAGGGCAAAGCACCCGCGCGCATGCGGTCCCGGCGACCGCAGATGCGCCAGAAGATCGGCGTCGGCGCAACCCGCGGCCGCGAGTCCTTCTGCTATTTCTGAAAGACGCCCGAATGAGCGCTGCGCGTAAATGGTCTCGGCGAGGCCGCGCACTTCAGGCGTTTGCCAAGTCGCCTCGACAACGGGGAGAGCGCGGAAAGGACTGCCGAACAGGTCACGGAGCAAATCGCATTGCGCCTTAAGCATTGCACCACGCGCTGCCTCTCCTGCGACCCAAGTTCGCGCGCCCGGCGGAGTCTCTTGGAGTGGCAGCCACGCCTCCTTTGCCGCAGCTTGTGCTACCCGGTGGGCCGCCGATTTGGCCGCGGTTTCGGCCTCCCGGTGGACGGTGTCCGCCGTCGCCTCGCGCACCCGCGTTTCCGCCTCCAGGCGGATGTCCCGGTCACGGTTGAAGGCCGCCGTCACATGCGTCTCACGCACGGCGACTTGCGCCAGTCCCCTGGCCGCTTTCAGTTCGAGCTCGTCGGCGCTCCCGTCGGCGTACCGTTCCGCGACCTCCACGGCCTGTCGCGAGCGATCGTCTGCCAGCAACTGCCAAACCTCGCGCACACACGCGCAGGCGAACAACCGCAATTTCCGGTCGCTCGACCGACCGCTTTCGCGCAGAAAGCCGAGCATCTCGTTCGGAGCGCAACAGGTGTCCCATTCGGCGGGGTTCATACGTTCCAGTGGAAAAAAGGGGCCGGTTTTATCGCTCGTCTCGGTTCACACGCTGCGGCGGCGCGGGCGGCGTAAGATAAGAGCCGGGAAATCAGCTGTGTTCCTTTTCTATCGGTGCGGCGGGCGACGCGGCGAAGAAGCTTGCACATCCCCGTGTTGTTTGCGTCCCGCTGGCGAATTTCGTTGCGTTCCGCGCCCATGCATATTCTAGACACCGCGAGTCGATCCTGGAGCGTGGCGGCGCGTTTCAAACTCGACACGAGCGAACGCTGATCGTGAATTCCGATCAGAAGAGAGTTCTGGAAGAAGCCGACCTGGTCGAGACCAACGGATTGAAGGAAGGGTCAAGCACGGAACATACCCACAAAAAAGACGCTGGCTGACAGGTTCCGCGAGCGGCTCGTCAGCCTGAGCGCTGCCATTCCGGAAGATCTCCGTCTGGCCAGTCTCGAAGAAAACCGCCGGGAAGGTTACGCCTATCTCTTTCGCCTCGTTCTGCCATTGCTCGACGCGAAAGGGAAACACGTCTTTACCGATCCGATCCTCGATGAATTGTTTCAGATCCTCGACGACCGTTTCGGCGGCTGCATGGTGGCTGCATCCCCTCGGCGCCGCCGCTGTGGGGACTCTGGCACCCGGTCCAGGAAAGCCAGGCCGAGAAAGACTACCTGACCACGGCGGAAGTCCTGGCCAACCCCATCGAGGCAGCCAATCGCTTCTTTGCTCGCTTGAAGCCGATCCTAAAAATCGCCGGCCACATCGAACAGCAGGAGATTCTGATTTCGCGCATGGAATGCCGGTTGATGTGACGGTGGCTGTCGATTTCACCCGCCGGCTGGTGACGGCTCTGCTGGCTCGGAGTGAGGCTGCAGTACCGGCGTAAGTCGTCGCAGCACGACAAGGGGCAATCCCCGCGTTGTGGCACGGTCTCCCGACCGTGCCACCATACCGTCTAACTCGTTTTCAACAGTGCCTTTCCGGAAGTGTCGCGATTTCAAGGGCTTACAAAAACACGCGCGCGGCGTGGCACTATGTTTTCCGCTCACCGCCGCGCCACAGTAGCCATCAGTTCACCTGCTGCACCGGCGGCGGAGCGGCCACGCCGGCGGCTTGAAACACTCGGCCCGCGGTGCCCGCTAGCTGGCTCCGCAGCCAGAAGCGATGCCCTTGGTGATCGACTTCCACTTGCTGTACTTGCTCCAAGTCGCGAAGCACGTCGGCCCATTCGAAGATTAGCCCCTTGGCCCAGGGCTTCCAAGGTCAGTGTTCGCCGTCCGTAAGTAGTTTGTGGGTCGATACATGACCGCCGTTGCGGTAGGTGCTTTTTTTGGGCCACGGCTTTTTCGGGCCGCGTGGACTCTTCT
>JBGQKZ010000071.1:0-34813 GCA_041499805.1 Gemmataceae bacterium
AAGCCGAGGCCGTGCCGGCCTGAGCAACTGGGACGGCACGGCGCATCTCAAAGAACGACCTCTGCTTCGCCGCGCCCGGTGACGGTACGCGCCGCACCACGGGGCCACATCGCCCACGCTTGGGTTATTGAGATGTTACAACAGACTTGCCAAGCGATCCGCCCGCCGCTCAATCGTCGTCGCCAAGCTGCATCTCGCTCTCGCATCAACAGCTTATAGCGGTTATATGAACAGATGAACCGTTATTGGTTCGTTTCATCGGTAAGATTTCTTATGTTTAATGAGATTGTCGCCTGCGTCATCGAGTCGGGCTGACAAACCGCTGAATCGACTGCCGTTGGACCTCCGACAGACGCCGAAATTCGGCGGGCAGCGGTTCATCACTGCTCCAGGCAGCTGCGGCTTCATTTCTCGATTCCTGGATGCGGCCCGCCCGGAAAAGCACGTCGCCGAGTCGGTAGTGAAGTTCGGCGTTGTTCGGGTCGAGGGCGACCGCGCGGCGCATGGCTCGCGCGGCGCCATCGAACATTTGTTGTTTGTTCGCGGACTGCTGCGCGCGCTCGCCGAACGCTTCCCAGAATTGCGCCTCGACCAGGTAGCCGTCATGGCTTTCCGGGTCGAGCGCTTGCGCTCGCTCCGCGAAGTGAATCGCCTCGCGTGCCGTTTGGTCGCCGCCTTGCAGCATCCACCATTCCTGATACCACCGAGCTTGCTCCGTATAGAGGTTCGCGTCGGTCGGGTCGGCTTCGAGAGCTTGGTAGACCGGGCCGATGATTTGCTTGCGGAGAAAATCCGCAGCTCTGGAGCGGTTGACGGACTTGATGCTCAGCGCGGCCGGGATTTGCGTGCGGGCATGCTCCAACGCTTTCCAGGGCACGTTTGCAGGGAAACCTGCCACCGGGCATGCACCAAGGGTGGTCATGCATTCCGGCTCCAACAAAGTCTCGGTCCGCGCGCGCAATTCGGCAAATCGCGGTTGATTACGCTGAGCCTGCCGCAACGCATCCGCCGCGGTCGTCACGGGCAGGAAGACCATCAGGAAGTAGGCGAACGCCGCCGCGAGCGCCAGGGGTAGCGGCAGAACGCGGCTCAGCCATCCTCCCTGCGGAAACCAGTCGCGATCGCCGCCCGCGTTGAGCGCCAACGCCGCCACGACCCAGAGCGACTGTGCGACGCTCGGCATCTCGATGCCGCCGGAGACCAGCAGGTTGAGCAAAAGCGCTACGACGCCCGCGGTCAAGGCGATACGCCGCGCCTGCGCGGTCCACGGGACGTAGAGGTAGAGCGCCAACGCCGCAAACCAGACGAGGGCCCGCAGTCCGGCGGTGAGCCCTTCCAACAGAATCTCGTCCTTCGATTCAATGCCGCTGGCCCGCACCATAAAGCCGATCAACAGCCCCGCCATGCCGCCGAGGTAGTATTCCCAAGGCGTCCGACCTCCGAAGCCCGAATTCTCTTCCTCGGCATCTGTCGGCTTGCCTATGTCCAGCTGTGAAGCGGACGCCGCGGAACGGACACGCCAGAAGAAGGCGAGGACGGCGACAACCAGTGCCACAAACGCGAACACTCCCGCCGTCGCCCACATCTCGAGAAACAGATTGTGGGGATCCTTGATACGTTCCCACGCCGTCTTGAGCACGTAGTGCGGGTAGAAGCGGCCGAAGCTGCCGGGGCCGACGCCGAGCCAGAAATGGTCGCGGATCATGGCCCACGTCGCCCGCCAGTAGTCGAGCCGCAGCGCGAACGAGCGAAACGGCTTCGCGACCAGCTCGCGGCCCGCGCTCGTGGTACCCAACGCCACACCCGCGCCCGCGAGAATGACCATCCCCGCCACGACCCAAGACCGGTAAGCCGCCCAGCGCCTTCGCAGTGCCCACAAGGAAATGATCCCGCCGACCAGCAATGTCGACAAGATCGCGCCCTTGCTCTGCGAGAGAGCCAGCGCGCTCGCGATGAGCGCCGCGGCGCCCGTGACCATGTAACTGTAGGGCACTTTTCCGAATTTCCGCCACGAGCACCATGCCGCGCCGACCGCGGCCGGGAGAAACAAGCTGAGATATCCGGCAAAGCTGTTGGGATGTGCGAATGTCGCGGAGACGTTGTTTTCGTTGACCCGGCGCAGGAAGGCCCGGAATTCCGCATCGTCGGCGGCAGGCCGCCCATTGGCCAGCCGGTACATCTCGCGCGCCGTTTTCGGATCGGCGGCCAGCGATTGTTGAACGGGCAACTCCACCACGCGCTGATACACGGCGTTGATCCACAGGCTCACCGCGGACGCCAGCAACACCGCGAGAATGGCGCGATTCTCGGCGTCGCCGCGGACGAACTGCCGGACGACCACAAACGCCGCGAACAGGGCGACCCATTCCCACGCGATGAGCAGGGCCGGATGGCGATACGCCGCCGCCCGCCCCGTGCTCCAGAACACCGCCGCGACAATCCCGGCGAGGCCGACTTCGACGAGACTGCCGTACCAACCTGTCTGCCCCCCGACCACCCGCCACGCCGCCCAACCGACGGCGACCACGAGCCACAAGAGAGTCAGAATCAGATTCGCCCTACCGGATTGCGGCGCGATCAGGCCGGGGTCCTCGCCGAGGATTAACGGGCGCGCGACGAGAATCAGCGTGAGCAAACCGAGAACGATATGGCGGACAAGCTCGGCGCTGGCGGAAGACGGCGCGCCAACACCAGCGGACATGGTCGCCTGCCCCGCGTCCGCAACCTTTTGCCTGCCGCGCTGTTTGCGCCTGCCCATAGAAATGCATCCGCTAAGCCGCAAGCGGCGGCTGCTGGTTGCGCGCCCGTCGCGCCAAGAATTCAATCAACGCCAGCGCCAGCCACCACCCCGCAAGCTGGCCGACGACGAGCCCCGCACCGATCCAGTCTTTGACGAAATACAAGGCCAGCCCGCTCAGCCCGCTCACAATCGCGAGCAGATAGATCACCCGCACCGCGTTTTTCGAGCTGAGTCCCAGCTCGACCAGCCGGTGCGAAAGGTGCTGTTTATCCGCATGAAACGGACTTCGACCCTGCGACAGGCGGAGGAGCACGACGGAAGTTAGATCGTAACAAGGGACGGCGAGGATGCAAAGCGGGACGAGGGAACGCCACTCTATTTCCAGGATGTCGGCGTCCCCCGTCCACGGGATAGGCAGCGCGAGTTGCAGACTCGCCGTGCTCAGGAAAAAGCCAATGAAGGTGCTCCCCACATCTCCCATGAAGATCCGAGCTGGAGGAAGATTGTGCCAAAGGAAGCCCAACACCGCCCCCATGAAGATCATGAGGAGAAACACAAGCTGTTCGTCCGCATCGACAAGGAGAACCGGTTGACGAAGGGCCAAGGCGCCGACCAGAAAGGCTGCCCCAAGCCACGCGACGCCGCTGGAGAGAGCGTCCATGTTATCGAGCATGTTGAACGCGTTCGTCAAACCGACGATCCAAAGGCCCGCGGCCACGCGCCACCAGAGGCCCGCGATACCGGGCCAGCACCCCGCGACAAGCGCCGCCACGCCGCTCTGAACAAGAAGGCGCAACTGCCACGGAAGCGGCCGAAAGTCGTCGAACAGGCCAAGCAACGCGACAATCGCTCCGGGGATTAGAAAGATGAGAAGCTCATCCTGAAAATCGGCTCGCATCTGCCGCGAAGGATGGCCGGACCAGCAATACAACGCCATGGCCGTCCAGACCACCAGGAAGATGGCGATTCCGCCACCTTTCGGCGTCGTCTCAGTGTGAGTTTTTCGCGCGCTTGGGTAATCGACCAACCCTAGACGCGCGGCCCACAGGACGAGTATCCTCGTAAGGACGAACGAGATGAGTAACGGAAGGAGGATTAAGGGCCCAAATTGGAACAGTGCCTTTAGATAGTTCAAGACGCCGCACTCTCCCGCAACCGCTGCCGATAGAACTCACGCGCCTCATTCAAAAACGCTCGCACCCACTCCTCGCGATAATCCGCATACGTCCACGGCCACGGTTCGAACGCGCCGGCCTGATAGCGTAACGTCACCTCCGCGAAGATGCCATCGCGCAGGTAGAGGCGATGCGCCTGGTCCTTGGTCGTCGCCAGGCAGAACTTGCCGAGCGACAAGAGACCGGGATCGAGATTGAGCGGCCTGGACTCCGGATACCGTCCGGTACGAGCCAGCTCCGCTTCCAGTTCGTTCGTGCGGATTTTTACATCGGGCAGGCAATCGACCGCGACCAGGCGCTCAAACGCGAAGAACTGCTTGCGCAGGCCGGGGCCCATAGTCGCTGCATAATACTCCGTCTGATTGAAAACAAACGGCGCGCTCGCCAGGCCGACGGCGCCGTGAACGGCTTCGAGTTGTTCCCGAGCCCAGACAAGCGCATCGAGATGCCGGCTAAACGCGGCGACGACATGGAGAACGGGCGGATGCGAGCGTGGTTCAGCCATCGTGCAAAACCCGACTAGCGCATTTTTTGTTCGCGGAGTAACTCCGCAAGCCAGCGTTTGTCGGCGTCATCGAGCGGCACCGATGGATCACGGTGATAATCGACGCGGCCGGCGAAACCGCCGACGTCGTAGCAGCGCGTGAAGGCCGCCTGCAAGTCAAGCACGGTGTCACGATCGTCGGCGGCCAACGGCAGGCGGAAGCGCGGCAGCTTCTTTTGCAACGTCGCCGTGTAAATCTCGTAGCGCTCGGGTTGCGTCGAACGTGTCACGGTCACGACGTAGTCCCACTCCGGCAAGCCTTCGCGCGAGTATTCGAGGGTTGGTTGACCCTGGATCACCAAGTCGAGCTCGACGAGATTGGCGCCGGCCTTTTTCGCTTCCTCGCGCTTGGCGAGGTAAGACTGCCGACCGGTGCAGCTGGTCTTATTGGCCGGGCTGACAACCTCCACGAGGGTGACGACACGGCCGTCGCCACGCTGGCGGATTTCGATGTACTCCTCCTGATGATCCTCGCGCAGAATCGACGTGAAAAGCGCTTGCTCCGTCGCATATTGCCGCGTGCCGACGCGCGCACGATAGCGGTCGACCAGGCCGGGCAACAGCGTCTGGTGCAAGCAGGAGACGAGGTGGTGCTGGAACACCGGCCAGACCTTCTCGTCTTCCAGGTAGGGGTCCATTCCGGGGAAAGGGCTTGGCATAGTGGTTCGCTCCGCTGGGTAGCTCGAACGCAACATTCTACCGAAACGGGGCGGGCAATTTCCAGCGCTGCCGAAAGAAAACGCGGTTTATCACACCAGCGCAATCACGTGATGGCTCAACCGCTCGTAGCCCGTCGTGGTGATGAGATAATTATGTTCGATGCGCAGGCCGCCGACGCCTTCGATATACAGGCCCGGCTCCAACGTCACCACGTCGCCGGCGTGCAGCGTTTCCGTCGCATAGCGGACGATGTACGGCGCTTCCGGATGCTCCAGCCCCAGGCCGTGGCCGGCGTGATGTGGAAACGCGTCGGCGACACCTTCCTTGTCAAAAACGCTGCGCACGGCGTCGTAGACGAGCTTGCACAAAGCGCCGTCGCGCAGCTCTTTCTCGCCGGCAGCCATCGCGGCCTTGCTCAAATCCATGAGGCGTTGCTGATCGGGCCGTGGTTGCTTGCCGACGCAGAGGGTATTCGTGAAATCGCTCCGATAGCCGCCAATCACCACCGAATAGTCCAAAATGAACAGGTCGCCTGCTTCCAAAACACGCTCTGTCGGCGGGCCGCCGCGGCGCTCCGGGCCGGGCGAGACGGCGAAGTCGCCGTAGACGATGACGGCGTGTTTCGCCGCCCGGTTACACGTGCCGCTGACCCCGGCGTACACGTCTAATTCGGTCATGCCCGGTTTGATGTTCGCCCGTGCCCATGCGTGTCCCGCCTCGGTCGCCCGCATGCACTGACGCAACACGTCTACTTCATCCGGATCCTTCTGCCGCCGCATTTCCGCGACCGTGCTGATGAGCGTCGTGGCATAAGGGTCGCCGGGCCGGTCGTGGATACGGAGGCCGGAGCCACTGGGATTGCCGGCGTGAAGGAGCGCGAGCTGCCGCGGTCCGCGGCCGGGATGCTGCCCGTCGTACCACGGCGCCGCGACCATTTCCTCCACCTGCGCTTGCTCCACGGACGATTTCGGCAGCCGATTGTCGTGCAGCAGTTTCGCGTGGCCGTCGTTCCGCAGCAGGAGATAGCCGCCAAAATCGGCGCCGAGGCTGAATGGATCAACGTAGAAGCCGGCGAGGTAACGAAGTTGAATCGACCCGGAAAGGCGCAAGTGATCCGTATCCGGCTTCGGATCGAGCCGCTCCCACAACCGTCGCCGCCGATTCAAACATCCTGCCGCCGTGAGCATCGATGCACCCCCGTTTAGCGGTGGTTCGCGGAACCGCTGTTCCGCGGGCGGCTCTGCGAGCCGCCGCTAAACAATGTTGCTAGATTCAACTACGGTTATCCCACTCGATCCTCTGCGGTTGATTCTACATGGCCTACGAGTCCCTGGCGGCGTTTCTCGAAGAGCTGGAAGCGGCCGGCGAGCTGGTCCGCATCCGCACCGAGGTCGATCCGGTCCTCGAAATCAGCGAAATCACCGACCGCGTCAGCAAAGCTCACGGCCCCGCATTACTTTTCGAGAACGTCCGCGGTTCCAAGTTTCCGTTGGCGATCAACGTGCTCGGCTCTGAAAAGCGCATGGCCCGCGCGCTGGGCGTGAAGCATCTGGACGAAGTCGCCGAGCGCATCGCGGAGCTCATTAAGCCCGACATTCCCGACAGTTTCCTCGGCAAGATCAAGATGGTGCCGATGTTGGCGAAGCTCGGCAGCATTCCACCGCGGACGGTCTCCTCCGGCCCGTGCCAGGACGTGGTGCAAACCGGCAACGAGGTCGATCTGACGCAGTTGCCGATCCTTCAATGCTGGCCGCAAGACGCAGGCCGGTTCATCACGTTCGGCCAGGTTTTCACGCGCAACCCGGAGACGGGCGATCGCAACGTCGGCCTATACCGCCAGCAGCTCTTCAACCGAAACACCACCGCCATGCACTGGCACCCGCATCACGACGGCTGTCAACATTTCCTGATGCACAAACGCCAGGGTACGAAGATGCCGGTCGCGATTAGTCTCGGCGGCGACCCGGTCTATCCCTACATGGCCACCGCCCCACTGCCGCCGGCGACGGATGAATGCTTGTTTGGGGGCTTTTTGCGCGGCAAGCCGGTAGAGCTGGTGAAGTGCAAGACCATCGACCTCGAAGTTCCCGCCAGCGCCGACTTCATCATCGAAGGGTTCATCGACCCGCGGGAACCGCTCGTGACCGAGGGACCGTTCGGCGACCACACGGGCTTCTACAGCCTCGCCGATCAGTTCCCGCTCTTCCACGTGACCGCGTTGACGCGCCGGGCGAACCCGATTTATCCGACGACCATCGTCGGCAAACCGCCGCAGGAAGATTGCTACATGGGCAAGGCGACCGAACGCCTCTTTCTGCCGCTCATCAAGATGTTTATTCCCGAAGTGGTCGATTACGACCTGCCGTGGTTCGGCGTGTTCCACAACTTCGTCTTCGTGTCGATCAAGAAGCGCTACCCGCAGCAGGCCCGAAAGGTGATGTCCGCGATCTGGGGTCTCGGCCAGATGATGTTCAGCAAAATCATCGTCGTCGTGGACGAGCACGTGAACGTCCACAACCATGAAGAGGTCCTGTTCCACGTCGGCTCGAACGTGCATCCGGGACGCGACGTGGTGTTCAACCAAGGACCGACCGATCTGCTCGATCACGCGGCCCCGGTCTGCACGGTTGGACACAAGATGGGCATCGACGCGACGCGGAAATTTCCGGAGGAAGGGCACCCGCGCGAGTGGCCGGACGAGATGCTGATGTCGAGCGAAATCATTGAGAAAGTGAGCCGGCGGTGGGCGGAGTATAATTTGGGAAAAGACCCGGGGCCCGTGGGGACAGGGCATCATGGGCAGTGGGAGAAGTAGCAAACCCCTGCATGCCGACCGTTCGGAGACAGATCATGGCCGCGAAACGCAAGCCGATCGAAAAACGGACGCCGCAAGATTATATGGATGCGGCCGACAATGCGCTGGAACTGGCCAGAACGTTCGCCGGGAAGGGGAGGATCAGCGACCAAGACTTTCTGGAACGCACGGCCCAAAGCGACGAAATGGTAGACCATGACGGAACGACGTGCGGCCAGTGTTACTACGCAATTCTGGGCGCCGACCTCGCCCGTGAGATGATTGAGGCGGGAGAGTACGAAGACGTGGTGAGCAAGTTCGCCGCGGAACACAAGCGTCGCTGGGAGAAAAGCAAATTCGTTAAACTTTGGATGAAAGAGAAAAAGGCAGGTCGTGATCCCCGTAAGGCGTTCGAGGAACGGGGATGGGAGCCGTAAGCGCCATCGTAAGAGAGCCGGTACTAACGCGCATCAAGCAGCGTTGGCGACACTTCAAAGGTTTGGAGTCGTGAGTGTCCACCACCCTCCTCGACAAACGCGAAACCCGCATTCGCACCATGTTCGGCGCCATCGCGCCGAGCTACGATCTGCTGAATCACCTCCTTAGCCTCAACATCGACCGCTACTGGCGCTGGCGGACCACGCGGCTCGTTCCGCCGGCTGGCGCTGCTCCGATCTTAGATATGTGTACGGGCACCGGCGATCTGGCATTGGCGTATGATCGCGCTGCCGGCGGTACTGTGCCAATTGTCGGCGCCGATTTCTGTCACGAAATGCTGCTGCCGGCCACCGCCAAGGCCAAAAAACGGCACGCGGCCGACCGCATCCGTTTCGTCGAAGCCGACGCCCAGCGGCTGCCATTTCCCGACAATTACTTCCAGATCACAACCGTCGCCTTCGGCCTGCGCAACGTCACGGACACCGACCGCGGCATCGCCGAGATGGCGCGCGTGACGCAACCCGGCGGCAGAGTCGCGATCCTCGAATTCTCGCAACCGCGGCACTGGCTGTTCGGCCGGCTGTACCGCTTCTATTTCCGCCGCGTTCTGCCTCTTGTCGGCCAGGCAATCTCGCGCAGCAAGGATCAGGCCTATCGCTATCTGCCGGCGAGCGTGCAAGAGTTTCCATGCGGCGAGACGCTGGCGGAACGGCTGCGTGGACACGGTCTGGGCGACGTACAGTGGTATCCGTTCACGTTTGGAATTGCGACTCTATACGTAGGCCGAAAGCCTGCTGTACGCAGCCCAACGAGGCTGCCAGAATGACGGCTATGGCGATGCGACACTTGCTGGTCCGCGCGGCGCGCGGCGAGCCCGTCGAGCGGACGCCGGTTTGGGCGATGCGCCAAGCCGGCCGGTGGGACCCGGAGTTCAGCCGTCTGCGGGCCGGCCTCTCCTTCTATGAATTCTCCGAGGACGTGGAGCGCGCTGCCCAGGCCTCGTTGCTGCCGCGGCGCTTTGGCGTGGACGCGATCATTCTCTTCTACGACATCACCACCCTTACCGTGGCGATGGGCCTTCCGTTCGCGCTGCGTCCGAACCAGGGACCCGTGCCCGATCGTGCGGTGCGCACGGTCAACGACGTGCTCCGTTTGAATCCCGAGCCGGCGCCGGAGAGATTCGGACACATTCGGCAGTTGCTGCGGCGCGTCCGGGAGGAACTGCGCGGCGAGCTGCCCGTCCTCGTCTTCGCCGGCGCTCCCTTCACGCTGGCGACTTACTGCATCGACACCGGCAAGGACCTCGTCGCCACGCGCCGCTTTGCCGCCGAACAGCCGCGGGTGTGGCAAGAGTTGCTCGACCGGCTCACGACGGCGACGACCCACTTTCTGGGAACGCTCGTCGCCGACGGTGCCGATGCGTATCAACTCTTCGATTCCTGGGCCGGCATGTTGGAGCAGGAGGAGTACCTGCGCTGGGCGCAACCGTACCACCAGACGGTGTTCGCAAAAATAACGCAGACACCGCGCATTTTGTTCGTGAAGGAATGCCCGTATCTCGAGCTGATGACCGCGACCGGGGCGGATGTCGTCAGCCTCGGCAAGCGCCACGACCTGGCCGCCGCTCGACGCGACTATTCACACCTCGTGTTCCAAGGCAACGTCGATCAGGAGGTTTTGCGAAACGGCACACCGGAGCAAGTGGCGGATGCAACGCAGAAGTGCGTCGAGGCCGGCGGCGGACAAAGGCATATTCTCAATTTGAATCACGGCGTGGACAAAGCGACGCCGGTGGCGAATTTTGAAGCGTACGTACGGGCAGCGAAAGGGGCCAATGGCGCTGTAATCCAAGCCAATCTCCGCTAGACACCCTGCGCCGCTTGCCGGAGAATGCTAAAGTCTTGGCAGAACGCGGCTGTCTTTCGGCGGAAGCGACGGACCGCACTATTCTTAGGCACAAGGAACGCCCTGGTGAAGAAGCGAACACTTTTCAATCTCCTCAAGTACGCGCTGGCCTTCGGCCTGCTCGGCTGGGTGGTCTGGAAGAACTGGGAGCCGGAAGGCGGCCACGGTTTGCACGAGGTCTGGCAGCGGCATTTCGAGCAAGGCGAACCGGTCCATTGGGGCTTTTTCGCGGTCGCGGTCGGCATCTATCTCAGCGCGTTGCTGATTTCTTTTGTTCGCTGGTTCGTCCTGGTGCGCGCGGTCGATCTGCCCTTCAAGCCGGTAGATGGCGTCCGCCTTGGGGCCGTGGGCTTTTTCTTCAACACGTTTCTTCCAGGGTCCGTAGGCGGCGACATCGTAAAGGCCGCATTCTTAGCGCACGAACATCCGGGGCGACGGACCAAGGCGGTGGCCACGGTTCTGATCGACCGCGCCATCGCGCTGTGGGCGCTGATCTGGTTTGTGGCGATTCTCGGCGGCGTGTTTTGGCTGTCCGGCATGCTGGAGGGGGACGCGAAGCAACAGTGCGAGTCGATTGTCACCATCGCCGGCATCATCGTCGTCGTCACGCTCTTGGTTTGGACGCTGCTCGGTTTTCTGCCGCCGCACCGAGCGGAGCGTTTTGCCGGCCGACTCTTGAATCTGCCCAAAGTTGGCGTTGCCGCAGCGGAGTTCTGGCGGGCGGTGTGGATGTACCGCTGCCGGCAGAAAAGCGTCGCTCTCGCCATGCTGCTTTCGTGGACCGGGCATGTCGGCTTTGTGCTGGCGTTTTATTGCTGCGCCAACACCCTCTGGGACGGCGTCGAGCCGATTCCGACGCTGACGCAACACTTTCTCATCGTGCCGATCGGACTCGTGATCCAGGCCATTCCGCTGTTTCCGGGCGGCGTCGGCGTCGGCGAGCTGGGTTTCGGCGGACTGTATGGACTGCTGAATGCCTCCAAGTCCCTGGGCGTTCTCGGTTCGCTGGTCCAGCGGGTCGTCTGCTGGATGCTGGGATTGCTGTGCGGCCTGGTCTATCTCGGCATGCGTTCGCAGTTGCAAGCCGACGTCCGAGAAACCGGGGGTGATTTTCCGGGAGCGACCTCCCATTCGCCGCTGGGACCGGGAACCAGCCAGCGCGAGACGAGTGCCGCGACGAAGTGAAACGCGGAACCGTTCACGTCGCGATGATTGGATGGATTTCGAGCGCCGAAGAGAGGCTCGACCACGCGCGCTCCTGATCTCGCGGCTTCGGCACAAGTCCCTCCGGATCAAAGACAAGAACGACAAGTCCCCGGCACGCCGCACGATTCTCGTAGTGGCGCACATCGACTTCGAGCTGTTCGCCGAGAGCCGGCGTAACGATCTCGCGCGTCGCCATCTTCACCGTCAACGATAACCCGGCCGCCTTGAGCTGAAAATCGGTGCGCGTCCGGCTGACATACGCGGGCGTGCGGCTCTCCAGACGCACGTCGTCGAACGCCAACGGCAACAGCGCGCGCAGCAAGTCTTCCAGATCGCGCTCATCCTCGACGCGGAACGCCGGACGATCGCCGCGGCGATTTCGCAACTGGCGGATCGCCTGTGGCAGCCTGCGAAGGAACTGATCGAGCGTGGAAAGTGCATCAACCACCGGTGCGGCCGGCGCTTCATTCGCCCAGGGAAACGCAGCGCCGCACGCCGGGCAATGGTCCGGCGGACGCCGCGTGCCGACGGGGGCGAGACCGGAATTGAATTCCGCGCCGCGCATCAGCCAGCCGCACGTGCGACAACGATCGAGCGCGGTCGCGCCGCAACGGTCGCAATGTGTCGAGGGCATGCCGGAAGAAGAGTGCAGCCGGTCGGTGATGACGTGGCCGTTGAGGCAGACGAGCATGCCGTCATGAGCGACTGCTGGTGTTGACATGGTTCTTCAACCCGTTTAGCGGCGGTTTGCAGAACCGCCTGGCGGAAAATCCAGGCGGTTCTGCGAACCCCCGCTAAACGGTTATTCGCGTCCAAGCGCTGGGTCATTTAGTTGAGGTTGACGTACACCGTCTTCACCTCGGTATACAACTCCAGTGCGTATTCTCCGAGTTCACGCCCGTGTCCGCTCATCTTGTATCCGCCGAACGGCGCCGCGGCGTCGAAGACGTCGTAACAGTTGATCCAGACCGTGCCCGCACGCAAACCGTTCGCGAGGCGGTGCGCTTTGCCGATGTCGCGCGTCCAGACCGCTGCCGCGAGGCCGTAGAAGGTCTGGTTGCCGCGGCGGACCACTTCATCGATGTCTTTGAACTTCAGGATGTTCATCACGGGGCCGAAGATTTCCTCCTTGGCGATCTTCATGTTGTCCTGCACGTTGTCGAAGATCGTCGGCTCGATGAAGTAGCCTTTTTGTCCGACGCGGTTGCCGCCGCAGAGCATTTTCGCGCCGTCTTTCTTGCCGCTTTCGATGAAGCCCATGACGCGGTCGAACTGCTCCTGCGAAACCTGCGGCCCTTGTTCCGTGGACGGATCAAACGGATCGCCGACTTTCCTGGATTTCGCTTTGCGCACCATTTTCTCCACGAACTGATCGTGGACTTTCTCTTCGACAAACAAGCGGCTGCCGGCACAGCAGCATTGACCTTGGTTGAAGAACAGGCCGAAATAAGCCCCCTCCACGGCGGCGTCGAGGTCGGCGTCGGCGAACACGACGTTCGGGCTTTTGCCGCCTAATTCTAAGCTCACACGCTTGAGGTTGCTCTTGGCCGCCGCCTCGCTGACGAGCTGGCCGGTGGTGTATTCGCCGGTGAATGCGACCTTGTCGATGTCCATGTGGCTTGAAACCGCGGCGCCGGCGGTCGGGCCGTAGCCGGGGAGGACATTGATGACGCCATCAGGGAAGCCTGCCTCTTGGGCAAGCGCCGCGACGCGCAAAGCCGTCAGAGGCGTTTGTTCTGCTGGTTTCAGGACGATCGTACAGCCGGTCGCGAGAGCCGGGCCCCACTTCCACGCCTGCATGAGCAGCGGGAAGTTCCACGGGATGATTTGGCCGACCACGCCGACCGGTTCGTGCCGCGTATAGCAGAAGTAGTTGCCATCAACAGGGATCGTCTTGCCGTGAACCTTGTCCGTCCACCCTGCATAGTAGCGGTAGCACTTGATCGTCAGCGGCAAGTCGGCGGCCTGGGAGTCGCGCAACGGCTTGCCGTTGTCGAGCGATTCGAGTGCGGCCAGCTCCTCCTTGTTCTCTTCGATCGCATCGGCGAGCTTGTTGATGAGCCTGCCCCGGTCGGAGGCGTTCATCTTCGACCACGCGCCATTCTCAAACGCCTTGCGGGCGGCCTTGACGGCGAGATCGATGTCCGCCTTATCGCCCTCGGCGACCTGGCAGATCGTTTCGCCGGTGGCCGGGTTGAGCGTCGGAAAGGTCTTGCCGGAAACGCTATCGACCCACTTGCCGCCGATGAACAGCGGCTGATCCTTGACCTTGGGCGGCTTGGCGGCGGCCTGCGGCTTCTTCGCACTCGCGGTGGCGGTGGCCATGAGAACGTCCTCCTGCGGTGAATGAGGGAGAGAAAGGGGCGGCGGTCCATGTGCGAGGGATTGTCGCACTGGGGCGGGGATGAGTCAAGAAACTGCGATGCCATCCCTGCCCCCGGTTTGCTGCAAACCGACCTGTGACCTATCCTTGTGCGTCCCAAAGTCACTCCCCCGTGGACGCGTTCATGTCGGAAATCTCCCCCGTCGTTGCTCCGACACCGATCCCCGCAGCGCGGCGTTTTTTTCCTGTCGCCGGTGTCGCGATCGTCGCCCTCGTTCTCTTTCAAGCCGGTCCGCGATTGCTTGATCCGCAGCTTCTCGGCCTCGAAGACTTCATCCAATACTGGTCGGCGGGCAAACTGCTGGCGACGGGCGGCAATCCCTACGCGCCGGATCAGATCGACGCACTGCAACGAGCCGAAGGTTGGACAAAGGATGAGCCGCTGCAAATGTGGAACCCGCCGCCGGTGTTGACGCTGACGCTGCCGTGGAGTTGGTTCAGCTTTCCCGTGAGTCGGGCGCTTTGCCTGCTCGTGCAATTGTTGGTGATCCTTGGCTGTGCCGATTGGTTGTGGCGTTTCTACGGCGGCTCCGCGCAAAAACGTTGGCTGGCATGGGTCATTGCGTTCACGCTCTTTCCGAGCCTGGTCGTGCTGCGCCTTGGGCAGATCAGCCTGTTGATTCTCCTTGCCTTCGTCGGCTTTCTGCACTTTGAAAAGAAGGGTCGATACGTCCTGGCGGGCGGTTGTCTCGCGCTGGCCGCGGTGAAGCCGCACCTTGTCGTTCTTGTCGGTGTCGCGGCTCTGCTATGGGCGGTGCATGGACGACGTTGGGCGGTGCTGGCTGGCGGGTTGCTCGTTGGCGCCGTGGCGACCGCGATACCGCTTCTTTTCGACCCCGTAGTGTTCTCGCAGTACCTGCACGCACTGAAGTATGACAAGCCGCCGTCGAATCACCTGACGCCGACCGCGGCGACGCTGTTGCGGCTGGCGTTCGGCGAGGAACACGCGTGGGTGCAATACCTGCCGCTGTTCGCAGGGCTCGTGTGGCTTATCCCCTACTGGTATCGCCGGCGTGACGCGTGGGACTGGGCGGAGCAACTGCCGCTGCTCGCGCCGGTGTCCGTGCTGGTCACGTTTTATGGCGCCTGGCCGCTCGATTTGATTGTGCTCCTCGTTCCGGTCGTGCAGACCGCGGCGTGGCATGTCGAACGCCGAACGTGGCGTTGGGATTGGATCGCCGTCTACGCCGCGTGCAACGCCGTCGCGCTCGGAATGAACGTCGCACGCTGTGAGGAGTTTACCTACTTCTGGTTTGGACCGACTTTGCTTGCGCTTTATCTGCTTCTCCGCTCGCGCGCGTCGAGGCCGGAGGCGGGCGCCGGAATCGCGAGTGCGATATGACGACCGCGTTCATCGATGCTGCCGTGCGCAAGCCGAGAACGTCGGCCATCGCTCTTGCTGCGCCGAATCTTCTCACGATCTGCCTCGTCGCGACCTTCGTTCTCAACTACATTACGCCGTTCAACGATCTCGACTTCGCGTGGCAAATTCGCGGCGGCGAACGCATCCTTGAAACCGGACAACTGCTGCCGACCGAGGCGTTTTCCTACACGATTCACGGCAAGCCGGTGTCGCAGTTCGAGTGGCTGTACGAGGTGTCGCTCTATGGCGTCTGGTCGGCGTTCGGCTTCGGCGGGTTGAAGCTGCTGCGCACGGCGTTCACCGTTGTGCCGTTGTTGCTCGTCGGCTTGCGGCTGAGTAAGGGAGGCGTTCGCTGGCATGGCATCGCGCTGACGTTGATTGCGGCCGTTGGGCTGCTTTATCCGTTTTGGAACCTGCGGCCGCTCTGCTGCACGACCATCGGCTTGTTGCTTGTGTCGGGTTGGCTGCGCGATCATTGCACGGGACGTCGGCCACTGACCTGGTGGTTGCCGCTCGCGATGCTGCTGTGGGGCAACCTTCATCCGGGCGTGATTACAGGGCAGGGATTGGTCTTCGGAGCGATCGCATGGGAATGGTTGAATCGCCTGCTGCGCTGGAATCCGCCATTGTCCACGGCTGCGTGCCGCCGGCTAACGCTGATCGGCGGGCTCGGCCTGGCGGCGACATTTCTAAGTCCGGCGCCAATCGCGCGCTTCTTGCTTGTATTCCAGCCGGAACTGCGACATCCGATTTTCCGCTTATTCGGCGAAATGCAGCCGTTGCCGTTGCTGATTGCGGAGCACCCAGTATTCACCATTTCGGCGTATCTCCTCGCCGCGGTCGGCACGCTCGGCGTGCTCTGCCAGCTTCGCAGGGTGCGTGGCTGGGAAGCGGCGCTGTTGCTCGGCCTCGCGTTTCTCGCGAACTCGGCGCTACGCTGCGTGCCCGATTGGGAGTTGGTCACACTTGCCATCGGCATTCCGCTGTTCGCGACGACTCTGCGTAACGCTTTCAGAGCCCGACGCGTAAGCGAGGGATACTTGCGTCCCTTGCTCGCGCTTCGACCTGTGACGCTCAAACTGCGCCGCGCTTTCCAACGGCCGCAGTTTCGTGTGCAGCCGGGCTGGCTGATCGGCGCCTGTATTGTCCTGATCGTCGCCTCGCTCACGCCGCCGCTCGGCCGACGCATGCCGAAGCAGAATTCACCCGAATGGCCGGTGGCCGCCCTCGATTGGATCGAAGCGAACGGCGTTCACGGCCGTTTCTTCGCGCAGCCGGATCACGGCACCTACATCGGTTGGCGGCTGCGTGAACGTGGCCTGTGTTATGTCGATGCTCGCGGCTTCCTCTTCCCGCCGGAGTTAATTGAAGACTCGCATTTCTTGCAACAGCTCACCGCCGAGTGGCCGGAGCGCCTCGACCGCGTGCTCGCGTTCGGTACGGATTATTTCCTGCTCGAAACGTCCGGCCCGCGCGGCAAATTGTGGGAAACGATTCAGCCGTCGATCGCCGAGCCGCTCTATCTGGATGCCCAGGTTGTTCTGCTGTCCGCCGCTCAGGTGCGCGACGCCCTGGCCACGAAACCCGCGCTCAAGTGAGCCTTGCTTTTTTCGCGCTCCGCTTCGCGAACCCGCTACAATCGGGCCGTCTCATACCCTATGCGGAAAGGAGAAGGCTCGATCACGCTGCCCACGATCACGCTGCCGCGCTGCCCGGCGTGCGGTCGATTCCACCGACGCCACTACGGTAAATGAGTGCGACCATGAAGAACCCGTTTCTCATCGGCGACGCGATCTACCTGCGTCCGATTGAGCGCGAGGACGCCGGCACGTGCATGGCCTGGCTCAACGATCCGGAGGTGGCCCACACGCTGATGCGCCACCTGCCGCTCAACCGCATCGCCGAGGAACAATGGATCGAGAAGACCTGCCGCGACGAGCCCATGGCGCCGCTCTGCATCATGGTGAAGGAAACCGACCGGCACATCGGCTTGGTCGGTCTGCACCAATTCCATCAGGAGGACCGGCACGCGTGCTTCGGCCTGACCATCGGTGAGAAAGACGAGTGGGGCAAAGGCTACGGCACGGAAGCGACGCGGCTGATCGTGAAATTCGCGTTTGATACGCTCAATCTCCATCGCGTCTGGCTGCAGGTCTACGAGTACAACGCGCGCGGCATTCGCACCTACGAGAAGGCCGGCTTCCGCCGCGAAGGCGTGCTGCGCCAGGACCACTATCGCGACGGCCGTTATTGGGACACGATTGTGATGGGAATTTTGCGCGAGGAGTGGCAGCGCTAAACGGAAACTCGACCCCGGCGGCTAGGCGACGACTGATGCCGCCGGGGTCGATTGCATTACGATTTCGGGACGTCTAAGCGAGCGACCCAATCGTTCAACGTCTCGATCGGAATGCCCAACGGCTTCACCTCTTGTTCTGGAACCCCATGGCGAGCCCGCTGGAATTCGGCCGCGATATCGTAACCTGCGTTAAGAATCTCCCGATAGACTTCCAACATGACAGGCTCCGGGCGCGGTCCGAGGATCACGCGCCGGTCGCGCTCCCGCCGAAAGCGCACACGATTGTGCGGCAGCTTGCGGCTCCAACGCAGCCAAGCGGCATGAAGCCGGAGGGCTGCCCAGTAAGCTTTGTGAATTCGTTTCAGCTACAAAAACGTTCGGTAATCACATGGGTGAAAACCCCAACGACTGCGATAAGTGCGCATCTTCAATCCTCCTTTGTGAGGGGCCTTTTCTGCGCGCATTCACGCGGCCCGTCCGCGTGGGCGGCGCATAGCAGACCCGGGTTCAGCAGACGGTACTTGCGGAAAGGACGGCGCGCGGCGCCGGCTAATGGCTCGCTGGCCAGGGCCGTCAGTTCGTTCCCAATGTCACACTCCGTGAACGCGCGCAAGCGAACGCCGCGCTCGCGAAGTTGTTCGAGGACGTGTTTAAGCGTCGATTCGTCGGGCACGCCGCAGACGACGAGATGAGGGTGTTCGTGCCCAGGATCGTGAAAGGTGGAACAGGCATCCCAGGCGGCGTGGCAGGCCTGGACGACTTGCTGTCCGGGAGAAAGGTCGGTGCGGACCAAGACGTAAACATAACGAATCTAGTGAGACATAACGAACCTCCGCGTAAGCGCCCCGAATGGATTTGCCCCTGGCAGGACTCGAACCCGCACGGACAGGAGTTTAGAGCTCCCCGCTCTGACCATTGAGCTACAGGGGCGACACGCGTGATTATACGACGAGCGCGCGCCGCCGGTTCAAGTGATTTTGGTGATTTCCGCACTTGCGGCGGCTAGGGGGAACGGTATCCTTGTAGATAAGGAACGGTCCTCAAGGGATGTCCCGCCTGCCTCCGCGCCCGCCTGCCAACCCGAAGTCGACGTATTATTACAGTGCGTGGACTTCCGACTGCCTGATTGCTTTCCGCGCTTGCTTCGCCCAGAATGAAAGCACTGCTCGTTTAGTCCTACCGCATGAATGGGGGGTTCTGCATGACCGGCACACGTTTTCACCGGCTCGTCCTGACGGCCCTTGCGGCCCTCACCTGCTCAGGCGGCCCGGTCCTCGCCGGCGATCTTTACAACAACGACGCCGGCAAGGCCGGCGAAGTCGTTTTGCCCAAGCCGGCCGAGGTCGCGAAGCTCGCGGTCACGCCTGCCAAGATTGACCTGAAAGGAATCGACGACGCCCAGCAGATCATCATCACCGCGACATTGAACGATGGGCGACTACAAGACCTGAGCGGCGAAGTGAAATTCGACATCGCCGACTCGAAGGTCGCACGCGTCAGCACCGCCGGCCGCGTTTCGCCGGTCGGCAACGGCGTCACCGAGATCAGCGCCAGCTACGGCGACAAGACGCTCAAGATTCCAGTAAAGACTGAGGCGACCGACGCCAACTTGCCAATCAACTTCGGCAATCAGATTGTGCCGATCTTCACCAAGCTCGGCTGCAATTCCGGCGGCTGTCACGGCAAGGCGAGCGGTCAGAACGGTTTCAAAATCTCGTTGCTCGGCTTCGACCCCGAATTCGATTTCAATGCGATCGTGAAAGAAGCGCGCGGGCGGCGCGTCTTTCCCGCCTCGCCGGAGAACAGCCTGCTTCTTCTCAAGTCCACGGGGACCATCGCGCACGGCGGCGGCAAAAAGATCGAAATCGGCAGCGACGAGTATCGCCTTATCCGCCGCTGGCTCGCCGCCGGCACTCCCTACGGCAGCAAGACCGATCCCGTCGTGACGAAGATCACCGTCACGCCCGACATGCGCTTGCTCACGCGACAGAACAAGCAGCAGCTTGCCGTCTACGCGCACTACTCCGACGGCGCCGTCGAAGACATCACCCGGCGGACGCAGTATGAGAGCAACGACACCGAGATCGCCGTTGTTGAGCCTTCTGGACTGGTTCGCACACTCGCCCTCAGCGGCGAAGCGGCGGTCATGGCTCGTTATCAGGGACAGGTCACCGTCTTCCGGGCCGTCGTGCCGCTTGGCGCCAAGACGCCGGCGTATCAGTTCCCGTACCAGACCGTCGTCGATCAATTCACCCAAAAGAAATGGCAGCTCCTTGGTCTCGTACCGTCGGAACTGTGCAGCGACGAGCAGTTCATTCGCCGCGTGTCGCTGGACATCACCGGCACCCTGCCGACGCCGCAACAGATCAAGGCGTTTGTCGGCGATCCCGATCCGAAGAAACGCGACAAGTTGGTTGACGCGCTGCTCGACTCGCCCGAATACAGCTACTTCTTCGCGAACAAATGGGCCGACATTCTCCGCGTGAAACGCCGGCAGCAGCCCGATCGGGCGTATGGCACGTTTGCGTTCCACGGCTGGATTCGGCAAGCCGTGGCGAGCGACATGCCTTACGACGAATTCGCCCGTGCCATCCTCGGCGCTGTCGGCGACGAGACGAAATCGCCGACCACGGTGTGGTACAAGGAGCTGACCAACCCCGAGCAGTTCGTGGACGACACCGCCCAGGTCTTCCTCGGTCTGCGGATGGCGTGCGCGCAGTGCCACCACCACCCGTATGAGAAATGGAGCCAGGACGATTATTGGGGCCTCGCCGCCTTCTTCGGCCGCGTCGGTCGCAAGCAGTATCTGGCCCCCGGCGGCCTCCAGAACCAGCAGCAGAATCAGGTGCAGGTCATCTTCAACCGCTCGTCCGGCGGCGTGACGAACAAACGCACCGGACAGCAAGCGGTGATGAAAGCCCTCGACGGCGAGCCGCTGACCGTGCCGCCCGACCAAGACCCACGGCAGAAGCTGGTCGATTGGATGGTGGACGCGAAGAACCCATTCTTCGCACGAGCCGTCGCTAATCGCTACTGGGCTCACTTCTTCGGCCGCGGCATCATCGACCCGCTCGACGACATGCGCGTCACCAACCCGCCGTCGAATCCCGAGTTGCTCGACGCCTTGGCGAAGGACCTGGTCGATAACAAATACAGCCTGAAGCACTTGATCGCGACGATTTGCAAGAGCCGGACGTATCAACTGAGCGCTGTGCCGAACGACTTCAACAAGCAGGACAAGCAAACGTACGCCCGTTACTATCCGAAGCGGATGGGCGCGGAAGTCCTCTTCGACGCCGTCTGCCAGGTGACCGACAGCCCCGCGGGCTTCGGCGGCCTGCCGACCGACAAGCACGCCCCGCGGCGGGCGATCATGCTGCCGGACGAATCATTCGCCTCATACTTCCTCGACGTCTTCGGCCGCCCGCAGCGGATCAGCGCCTGCGAGTGCGAACGGGTCAGCGAAGCCAATCTCGCGCAAGCCCTGCACCTGCTCAACTCCGACGAGGTGCAAGGCAAGTTGAGCCGCGCTGGCGGCCGAGCCGACACGCTGGCGAAAGACCCGCGGCCCGACGCGGAAAAGGTGGAGGAGCTGTTCTACTGGGCGTTCGCCCACAAGCCGTCCCCGCAACAGCTCGACGCGGCGCTTTCGCATATCGCGAAGAACGTGAACAACAAAAAGCTGGCGTACGAGAACATTCTGTGGGCGGTGATTAACACGAAGGAGTTTGTGTTTAATCAGTAAGACGATTACCTGGACCAGACGAAACGGCGCGGCTTCCAGAGGCCGCGCCGTTTTGCATTTCCGGGCGCCGCGACCTGCTGCGAACGCCGGGTAGTGGCACGTTTCGCCGCCAAGAAACCCGGTTTCTCGAAGAAACCGGGTTTCTCCAGACCAATCTGCACCACTACGGAACGCCGGTTCGCAATGCGGCCCGCGTCGTCGTCAGCTATGATGGCAACGCCGATTCCGCAACAAATCACGCACGGTTCTTGGGAGGCAAGGTCATGGCTCCTCTTCCTGCAAAACAAGCGCCGCCGCCAATGGAGACCGTGCAGGATCGCTTTCGGCGACTGGCCGAATCGTGGGAACGAGCCGTCGCCTACCATTCGTCCACGACGCTGCGGAACAATCATCCAGCGTACCGCGAGATTATCAACCTCGGCCCGGAAGTGATTCCGCTTCTGTTTAAGGACTTGGAAGAGAACCACACCCATTGGTTTTGCGCGTTGCGGGAGATTACGGGCGCCAATCCCGTACCCGAAGCCGCCGCGGGCAACATCCCTCAAATGGTGGAAGCCTGGCTGCAGTGGGGACGGGAGCACGGCTACCAATGGTAGACCCGCTGCAAGAGAAGGGCAGCGCTTGACTTACTTTTCGGTCGCGGCATGTTCGCGCTCCTTTTGCGTGTGGAAAGACCAGCGAATCGCTTTCTGCGTTTTGTCGAAGCAACCGAGCGCAGCCAACGACGCCTTTAGAGCTTCCTCAGAAAGCAATCCCTCTCGATGGCAACGCGATAAGAACCGTTCAATCGCTTCGCACACCGCTCGACGAAGCTCCTGTCGCCCTCGGTCTTTGGTTCCGCGTCGAAGCGGCGTTCCCGGACCAAGAACATTATGCTGCCTCTCGTATTCTGCCTGTCCAGCGCGGAGTCGAGCAAATCGTTCTTGGTAGCCATCAATGACCGCAAGACAGTGTTTTGCTTCGCTTACCCAGAAGTCCAAATTGGCAGCATGGCCAGCAAGCTGGTTCGCTGGCAGCGCGGCCGAATGGTTGAGCGTCTTAATCAGTGGCGTACAAATAGCTTCGAGGTACGCCACGCGTATCTCGGCCGGCGACCTCTTGGTTCGCTGGCTGGATTTGTTGATTTCTTGACTTTCTCGCACGACTCGATCGTCAGCCTCCATCCGCGCCTTGTAGGCCTTATGTTGGGCGATGAACTCATCCCACGCTTTGGTTTTGTTGGGCGACGGGACGCGACTTGCCCAGTGAACGTACTCGCAAGGGCCATGGCAACTCGGGCATTCGACCGAGATGAGAGATTTCTTGCGTAAGTACGCCTTCCGGCAAGGCACACAGATCCACGTCCGTTTGCTCATCTTCGATCTTTGTTCTACAGCCGAATTCAGCGTTGAATGCCGCCATTCTTCTTGGTTCGCAATTCATTTGCCCGCGAACGATCTGCCGACGCGATGTCCGTAATGTTATACTGGCGTCGAGGAGGCTCACGCAATGAAGGCAATCGAATTCCAATCGCACCGTAACTCGGACCACAGCTTGTCTGTGCCGGACGATGTCGCGGCGCAGCTCAATCCGTCCCAACAGCTTCGCGTCTTGCTGCTCGTTGTCGAAAACGACGAGGATCGGCAGTGGGAGCAACTCGCCGCGACCGAAATGGGCGCCGGGTACGCGGACAGTGACGCGATCTATGACTTGCTATCAGGCCGGTGATCTTGTACTGGTCGATTTCCCTTTGACCACCGGCGGCCAGAGGAAGCGGCGTTCGCCAAATCGGGATTCAACGCCCTTCCAGCACGCTCCGCCACCGCCGCGGCACCGCATCAAACGCCGCGTTGTACGTCGCTTCCAGCGGAACTGGGACTTGTTTCCCCGGCTCTAGAAAAAGCGGTATATCCGGCAACGACTCGCCGACCGCGACCGGGACGACATACGCTTTGATGCCAAGATCGCATTCATACGCGATGAGCGCCAGCGGTTTTTCAGGCGGCGACGCCGACTCCTCTCCGGTGATCTCTTCCCAGATCACTGCGTGCAAACCATGCGGGTCGCGCCGGGTGGGCGGTTGCACGTCGATGATGAGCAGATGAATGCGCTTATCGAGTAAGTAAGCCGCCTTCATCACAAAATCGCGCATGGCCTTCCGGCTCGACTTGTTGCCCGGCGAGACGATTTCGATCATCGCCACGATTTCGTCATCACTGACGTGCCGCACTGCGATAACGTTTTGCTTGCGGCGGTAGAATGGGATTTCCGTTTCGGCCGTTGGCTGAATGGCCGGCGGCGCGAGCATCTCGCCGCCACTAGAACGGATCGGCTGGGCGTCGAATCCGTCCTCCGTGTCAGTTAGCCGCCCTTGTAGCGTCGGCACGTCTGGGCTGAATCCGGCCGCAAGCTGTTCCGCTATCGCGTAGCAATCATCCGGCAGCAGACCCTTATTCAGTACGCGGGCTAGCTCGTAGATCCATGCATGATGGAAATCGTGAAAAATGCCCGGTTGAAGCCTGGTCCAATCGTGAACAGGCATAATCGACCTCGTCGTGAGGAAATCGCTCGTCTCCCATCACGCTACCGTGGCCGGTCCCGGCGCCCTCGCTTTCGCAGCGCGCACGAGACTCAAAATCTCCTCCCGTTCCTTCCCCACGAGCGGCAACCGCGGCGCTCGCACCATTTCCGACCCGCTGCCGCACTCCGCCGCCGCCAGTTTGATGTACTGCACCAGTTTGATGTGCGTGTCGAGGTGCAACAGCGGCGTGAACCAGCGGTAGATGCGTAACGCTTCCTCGTACCGGCCTTTCATCGCCAAATCCCACAGGCGGACGCTTTCTTCTGGGAACGCATTGACAAGCCCGGCGACCCAGCCGACCGCTCCCAAAACGGCTGCTTCGAATGCCAAATCGTCCACGCCGCAGAAGAGAATGTAGCGGTCGCCGCAGACATTCTTCAAATCGGTGATCCGGCGGACGTTCTCGGACGACTCCTTGATCGCGACAAACTTCGGCTCGTCCGCGAGTTCGCCGAACATCGCGGGCGTGATGTCCACGCCGTATGACACCGGGTTGTTGTAACAGAGGATCGGCAGGTCGGTCACGTTGGTAACGCTGCGGAAATGCGCGATTGTTTCCCGCGGATCGGACTTGTAGACCATCGCCGGCAAGACCATGAGCCCGTTGACGCCGGCTTTTTGCGCATCCGCGGCGAAGCGGCAGGCCAGGGCCGTCGAACACTCGGCGACGCCTGTGAGCACTGGCACTCGGCCCCGAACCTGCTCGACCGTCGCCCGCAAGACGGCGAGTTTTTCTTGATATTCGAGCGAGCAGTTTTCGCCGACGGTGCCGAGCATGATGAGCCCGTGGACGCCGCCTCGGAGCAAGCGCTCGACGTGTTTCGCCGTCGCCGGCAGGTCGAGGGATTGATCGTTGTGGAACTGCGTCGTCGCCGCGGGATACACGCCTTGCCAGTTGACTTTCATGTGGGTCGCCCTTTTACATTTAGCGGTCGCCGGAAGCAGGTTTTTCGGTTACAACCATGTTAGTAATCACCGAGCCACAGAGACACAGAGAAGAGCTTCCACAGGGAATCCTCCGATGAATAGCCGCGGTCTCGCCGTTTCCTTCTTTTTGCCTTTTTGTCTCTGTGCCTCTGTGGTCAACATCCCCGCGGCGGAGCCGAAGCCGATCAAGATTCTCTTCCTCGGCGACAACGGCCACCATCGCCCCGCGGAGCGTTTCCGCCAGCTTCAGCCGGTGCTCGCGGCGCGCGGCATCGACTTGACGTACACCGACAAGGCGGACGCGCTGAGCCCGCAAATCCTCAATCGCTACGACGGCCTGCTGATCTACGCGAACACCGACAAGATCACGCCGGAGCAGGAGAAGGCGCTCCTCGACTTTGTCGAGCACGGCAAGGGCTTTATCCCGCTGCACTGCGCGTCGTACTGCTTTCTCAACTCGCCGAAATATATCGCCCTTGTCGGCGCGCAATTCAAGAGCCACGGCACCGGCGCGTTTCGCGCGCAGATCGCCGAGCCGAATCATCCGATTATGAAAGGCTTCAACGGTTTCGAGAGTTGGGATGAAACTTACGTTCATACGAAGCACAACGAGAAGGATCGCACGGTGCTGGAATATCGCGTCGATGGCGACAAGAAAGAACCGTGGACGTGGGTGCGGACGCAGGGTAAAGGCCGCGTCTTTTACACCGCTTGGGGGCACGACGAGCGCACATGGTCGAATCCCGGCTTTCAGAGTCTGGTTGAGCGCGGCATCCGCTGGGCGGTCGGCGGCGATCCGGGCGTTGTGCCAACCGTCTTCGACACACCCGAAATGACGAAGCCGCGGACCGACGTGAAGCCGTTCGAGTATGTCGATGCCAACGTGCCGTTCTACCCGCCGAGCCCGCGGTGGGGCGTGACCGCCGCGCCGCTAAAAAAGATGCAGAAGCCGCTCGATCCGGCCGAGTCCGTCAAGCACTACGTAACGCCGGTCGGCTTCGAGATGAAGCTGTTCGTCGCCGAGGATCAACTTGGCGGCAAGCCGATCTGCATGAACTGGGATGAGCGCGGCCGGCTGTGGGTCGCCGTCACCGTGGATTATCCGAACGACAAGCAGCCCGACGGCCAAGGGCACGACCGCATTCTGATCTGTGAAGACACAAAGGGCGAAGGCCGGGCCGATAAAATCACGACGTTCGCCGACAAGCTCAGCATTCCCACAAGCCTGACATTCGCCAACGGCGGCGTCATCGTGACGCAGGCGCCGCACACGCTGTTCCTCAAGGACACCGACGGCGATGGCGTCGCGGATGAACGCCGCGTCCTCTTCACCGGCTGGGGCACGAGCGACACGCACGCCGGACCGAGCAACCTGCAATACGGCTTCGACAACTGGATTTACGGCATCGTTGGCTACGCGGGCTTCAACGGCACGGTCGGCGGTGAGCGGCATCGCTTCGGACAGGGCTTCTTCCGCTTCAAACCGGACGGGTCGAAGCTCGAATTCCTCCGCAGCAGCAGCAATAACTCATGGGGCGTCGGTTTCAGCGAAGACGGTGAGTTATTCGGCTCGACGGCGAACGGCAACCCGAGCATGCACATGCCGATTCCGAACCGCTTCTATGAATCGGTCCGCGGTTGGTCGTCCACGGTGCTCGGCATGATCTCGGACGACGCGCGCTACCATCCGATCACGGACAAGGTGCGGCAAGTCGATTGGCACGGTCAGTTCACCGCCGCGGCGGGCCATGCGATCTACACGGCCCGGACGTATCCGCGCGAATACTGGAACCGCACCGCCTTCGTCAGCGATCCGACTGGGCACCTCACCGCGACCTTTGTCATCCGCCCGGACGGGTCGAGTTATCGCACCAAGAACTCGTGGAACCTTGTCGCCAGCGACGATGAATGGGCGGCGCCGATCATGGCGGAAGTCGGGCCGGACGGCAACGTCTGGATCATTGATTGGTATGCGTACATTGTTCAACACAACCCGACGCCGCCCGGTTTCCGGACTGGAAAGGGGGCGGCGTATGAGACGCCGTTGCGCGACAAGACGCACGGCCGCATTTATCGGCTCGTGTACACAGGCGCAAAGTCTCCCGGTGCTGACGCAACCCGGCTCGCCAAGAAGTCGTTGAAGGACGCTTCGCCCAAACAACTCGTGGCGACGCTGAAGGACGCCAATCTCTTTTGGCGGCGGCAGGCCCAACGCCTGCTTGTTGAACGCGGGGACAACAACGTTGTTTCGGACTTGCTGACACTGGCGACGGACGCAAGCGTCGACGAAATCGGCCTGAATGTCGGCGCGATCCACGCCTTGTGGACGTTGAACGGCATGGAAGCGAAGGGCATTGTCGCGGGCGCGCTCGAACAAGCGGGTATCCGGGCGCTGGAAAATAAGTCTGCCGCCGTGCGCCGCAATGCTTTGTTGGCTTTGCCCCCGACGCCGAACAGCGCCGTAGCGATTCTCGATCTCCTGGCCAAAGAGTCGGACCTTCGCGTCCGCCTGGCCGGTTTTGAAGCGCTCGCGGTGATGCCGCACAATCGCGGCGCGCGGCTCGTCGAGGAGCTGCGCCGGCCGATCAACCTCGAAGACCGCTCGATACGCGATGCTCTGACATGCGCCGCCGCCAAGGTCGATTGGCTCGTACTGGCGAGCCTGGGCAGCGAGAAAAACGCCCTGCCGCCGCAAGCACTGTCGGTGATTACGACGGTCGCCGAGAGTTTCGCGCGCGCTGGACCCGAAGAGCACATGAACGAGATCCTGGCCGCGCTTGCCGAAGCCCAGCCCAGCGCCGCCGAGGCTGTTGTCGCCGGACTGGTGAAAGGCTGGCCGAAAAGTGGAACCGTTGTCTTGAAGGATGGCGTCGACCAAGCGCTGGCGCGGCTGCTGGAGCGTGCTCCTTCCAGCTCGAAGGGCCAGGTCCTCCGCTTGGCGCTCCTGTGCGGGAGCAAGAGCTTTGAAAAGCGCTCGCTCGAGGTTGCCGCCGCGTTGCTCGCCACGATTGGCAACGACAAGGCTTCCGATACGGCCCGTGCCGAGGCGGCGGCGCAGTTGATCGACTTCCGCAAGACCGACGCCGACGCGGCCAAGCAACTGCTCGCCGTCTTGACTCCTCGAACATCGCCGGAGTTGGCCCAAGGTTTGATCGATGCGGTAGCGCGCACCGAGGCGGCGCCGGTGGGCGCGTTGTTGCTCGAGTCGCTGAGTTCGTTCACCCCCGGCGTAAAGGCAATGGCGTTGCGCGCCATTCTCGCACGCAGCGACTGGACGAATCTTCTGCTCGACGCGGCGGACCGCGGGAAATTCGACCTCGCCGAGCTTTCGCTCGATCAAAAACAAGCGCTCGCTGCCTATCCGGCCCGTTCCATCGCGGCCAAGGCAAAGCGCTTGCTCGCCAAAGCGGGCGGCTTGCCAAACGCGGACCGCCAAAAAGTCATCGACGACTTGACCCCCTTAACCAAGCAAACGGGCGACGCCGCGGTTGGCAAGATGGTTTTCAAGAATTTCTGCGCCAAATGCCACATGCACGGCGGCGAGGGGGCACACGTCGGTCCCGATTTAACCGGCATGGCGGTGCATCCGAAAGCCCACTTGCTCGTCGAGATCATGGACCCCAGCCGCAGCGTCGAAGGCAATTATCGGCAGTACACCGTGACGACCAAGTCGGGCAAAGTGCTGACCGGCCTGCTCGCGTCGGAAAGCAAGACCGCCATCGAGCTGATCGACGCCGAGGCGAAGAAGCAAACCTTGTTGCGCGAAGACATCGACGAGCTGCTCGCGTCGAACAAATCGCTGATGCCGGACGGCTTCGAGAAACAGCTCAAGCCGGAGGACATCGTCAACTTGCTCGAGTTTCTCACGCAGCGCGGCAAGTACCTGCCGCTGCCGCTGGGCAAGGTGGCGACGGCCGTCAGCACGCGCGGCATGTTCTACAGCGAGGATTCGCCGGCGGAACGGCTCATTTTCGCGGATTGGTCGCCAAAGACTTTTCAAGGCGTGCCGTTTCAACTGGTCGATCCGCAAGAGGCGCGATTGCCGAACGTGATTCTCCTCTACAGCCCGCAAGGCAGTCTGCCGCCGAAGATGCCGAAGTCGGTGAGCCTGCCGTGCAACGTCTCGGCCGCCGCAGTCCATCTGCTCAGCGGCGTCAGCGGTTGGGGGTTTCCTTATGCTCCCAAAGGCTCGGTGTCGATGATCGTTCGGCTGCACTACGACGATGGGCAGACCGAGGATCACGCGCTCAAGAACGGCGAGGAGTTCGCCGACTACATTCGCCGCGTCGATGTGCCGGGGTCGCAGTTCGCGTTTTCACTCCGCGGGCAGCAGATTCGGTATTTGACGGTGCGACCGAAGCGGAACGCGAAGATCGAAACGATTGAGTTTGTAAAGGGCGAGGATCAAACGGCGCCGGTAGTGATGGCGGTGACCATCGAGGCGCCGTAAAAGGCGTTTCTCGCAAAGGCGCAAAGAGAACCAAGGACGCAAAGAGCCGTTGAATCTTCGCGTGCTTGGCTCTCTTTGCGCCTTTGCGAGAAATTCCGGAAACCTATTTGCCCGTTGTTGGTTCAACGATCTCTGCCAACCCCGCGTCGATGTATTGACCGCCGGTGGTTTGGTGGCAGTGAATCGCGATCACGTTCTTGCCGGACTTCAGCGCCTTTTTCGCATTCGCGGAAATGGCAAACAACGAGTATTGCGTCACAAATCCGCTCGTTTTCGCAGCCAGAACGCCGTTGATATACACGTCCGCATCTTCATCGTGGTACATCTTCAGCATGACGTCCCCCGTGGGCGCTTCCTTCAGCTCAAACGACCGCCGCACCCAGATGTCGTCCGTTTTCCACAACGTGCGCACCGTTGTGTTGGGCGTCATCGGCGTGCCGAAGCCGGCTTCGCCTTGTTTCCAGCCGCTGTCGTCGAACTCCGGCTTGAACCAGATTTCCGCCGGCTTCTCGATGGCGTAACGCCATACGACCGGCTTCTGTTCCGCGGTTTCGACGAGCGCGCGCACCGTCGGTTGGGGACCGTAAAGCTTCTTTTGCAGCGCCGCCGTTTCCTTCACGTCGAGCTTGATAACTTCCCGGTCATACGTCATCAATCCGTTGACTTCCGTCTCCACGTCGGTCGTCTGCGTGTAGACCGCCGCCGCTAGGCCTTGGCCGATCAGCGGTCGGAGCTGCACAATCAACGCGCGGTAATGGTCGTTCAATTCCTCGCGCGTCTTGTACGTGCGGTAGCCCCAATTCTGATTCTGCTTCCAAAGGTGACCGGCGAGCGGCAGGCCGAGCCCGCCGAATTCGCCGAGCACCGAGACGCGGTCTTTCATCACCGGGAACATGCCCGGTCCCGGATAGTTGTGCATATCCTTCATGTGCCCGACGCCGCGATCGGCCCAGCCGCTCGGCCCGTCCACGAGGCGGCTCGGGTCGTACTTCATGACCCATTCGAGAATCTCGTTCGTGTCGTGCTGGCCCCAACCTTCGTTGAACGGCACCCACGTGACGATGCAGGGGAAGAAGCGCAGATGGTCGATCATTGCCTTCAGTTCCGTGCGGAACTGCTTCTTCTCCTCGTCGGTGAATGTCGCGTCTGCCGCCGCGTTCGGAGCGATGAACTGTTTGCGCGACGGCATCCCGCCGCTCGGCATGTCCTGCCAGACAAGCAGCCCGAGCTTGTCACAGTGATAGTAGTAGCGGGCGGGCTCGACCTTGATGTGCTTGCGAAGCATGTTCATGCCGAGCTGCTTAATCACCTTGAGGTCGTAGGCCATCGCCTCGTCCGACGGCGGGGTCAAGAGGCCGTCGGGCCACCAGCCCTGGTCGAGCGGCCCGAGCTGGAAGAGCGGCTTGTTGTTGAGCAGCAACCGCGGGACGCCCTGCTCGTCCTTGCCGACGGAGATCTTCCGCATGGCGAAGTAGCTGCTGACCGTCTCGCCCGCCTCGCGCATCTTGTACCCAGGGTGGTCGCGCGTCAACTGCACGGTCACGGGGTACAAATACGGGTCGTCCGGGGTCCAGAGGTGCGGCTTTGGGATTTTCAGCCGATACCAATGGCCCGTCTGGGCCCCGATGCTGGCCACGCCGTTCCCGACGTCCACGGTGGCCCAGACGTGGGGTGAGGGCTCATTGATCTCGACGATGAATTCCACCTCGCCCTTGTCGACGTCCGGGGTGAAGCGCACGCTCGTGACGTTCAGCGGTCCAGGTCCCGGGTTCGGCACGGGCTCCATCCAGACCGTCTGCCAGATGCCGGTAACAGGCGTGTACCAGATGCCGCTCGGCTTACTCACCTGCTTGCCGCGCGGCTGCGAGCCCGTGTCGGTCGGATCCCAGACGCGCACGACCAGCTCGCCTTTGCCGTCCTTCAGGACGGCGGTGATGTCGAACTCGAACGGGACGAAACCGCCCTTGTGACTGCCGATTTCCTTGCCGTTGACGAACACCGTCGCTTGCCAATCGACCGCCTCGAAATGCAGCAAAATGCGCTTCCCCGGCCAGCCGGCGGGTAGCGCAATCGTCCGCCGGTACCACAGGTTTTGGTCGCTCGTGACGTGCTTGCCGACCCCGGAGAGGGCCGACTCGATGCAGAACGGCACCAGGATTTGGCCGTCCCACTTCTCCGGCTGCGCCGCGCCTTTCGACGTGATCGCGTAATCCCATAGGCCATTCAAGTTGAGCCAATCCGGCCGCACCAACTGTGGCCGCGGATACTCCGGCAGCGCTTTCTCCGGCGTGACGTCCTTCGCCCAGCGCGTCATAAGCGGCGCTTGCGCCGGCTTCCACTCGGCACGCGCGGGCCAAGCCGCCGTCGTGGTGAAGGCCAACAACAGGGCAATGCTTGTCGAGCGCGAAAGTGCATTCACGGCTAACTCCCATCCGGGTGCGGCGACGATACAAGAACGAAGAGTGTTTATATACGTGGCGGACGTGCCGTCGTGTTCTATTGACAGCTGCGCAACCAATGCCACACAAGCCTGAGGCGCAAGCGAAGAGGCGTCGTCGATGCCTTCGCTTGCGCCTCAGGCTTGTGTCCGATGTGTTGCATTGGTTGCGCAGTCCTCAATAAAGTCGCGGTCGCCGCGGATCGGCGCCGGAGTTGGAAACTGCACGCCGAGCGTATTCGGCGCGTCAAGACACGCCGTGCGTTTTCGTTGCTCGTCTTCAGCCGCTGCCGAATTACGCACAGTGATTTTAGACGACACAACCTCCGGCTCACGGTCGAAATTCGCGCTGAATGAACTCGTTCACCAGGTCGAGCATCGCGGCGGGGACGTCCGGCGTAATCGTGACGCTGGCGAGGACGGTGTCGCCCTCTGCCTTGACCTGGATGCCTTTGAGCACGGTCTTCAGCACGTCGAGCGTTTCCTTCTTGATCGGCACCGGGGAGTTATCTAGCGCAGTGACCGCCGTCTTGAGCACTTCCTGCAACCCATCCGTCAATTTCTTGGCATCCGGTTCGCTCTGCATCGTGCCCTTCATTTGCAACAGCGTGCCTTTGCCGTCTTTTGGCGTCCGCACGTAGAACGCGACGCGGTGCGGCGAAGCGGCCAGCGGCGTCATCGGCAACAGGGTTTGAACCTCCGGCGGCACCATGCCGACGAGCAGGGCGCGGGCGTCGCTTGGCGCCTCCTCCAACGCCTTGGCCAGGATGCCTTTGACAATGCTTGGCTTCTTGCCCGCGCGCACCTCGAGCGCCGCCTCGATCAGGTCCACGCTGCCGCTTTCGTTGCCGGTCGGTCCCGCCATGAGGAACTCCGTGTCGCCGATGAACGCGAACGCCGGCGGCTCGCGATGGCTGACGATCGTGATCGGCTCTCCCTTGGGTCCTTTTCGCTCCTCAACTTTGGCGTCGGGAATAGTCTGTTTGAGAAACTCCACGATGCGTTTTTGGTTGCAATAGCCGCTTACGCGCACGAACGCTTGCCCCTTGGCCGCCATCGTTTCCGGGCCGTAGCCGAAGGCCACGCGATCCACACGGATGTCGCCAACCACGTCGATGAACTTGTAGATTTCCTCCAAAGGGGTTCCGGGCGCTTTCTTGAGAATCTCGGCGAGCATCTTCTTGACCTTGTCGCCGGTCTCCGCCTCCTTGCCTGTAAGCGACGCCTGTCCCGGCAGCGCACGCAGATCGAGGGCGCCGACAAACGTCACGCTCTCCGGAAACCACTCCAGGGCTTGGACGCGAACGCTATCTTTCGCCGCGGTGTACAGAATCGGCTCCGGCTTGCCATCCATGCGCGCCAGCGCCCGTTGGGCGTAGTCGCGGGCGAATCCTTCGGGGCCGTTGGCGAGACCTTGCAATGCCTTGCGGACAGGTTCTTTCTGATCGCCAAGCTTTTCCTTCATCTCCGCGAGCCGGCGAATGGATAGGAGCTGTGCGACCGTGCCCTGCGCGTGCGGCGCGGGCTTGGCCGCCATTTCGAGCAAGTTCGGGACCTGCGTTTCGAGCCGCCGTGAGTTGAAGTAATCGGCGGGATCGACGTAGCTCAGCAAATCCTGGTGTAATCCGCTCCCAGGTACGGCGAGCAGGATGAGCATGCCCACTTCCATGAGACCGTACGCGACAAAACTCATGGGTGTAACTCCAAAAGGGGGATCGTAGATCGCGCATTTCGCAGTGTAGGCGGCGGGGAGCGGTGCGGAAAGGAAATTCGGGAAGTGGTCCGATTTGAAATTCCCGCTTTGGCGAGCGTCCTGCGCTTGCCCCGTAACCTTGCTCATTCCAACTTCTGCCGCATGCACGGCACTCGAGCATGACGCCGGCCATAACCCCGCAGACTACTGGGCGCCCGTGGACGATGGAAGAACTGCTGACGGAAGCAGAGAGCGAATAGCGCGGCGTTGGGCGGGTTGACCTGGTACACTCTTGCTTCAAAGGAGGTTGCGAAATGTTCGGCGAAGTGACGCAGGCGTTTCCTGGTTTGAAGGGGCAGTTCGGGACCATCCTGATTGACCCGCCGTGGCGATTCCAGAACCGCACCGGCAAGATGGCCCCAGAACACAAGCGGCTTCACCGCTACCCGACGATGAGCTTTGACGAGATTGCCGCCTTGCCGGTCGGCGACCTTGCCTTGCCGAGGAGTCACCTTTATCTGTGGACGCCGAACGCGCTCTTGCTGGAAGCGCTTACGATTATGAAAGCGTGGGGCTTCACTTACAAGACGAACATCGTTTGGTACAAAGTCCGCAAGGACGGCGGGCCGGATGGGCGCGGCGTCGGTTTCTACTTCCGCAACGTCACGGAGCTGCTGCTGTTCGGAACCAAGGGTAGACTCCGAACCCTCAAACCGGGGCGAACTCAGGTCAATGTGATTGTTGAGCGGAAGCAGGAGCACTCTTGGAAGCCAGATGCCGCCACCGAAATCATCGCGGCATGCAGTCCTGGCCCGTATCTGGAATTGTTCGCTCGGCGTGCGCTGCCCGGCTGGACAGTCTGGGGCAATCAAGCAGAAAACTACACGCGCCCGCTAATCCCGATGTACAACGGCTCACGAGTTCGCGTCGTAGCAGGCCATGCCCATTCCGACCATTAACAACGGGCACCCGCCGGCGCTGCCGCCTTCCACTTTCGGAATTAGCTTGTTCCAGTGGGTCGTTGAATTGCCGTAGGATGGCCCCTTGCCAAGATCGTCGAACAGGTTTTGTAATTCCGACATGCGCGTAATGATGACGCCGACGGATAGCACTCGCAGATCTTTCAGTAAGCGGAAGTTGTTCAAGTCGCGGTCGTAGAACTCCGTCTTGTTGTTCCACTCCACTTCCACGCCGACCCGATTTTTAAAGTTGTCGATATGGTGCGTCGGGATCGGGATCGCCTGTCCGTCGACTTCTATCTTGATGTTGAACGACTTCGATTGCCAGCCGCGCGCAAGCAGGAAACCATCTATCGCTATCGGAATCGGGGAGCGCCCGCCGCCCGGCGTCAATACTCGTTTTCAACAGTTACTCTCTCATTTCGACCTCTCACCCCGGCTTTTCCGCGGTTTTTCGTGGGGTCGAGCGTGCGGCGCGAAAACATAGTGCCACGTCGTGGCCGGATATTCCGGGTTTGTTCTTGAAATTACTGGA
>JBGQKZ010000072.1:0-33257 GCA_041499805.1 Gemmataceae bacterium
AGCGTTGCGGATTGCTCCCGGGGGGGGCGCGATTACACAACTTGCGCATCGCCATTCGACAACTACAAAGTTGAGGATTGCTCCCGGGGGTGGCGCGATTACACTAATCGACGCGACGGACGGGGAAATGCCGTGGTTGCGGATTGCTCCCGGGGGGGGCGCGATTACACTTCTGGCCGGGGAGGAGCGGCAACAGATGCCGTTGCGGATTGCTCCCGGGGGGGGCGCGATTACACTCGCCGCTCTCGCGGATGTAGCGCTCCCAGCGTTGCGGATTGCTCCCGGGGGGGGCGCGATTACACTATCTCTCCCCTAAGTGGCTTTCTGGCAACGCGCTGCGGCCCGGCGAGCGTCAGAAAAACTCCAATTGAGCGGCGGGCTGCTCGGGAGGTTGGCGTCTTTTCCCCCAAAATACACGCATCCTTTCAAACTGCTTGTCGGTGATGGTCAATATGCGCACCTCGCCGTCGTCGGGGACCATGCGCTCGACGCGGCCCACATGAACGCCGGCGTTCTCCTCGCTCGCGCAGTGCCGGATATAAACAGAAAACTGCATCATCGCAAAGCCGTCCTTCAACAGTCCTTTGCGGAATTTGGCGTACGCTTTGCGCGCCATCTTCGTATCGACCGGCAAGTCGAAGCAGACCACCAGCCACATGAAACGGTATCCGCTGAGGTCCATACCTTCTGTCTCGAAATGACGAATGGCGAATTCCCAACGTCGAATAAAAGACGAAGCGCCCGCGAGCAAGCCTCTACTTTCGTCATTCGGAATTGGACCTTCGTAATTGATTGGACCTTCGCCATTCAGACATCGGCATTCAGGCATCCGCCATTTCCGGCAGCAGCAGCCGTTTTTCCTGCCCCTCGAAACAGCGCACCAACGACGCCACGGTGCGGTGCAACACCACCATGAGCGGTCCGGTTTCGTCGTCCAGCCGCACGGTCGCCGTCAGCAGCCCGAGCAATTGAGTTTTGGCCGTCTTGTTCAATTCCGTGACGCCTTGCCGGTGCAAGTCGCGCACGGCCCGGTCCACGAGCGGCCGCACGGGCTCCAGCAAGTCGTCGGCCAGACAAAACGCGTTGGAGCGATTCGAGTGCTTGAGCCCAAGGGCCGGCAGCAGGCCGGCGCTGACGAGCGCGCGTCCAACGGCCGCCCGCAAGACGGCGTAACCGTAGTTGAGCATCGCGTTGAGGGCATCGGTGCCGTCCGGGTCGCGGTGGAAACCAACCCCCTCAACCCGGCCCTCTCCCCCGTCGGGGAGAGGGAGGCAGGGAGCGGCGGGGTCGGGAGACCCGCGCCGAGCGCTACAGGTCCCGTTGCCGCCGTTGGGCGAGAAAGACGATCCGAGCCAGGCCGACCAATAGATTTTGGCGGCCTGGGCTTCGACATTGGTCGGGTCGCCCGATTTCACGTCGCGCGCCAGCGCCAGCAACCGTCGCTTGGCGGGCGAATCGTTTGTCAGATTGGCGGCCTGGGCGCGAACCTTCGCCGCGACGATCTGGCTCCAAAGCTGTTTGCGCACCGGCTTGCTGACCGCGATTTGCTCGTGAATCCGTGGAACCACCTCGGTGTGGGTGGCGAAAGGCAACAGCAAGCCGGTGGGCAGATGATTGCGACCGCAAACGAGCACGGCCGCTCCGAAGTCGATCAGCCGCGCCAGTGCCGCGTGCGAATAGGTCGTTGCCTGGTTATCGACGACAACGAGGCCGATGTCCTCACAGGGCACCGACGCCAAACAGCCGGAGTCGGGCTCATGCCGATACAGCTTCAGCTGGTCGAGCTGCACCGCGAGATGCACCGATTCCTGGGAAATTTCGAGCGTGCGCTTAATCACCGGCGGCGCCTTTCCTGCTCGGGGAGCGGAAGGTCACCTCCGTGCGGGGGAGGACGCGGCGGCTTGCCATACGACTGCGTCGCTACCACTATACCAGGGGATTAATCGTCAAGCACGCAGTTAGTCAGCGGCTTTCCGAATTCTTCCGAGGCAATCAACCACGACCTTCTCACCGCGCAACGTGTTTGGCCCACGTCTCTGGATGATGGGGGGTTTGTCGGTGTCGCTCACCTCGCCTGCATACGTGTGAGGTCTCAGAATGATCGAACCCTCGCTCATTTTCTGAACCCGGTGAAGAGACTTCGTCCCGTTGTCCAGTTCCAACATGACCATTTCATTGATGGACAGGGACATGATAAACCGCTCCATCGAGCCGTGGTCCGTGCAAATAACGGGATATTCGCGAGAGAGCCGTCGCATTTCCGGCGCTAGGCGATTCCGTAGCTCCGCGCGAGACAAATTGGCCAATTGCACCGGCTGCTGAAGGCGTTTGAATTCTTGTCGCCCCGTTCGCACTCGGTTTGCAGCTTCGAACATGGATACAAGATAGCCCTTTCGCTTTGTCGTCCCCTTCTTATCGACCACAGGTTTTCCCGTGTCATCCAGCAACTCCACTATCTCGTAATGGTGGTTGCTTGAGAGTTCCACAAACGATCCCCTTCGGATTTCGGTGAACCCCTCGCCGCGCTCGACCAAGCGCACCTTCTTGATGGGAACTCCCGAAGGCATGGTCGGCAATTCCTTCCAAACCACAGCCGGAATCTTCTGTGGGCGATCCGGGTCGATGTCACGCTTCCTCAGGAAGGCTTTCAGAATCTCCCGGAGTGTTTTGTCGCGCACTTTTGCCAACTGCTTCGTATTGTTGAGTTCCAAGATACTCTTCCGACGAACGTACGCATTTGCTTCCTCGACCCAACCCTTGGCCCATGGCCTCGACACGTTTTGCGTATTTGCCTTTCGAGTTGCACCGTAAAGCATTTCTTTGTGCAACGGCCCAAAGATACCCCGTTGCGCGCGATGGGACACATTGATCGCGTTAATTACCCGTTCGACTTCGCTCCGGAAGTTCGGCCAGGGCTCGGTTAAGACTTCGCCGGTTTTCTCAGTTCCGCCTTGCCGTCGAATCCCGGCGAGTTGCTGCAACCGCGACCGATCCGTCAGCGCGATGACGATGGCGTCCACGGCGTGATGCCTGTGATCCTCGCGGTTCTTTAAGTTCAAGCCGTCGTCGCGGAGAACGCTGTCCAGGCCCCACTGCCAGCGCAGTTCGTGTGTGTGGCTGCCCTTCGTGCATACCAAATCCATGCCGAGACAGCGCACGTATTCATGCACTTGCGTCGTGATGTACGTCGTGTCCACAAACTGGCGGGCGAAGAAGTCGTCAAGTTGGACTGATTTTTCGCGGAATTTCTTCGCCTTGCCGTACGGCAGGTTGACAGCGCGTTGCAAGACGGCCTCGTATCTGGTTGCGTCAGACTCGGCCAGCCACTCGTAGGGCGTGCGGTCTTTCTTGGCCGCGTTCTCCGAGCGAAAGCACAAGATGCGATTCGTGAAGGAATTGTCGAGGCTCCGTTCGCGCGGCAAAATGTGATCGGCGTCGATTTCGCCGGCGAAAAGCTGGACGAAGCTGATCGGCCGGCCGGAATAGATGCACTCCCGCTTTTGTTCCTCCCATAGCAGATAGCGATCGATTGCGTCGCGCGTCACTTTGATGCCGGCCTCGCGAATCCTTTTGGCGGCCTCGTCCCGGAGTCGCTCCCGGTCGCGCATCTCCCTTGACCGGCGTTCCCGGTCCTTGGCGGTGCCCTTGATCTCTCTGGCCAGCTCAATGTGGATACGCGCCGGCTTGCCGTACTCTCGAATGATCGCATTGACGACTTTGCGCACCTCGTGGAGAGCCTGGCGCACGAGCGGATTTGTCAGCTCCGGCGGCTTGGGGAGGAAGTCCTTCTGATTTACCACGCGCTGATCCGGACGGAGATACCCAGCCTCGGAAAGAGCGGAAGGCGTGCCGTCACGCGTCATCAAAGGAAGTCCGCGCTCGAGATGGGGGAGCAGCTTTTCCAGGGCGACACGGCTGAAACTGGAGTAGCCCTCCACGAAGTCGGTTTCGAGAACCGACTCGGCCGTTTCTGCGTCGAGTCCCCACTCGCGCGTCGCTGTTTCAAGGATGGCCGCATCCTCGTCCTCCAACAGCGACCGTACGATGCGGTTTTTTTCGTCCTCCGGCCGCTCGTGCCAAGATTTGCCAAAACGGTCTTTGTGTGCCAACGCCGCGTCCGTCGGCATGCCCTGCAAGGACGTACGCTCGCCACGTTCCAGATTGAAGCGTATGCTCTCCGGCACATCCAGTTTCTTGCAGAACTCCTTGCGAATCTCATCAAACTTCCGCTTGTCTTTCTTGGCAAGGAATTCAATCAGTAAAGCCCGCTCATGAGGTTGAAGGGGCCGTTCTTCGCCGGTGCTAGTATCCAGCAGGCGCAGATTGTTTACTTCTTGCAACAGGCGAACTCGCTGTGCGACTCGGTCGGCGCGGAGACAGCGCTTCAGTTTTGGCTCCAACTCACATTGACCGACAACGGATTTGGGCCAGTACATCGGCCTCTGGAAGAAAATGATTCCATGCAGCCCAAACCTTTCCAGGAGCTCGTGGTCGCCCAACGGCTTGGGTTCGAGCGGATACGTTTGTCGCCCTTCCGTCCCGTACTTCAGTTTCTCGGTGAGCAACGTGGAGTGGAACGTTTGTTGGCGTGACCAAATCGCCTCGAATTCCGCTTCGTACATGTCACGGCGCGTGTGCCTGCCGCGGATACGCTCCAGGGGATGCGCAGCGTGGAGCCCGGCCAGGTACTCGCCCAACGTGCGGTCCCCCATGTCGGCGGCGAGGCTGCTGATTTCCTTCAGCATGTCTGACGTTTCCTTCCTCTTCGAGCGGTCGGCCTTGCGATTGGAGAGGAAGCCCCGGCGCTGGTTGAGGTGTAGCAACACACGACCGATTTCAGCCGGTTCAAGGCGCTCCCTCAACGCCCGTTGGCGCAGGGCGTAAGGATCGCTGTCCATGAACTGCTCACGTTCCCAGTTTACGCGGCGCGGGTCTTCGGCGGGCAGCAGTGATGCGTCGGGCAACAGGCCGGCTGTAACAAGGGCTTTACGAAGCGCTCGCTTTCGGCGCGCGCGGCGATTGATTTGCCGCCGCATACCGCGAGCGATGCGGCGCTGTTCGTTCTTGGAATGTTCGCCGCCTTGCTGATCGCGATCGACGCCTTCGGGAAAGACCCGCACTCCGGCAGCCACGATCCTGCATGCGGACTCATCGACAAGAGACCAGCCAATCGAATTCGGCCCGAGATCAAGAGCCAACGTTGCAGAGTTGGTCTTCATGGCGACCTCTCTGGGAAGAGGAAAAAAGTGTTGACAGCGCTTGGAAATCGTCGGATACTGAGTCTAGTGTAATCGCGTCCCGCCCGCGAGTCTTTTCGCAACAAGTACGAAAGATTCGCAGGCAACGGCCCACGGGCCGACCGGCCGTCATGCTCACGCAGGGCGGCCATTTTTTTTGCGCTCACCACACTCTCGGCTCCGGCCGCTCCAGCAAGTACGCGGTTCCCATTGCCGCCGCGTCGGCCAGGTCGTCGTGCTCGGCGGCGGGAAAGCCCGTCAGTTCATCCCATAACTCCTGTTGGCCGGCGTCCACGTGGCCGTTGCTGCCCTTCAAGCGGAAGGCGCCGTTCTCCACCGGCACGCTGAAGGCGTGCAGGCGCGACAGCTTGTCCTTGGTCTGCGTCACCGATTTGATCTTTGGGCCGAAGGTCGCGTGGCGCAAGAGCAGGTCGCGCAGGCCGGCGAAGGCGGCGTTCGACTCGAACACGATCGTGTCCGGCGTCCAGCGCTGATCGGCTTGGTCGAGCAGATACACCAGCTCCGGCGCGGCGACGCGGCGGGCGGTCGCTTCCAAGACGTGGATTTCATGGTTCGCCGTCTGCCCCAGCGTGACGAGCGCCGTGCGATCCGCGCTGCTCTTCGTCGACACCGCGGGATCGACCGCGAGAATGACGCGCTCGTAGAGCGATTGCAGATTTGAGATTGTAGATTGCAGATTTGCAGACGCGCCTGTCTCGGGCAATCTGCGATCTGCAATCTGCAATCTGCAATCCCAAAAACGAATCCACGCCGGCTTGATCACCGCGTCTTCCTCCGAAAGACATTCGAGCCGATAGGCCCGCGTGAAGGCCAGCGAGCCGATTTCCTCTTTGCGGGCCAGGAGCCGTTCGCGCGGCCAGTGTTCCGGCCACACCGGCTCGGCGTCGGGGCCGACGGCGCGACGGAAATGGGCGAAGGCGGGGTTGCGTTTCAAGTCGGCGTTGAGGTCGTCGCGGTGCCACGGCGTACACAGACACCAGCAGCGGCCGTCGGGCTCCAGCAGGTTCAACAGGTTCTCGTAGAAGAACGACTTCACGCGCGCGCGTACGGACGGGCTATTGAGAGAGCGGACATCGACGAGGTCGTCGCACAGCAGCAAGTCGGCGCGCGTGCCGGTCGAGCCGCCGCCGACGCCGAACGCCACCACGCTCGGGCCGATCACGTTCGCGGGCCGCTGGATCGTGAAGCTCGTTTGCGTCCACGGCCGGGAGCGGGCCAGGTGCGGAAAGACATGCCGCACCATGCCGCCGTCCGCCAACGCCCCGCGCAGAAAGCGGACGCGCTCGGCGGCCCGCTCGGCGGTGGCGCAGACCAGCTTGATCCGCAACGCCGGGTTCCGTCCCAGCTCCCACAACAAGCGAATGCACGCTTGCACGCTCTTGCCGTGGTCGCGCGGCAGCTCGATGAGCGCGTGACGATGCGCGGCGAGGAAGTCTTGCAACGCGCGGTGGACCGGCGCTTGCACTAACGTCCGCCCGGCGGCGTCGGTGAAGCAGTGCTCGGTGAAGTCATGCACCGTTTGCCGGGCGTGACGCCGCATCGTCTCCAACATGGTGGTCGGAAGCGTCCACGGGGAGCGGACGTCGAGCCACGACCTGTTGAACGAGCGTGTTGAGCTGTGCATTGGTGAGCCCCTTCACATGTTCCACCGCACGCTGAACCTCGGCATCGACGGCGCCGGCGTCGGCCGCGGCGAAGTTGGCGCGAACCCACTCCGAGATGGCTGGTTTCAGGAGAAGGTTGCTGGCCGCGAACGCGACCCACGGATTGTCATTGCGCACCAGCGACGTCACGATAATGCTGGCTTGGCCCGCGGCATCATTGAGCTGGCGGAAGAGCGCGTCGCGGTACAAGCGATTCCACTCGGCCGCATACAAAACCGGCCAGCTGCGGCACGTGCGGGCGCTGCGATGAGTCTCGACAGCAATCGTTTCCCACGAGCGGCCGCGCGCCCGCGCATCAACGGCTTTCTGCAACAGCTCCAGAGGCACTGCGAGTCGCATGACGAATCTCCTCGGCGGGGTAGCGAGGCAGAGACGCGCGGCTGGCTGGTACAGCCGCGTGATGTGTATATTTGTACATATATCCGCACCGAACGCTCTTGTCAAGCAACAGTAGTAGGAATTATCTAACTTTGTCACAACATGTTTTTCTACAATTGGTTACGTCAACTACCACGCGACGGTGGCAGAGGGTAAGTGCTTTGGTTGCAGCAGGTTAAGTGGGTTTTCTGCCAAGGGTGGCAGGAATGAGAAAAGCCCATTCGCCATAACTCAAAATCCAGCCGCCGTTTCCGGCGAAAACAAGCCGCATGGATGGGGGGCGAGATAGGCAGGAATGCGCCAATTTCGTCGCCGTTCTGAAAAGTACATGCTTCATGTTAGGCTCGCGCTGGCTTATACTGGCAGCCATTCCGGACGTTTTTTGAGAGCGATTCGACATGGCGACACAGCGGCGACTCATGATTGCACTCAGCATCGGCGGCCTGCTGCTCGCCTTCGCCGTCCACGCCGACGATGCGCCACGGCGTGCGGGTTTGGATTGGTGGTCGCTTCAACCGATCACGCGGCCGACGCCGCCGACGTTGAAGGATCGAGGTGGACTGCGGAATCCCATCGACGCCTTCATCCGCGCCAAGTTGGAAGCGGAGCGATTGCATCCAGCGCCGCCGGCGGATCGCGCGACGCTGGTGCGGCGCGTCACCTTCGATCTCATCGGCTTGCCGCCGACGCCCGCGGAGATCGAATCGGCCCAGCGCGATGTTTCCGAACAGTGGTATGAGAAGGTTGTCGAACGCCTGCTCGCCTCGCCGCAATACGGTGAACGCTGGGCGCGGCACTGGCTCGATGTTGCCCGCTTCGGCGAGAGTCAGGGTTTCGAGCGCGACAAGGTCCGCGAGCACGCATGGCGTTACCGCGATTACGTCATCCGTAGCTTCAACGCCGACAAGCCGTACGCACAGTTCATCAAGGAGCAGATCGCCGGCGACGTGTTGGAGCCGATTACTTCCGACGGCATCGTTGCCACGGGTTTTCTGGTCTGCGGCCCGTGGGACGAAGTCGGCAACACGCAGCAAGGCGCTCTCAGCCGTGCGCGGGTCCGCGAGGAGGAACTGGAAGACATTGTCAGCGCCGTCGGGCAGACGTTTCTCGGCATGACGGTCAACTGTGCCCGCTGCCACGACCACAAGTTCGACCCCATTCCGCAAGCCGATTATTACCGCCTGAAATCCGCCCTCGAAGGCGTGCAGCACGGCGACCGAGCGACCTTGCCGCCACAGGAGATGCGTGTACGGCAGCAGAAGCGTGCGGCAGTCCAAGAGGCGGTCGCGGACCGGGAGAAGAAGAAGGCGGCGTTGGAGGCGATCGGGCGGGCGGCAATCGTCCACGAGAAGACGCCCGCGTTCACGGCGACCGTGAAGCCGTTCGCCCGTTGGACCTTTGAGGCTGATGCGCGGGATAGCGTTGGCACACTTCACGGCACGCTGCACGGCGGCGCTGTCCTGGCGAATGGCCGCCTGAAGTTGAATGGCAAAGACGCCTATTTCCAGTCGGCGCCGCTACCGCGCGACCTCCGCGAGAAGACGCTGGAAGCATGGGTTCGCCTACCGGACTTGCAGCAGCAGGGCGGTGGCGTTCTCTCTGTAGAGATCGGCGGCGGCCGCACGTTCGACGCCATCGTCTTCGGCGAGCGGGAACCGAAGAAGTGGCTCGCCGGCAGCGAGTTCTTCCGCCGCAGCCTTGATCTGACCGCTCCTCAGGAAGCGGCTCGGGCGGACGAATTGATCCACGTGGCCGTTGCCTATGCCGCAGATAACCGCATCAGCGTCTATCGGAACGGCATGCCTTACGGCGTCTCGTTTGTGCCGGCCGGAATAGACGCCGCGCTTCGGACCTATCCTGCGAACGAGAGCCACGTGCTGATCGGCTGGCGCCACACGGGCGCGGGGAACGGCTTCCTCAAGGGCGAGATCGAGGAAGCTCGGCTCTACGACCGTGCGCTCATCGCGGCGGAGGTGGGCGACTCGTTCCGCGCGGGCGTTCAGGCGATACCGCTGGACCGCGTGCTGCAAGCGTTGACCGCCGACCAACGCACGGAGCGGGCGGAATTGCTTCGCGAGCTGGAACGACAACGTGTACTGTTGCGGGACCTCGACGCGGTGCCGCTGGCCTATGCCGCGAACTCGAAGCAGCCGGAGCCGACGCATCTTCTGGCCCGCGGCGACGTGGAGAAGGAGCTCGACGTTGTCAGCGCCGCCGGGCTCTCGGCGATCCGCACGTTATCGCCCGACTTCGGCCTGCCGCCCGACGCACCGGAGAGCCGTCGCCGGCTTCTGCTGGCGGAATGGCTCGCCTCGCCGGACAATCCGCTGCCGGCTCGTGTGCTGGTAAACCGCGTCTGGCAATATCATTTCGGCCGCGGCCTCGTCGCCTCGCCGAGCGATTTCGGCTTCAACGGCGAGCAGCCCACGCATCCGGAGCTGCTCGATTGGCTGGCCCACGAATTTCTCGCCCAAGGCGGCAGCATCAAGAAGCTGCACCGCCTCATCGTCCTCTCGAATACGTATCGCCAGGCGAGCACGTACAACCAAGAAGCGGCCCAGGTGGACGCCGACAACCGCTGGCTGTGGCGCTTCGCTCCGCGACGGTTGGAAGGCGAAGCCGTCCGCGACGCCATGCTCGCGGTCAGCGGCGACCTGAATCCGCAGCTCGGCGGCCCCAGCTTTCAGCCGTTCACCGTCACCGTATTCAATTCCAACTTCTACACGCTGACCGACCCGATCACGCCCGAATTCAACCGCCGCACGCTTTACCGCGTGCAGGTCAACTCCGCCAAGAGCCCGCTGCTCGACACGCTGGATTGTCCCGATCCATCCGTGAAGGCGCCCAAACGGAGCACGACCACGACGCCGCTTCAAGCGTTGGGACTGATGAACAACGCCTTCGTGCTACGGCAGGCACGGCACTTCGCGGAGCGGGTGAAGAATGAGGCCGGTGGTGACGTGAATGCGCGGGTGAGTCTGGCGTATCGCCTCGCAGTGGGCCGCGAACCGAATGCAGCGGAGGCAAAGCGAGCGCGGAAGTTGGCAAGCGAATACGGATTGGAACGTGTGTGCTGGGTGTTGCTCAATGCGAGTGAGTTCTTGTATCTTGGGTAATGATTTCCCGGGCCACGCGTGTCTCTCGCTAAGGAGCGACCAATGGATGAGGCCACTTTCAAGTCGTGGTGGGCGCTGCATCTCCGCAAGGCGAAAGGCGAGACGCTGAGTGACCAAGAATTACGCTCTTATAACCAGGGCGCCGAAGTACTCGATGCGGAGGAGGACCTCGCGGGTGGAGTCGCCGCCATGAAAGCACGCCGCTTGCGCGTGCTCCGTTTGAAGGCCGAGAACGCTCTTATGCACAAGCGGTGCGAAGAGTTGGATCGCCAGATTGCCGCTCTCGAAGGACAGCTCGATGAGCGCAGCAAGCGCTTGTTCGGTGTGGAGGGCTAAATGCGTGGCCCATGCTCGTCACGATGAAGTCCGAAAGCGATTCGCAGCGTGCTGTGGGTACTGCGGCGTGAGTGAAACCGATGCGGGCGGGCCGTTGACGGTGGATCACTTCAATCCTTCAACGGCTGGCGGCGACGACAGCGATGAGAATCTCGTTTACGCTTGCTTCAAGTGGATTCCGCATTCATAATGCCTACCTTTCGAACTGGTTCGGACCCTCGGTAATCTCGTTCCGCCGAGTCGCTGAGGGATGGCGATCGTGGATTGCCGCATGAGTTATCGGCGTTTCGATGTCTTCGGGCGAGGTTTGGGAGTCGTCAATTCGCCAGCATAGCCCTGCATGCCGCGGCGGCTGAGCGCGAGCAGCTTTTTCAGTCGCTGCACTTCATCGGCGTCAGCCCAGAGGATGCGATAACCTTGCACCGGCGTCTTGCGGTAGTGGACCCAGCCGCGATCACTCCAGTCGCGAAGTTTACTGTCGCTCATTTGCAGTTCGCGAGCGAGGTAAGTCAACCACCATTCGTTCGGCCCGAGCAGTTCGTCGTGACTGCGCTCGTTGCCGATCAAGCCACGGCGCTTGAGCAGTTGGTAAATCATCGGCTTGTTGAACGAGCCGGGATGTTTCGGTGGGCGAAAGCCTTCGTCGTTGAGAGCCGTGGCGATTTCCTCAGCGTCGCGCCCGGCTTGACGCAACTCGACGACACGAGCCATGAGCGTTTCGAAGTTCCGGAGTTGTGCGTACGTCTTCACCGGTCGGATGAACTCGTGATGGCTCTCGAAGCCGCCCTTCCAGTGGATCGTCGCTTGGGTGTGCTCGCTGTCGCAGCGGACTTGCACGACAACGCGGTCGATTAAGCAACGCAGGATTTGCTTCCGCTCCACGTTCGTGGTGGCCGGCGCGTGCCACAACGCGGGAATGTTCTGGGCCAGCGTCTCGATGGTGGCGCGTTCTTGGTCGGTCAGTCTTGGCGGCGAGGCGCGCAAGAAGCGATCGTAGTCTTCCTGAACTTGTCGCTCCTTTTGCAGGGCTTCATTCCAGCCTTTTTCCAGCGTCGATGCCACCAGTCGGTTCTCGGGATCGACGGCTCGATAGCGCCGCTCGGCCAGGTCGATCTCGTAGTGCGCCCGCTTCAAGCTCTGTTGCCAGTTCTTGTCGAGCCGGGTGCGTTCCTTCTCCACGTCGTCCAGCGCCTTCATGCTCAGTTCCAGCGCGGCCGGTTCCAGCGACCGCAACGCCTGATCCGAGACGAGCCGATCGATCTCGGTCGATTTCAAGCCGTAGCAACTCTGCGCATGAGCGTATAGCAGGTGGTGGTTGCAAGTGTAATGCGGCTCGTGCCGCGTGCGGTAAGCGACGTTCATCCGTCGACCACAGGTGCCACACACGAGCAGGCCTGTCAGCAGCGACGCGCCCTTGCCCGGCGTGCCCGGAGTGGCTTGGCCGCGCAGGTTCTGCCGCAGCCGCTCCTGATTTGCGAGGTACCGATCCCAAGTGATGTACGCGGGCAGTTTGTCGTGGATGAGCACTTGCCACTCGGCCATCGGCTTCCAGCACTTGCCGCGATTTTTCGTCGTCTTGTATTTGGCCTTGGGATCACACGGACGGCGGCCGTAGGCATACGCGCCTGCGTAGATGGGATGATGCAGGAGCTGGCACAACGTCGAGAGTGTCGGGCGACTCCATGCCAGTTCCCCCTTCTTGGCGCCGCTGCGCACGCGAACCGGCAATGCGATGCGATTGCGCACCAGGTCGTGCATCAGGCCGTAGATGGAACCGATCTCGTCGAACTTGTCGAACACGATCTTCAACACGGACCGCGCCTGCTCGTCGGGATCGAAGGCGACCTGGCCGTTCGGCAGAATCACGTAGCCCATCGGCACGCCGTGAAACATCTCGCCGCGCGCCGCCTTGTTGTCTCGGCCGCGGATCAGGCGATTGCGCATCGTGTGCAATTCGACCTCGCTCATCGTGCCCTTGAGTCCCAACAGCATCCGTTCGTTGGGATCGCTGGGGTCATACACACCATCCTGATCGGCGAGCAACGCGCCGAAGATGGCGCACAGTTCCAGCAGGTGATGCCAGTCCTTGGAGGACCGCGCCAGCCGGCTCATCTCCAAGCCGAGCACGATACCAACGTGGTCCAGTGTGACTTCGGTCAGCAGCCGCTGATAGCCCGAGCGGTTGTCCGCCCGCGCGCCGCTCTGCCCTTGGTCCTCGTCGATAACGATGACACGCTCGGTCGGCCAACCCAGCACCGTGGCGTAATCCGCCAGGGCATACTGCCGGGCCGTCGACTCGCGGTTCTCCAGAACCTGCTGCGCTGACGACTGTCGTACATAAACGATGGCAAGCTTGTCGAGGTGAGCAGCGCGAATCTTCGATGAAGTCAGCCGCACGCGGCCGAGACTGGCTGGCGGTTCGGGCGAAGCCGACCGTGGTGATTCAGTCGTCTTCATGCTCCACCTCCTTGGCGACCGGAGGTGGTTGAAGTTGCTTGGCCACGATCTGGCTGAGGGCCGTCAGCGTTCGCCGCCGATCCTCGTCCGTCAGCGACTTCCAAAGTTGGTTCGGATACAATTCGGTCGGCGGGATCAACAGTGCCGTCGCTGGCGACCCCCCTTTTGCGATCCGTGCATGACGATCCTCCTTGACCGCTACCGACGAAAGTGCGGTGCCATTCGGCCAGTGCCAACAATGCGCCGACGGATACTACAGGAAGTGACGATGAGGGTCGAGGCCGGTCAGGCTCAGTGGCAGAGCGATTGTTCCTTCTGCAATCAGTACAAGGCAGAGTGGGCGCCGTCGCCCGAGGAGAATCCCAATCTGCGGGTGCTCCATCCACTCCGCGATAATGCCGCCATCCATATTCGGCCGAACCCCGAACAAGGACTTCTGGAGCCGCTGACCGAAACCGGAGTGTTTCACATTGCACTATTGCGTCTCAATCGCCCACAACTTGTGCAGCACTGTCGGCGAGTACACCTCGACGCGCTCCGACAGAGGAGGTTAATACACTTGGAGGCCGAAAACGATTACCTCAAGGCGCGGCTAACAAGCCAAGAATCGGATCTTGCGTTTTTTGAGTCTCACGTGAAGGGTCTTCCGTCTCTCGACGCAACGTAGCCTCGTTGCAGGCCAGTAATGCACATGGTTCGACACGAATCTGGTCCCTTCTCCCGCCGCCACTTCCTCTGGCAAGCCGGCGGCGGTCTCGGCGCTATCGCGCTGGCATCTCTGCTCCAAGAAGACGCTGCCGCTCGCGAGCAGATTCCGCCATCGCCTTATGCTCCGAAGCCGTCGCACTTCAGTCCCAAAGCCCGTCGCGTCATCCAGATCTTCTGCTGCGGCGGCGTTAGCCACACCGACACGTTCGATTACAAGCCCGATCTCGCCAAGCACAACGGCCAGGAGCTGACGGGCAAGGGCAAGATCGATACGTTTTTCGGCAAGCCGGGACGATTGATGAAGAGCCCATTCGCCTTTCGGCAGCATGGACGCAGCGGCAAATGGGTCAGCGACCTTTTCCCTTGCCTTGCCGGTTGCGTGGACGATCTGACCTTTATCCATTCGATGGTCTCCAAAACGTCGAATCACACGCCGGCGACGTTCCAGATGAACAGTGGCTTCACGATGAACGGCTTCCCGTGCCTGGGCGCGTGGATGTCGTATGGGCTCGGCTCGGAGAACCAGGATTTGCCGGCATTTGTGGTGTTGCCCGACGCGCGCGGGCTTCCGGCCGGCGGGGCGATTAACTGGACGTCGGGTTTCTTGCCGGCGACGCATCAGGGCGTGGCATTCCGAGGCGGCGCCGAACCGATCGCCGATCTATTTCCCGCCGAGCCGATTGCCGCCGGCCCGCAACGGGCGAGTATGACCGTCTTGGAGCAGATGAACCGCGAGTACCTCGACGCCAATCCCGGCGACAGCACGCTGGCGGCCCGCATTCGTTCGTATGAACTCGCCGCCCGCATGCAGGTGAGCATCCCGGAAGCCATTGGCTTTGACCGCGAAAGCGAGGCGACGAAACGGCTGTACGGGCTCGACCAGCCGATTAGCGCGTGCTTCGGCCGCAACTGCCTGCTCGCCCGCCGTCTGCTGGAACGCGGCGTTCGTTTCGTACAGCTTTATCACGGCGGCGCCTTCGGCGCGCCGCGCATCAACTGGGACGGCCACGAAGACATCGTCGATAACCACGGCAAGCAAGCCGCGATCCTGGATCGCCCCGTCGCCGGCCTGCTCCACGATCTCAAGGCGCGCGGCATGCTCGACGATACGCTGGTGTTGTGGACCACGGAGTTCGGCCGCACGCCGTTCACCGAGGGCATCGGCGGCAAGGGACGCGACCACCATCAGCTTGTCTTCACCTGCTGGATGGCGGGCGCGGGTCTGAAGAAGGGCTTTTCCTACGGCAGCTCCGATGAAGTCGGCTATCAAACCGGCGCGTCGCCCGTTTCGGTCTATGATTTCCATGCCACCGTGCTGCACTTGCTCGGGCTGGATCACAAGCGGCTCACGTATTACCACAACGGCATCCAACGGCGGCTGACCGATGTACACGGCGAGGTCGTCGCCGGCGTCCTCGCATAACGCCGAGTCGGAGGCGCCATGTTCAGCGAAACGCAGTGCCCGAAGTGCCTTCGCTTCCTCAACGAACAGGAACTCGCTGCCACGCCGCCGACGTGCGCCGCCTGCGGCCGTGTGCTGGGGGCCGAGCCGGTGCTGCGGCCGGATCTCGATTTCTACGCACAAGCGGATGACGTGCAGCCCGCCGTGCCGTCGCACCGCGGCGGCGTCGTTCTCGGCGGCGGCATCGCCAGCCTCATTCTTGTCGGCGCCGTCCTGGCGCTGACGCCGTTGGCAAGTTCCGTGGGACGGCCGGGAGAGTTCATCTTTGTGATGATCGACATCATCGGCGTCGTCACCGGCTTCACGGCGGTGCGCATGGGCGCCGCGGACGTGTACCGCATGAAACTCGGCGTCATGGATCCAGACGGGCAGGGCATCACGCGCGTCGGTCAGATTCTTGGCGCGCTCGGCGCTGGCTTCGGGACGTTCTTCATCCTTGGGCCGCTCTTCGTTTACCTTGCTTTTCTCCTCTTCCAGTAGGCGTCGGCGCGCCAGCGGCCTTCTCCCGCCGGAACAAGACCGGCGCTCGGCAACGCGGCTCGCTTCCTTTCCCAGCGGATTTCCTCCGATATTTCTTGCCAAACATGAAAACATAAGCTCTATTTGCATAGCTCCATTCCCTTTCCGGGCGTCCGTCCCCCTCGCGCATGCGGGCGACCGGCGCGAACGCGCGCGGAGCGGAGCCACCGCGCAGCCCCCGCGGTTGCATGCCGCCGGAGCTTTAACGGGCCGGCGGCACTCGCTTCCAACCGTTCTGGAGGCTCGGCGGCCCGTGCTCGACACCTTGGTGCGTTTCCTCGCGGCCGTGCCGTCCGTTTGTACCAAGCCAGGATTGGCGTATATCCCCTGTGCCGCTGTGAGGGTGAGCCATGCCCGCACCGAAAACCATTGACCAATTCCTGGAACTGGGCCGCAAGAGCGGCGTGCTCGACCAACCGGTTCTCGACACCTACTTCGAGAGGCTGCGCGCGGACGCCGGCGTGCCGGGCAAACCGCGCGGCCTCGCCAAGTTGATGGTCCGCGACGGTCTGTTGACCGACTTTCAGGCCGACCAACTCCTGCGCGGCAAGTGGAAAGGCTTCACGATCGCCGGCAAGTATCGACTGATCGAGCGGCTAGGCAGCGGCGGCATGGGCAGCGTGTTCCTGTGCGAACATCAATACATGAAGCGGCGCGTCGCGATCAAATTCTTGCCGACCGCCCGCGTCGCCGAGCCCGGTTGTCTCGATCGTTTCTATCGCGAAGCTCGCGCCGTCGCCACGCTCGACCACCTGAACATCGTTCGCGCTCACGACATCGACCACGACGGCGACCTGCACTTCCTCGTGATGGAATATGTCGACGGGAGCAGCCTCCTCGACATCGTCAAGCAGCACGGGGCCATGGATATCATTCGGGCGGCCCATTACGTGCGCCAGGCGGCCGAGGGCTTGCAGCACGCCCATGAAGCCGGCGTCGTCCACCGCGACATCAAGCCCGGCAACATGCTGCTGGACCGTGGCGGCACGATCAAGATTCTCGATATGGGGTTGGCTCTCTTCTTCAACGAAGAGCAGGACAACCTAACCCGGCAGCACGATTCCAAGAGCGTGCTCGGCACCGCCGACTATCTGGCGCCCGAGCAGGCCCTCAACAGCCACAACGTCGATATCCGGGCCGACATCTACAGCTTGGGCGTTACCTTCTATGTGCTGCTTTCGGGCGAAGCGCCGTTCAGCGGCGGCTCCGTGGCGCAGAAACTGATCTGTCACCAGATGGTGACGCCGAAGCCGATTCAAAGTGTGAGACCGGAGGTGCCGGAAGAGATCGCCGCGATTATCGCCAAGATGATCGCGAAGGAGCCGGCGGACCGCTATCAATCGCCGATCGAGGTCGTGGAAGCCTTGCTTCCCTGGACGTCCGCGTCGATTCCGCCGCCGCCGGAGGCCGAGATGCCGCAATTGTGTACCGCGGCGCGGAAATCCGGCCACAGCGACGCCACGCTGCTGCTGCCCGGATCGTCCGGCGCCGGGCTGGCGACGCCCGTGCCGCGCAAGCAGCCAACGCTGGTGGACTCGCGCTCTTCCGGGGCGTCGCGACCGCGCTCGAGCAGTGAAATCACCGCCCAGAATCCTGGCGTCGTCCCGGCGGCAGCGGTCGTCCTGCCGCGGCCGCCGTCGAGGTTGTCCAACTACTTTCCGGCCTCTTGGCGAGAAAACGCTTGGCGGAACGTGCTTGTAATCGCGGGCATGATATTCGGTGCGGCGTTCCTTATCTCCGGCGGAACCTTTCTGTTGCGGCTTGCGCTTGCCGAGCCCGCGCCCAAGGTGTCCAACTTTACCATCGCGGAATTCGGCAGTGAACGTGCGCTGCCTGCGGCGCCTGCGCGATCGGACTCGGAAAGGCCGGCGCCCGCGGGAAAGGTCTCGAAACTCGCGAGCGAACTGATGCCCGGCGAGTATCTGCGGCTTGACGGACATACCGGCGTGGTCGAAGGCGTCGCCTATTCCCCAGACGGCCGGACGATCGTGACCTGTGGGATGGACAAGACCGTTCGTCTGTGGAACGCGGAGACCGGGTCCGAGATACGCCGATTCGAAGGGCATACGGCCACCGTCTACACCGCGGTCTTTTCGCGCGACGGCCAGCGCGTGTTGACCGCCTCCTCCGACAAGACGGTTCGCCTGTGGGATCTGCCGACCGGCCTTGAGGTGCGCCGCTTCACGGGCCACAACGCGGTGGTCTCCGCGGCTGTCTTCTCAGCCGATGGCACGCGCATCCTTTCCGGCGGCGACGATAAGATGCTCCGGCTCTGGGACGCCGGATCGGGGCAGGAACTCCAGCGCTTCGCCGGACACACGCAGGGCATCTGGTTCGTCCTTTTCTCACCCGACGGCAAACAGGCGTTATCGTGCGGCAAAGACGCGACCGTTCGCCTGTGGGACGTGGCGACGGGGGAAGAGCTTCGCCAGTTCACCGGCCACACGGCGCCGGTGCGCAGGGCCGCTTTCCTGCCGGACGGCAAGCGCGTCCTTTCGGGCAGCTTCGACATGACCATGCGACTTTGGGACGTTGACACGGGCAACTTGCTCCATACGTACGACGCACGCCCGTTCATCGTCGAAGGCATCGCCGTGACGGCCGACGGTCATTACGCACTCACTTCGGAAGGTCCGGACAACCGGGACGGCAAGATGCTCGTCACCACCGATCACGGCATCCGTTTGTGGGACCTTGCGAAAGGGGAGGTCGTCTACCGCCTGGGGGGCGTGGCGTCGAAGGTGCTGCAAATTCAATTCGCGCCCGATTATCGCTACGCGGTCAGCGCGTCGTTCGACGGTTGTGTCCGCCAATGGCGCCTGCCGCCCTTATCAACGACGGGTGCGGCAAGCGGGGCCGCGCCTTAAGGCGCTGTTCCAGCGGCAAGCAATGTGCCGAGATGGCACTCGACCGACTCCGCCAGCGCGTCCAGGTGGTAGCCGCCTTCGAGACAACTGACGAGTCGGCCGTGCGCGTGGGCTCGCGCCACATCGAGAACTTGCTTTGTCAACGGCGCGAAATCCTCCGTCTCCAACCCGAGCGAACCGACCGGATCGCGCGCGTGCGCGTCGAAGCCGGCGCTGAGCAGCACCAACTCCGGTTTGATCTTGTCCGCCGCCTTCTCCAAGCCCCGCGCGAACTCGCCGTGGTAGTCTTTCCGGGACGTTCCAAAGCGAATCGGGGCATTGAGCGTGTAGCCAAATCCTTTGCCTCTTCCCGTCTCGTCGGCCGCGCCCGTCCCTGGATAGAATCCCATGCCGTAGCGATGAATGCTGAAGAACATCACCTGCGGGTCTTCATAGAAGATGTCCTGCGTGCCGTTGCCGTGATGAACGTCCCAATCGACGATCAGCACATGGTTGAGGCCGTGCGCCTTCTTGGCATGGTGGGCGGCAAGGGCGATGTTGTTGAAGAGGCAAAAGCCCATGCTGTGTGCCGGCGTCGCGTGATGTCCCGGAGGCCGGACGAGACAGAGCGCGTTCGTCGCCGTGCCTTTTATCACCGCGTCCACCGCGGCGACGCAGGCGCCGGCCGCGGCCAGGGCGACGGTAAACGAGTCGGGGCAGACCACCGTATCGGCGTCCAGATGGCCGCCGCCGTGTGCCGCGAGTTGCTTGGCGGCCTGCACCGTCTTTGGTGAATGGATTTGCGCGATTGCTTCTTCGGTCAACGGCTGATAGCTTCCCGGCACGCACTTCTTTGCAAGGCCGGATTTATCCAGCCGCGCCGTGATGGAGCGTAACCGGTTCGGCGTTTCGGGGTGCTGGCCGGTTTCGTGCTTCAGGAACAGTGGATCGGTGTAAAGGAGCGTCATTGGTTTTCCGTCCTTCCGGGGCGTCCTTTCGAGAGCCGCATTATTGTACCGCGGCAAATCGCGTGTATGCTAATGGCCTGGACCGTCTGATCCTCTACCTCCGAACCCCTGATTTTGCGTATGAGCCTCTCGGATAATCCGCGGTCGCTTGTCTTTTACCTTGCGTATCCTGGTCCCGGCAACCTCGACGGCGCCTCGCGCAGCCTGATCGACGCCCGCTACCTGCTGGCCGCCCTCGACGCGGTGCTGGAGGATGAGGCGTTCGACGTGATCGAACTCACGTCGCTAAAGTCGAAGAAGCTTCAAACCAAAGTGGCCGAGACGCTGCGCGGCAACGGCAAGCGTGTCGCCTTTCACTGCGAGCCGGTGCAGTGGGTCAACGAAGAGAACCTGATCGATCCAGCGGATCTAGGCTGTGCAAACGAGGTGCATCGGCGGCGGGCGGTGGATCGCATCCGCCGGCTGATGGACGAGGCGGCGGGCTACGGCGCCGATCAGATTTTCGTCGCCAGCGGGCGCAATCCCGCCTCCGGACTGGCCTACGACGCCAACAGCGAGCGTGTGCAACGGCAAGCGCTGAACGCCTTGTCCCTCTCGCTTCGGACGCTGGCGAGCGAAGCGCGTACCCGGAAGATGAGTCTGGCGGTCAGCGTCTGTGACGCCGGATCACCCGATCCGGGCGTTTATCGGCATGCGTTACTCGGGCCGACGGCGCGTGCGGTGTCGCTGTTGGAACCGCTGCGCGGGGAAGGGTTGACAAACCTCGGCCTGGCGATCGATCTCGGCCGGTTACGGATGAATGACGAGGACGCGGAGGCGATTGCAGCGCTCGCGCCGTATTTGCAATGGGTCCAAGTCGGCAATTACATCCCCGGCGTCGGCGATGTCCACCCGCGTTTTGGCCACGCCGGCAGCCAAGTCGGTCCGCCGCAGCTCGCCGCCTTCATGCAGGCGTTGGCAGAGGTTCGCTACGAGGGCCCGCTCGGCGTCGCCGTCCGGCCAACCGGCGGCGAAGTGCCCGACCGGGTCGTCCGCGTCGCTTTGAGCCTACTCAATGAAGCGGCGGACACGATCCAAGTTGCATACGCTTTGCCGCTCGGCTTTTCCTACCGCAGCCGCGATTTCCTGACGGAAGAAACCTTTGCCGAGATCACCGAGCTGCGCGTCAAGCAGCCGAACCTGGCGCGGGAAGAACTAGCCAAGCGGAAGAAGCGGCCCGTGTTGGCGCCCGATGGCAGCCTCGTCATCCTGGCCGCCGATCATCCCGCGCGTGCCGTGACCCGCGTCGGGGATCGGCCGGCGGCGATGGGGCATCGGCTCGATTATCTGGGCCGCATTGTCCGCGTCCTCGCTGCCAGCAAGGTGGACGGCCTGATGGCTACCAGCGACCTGATCGACGAGGTCGCCCTCGCCAACCATCTGTGCAAGCAGCGCGGCGGCGCCGGATTCCTCGACAACAAGGTCCTCATCGGCAGCATGAACCGCACCGGCCTCGCCGGCACGGAGCATGAGATGATGGACCGTACCTCGAGCTACATGACCGGGAAGCGCATCAAGGAGATGAACCTCGACGGCGCCAAACTGCTCTGGCGGTGGGTGCCCGGCGGCGAGAAGAACGATCGCTACGCGTTGGAGACACTTGAACGCGTGGCAAAGGCGGTAGAAGAACTGGCCGAGCTGAACTTGCCCGCTTTCGTCGAGCCCTTGCCGGTCAAGAGGACCGACACCGGCTACAAAACTGATCTGAGCACCGACAACATCATCAAGGCGGTCGGCGTCGCCAGCGGTCTCGGGTACTACACCGGCCACGTATGGCTGAAGATTCCCTACGTGGACGACTTCGCCCGTGTCGCGAAGTCGTCCACGTTCCCGATTCTGCTCCTTGGCGGCGAATCGACCGGGAAGCCGAGCGAGACCATTGAAGACTTCGTTCGCGGCATGGGCGCGGGTCCAAACATCCGTGGCGCGCTTGTGGGCCGCAATGTTCTCTTTTGTGGCGACGATGACCCGGCGGCGATTGCGGAAGCGATCCATCTCGTCGTCCACGAACGGCTCGACGCGATCAAGGCGATGGCGCGGGCGGGTAAGATTCGCGGCACGCTGATGGATGTGTTCGGCGCATAGAATAACCGAGGCCCGCGGCGGGCGGCCGCAGGCCTCGGTTACGCTCTTCTCATGCTCTGTCTCACCGGCGATTCGCGGTGTCGGCCGGTTGGTAGATTCGCTGTCCAGCTGGGCTATAACTGGAAACAAATCCGTTGCCGTCCGTCTGACCGAAGGACACGTCACTGCCCTCCGGCGGGCGGGCCGCGATGGCCCGGTAAAGCTCACCGGTCCCAAGACCGGCTTTCCGGCCCCTGTCAATCAGAATGCGGTAGTCCGTGTGCCGCATAGCCTCTCTCCGAGCTGCGTCGCGGCGAGAAGGTCCGATTGAAACCCCTGTCCGCGTCGCCGCCCCCTTAATTGCAGTTCGGATGCCAAACCCATTGCGAGCACTAAAAATCGTCAAGAATACTCGCTTTTTGAGCCCTTTGTCCCAATTCAGACCGGAGAGAAACTGCAAAGGTGTGGCAAGCTGCAACAGTCTCTGTTGCACTTCGCAACAAAGCAGAGCATTTCGCTTGTGAGCCCGATGCGCGAGCGAGTCAGGCGGAAACCCTACGCGAGACTGTCGGCGAGCAGACCCCGTCGCTAGCGCGTCGGACGCCCCGCGGCACTGACCGAGGCGAGGTCGGCGATCGACCGCCGCGTCGCGTTCTCAATGGCTATCTTCCACTTCGGCTCGTCAGGCCGGAAAGGAAAGAGGACGCCGCGTGAGCTGTTGATCACCGCACCCAGACCGTCGTCACGGAACGCAGAAGCGGTATCCGCGGCGCTGCCGCCTTGGGCGCCGTAGCCGGGTACGAGGAAAAGCGTCGAAGGCATCAATTGTCGCAAACCTGCGAGTTCCGCCGGATAGGTCGCTCCCACCACGGCCCCGACATCGCCGAACCCGCAGGCGCCGAGGTTTTCACGCGACCACTTCTCCACCGCCTCCGCGACATGGCAATAGACCGGTTTGCCGTCGCTGACGAGGTCCTGGAATAAGCCTGCGCCCGGATTGCTGGTCCGCACCAGCACGAACACGCCGCGACCGGAGCGCCGGGCGCTTTGCAAGAATGGCTCGACGGCGTCCCGACCGAGATACGGGTTCACCGTCAGCGCATCGGCATCCCAGACGGGGTGTCGTCGGCCCGCCAGCTCGATGCCATCGAATGCCGCATCGGCATAGGCAGTCGCCGTCGAAGCGATGTCGTTTCGCTTCCCGTCGAGAATGGTGAGCACCCCGAGTTTTCGCGCCCGTTGGAGCAACCGCTGTAGGACCGCCATCCCAGCCGGGCCGCACATCTCGAAGAATGCGCTTTGCGGCTTCACCACGGCGACGAGCGGCGCGACGATCTCCAGCACGTCTGAACAGAATTCCTCGAACGCCGCCGCGGCACTTTCGAGAGAGCCGCCGCCATGCCGTTCCCGAAGCGCGACCGGCAACGACTCCCAGCGTGGATCAAGTCCGACGCACAGGGCGGTGCCCTTCGCACGAACGGCAGCGGTCAAGCGGTCGGCGAAGTGCTGCATGTTGACGAGTCACATCTTCTGGAGGTCTTGCGTCTGCGGCAGATCATCGAGGCTGCGTAGATGGAACAATTCCAGGAAGCGCGGCGTCGTGCCGTAGGTGACGTCGCGTTGATTGGATTGCCCACGCTGAAGCACTGCGACAAGGCCACGGCGCACCAGCTGACGGAGCAGGCTGCCGCAGTCCATGCCGCGCAAGCTGTCAAGTTCCAGCTTGGTCGCCGGTTGCCGGTACGCCACGAGAGCAAGCACGTCGACAGCCGCGGGCGACAGGCGTGCCTCGCGAACCGTGCCATACAGCTTCTCCAAAACAGGGCGAAAACGCGGGCGCAGGGAGACGGTATAGCCTTGTCCCTGCGTCTGTATCGCGTATGGTCGCCCCTGCTTGCGGTAAGCACGGTTGAGCGTGTCGATGCTCTCCATGAACTGAGCCGGGGTAAGCTCGCGTATCGTCTCGCAGGCACGGGTCGCCGTCAGCGGCGCGCCGCCGATGAACAAGAGCGCTTCGATAATACGCTCCACCAACGGCGGCGCGACGGAACCGTTCTGTTCCGCCTTCAATGATCGATCTTCGGCAACAACACTCACGTCTTCTTCCCACGGTTGTTGATCGAGCAGCGCGCCGTACGACCGGCCCAGGTCTTCCGTTTCGGGATGATCCATCATCGATTCGTCCCCTCCTTGGGAGTTCATCGGGCTGTCCTCCAATTCTAAAGGAAGAAGATGCCTGTAATAAACGTACCGAGCCAGAGCGTGCCGAACACCGAGGCGAGGAACAGGTGCGCCCCGCGGCGGCGTGTCAGGCCTGTGTAAAGCATGCCCGGCATGAGCACGGCGGACGGCACGGCGAAGCACAGGTGGACGTTCAGGTTGCGCCGCAGGTCCGCGTCTGCGTTAATGTAGTCAAACACCTCCGGGCTCACGATCCGAATAATGACCTCGAAGACCAGTAAGGCCGCGAGGGTCAGCGTAAAGAAGGCGAGGTTGATCCGGCCGTGCAGCCGGTAGTTGCCTTTGGCCAAGGCGACGAGCGAAGCAAGCAGCAGCACGGTGACGCCCGCCACCGCCACCTTCAGACTGAGAATGATCGCCGGGCCGGAAAGCATAAGGACAGGGTACGAATCGCGTGTTCATGCGGCCGCGGGCGCGATCTTGTCCTTTGCTCGTCCCTTCGCTTTCGGCTGATGCTTCCAACGGCGGTGCAGCCAGAAGTATTGCTTCGGCGCGGTGCGGACGATGCGCTCCAACGCCGTGGTGAATCGCTGCGTAATCGCTTTGGTCGCGCCGGGCTGGCCGTCGTATTCCTCCGGGAGAATCAGATCCTCGGCGACAAGTTCGTAGCGCATCGGCGCCCCCATCTGGCGGATGCCGATGACGAGGAGCGGCACGCGATATTCCAGCGCCAAAAGCGCGACCGCCTTGTGCGTTGACGCGGGCCGGCCGAAGTAATCCACGAACACGCCACGTTCGCCGGCGTCCTGGTCGGCGAGTGTCGCGAGGACGCCGCCTTTGTCGAGGACTTCCTGAATGCGCTCGAACTCGCCGTGCTTCGCCAGCACCCTTTGCCCACGTTCTTCCCGAAAGCGGCGCAGGAAAGCATCGATGTGCGGATTGTCGATCGGACGGGCGATGGCAAATGTCGGAAAGCCGAGCGTGCCAAGCGTGAAGCCGCCCATCTCCCAGTTGCCGAAATGGCCCGTTACCAGAAGCAAAGGTCGGCCCGACAGGAGCAATTCGACCAGCCGGCCGTCGCTCATGCGGAAATAGCGGCGCCACGTGTACGGGTAGAACTTGCGCGGCAGATGAGCGATCTCCATCAGAACCGTGCAATAATGGCGGTAGACGGAGCGCACGATGCCGTCGACCTCGGCTTCGGAATAACGGCCCGGGAACGCGCAGCGCACGTTCTCCGCCGCCACGAGCCGGTGCCGGCGGTTCAGGTGGTACGCCAACCATCCAAGTCCAACCGCTAGTATTCGCGCCGCCGGAAAAGAGAGCGCCTGGATCACGCAGACGAGCACGCGCACAAGAACGTACACGGTAAAATCGCGCGATTTGGATCGAGGTTTCGACATGCGGTCACTCCGTTGACCATGATTTCTGCTTGCTCAGTGCAGCTCCACCGATCTTCCCGACGCGGCGGATTGATAGATGGCGAGGATTACTTCCACCGCGCGGCGTCCTTCTCGTCCATCGACCAACGGCGGCCGCCCGGTTTGGATGGCCCGCACAAAATCGCTCAATTGCCGGGCATGGCCGGCGTGGGAGATCGCTGCCGGATTGCTGGCGCCGCCTGACGCACCGACTTTCTGGGCGAAGCGCTGCTTGAGCGCCCGGTCGTCGGGCGTTTCCGGTTGGAAGTCCCAGCGGAGCACGTCGTCTTGCTCGATTACCGCCGTGCCACGATCGCCGTGAATCGCGATCGTTTTGGGCAAGCCGGGATGAACGCTGGTCGTTGCCTGAATCACGCCGAGCGCGCCATTCCTGAAGCGTAAGCACGCGACCGCGGTGTCTTCGACTTCAATGCGCTCGTGGGCGAGCGTCGCCGCGAAACCGCTGACGTGGGTCGCCGGTCCCATCATCCAGAGAAGCAGGTCCACGTTGTGGATCGCCTGGTTCATCAGCGCGCCGCCGCCGTCGAGCGCCTGGGTACCTTTCCAACCGCCCTCATCGTAGTACGACTGCGGCCGCCACCATTTGCACGTCGTCTCGCCCAGTGTCAACCGGCCGAAGCGCCCCGCGGCGACCGCCGACCTTAAGGCCTGATTCGCATCACCGAAGCGCGACGGAAAGATGGTGCATAGCTGCACGCCGTTTTTTTCACAGGCGTCAATGATGCGATCGCAGCGTTCCAGCGTGATCTCCAAAGGCTTTTCGACGACGACATGCTTCTTGGCGTTCGCGGCGGCGACGGCGGGTTCCATGTGGGCCCCGCTCGGGGTCGTAACAATCACAACGTCCACGTCGCGTTGAGCCAGCGCCGGGGCGAGGTCGGCGTAGAGCTCGCAATTCAGCCCGAGTTCGTCCGCCATCTTCTTGGCATTGGCGGTGCTGCGGCTGACGAGGGCGGCGATCCGAGCGCCCGGCGTCTGCGCCAGGGCGCGGGCGTGAAACCGCGCGATCATGCCGCAGCCGACGATGGCGAATCCGGGCATACGTTATTCTCCCGAACTCAACAGCATGGCGGCACGCCACAAGTATTGCAACCCGCTCAGCGCCGTCGCGCCGAGCATCGCCCAGATTAAACCGGTACTGACCGCATCGAAGAAGCCGGCGTTGCCGCCGGACCATTCCGCGGCCTGGAGTGCCACGAAGATCGCAATCAAGGCCGCGCACTGCAAGACCATCTTCACTTTGCCAAGCCAATCGGCGCCGAAAGAGCCGCCGCGCTGTTCCATGAAGCTCCGCAACCCGGTGATGACCAACTCGCGCGCGACAATAACCGTCACCATCCACGGTTGGAGCCAACCGGCCGTGGAACCAAGCGGCAGCAGAAATATGAACGCGCCGCACATCAGCACTTTGTCCACGAGCGGATCGAGGTTGCGGCCGAGCGTGCTGGTCAAACCTTGCTTGCGCGCAAGATAGCCGTCGAGCCAGTCGGTGAACGCCGCCACCGCGAAGACGAGCAAGCAGGCGAGCCATTCATGCACGGAAATGAGCGCGAACAGAACGAGGGAAAGAAAAAAGCGGGCCAGCGTGAGTTGATTGGGCAGCGTGAAGATCGGCGGCCGCACCGGCGGTCGGGACGGGGTCGCGGTTGCCATGGCATCCTTCCCTAGCCCTGGTTGATGAAGCCCCACGGAGCGCCGTCCGTGGGCATTTCCCAACCCCTATCGTACCGCGCCGACGGCTCGGGCCGCGAGGTCATATCCATCCGCGGCGGTGACCTTGACCCGGACCAGATCGCCGGGATGTAGGCCCTTGCCCTTCACGCGCACCACGCCGTCGATGTCGGGAGCATCCGCGTGACCGCGGGCAAGCGCGTGGTTAGGAACTTCAGGGTCGGGGCCGTCAACGAGGACTTCCAACTCCTTGCCGACTTGGGCCCGGCTCCAGTCGAACGCGATTTGCTGCTGCACCTCCATCAAGCGGTCACGCCGTTCCGTCTTCAATTCCTCGGGCATATGCCCGTCGAGCCGCGTGGCCGGCGTATCGGGTTCGTAGGAATAGGGGAACACGCCGACGCGCTCAAAACGCGCTTGTTGCACGAAAGAAGTTAATTCCTCAAACTCCGCAGCGGTCTCGCCGGGGAAACCGACGATGAACGTCGTGCGCAGCGTCAGATTTGGTATCGCGGAGCGCAGGCGGCCGAGCAGCTCTTCCGTCGCCTTGCGGTTGACGCGGCGCTGCATCCGCTTCAGCATGCGGTCGTTAATGTGCTGAAGCGGCATGTCGAGATAGGGGATGATCTTCGCCCCACTCGCCAACGTGTCAATCAGCTCGTCGGTGAAGTTGATCGGATAGGCATAGAGCACGCGGACCCACTCAATGCCGTCGATCCTATCCAGCTCGCGGAGCAGTTCGGCCAGTCGCACTCGGCCGTAGAGGTCCATGCCGTAATAGGTCGTGTCCTGAGCGACGAGAATCAACTCGCGCACGCCGTCCGCGGCCAATTCGCGCGCTTCGCGGAGGATTTCTTCAATCGGCTTCGTGACGTGCTTGCCACGCATGCCGGGGATCGCGCAAAACGTGCAGAGCCGGTCGCAACCCTCGGAGATTTTCAAGTAGGCGTAGTGCCGCGGCGTGATGCGGAGTCGTGCCGTGTCTTCAAGCGCTTTGACGGGCGCCGGCCGAAAGAGGCTGCGCTGTTCCTCGGCATTGCTGCGCCCGCGCTTTGGCCCGGCGATGGCAAGCTGGACAACATCCGTGATTTCTTCGCGCCCGAATACGCCGACGATGCGATCCACCTCGGGCACTTCCTTGAACAGCTCGTCTTTCCTCCGCTCGGCGAGACAGCCGGCGACCACAACCGAGCCGACTTTTCCTTGCCGTTTGAGGTCGAGCATTTCGCGGATAACGGCCAACGACTCTTGGCGGGCAGGCTCGATGAAGCCGCAGGTGTTGACGACGACCACGTCCGCCCCGGCGGCATCCGGCACGAGCGCGTAGCCGTCTTGCGCGAGCTTACCCAGCATGCGCTCCGAATCGACCAGGTTTTTCGGGCAGCCCAAGCTGACGAAGGCGAAGGTGGGTGCTTTTGGCATCGTGGACTCAAAGGCAGGAAAAAGGCGAAGCATTTCGAACGTCGCCGCCACTAACTGCCGGCGCCGACAGCAGGCTTCAAGGGCGCGATCGACTCGACGAGAACGAGCGAGATTTTCTCCCACCGCTGAGGTCCATCGCTTTTGTTCTCGGGTGGAGCGTACACCGTCAAAGTGCTTCGTCCCACTTGAGCGAACTCAGGGTGGCGAATCTCAAAGACGCGTCCGCTTGCTGTGTGAACCCGGAATGGCTCGAACGGCTCGGCGGTGAGGTGCGTCAGCACTTCATGGGGCGGGATCATGCCGTCTCCTTCAGCGACTTCGGTTGCATTTGGCTACACCGTGACGAAAGTATAGGCGCCCTTGGCGGCTTCATTCATGCGGATACGGCCTTTTTCGGAAGAGCGGAAGAAGGTCGAGAGGGCATCCATGCGAAGGACATCGTCTTCCCGCACCTCCGGCGGGGATCAAGCAAAGCGCTTGGCGATACCCTCTTTATAGGCGGCTGCTTGCGCGGGCGTCAAGCGGACGAAAAGAACGCCAACTCGGAGCAGCCGAGAGTTGTGCCTCAAATGCTGAACCGGCCGGTCCCACGAGGACGCTGCCAACCCCGCGGCCGTAACCGGTTCAGCGATCGTGATTTTACGACTATTCAACGTGCATCGCTAGCCTGTGCATACCGCCACGCACGTTGCGTTCGTTGTCTCGGTAGTATCCTAGGCCAGCACGCTTTGGAGCTGTGATTTGGATCGGTCCGCCACTTCCTGGTGCAGCGAGCGGCCGTGGCTGTCCATCGTCACCACGGCGGGGAAATCCTTGACGTGCATCTCCCAAACGGCCTCGGGGCTGCCGAACTGCTTCAGGTACACGTTTGGCACTTTTTCGACGCAGCGAGCGTAGATCTGGGCAGCGCCGCCGATCGCATGGAGGTAGACGCAGCCGAAATCCTGACACGCCTTCAGCGTCTTCGGTCCCATGCCGCCCTTGCCGATCACGGCCTTGATGCCGAAGCGCTGAATAACGTCGGCCTGGTACGGCTCTTCGCGAATGGACGTGGTCGGTCCCGCGGCGACGACGCGGTAGCCGCCGTTCTCTTCCAGCACTACCGGACCGCAGTGATAGATGACGCCGCTTTGGATGGCGTCGAGGTTGCCGCCCTTATGCAGATACTTGTGGACTTCATCGCGGCCGGTGAAGACGACGCCGCTGAGCAACACCATGTCGCCGGCTTTCAAACGGCGAACGTCTTCTTCGCGGAGCGGCGTCCGGAGCCGAATCGCGGATTTGGCGCCGGCGCCGAGGTCAATGAGTGTGTCTTCGCGCGCATCGGCGGCGCCCGGCGCGCTTGGATCGCGGTCGAATTCTCCCGGCGCTTGATAGAGCCACTCCGCGATATCGCCTTCGGTGTCGAGCACGACGCCACGGCGGCGATAGGCCCAGCACATGTAGGCGACACTGACAAAGAATGACGCGGGCAGCCGGTTGCGTGTTCCGATCTTGCAGCCACCGACCGTCAGTTTGCCGCCAAAGCCCATCGGACCGATGTCGAGCTTGTTCGCTTCGTCAAGAATACAGGCTTCCAACGCGGCGAGTTGCGGATCCACGTTTCGGTCGTCAAGCTCGCGGAGGAGTTGTTCTTTGGCGTGTTCGTAGCCGCTCGCTCGGTCCCCGCCGATGCAGACGCCCAAAAAACCGGGGCCACAGCCTTTGCCTTGCGCCTGCCAAACGGCGTCGAGGATGCACGTGCGGACGCCGTCGAGGTCGCGGTCGGCCCGTTTGCCGTTGAGCGTGGCCGGCAGCGAATACTGGGCGCTCATGTTTTCGCAGCCGCCGCCCTTGAGGATCAAGCGAACATCGACCGTGTCGTTGCGATGTTGATGCCAATGAAAGACGGGGCTGCCGGCGCCAAGGTTGTTGCCGGTGTTCTTTCCCGTCACGCTATCCACGGAGTTCTGCCGCAAATAGCCTTTCGCCGTCGCCTCGGCCACGGCGTCGCAACATACGTTTTCCAGTTCCAATTGATCGAAGCCGAGCGGCGTCTTGATGTAAAACGTGATCGTGCCGGTGTCCTGGCAAATGGGGGCGCTCAGCCGTTTCGCGAGGCCGATGTTCTGCGCCACGAGGCTGAGCGCGAGGTCGGCCTTTGACCCGGCCTGCTCCAGCGCCCGATGCGTCTCGATGACATCGCAGATGTCAGGCGGGAGATAAGCGGAAGTGCGACGGATCAATTCGAGAATCTGGGCGTGAAACTTCGTGCTGCTCATTCGCTCGTCCGTTGTCAGTCGTTCGTTGTCAGTCGTCCGTTGTCCGTGGTCAATAGTACCAGCTACGACGGACGACTGACAACGGACGACTGACAAGCCAAGCGATTCACACGTCCCGCCGGGAAAACGACACCATGCCGACGACGGCGACACCCGCGGAGAGCAGAAGCGACCAACCCATGAGCCGGCCCAGACGCAGGGTGTCGTAATGTCCTTGCAGGATGTTTGGAAGGTAATTGTTGAGGGCCCTTTGTGGCGAAGGCAAGCCGAACGGCGCCACCGCGAGCAGAATTCCGGTGCCGTAGAGCGCGACCCACAGGACCGCCACGCCGAGCAGCGTGTTATTGACCAGGGCGCTGACCGTGACGCCGCAGGTGGCGACGATGCAGAGCAGCGCGGCACTCGTCGCCAATGCAAGAAGGCTGCCGGTGAACGATAAGTCTTCGTGCAAAAAGAAATGACTCGCCGTCAAACCGAGCGCGCCCAGGACCAGAAACGTGCCGAGTACCGCCGCGAGTCGGGCGTGCCACTTTCCCAGAAAGTACTGATGTCGGCTGATGCCGCGGCTCAATACCGAGTCGGCGAGCGTGCCGCGTTCCGAGGAAATGCTTCCCGCCGTCAGCACCACGATCAGCGTTACGCTGCCGAGCACGGTCCAACGCAGCAGATCCGTGATAAGCGATGACGCGTTTTGCGTGATGCCCGCCTCGCGGTAAACGCCGACGTTGTAGAGCAGGTAGCCGATTCCGACCAGCGCCGACAACAACACCCAGAAGCGATACACCCAACTGCGCAACGTCTGCCGCACATCCGCCTGGAATACTGCCCAATACGGCAGTAGGCGGTTAATGCGGACGGCTTTCACCACCGGCGCTGGGGTGTCCATGTCACATTCGTCCTTCGTCCGTTGTCCGTTGTCCCTATCTATCTGCAACTGACCACAGCCAACGGACCACGCACTATGCCGCCTGGCGTTCCTGATACACGCGCGCGAAGCCGCGCGATTCTTCTTGCTCGACCAGCTGCAGAAACGCTTGTTCGGTCTGCTGCCCGACGCTGCGAATGCTGACCAGCGTCACTTTATTGTCCGACAGCGTCATGAATACGTTGGCCAAGGCGGAGGAGTTATTCACGTCGTCGCTCAGCCATAGCTCCATGCGGCGCTGGCGGAGGACGACCGATTTGAAGTCGGCCAGGTTCTTGATCGCCTGCATCGCCTTGGCGATGTTCTTCTGGTCGCCTTCGAGGTCCAACTCGTAGTGGTTCTTCCGCATCCGGCCCTTCAAATCTTGCAGCGAGCCGCTGTAGATGAGATGTCCCTGGCTCAACACCGCCGCGTGGTTGCAGACTTCGTCAATGTCGCTCAGGTTGTGGCTCGAAAGGATGAGCGTCTTTTCGCGGCTCAACGACTTGATGAGGTCAAGCATCGAGCGCCGCGCTTCGGGGTCGAGACCGTGCGTGGGCTCATCCCAAATCAAGAGGTCCGGTTCGTTAATTAGGCTGCTGGCGACGGCGAGGCGGGCGTTCATGCCGTTGGAGAAGCCGGAAATCGGGTTGCCGGAGACCGCCAGCAGATCGACCGCCCGAATCAGCGATGCCAGCCGTGGTTTGCGCACGTCGGCCGGCAAGCCGAACAAGCGCGCCATGTAGTCGAGGTAGCCGATGGGCGACATGCCCTTGGGGAACTGCGGGTTTGTGGGGATGTAACCGATCTTGCGGCGCAGGTCGGCGGCGTTCGGCGTCATCTTCTTGCCGAACACTTTGACCCAGCCGGCGGTCGGCCGGTGCAGCCCCAGGACGAGGCGCAGCAGCGTCGTTTTGCCGGCGCCGTTGGGCCCGAGCAGACCCAGGACGCAGCCCGGTTCGATCCGCAGCGTCACATCGTTGAGCGCGATCTGGCGGTTCTGGTAAATCTTGGTGAGCTTGTACGTCTCAACCACCAGATCGCTGGGGGCATCTCCCACAAGCTTCTCCCAGCATCTTCTTCACGCACCCTGAGCGGGGCGGGAATATACCCGTGCCCGCAACCCTCCACTAGAGCAACTCCTTGGCGTATTCCCTAAGATCGGCAAAGTTTGCGGCCGGCTTGATGCGGGCGGCTGCGACTGCCAAAAATGGATAACTTTCACAACACCCCCTCCATGCAAACGGCGGTGCTTCCGCCGCGACGACCACCTCGGTGCAGCTTGCCGACCGGCTCGGCAACAGAATTTTCCGTTCATTCCTGCCCTTTTCTGCCACCCTCCCCCCATTCCCCCTTAGGTAGGTTTCCATCGTAACCAATGTCGTTCACGATAGTTATGGAGAAATCATTCCTGCCACCTGTCCGAGTGGCGGCGGTTATGAGCCGTAAGTATATACGCAATAATGACTTGATTTCTGCCACGTCGATTTCGTCACAAATGCGTGCTGGCATCGAGACTTGCGCCGAAAAGACGAAAACGCCCTGATGTTTGCGGCAGAAA
>JBGQKZ010000073.1:0-33128 GCA_041499805.1 Gemmataceae bacterium
AATATCCCGGTGAACCCAACCCAAACGCGCCAACTGCATGGCCCGAAAACGCCGCCATTCACGCCAATCGTGAAAGTTGGTCGGTTCCATCCGGCTATTCTATCGCTCAAAAACTCAAGCGGGCTGCGCAGCTGTCAGTAACCTATCCCAGAGCGTAGCGCCGTCGCCGACGTGCGCGGAGCAAGCATCGTAAATGGCGGGTCTCGTGCGCAAAGAGATCAATGCCGAAACAAAAACTCCTTCGCGTTAATCAGCGCCCATTGCACGTCTTCCCACGCCTTCCGCTTGTCCGGCGCTTTCGCGACGTGCTCCAGAGCCGCTTTCACTTCGCCCTCGGCCGGCGGCCGTGACAGCGTCGCCAGGTACAGCTCGTTGAGGATGTCCTTCTCCGGAAGTTTCTTGCCAAGCAATCGGCCGATGCGGTTGTTTGGATTCCGAAGCTTTTCATTGATCGTCGGACCGTTGATGAGCTGCAGCGCCTGGGCGAGGTTGCTGTCGCTTTCCCGTTCGCATTCGCACGCCAATTCGCGGGCGGGCTGGCCGAACGTCTTCAGGAACGGATGATTGATCTCGCCGTCGGGAAGCTGCGTCGCCCGCGTGCCGAGCGGCAGGCCCGCGAACTTCTCGGGTACCTCGCTGACCGTACACAGTGCGTCCAGCAACTGTTCCGCGGTTAGCAACTTCGTCACGGCGTGCGAGAAGTACTTGTTATCGTCCTTATTCAGATCGTTGGTCGCGGCGCTGAGCTGATAGGTTCGCGAGTTCATGATGGTGCGGATCAGGTGCTTCACGTCGAAATGATGCGCCGCGAAATCCTTGGCCAATGCGTCGAGCAGCTCGTCGTTGGCGGACGGATTCGAGTCGCGGAAATCATCCACGGGATCGACGATGCCACGGCCGTTCAGGTGATACCAGATCCGGTTGGCGAGCGACTTCGCGAAAAACGGGTTTTTCGGCGACGTGACGAGATCGGCCAGTACTTCGCGGCGGTCCTTGCCCGGCGGAATCGCCGGCACGGCGACGCCGATGATCTTCGGCGGCATTATTTTGCCGGAACGCGGCTGCGTCACTTCGCCGGTGCGCTCCGTGTAGATCACCTCGGCGCCGAGCGCTTGCGGGCTGGCGTCTTTTTCAACGTCGTCCTTTTTCTGCTTCACACGCGCGAAGAACGCGGCCAGGCTGTAGTAATCGTCCTGCGTCCACTTCTCGAATGGATGGTTGTGGCACTTGGCGCACTGCATGCGCACGCCGAAGAAGAGCTGGGCCGTCGATTCCGCGAGGCTCGTCGGGTCGCGGGCAATGCGGTAGTAATTGGCCGGCGGATTGGCGAACGTGCTGCCGTCGGCCGTGAGCAATTCACGGACGACGACATCGAGCGGCGTATCGTCCGCGATGTGCCGGTGCAGCCACTGCTGATAGACGTGCGTGCCCTTGAGCTGCACGGCCTTGCGGCTGTTGCGCAGCACGTCGGCCCATTTCAGCGTCCAGAAATCGGCGTACTCGGGCCGTTCCAGCAAGGCGTCGATCAGCTTCGCGCGTTTCTCTTTGTCTTTGTTTTCGACGAACGTTTTGACTTCAGCCGGCGTCGGCAGGACGGCGCACAGGTCGAGGAACGCCCGGCGGACGAATTCCTGATCGGTACAAACGTCCGACGGCGGAATGCTGAGCATTTTGAGCTTGGCGAAGACGTGCTGATCGACGAAGTTGCTCGGCGACGGGTTGGGCCAGCTGAAGTCCTTGCGCGGCTCCAGATACGTCAACCGCACCGCCTGCAGCACGTCGAGATAGCGGCAGAGGATCGCGACTTCACCCGATTGATTGAAGTGAATCAGTCCCGTTGGGCTCACCTCGGCCACGGCGACGTCGCTGCTGCTGAAGACCGTCAAGCGCGTCACATCGCGGCTCGAGTTGTCGGCAAAATGAGCGAGCACGGCGAGTTGCTGGAATGCCGCCGGCTCGTGCAACACGCGCGCGCCAGGCAAGACGTCGATGGTTTGCAAAGCCGCCGCGCCCGGAGGATCGTCGCGAAGCCCCTCGGCCAACCACGCACGCATGGCTTGGGCCGGCGTGCTTGTGGGCTGAAAACGCTGGCCGCCTTCGTGCGGCACGCGGCCGAGCGCCTTTTGCAGAATCAAGCTGGCGTCGGGTTCCAATCGTTCCGTTCGCCGGCCGAGCACGTCGCGCGTGAGCTGGATGTAATCCGCCGCGGGATCGTAGCCGCGCAGGCTGAGGCGAAAGCCGTTCTTGCCGCTCGGCGTGCCGTGACACGCGCCCGCGTTACAGCCGCCGACGTTCAACGTGGCGACGAACTCACGGCGAAAGCTCACCGGCTGCGGCTTCTCAAAATTCTTTACCGTTACCGGGACCTTGATTGCTTGCAAACCGGCTTTGACGACGAGCGCTGTCGTGCCGGACTTCTTCGCCCGCAGAAAGCCGCCCGCCTCCAAGGCGACGACATCCGCTTCCGCGATCAGATCGCAGAACGCCGTTAGATCGCGCACCGAGCCATCGGCATAACGACCAGTGACGAGGAGTTGCTGCATCGCCCGCGGGCCGTCGAGCGTGATCGCGGCCGGTTGCACGACCAGCGCGGTCGGTTGGCCGACGATCTTGCTTGACGTCGTGACGTCCGCCGGTGCGGCAGCGCGAACGGTCGCAAGCAGTCCGAGCGTCACGATCGACAAACAGCATCGGCGGGAGAGGGTGGACGCGAACATCAAATGCCCCCTTGCGGTGCACGAAGTTCAAATCAGGCGGGAAGTACGGGCGGGCAAGCGCGGTCTTTATAACGGGCGCGGTTGGTTAAGAAGATTCTAATCGTTTCGCCACAACGACGCGACGGAAATCTTCACATATTTCGTGGAAACTGCGGCGCCTGGGTCGCCGCCGTTACCATGATCGCCGCAAGGTTTTCCATGCCTGAGTTGACTCCGCGATGAATAAAACCAAGAATTCAGCGACCCTCTTTCCTAAGATTGCTGAAAGCCCGCTCGGCGACTCGCGATTTTGCCGAACATTTTGCGGCTTCTCTTCGTCCCAGAAGGGAGAGGTCGAGCGGTTCGTGGCGAGCGCAGGACGCGACCCCGTCCGCCCCCGATGAATCGGGGCACTGCGAACGCGACGCCCCACCCGGTGAAGTGCAATGGCCAAGAGTGCCCCTCAACTCGTGGACCGCGCGACGTTCCTGGCGAATCTGCGCCAGAGCGGCCTGCTCGACGGCGACGTGCTCGCCGACGCGGTTGCGCGCCTGCCGGAGACGGATCGCGGCCGGCTGGTAGCCCGCGCTCTGGTGGAACGGGGCGTGCTCACCAAGTTTCAGGCCGAGCGGCTGCTTGCCGGGCTCACCGCCGGTTTTGTGCTTGGCCAATACGTCATTCTCGATCAGCTCGGTCAGGGCGGCATGGGCCGAGTTTTCAAGGCCCGCCACCGCACCATGAACCGCATCGTGGCGCTCAAGATTCTTGCGCCGCACTTGCTGCGCACCGACAAGGCGAACCAACTTTTCCAGCGCGAAGTTCGGGCCGTCGCGCGCCTCATCCACCCCAACATCGTCACCGCCTTCGACGCCAACCAGGCCGGCGACCGCTCCTACCTCGTTCTCGAATACGTGGACGGGCCGAACCTCGAGCAGCTTGTGCAAGAGCGGGGCCCATTGCCCGTCGGTCAGGCGTGCGACTTCATTCGGCAAGTCGCGCTCGGCCTGCAATGCGCGTTTGAAATGGGCATGGTCCACCGCGACATCAAACCGGCGAACCTGTTGGTGGCGGCGCCCAGCCATCGGCCGGCGGCCATCACGCAGCCGGAAGCCGACGGCCGACCGCCGACGGCCGTCATCAAAATCAGCGACTTCGGTATCGCGCGTCTGCAAGCCGACGCGGACGAAGGGAACAACGCCGGCACCATTGTGTCAACGCCCAACACGGTGATGGGAACGCCTGATTATTTGTCGCCGGAACAAGCCCGCGATCTGCACAAGGCCGACATTCGCAGCGATCTCTACAGCCTTGGCTGCACGTTTTATTTCTTGCTGACCGGCCAGGTCCCGTTCCCCGGCGGCACCATGCTCGAGAAGCTTGTTCGGCAGACGACGGAAACGCCGACGCCGGTAGAGCAAATGCGGCCCGCTTTGCCGGCGCCGGTGGTGGACATCGTCCGCCGGCTGCTGGCGAAAAACCCGGCGGAGCGCTTCCAGACGCCCACGGAATTGGCGCTTGCCGTCGCGCCTTACGCCGTCGGCTCTCCGGCGGAATGGACGACACGGCCGGGCACGTTCGTCGATCCGGGGGCTTCCCCGTTCTCGGTGACGCCGCTACCCGGCTTCGTGTTCGAGCCCGCTGGCGCCGAAGAGGACGCGGTGCTGGTCGGCACGTTGCCGCCGGGCCTGTCGCCGACCGCGGTGTCGGCCGTCGGCATGACGTCAGCCTCGCATCTCGCGCGCGTCGCGGCTCACGAACAAAAGCGCCGCTTGCGCACGGCGCTGGCATGGACCGCGGGCATACTCGCGGCTCTTGCCGCCATCGCTTCCGCCGTCGCGTGGTTGATGTGATGAGAATTGTTTGTAGTGGCCCGATGAATCGGTCCAGTCCAGCACGTGGCCCGATGAATCGGGCCACTACGAACGATCAGCTCCCTCGCTGGCGTTTCGGGCGCCCTTTCCGTAACTGTCGCAACAGTTCCTCCATGTCTCTTGGCAACCGCGACCGCCACTGTACCCATTTCCCCGTCGCCGGATGGTGGAAGCCCAAGCTGGCGGCGTGCAACATGAGCCGCGACGCGCCGCTGGCGTCGGGCAGCGGCTTGCCGTGCGGCGGCCGATCGTAAACGTGTTCGCCGCAGATCGGCGTCCCCGTTTCACCGAGATGAATGCGCACCTGATGTGTCCGCCCCGTCTCCAACCGGCATTCAACCAACGTGTAATCGCCGAGCCGCTCCACGACGCGCACGTTCGTCACCGCCCGCATGCCAACCCCCGGTTCCACGCTGCTGCCGCGCCGCTTGTCGCCGCGATCCTCGACAAACTGACTTTCAATGCGGCCCGCCTGCGCCTGCCCTCGAACAATCGCCAAATAGCAGCGCTCAATCGTGTGTGCCCGGAATTCCCGCCCCAGCTTCCCCTCGGCCTCTTTCGTCCGCGCGAACACGACGAGGCCGCTGGTGTCTTTGTCCAGCCGATGCACCGCCCACGCTCTCGATCTGCCTGGGAAAGCCGCTTTCTCCTTTTTGTGTTTTCTGTGCTTCTTCGCGGCCAACGCACCGAGCATCCCCGGCAGAAGATCGGCCAGCGTCGTGGGCAAGAACCGCTGCGCCCGCCGGCCGAACTCCGCCGCCTCGTGCCGATGCCGCATCGTGGTCAGCCCCGCCGGCTTGTCCACGACGACGAGGTGCGGGTCCGCGTAAGCGACGACAGGACGTGTCATTGAGGATTGAAGATTGAGGATTGAAGATTGCAGATTGAGGATCGAGAAACGAGGATCGAGGATGGAGAATCGAGTATAGGCAACCACCGCATTCGTGAATTTCATTCACTAACTTCTATCCTCAATCCTCAATCCTCAATCCGCGCTTGCACCCTACGGTTTCTCAAACAGCTTGTCGTCCAGCTTATCCGCGAACTTGATCTCGGTGATTTCCGAGTTGATGAACGGCTTGCCGCTTTGCTTGATCTGGATTTTCAGCGGCTGTATCACGCCCTCGATGTCCTTGAAGTCGCTGTAAATGGTTTCCGTCGGCACCTCGGCCATGCCAGGATCGAGTGACACGCGATCGCTGCGCACCAGCAACCCCTTGTCCTTGTCGAAGTAGAGCGTGACGTCTTTGTGTCCTTTGGACGTCACCTTCACGCCGAGCGCCGGCTTGCCGTTGACGCTCGTTTCCGCAGCCGGCGCTAGCTTGAACGCCGGTTCCTTCAACAGCGGCGTCATGCTTTCCACGCGGGCGGTGTACGCGGTTTCCTTCATCTCGTCGAGCATGGCGCCGGTCATTTCCTGCGTCTGTCCCTGAACGCTCAGCCACGCCTTGTCGCCGTTGAGGATCTGGAGGATGGTGATCTTCTGCCCGGCGAGTTCGATCCCCAACTCGTTGCGCAGCTTGTCCGGCAACTGCCCGGCGGCGTTCGACGTGAACGGCACGGTCTGTCCCATGAGTTCCATCGTGCCCTTCCCCTTGGCCAGCGTGGCGTTAAGCTTGTTCAGCTTCGCCTCGCCGCCGTGGGCCTTGATGGCTCGCTCGATGATCGCTTTCGGATCGCCCTGCGCCGACGCCAACCCGGCCGCGACCAGGAGGCAAGAGATGGCGGCGGACAGTAGCACGTACCGTCGCATGTTGAATCTCCGAAGAAGAAGCCGCCCGTTCCCGCGCCCGGCCTGTCCCGGCGACCCGCGTCCCAAGCGGCGAAGGAGATTATACGGACCCGCCCGTCCAAGGTCGGTAGGATGACCAAGGATTCGCCGCCATGAAGGGAAACTAGAATGGAAAGCTTCGATCTTCCCACGCGCCAGCGCAACGAGTTCGTCGAAATCACCGGCCAGGTCCGCGCCGTCCTCCGCAAGAGCGGCATCCGCCAGGGCCTATGCGTCGTCTACTGCCCGCACACCACCGCCGCGATCACAATCAACGAGAACGCCGACCCCGACGTGGTCCACGACATGCTGCTGTGGCTGAATCGCGAAATCCCGAAGGATCAACCCGGCTTTCGGCACGCGGAAGGGAACAGCGATTCGCACTTGAAAGCGAGCCTGGTGGGGCCGAGCGTCACGCTCTTGGTGGAGAAGGGGGAGCTGGTGCTGGGGAGGTGGCAAGGGATTTACTTTTGTGAATTTGATGGGCCAAGAACCCGGCAGGTCATGGTGCAGGTGGTCGGGGAATGACGGCCCGGAGGAAATTGTCATTCCGGCAGCAGTAGGAAGCTACGATTGCGCCCGAACCGATAGATTGAAAAGTCGCGCCGGTCGAGCGTGAAGATCGTCGCGATATTCTTCTGCTCGGCGAGATAAACAAGCGAAGCGTCCGCAAACTGCGGTTCGAGCTTGGGATACCGGCGAAAGAAGAGGTTGATCCAAGGAAAGGCCGCGGCGCCCAAATCCGCAACGCGAATCAAACCTACGGCAGGCGCCGCGAGTAGTTTTTCTAGAGCCTTGCGCTCGTCCCGTAATAACCATGCGGCTTCCGTGAGAACCGCCCACGTCGTGAGCAACGGCGGACGCAAACGCTGCAATTCTTCCACGCAGCGCTCATGCTCGCTATCCCGCTCGGAGAGAACCGCGACCAACGGACCCGTATCGACGAGGATGGGATCGATCATTTCCCGCCGAAGCCTTGAAAGTGCCGGCGATTGGTGCTGAGGTCACAAGGTGCGCGTTTGGCGACGCCGATCATGCCGGTCCGTTTAGCAATGTCGTAGCATGATTCCGGAGCAGACTGGGCGTCGAGCCAGTCCGTGAGGGCGTCCCGGACAAGTTCCGATTCAGAACGTCCCTTGGCGCGGGCCATCCTCGCCAATCGTTCGTGAAGGGTAGGTTCTAGACGGACGGAGATGCGCGCTGTTGACATGGCTTCCGGTCCTTCCCCGTGGTGTCCGACAGATCATACACATTGTCGGACAAGAAAACAAGCGATGAGGAGTGCGGCGCACGGAGACGACTGGATTACCGTCATTGCGAACTGGCTGACGAGGCCTCATACGCCAAATTCGCCCCCAACCACCGTTCCGCCTCCGCCACGGGGATGCCCTTCCGCCGCGCGTAATCTTCCACCTGATCGTTCGTCACCAGATCGACGGCAAAGTAGCGGGCTTCCGGGTGTGAGAAGTACAACCCGCTCACCGAGGCCGCGGGCCACATGGCGTAGTTTTCCGTCAGCCGGATGTCCGCGGCGTTCTCGGCGTCGAGGAGTTGCCACAGCGTTCGCTTTTCGCTGTGATCGGGACTCGACGGATAACCCGCGGCGGGGCGGATGCCGCGATATTCCTCGGCGATGAGTTCTTCTTTCGTCAGGCGCTCGTCGCGGCCGTAGCCCCAGTCGCGACGGACCCGTTCGTGGAGCAACTCGGCGAACGCTTCGGCGAGACGGTCGGCGAGAGCTTCGAGCATGATGGCGTTGTAGTCGTCATTTTCTTTCTTGAACTGCTGCACCAGCTCGGCGGCATGATGCCCGGCGGTGACGGCGAACGCACCCAGATAGTCGGCGATGCCGGCGTCGCGCGGGGCGACGTAGTCGGCGAGGCTGCGGAACGACGTTTGGCCTTCGCGTTCCCACTGCTGGCGGAGCATGGGGAGGCGGGCGCGCTCCTGCGTGCGCGTTTCATCGGTCCAGATCACGATGTCGTCGCCGTCGCTGTTCGCGGGGTAGAAGCCGTAGACGGCGTTGGCGGCAAGCAGCTTCTCTTTCCCGATGCGGTCGAGCAGCCTGGTCGCGTCGGCGAATAGCTTGCGGGCTTCCTCGCCGACGTTTGAGTCTTTCAGGATCGCCGGGTACTTGCCTTTCAGCTCCCACGCCATGAAGAACGGCGACCAATCGATGTAAGGGATGATCTCGCCGATCGGAAAGTCGCGCAGCACTTTCGTGCCGAGGAAAGACGGTTTCGCAATCGGAGAGTTGGCCCAGGCGATTTGGAAACGACGCTGCACGGCTTCGGCGTAGGGCACGAACTTGCGCTGGCGTCGTTTGGAAAATGCTTCCCGTTCCTTCTCTTGGCTGACGCGGTTCTCGCGATCGAGCAGTGCCTTTTGGTCGGGACGGAGGAGGCGGTCCACCACGCCGACGCAACGAGACGCGTCTTTCACGTGAACGACCGGCTCAGGGTAATGGGGCGCGATCTTGACCGCGGTGTGCTTTGTGCTGGTGGTCGCGCCGCCGATCAAGAGCGGAACCCTGAAGCCCTGGCGTTCCATTTCCTTCGCCACGTGAACCATCTCATCGAGCGACGGCGTGATCAGGCCGGAGAGACCGATGATGTCGGCCTGCTGTTCGCGAGCGGTTTGCAGGATTCTCTCGCACGGCGTCATGACGCCGAGGTCGATCACTTCATAGTCGTTGCAACCGAGGACGACGCCGACGATGTTTTTGCCGATATCGTGAACATCGCCTTTGACGGTGGCGATCACGATCTTACCGCGGGCGCGATGTTGGCCGCCGCCCTTGGCTTTCTCGGCGTCCATGAACGGCATCAGATACGCGACGGCCTTTTTCATCACGTGGGCGCTTTTGACCACTTGCGGCAGAAACATTTTGCCGGAGCCGAACAGATCGCCGACGACGTTCATGCCGTCCATGAGCGGGCCTTCGATCACCTGCAACGGCCGCTCGAACTGCTGGCGGGCCTCTTCCACGTCACGGTCGATGAAGTCGGTGATGCCGTTCACGAGGGCGTGTTTCAAGCGTTCGGCGACGGGGGCGTTGCGCCACTCGAGGGCGTCCGGACGGTTCTGCGAACTGCCGCTAAACTTGACGGTTTCCGCGAACTCGGTGAGGCGTTCGGTCGCGTCGGGACGGCGGTTGAGCAACACGTCCTCGACGCGCTCGAGCAAATCCTTGGGGATTTCTTCATACACCTGGAGTTGCCCGGCGTTGACGATGCCCATGTCGAGCCCGGCGGCGATGGCGTGGTAGAGAAACGCTGCGTTCATCGCCTCGCGGACCATATCGTTGCCGCGGAAGGCGAACGACACATTGCTGACGCCGCCCGACGTCTTCGCCAGCGGATAGAGGCGTTTCAGAATGCGGACCGCCTCGATGAACTCAACCGCGTAATTGGCGTGCTCCTCGATGCCGGTGCCGACCGTGAGAATGTTGCAATCGAAGATGATGTCCTCAGGCGGGAAGCCGGCTTGCTCCGTCAGCAAGTGATACGCCCGCTCGCAAATTGCTACCTTGCGATCCGCCGTGACGGCCTGGCCGTCCTCGTCGAACGCCATCACGACCACCGCGGCCCCGTACCGACGGACAAGGCGGGCTTGTTCGAGGAATTTCGCTTCACCTTCCTTCATGCTGATGGAGTTGACGATTGATTTGCCTTGGACGCATTTCAGGCCGGCTTCGATGACGGCGAAGTTGGAGCTGTCAATCATGATCGGAAGATTGACGATTTCGTCCTCGTTGTTGACGAGATACAAAAACCGTGTCATTGCCTTGGGCCCGTCGATCAGGCCCTCGTCCATGTTCACGTCGAGGATGTTGGCGCCGCCCTGGACCTGATCGCGGGCCACGGCGAGCGCCGCCTCGTAATCGTTGCTTTTGATGAGGCGTGCGAATCGCCGCGAACCCGTGATGTTGGTGCGCTCGCCGATCATGACGAAGTTCGTTTCGGGCCGCACGCAGAGCACATGATTGCCGCTGTAGTAGGACCAGCGCGGCAGGTCGGGGATCTTTCGCGGGGGAACGCCCGCGACTTCGTTGGCGATGGCATGGATCCAGTCGGGGCCGGTTCCGCAGCAGCCGCCGACGATGTTCAACCAGCCGTTGCGCGCGAACTCGCCAAGGATTCTCACGGTGCCATCGCGACCCGGACCGGCGAAGCCTTCCATGCCGTCAGGCAGGCCGGCGTTCGGATATACCGCAATCGGTTTTCGCGAAATCTGGGCGAGACTTTCGACAGCGGGGCGCAAGAGATCGGCCCCGACCGCGCAATTGAAGCCGATTGCGAGCGCGTCAAAATGAGCGACGGAGATGTAGAATGCCTCGGGCGTTTGCGAGAAGAGTGTGCGTCCTCCGGGGTGGTAAATCGTACCAGAGACCATCACGGGAATGCGCAGGCCATGCTCGTTGAAGTATTTCTCCACGGCAAACAATGCGGCCTTCACGACCAGGATGTCGTTGCCGGTCTCGACGGCGAGGAGATCGACGCCGCCGGCGATCAGCCCCTCAATTTGTGCCGTGTACGTGCTTACGAAATCATCGAACGAGAAAGAACGGGAGCTCCTTTCGTGGTTGGGCTCGATGGCCAAAGTCTTGTTTGTCGGCCCCATGCTGCCTGCGACAAAGCGAGGCCGCTTCGAGTTCCGGCGTGTGAAGTCGTCGGCAACGCGGCGCCCTAATTCGGCCGCGGTTTTGTTGATTTCAAGAACGTGGTCCTGCAAGCCATACTCTGTCAAACCGAACGGCGTGGCGTTGAAGGTGTCGGTTTCGATAATGTCGGCGCCTGCTTCGAGATAGGCGCGATGAATGTCCTCGATCCAACTCGGTTGAGTCAGGACGAGGGCGTCGGTGCAATTCTGGAGCGACTTCGGATGGTTCTGAAAGCGCACTCCCGCGAAATCCTTCTCTGTGGGCTTGCGCGAAAGAATCAGCGCACCCATCGACCCATCGAGAAGCAGAATCCGCTCCTCCATCAGCTCTTTCAATCGATCCGCCGCGTTCATGCAGGATTTCGCGCTCCAAGAAACGCACGGCTTGCGCCGCCGTGCTGGCACGCCCGCTGAATCATGCTGCGATTTATTCTAACGGATTGGCTTCGCCCGGGAGTGTGGACGCCGAGAAAAGAAAAAGGCCGGCCTGCCCCGAGTCCTTGGATGCAGCCGGCCCACTCGTGACTCTCGCTTCCTTACTCCAACCCGCGTTATGCAGGTGGCCACGAACCTCCATGAATGTTGGTTTCGCAACGAGGGCTGAACCGCCGAATCAAAGGTTCCAGCCACCTATTCCAGGCCGCAGCTCAGCCCCGGACAGTGCCACAAAACGAGATTGGACGCGGCACCGCTCCTCCCGCCCCCCTCGCCGTCATGGTCGCCTTTTGGGCCGTCCTGGCCCCGGGTGGGCACTGTCCGAGGGCTGAAACTGGCTCGTCACGTGTGTCGCACGGCGTCAGGGCGCGCAGCCCGGACTCCGTAAACAGCGCTGGGCGAAGTCATGTGAGCAAAAACAGAAACGACAAAGGCAGTCTCGTTCCCGCGGACGGGCGGGCCAGTTCAGACCACCTCGAGAATGTTCACCCACGTTCCAAACAGCATAGCAGCCAACCACGTAAGGACCGTCGAGCGGGCGCTGAGTCGCTTCTTCCGGAGCCCGACATTCCTCCACGGCCGCCGCGAACAGCAAGCATGAGCGGACAGGATACTCAGCGTTTTCGACCTGTCAATGGAAAATCCATGAGATCGCCAGCTGCCGTCCTTAAGCCGTTGCAAGCCAATGAGTGACGACGACGGACATTTTTTCTTACGCTCTTCACAACCGGCGAACGCGCTAGCGCCCGTTGATGCGTCGCCGCGCGGCCGGCGGTGCAAGTTTCCTTGAATGAGGAACTTGCGGCCGCACACGCATTGGATTGCAAACGGGAACGAGGGAAAGGGAGAAAACGAAGTAAAAAAAACCTCCGCCTGTGCCGTTTCAAGCGCTTTTGAGAACCCGCTATTAAAGCGTGGGCGCCTCAGGCCCGGGTTTTGGATCCCACTACAAAGGTGGGCATGCAAGCGCCGGACCTATTAATAAAGGCTCCCTGCGGGTGCTCCATCGGTTCGTCAAAAGGACCGCTTGGTCACGAACACTGCAGAGGTTTACGTGCTCATTATATCACGGCGCGGCCAATTCGCAAGAACAGAGCGCGCGGGAGTAGTGTCCTAAAATCTGAGCCGCGCACGAAGTAAGCGAAGCCGCGACGCCTCCGCTTCCTTCGTGCGCGGCTCTCCTAAAGCTGCCGCTTCCTTCGCGCGCGGCTCGCGGTTCGTCCGCGATCCCGGCGTTCTTCACTTTTTCGTCGCCGAGCCGGCTGGTTTTGCCTCGGCCTTTTTCGCCAGCCGCAAGCGCTCGGTCCTGGTGCGGCGCAGCTTCTGTTTGCGGCGCGCGCCGGAGCGGTTGTACCCCATCTGCAATCCTCCTCTCGCGGTTCGTGGTCGGTCGTGTGAGCGGACGCTATTGTAGCGAGATAAGCATGAAGCACGGCGTCGTCGCCGCCGAATTCGGAGGAAAACACGCATGAGCGTACAGAAAACGGTTCTGATCACCGGGGCGAATCGCGGCATTGGCCTGGAGACGGCCCGCCAGCTCGCGCGCCGCGGTTTTCACGTCGTCGTCGGCGCGCGCGACGAAGCGGGCGGCGCAAAAGCTGTCGCGGAGTTGCAATCCGCAGGCAAAGTGAGCTTGCTGCGCATCGACGTAAGCGACTCGGCCGGCATCCGTAGTGCGGCGGCCGATTTCGCGCGCCTCTCCGATCGGCTCGACGTGCTGATCAACAACGCAGGCGTTTATCTCGACAAAGGCGTGGACATTCTAACCGTACCCCGTGACTTGCTGACGCGCACGTTGCAAACGAACACCTTCGGACCAATTGAGGTAACGCAGGCTTTCCTGCCGTACCTGCGAAAGGCGGGACCCGCGCGCGTCATCAACGTGTCGAGCGGTTACGGCCAGCTCAGCGGCTTGTCGCCGCAGGTCCCGGCGTATTGCCTGTCGAAATTGGCGTTAAGCGGCGTGACGATCATGCAGGCCGACGCGCTGAAGGGGGAAGGCGTCGCGGTCAACTCGATGTGCCCCGGCTGGGTGCGCACGGCAATGGGCGGCGAAAGCGCGCCGCGCTCGGTAGAGCAGGGGGCCGACACTGCCGTTTGGCTCGCCGCCGACGCCCCGCAAGAATTGACCGGCCGCTTCTTCCGCGATCGGAAAGAGATTCCGTGGTAGGGGATGCTCGCAGCAGCGACGCGTACATCCGTCGGCCTTAGCGCACAAAGCGCCGTTGGCTGCTCGCGGGACGCACGTGGACGGTCAGCGGCCGGCGCAACTGCGGCGAGCTAAAGATCGCCTCGCCGGTGCCGAGCAGCGGGCAGCGCGCCCACAATTCGCGGGTCATATCGCCGGTCGTCGCCATGAGCGATTCAAGGTTGTGCGTACTGTGCAGTGTGTGGACGATGCGCGTGTTGCACAACTCAAAGATTTCCGGCGGCAAGTGGCCGGGCTGCTGGCTGACGAAGGCGACGGACAGCCAGCGCTTGCGGCCGCGGCGCGTCACCGCCCGCAACATCTGCAACGTGGCGTGCATCGTCTGCACTTTTTCGCGGCTGATGAATGAGTGCGCCTCTTCGATCACCAGCAACGTCCGCGGCGCCTCGGCGTGGAGGATTTTGTAGGCGAAGATTTTCCGCAAGAGATCGGCCGTCACCAGATTCTTGACCACGTCGTTGGCGATGGCCACGTCCAGCACCGTGACCCGCCCCGGCTGCAACATGCCGGCGGGGTCGAGCGCATTCATGCCGGGCTGATCGAAGGCGCCCGCGTGAATCAACCATTGAAGTTTGGTGGACAGCCCCTGGAAATCGACGAAGTCCGACGTGCGCGGTGCGCGCTCGTTCGCTCGCTCGCGCAGTTGGCCCAAGGAAAACGGCAGTTTGGCCTGGGACGACGGGTCGAGCAGCGTGTACAGCCGATCCTTCTCGTTCGAGAACATGCGTGCGCGGGCCCGCTGTTCGAAATGATCGACGATTTCAAGCAAGGCGTTGCGTTCGGCGAGCGTCGTCTGCAAGATTTCGGCGATGACGGGCGTCTCGAAATCGGCGAGACGCAGGTTGAACGGCTGGCTGTCCGCGCGGTCGCTGGCGCAGCTTGCCGGGTACAGGACCTTAAAATCGGGCAGCCCGACGGGTTGGCGGCCAAAGCGGGCCAGTTTGGGATGGAGTTTTTCTTCGTCCGAGGGCGCGTCCATCTCGGTGTATTCGCCCTCGACGTCGAGCACGATCACCGACCAGCCGGTCGCCGACGCCTCTTCGATCAGCACCTGCGTCGTGTTCGATTTGCCGGAGCCAACCGTTCCGAAGATGCCCACGTTCCGGGGCAGAACGTCTTTATGGTTGCTGTCGAGCAGCACGTTGATGTCGTCGCGGCCGGCGAGACTGCCGAAGAGCATGTCGCCCGCCACGCCGGTCAGGCTGCGAATCTCGTCCACGGTCAGCGCGTAGACGGCGCTGCCGGGCGCCGGCCGCCCGTGCGTATCGCGTGGCCGGCCGTTGACCAGCTCGCCCAAGACTTCGACATCCGCGAGCACGGTGCGTTGGTCCGGACCGGCGCTGTCTTGATCGAGTCCGGGAAAGAACGGCCCGGCGACAACTCGTCCCAGAAAGAGCGTTGGCCGTGAACCGCCGTCGGCGATGCACACGAACTGGTTGCGCTGCACGCGGTGCCGGAACTCCGCCGGCGCCCGCAACAGGATACGCTCGCTGATCGCCCCGGTGCGATCCCAATCGCTGTAGCCGAGCAAGGCCTCCGCCGGGCGCTCGGGCAGTTCCACCGTGCCATTGGCGCCGGCGGGCCGTGGCGTAATCGGGCGTGCCCAAAAGCTTTCGGAAAGCCGGGCGCCGGCGCTGGCCGCCGGCGGATCTACTTCGAGAATTTCCCAGGGCGGCGGATCACTCCGTGTAGCGCTCATGGCCGATCAATTTCCTCAAGAATAAGAATGGGAGCGCGGCATCTTCGGCAACGCGCGCGGACGGGTGATTCAGCCCAACCATAGGTTTTTGGAGCCGTGCGGTCAAATTTGTCGCCGCTAGAGAACGGCGAGGAAGTGGAGAAGGTCGTCCAGATCGGATTTCGACAGCTCCGCTTTGATCTGATGCCGATGACGGCTGAACACGTCGCCGAGCGTCACGGCTCGCCCGTCGTGGAAGTACGGCCCACCCTGGCTGACGCCGCGCAGCGACGGCGGATTGAAGTCCTTCCTTCCCATCTCATCGGTCAACCCGACGTCATACGTTTTATTGGACGTGTATGCCGGCGCGGCATGGCAGTTCGCACAAGCATGAAAAGTGAAGACCGCCTGGCCGCGCTGCACCGACGCCTCGTCCACACTCCCCCGTGCCCGCGCCAACGCCGGCGCCGGCGGGATGGTCTTCAAGAACGCCACCAGATCATTTACCTGCTGCTCGGTCGCCTTGGCGCCGTGCATGGTCGTCTCGATCGACTTGCGCACTTGTGTTTCAAGATTCGGCATGCCGCCGTTCCACGCCCACGGCCCGGTGTCGCCGACGCCGTGCAGCGACAGGATGCGCTTCGGCGTGCCGAGGCTGCCGTCGGCAAGCGTGTCGGCGACCTGGCCGGTCGTGTGCCCGTCGGTGTGACAACTCTGACAGCTCATCCAGCGGTCGTGGGCCAGGCGGGCGTCGTGGAAGAGTTGCTCGCCGCGCTCCGCGGCCGTGATTTCCGGCTGCGGCCCGAGGACGATTTCTTGTGCCGTCTTCGTCTGGAGGTCGATCACCGAAACCGAGTCGGCGAGGGTGTTGGCGACATAAACCGACGTTTTGTCCCCGGTCAAGAGCGCCGCCGTCGGAGCCCGCCCGACCGCGAGGTACTCCGCGCTGCCAGTGCCGCGCTTCACCAAGACTTCGTCGGTCCCCGAAAGCACAACGACGAACGCGCCGTCGGCAGCGGCGATCACCTCCGCCGGATCGCCCGCCCCGCGGCCGACGTCGCCGAGGTGAACCAATTCGCTGTCGCGCAGAAGATCGGCCTTGGAATCGAGCAGGACGGCGAGGGAGAGAAGGCGCACGTGGTTCGTGATGACGTTGCCCCAATGAATATCGTCGCGCGTGGCGCGGGCCAGCGGGTTCAACGCTTGGTGCGATACGACCAGCCGGCCGCCCTCGGGGCTCAAGGCGAGGCCGCGAATGTTATGCGCGGGCAGCGAGCGCACCGATTCCACGTTCCCCGTGGCCGTATCGACAACCGCCAAGCGACCGCCGAACGAGTCGGTCACGACCAGCTTCGCTCCGCCGCTAATCAGAATCTGCTTTCGCGGAGCGAACGACAAGTCGATCGTTCGCGTCGCGCGCAGCGTCTCCAGACCGACAAACGTCAGCCGGCGCGACCACAGTGACGCGACGAACGCTTGCTTGCCGTCGGGGCTAATGCGGACGCTGACCGGGGCCGTGGCAACCTTCACCCGTCGCTCGGGCCGCAATTCGCCGCCGTCGCGCGCGAGCACGATCAGCTCGTTCGCCTCCTCATCGACGACTACAACACGCCTTCCGTCCGGCGTGACGGCGAGATCGGCCAGTTTCTTGCCGACCGGGATTTCGGCGACGGTCCGCCTCGCGACCGTGTCGATCACCGAAATGGCGCCGCTGCGGCGATTCGCGGTGAACAGCCAGCGTCCGCCATCCGCGGCCGCAAGCGCAACGGGACGGCGCAGATGAGGCGTGCGTGCGAGCGCCGCCGCCGATTCGCGGGCTTGACACGCAAGTCCAGCGGCGCAGAGCACCGACGCTGCGACGCTCAGGATGCAATAGGAAAAGCGGCGTTCAGCCATGGGAACCTCGCGGATAACTCACATCGGCCGCAGCCCCAACGCAAGACGAGCCTCACGGTTGCTGAAGCGCTTCACGCATTACGGCGATCGCCTTATCGAGCTGTGGGTCGGCGGGGATTTTCGCGTTTGGTTCGGGCGCTTTGTCGGCGATCTCTTCGGCGCGAAGCCAATCGGCGAGCGCTTTCTTCTGCTTCTCGTCCAGCGGCACGAGATGATCCGGCGTGACCGGCCAATCGCGCCCTTTCGCCGCGCGCTCGACGCGGCCGGTGCGGAAGATGATGCCGCTCTTGCCGTCGGGCAGCATCACCACGCTGTTGATGAAGCAGTCGGCTTTGCTCGGCTCGCCGACGAGCACGGCGCGGCCGTTGTCTTGCAGCGCGGCGGCCACGAGAGAGGTGACGCGGTCCATCGTATCGTTCGTCAGAAGCGCGATCGGCCAATCGCGGAACAGGCATTCGCGATCGGCCCGCGACTCGACGCGCGACTGTTCATCGCGCCCGCGATACGCCCACATGACGCCGCCGTCGAGCAACCCGTCCGCGACGAGGGCCGCGTGCCGTAACTCGCCCGAGCTGCTGCCGAAACGCACGTCGAGCACCAGGGCGCGGTAGCCTTCGCTCTTCAGCTTCTGCTCGAGTTGCCGCAGCTCATGCAGAGTACTGATGTTAATCGTGCCGATGCGGGCGTAAGCGATCGGCTGGCCGGCGACGGCGTGATAATCCCAATCGTTTTCGTTCAAACGCGAGTGGCCGTGAACGGTGTCGAACGGCACCACCTCACGCTTGAGCGTGTAGGTGCGTGCCTCCTTCGCGTCCGGTTGGCGAACGACGAGGGTCACGGACGTGCCTTCCTCGCCGCGAATCCAGTCGACGATGGTCTTGATGGATTGGCCCTTGGTGTCCTTGCCGTCCACCTGCTCGATGATGTCGTTCATCTTGATGCCGGCCCGGCGGGCGGTGCCGCGGCGGATCGGGACGATGATCTGTGCCCGATCCGCTTCCTTATTGTGGGCGATCTGAATGCCGGTGCCGACGTAGCGATTGTTGCTAATCTGCTCTTGAATCTTGAGTTCGTCCTTGCTTCCCAAGAGATGAACCTCGCCCGCGACCCGGGCGGACAATCCCTCCAAGAATGCCGCCTCCAGTTTGTCGGGAGGCGGGCTGTTGTCCGCGGCGGGCCACGCGTGGCGGAGCAGGGCGGCAAAATCCTCCACTGTCTGCACGGCGGCGGCCCGGCGTTCGAGATCGGGCGGTATGCTCAATTTGGCCGCTCTTCGCAGCCCGCGTACACCGGCCACGATCATTTCCGTCCGCGGGCACGGGTCGATGTGCTGCTTGGACACGGTGTCCATGATCGTCCACACCTGTCGGGCGAAAGGCCCCACGTCGAGAACGGGCTTTGGCGCCCCGTCCGCGGGCGCCGCCGTCCGCGCGACGGCTGCTTCCGGCTGCGCCTGCGAGGCGTACTGTGGCCGCGCCTGGGCGGTTCGATCGAGAAAGATGCCGCCGGTCGTGAGTGCGCCGAGAACGAAGACGAGCAGGGCCGCGAGTTTAATCTTGGTCATGAGCATTCCTTTCAGAAAGCCTTGGGCGATCAACGCGACGCGCGCCGAGGCGCCGGTGACGCCGGCCGCAAAGGCAGCCGCCTCGCTGAGCGTCGCGGTGAACAAAGCCGGCGGCAATGCAGCCCATAAGTCTTGCTGCAATGCCAACACCAGCAGCGCGGATGACAGCGCCACGCCGCGACGGGTCAGCCGCAACCGCAATAATTCCCGCCCGTCGGCCAGCCGCCGGTGCAGCGTGCGCAACGAACATCCGAGCTGTCGCGCCGCCTGATCCGTCGTCCGCCCTTCGAGGTAACAAAGGAACATAGGCGACCGGATTTTCGCCGGCAGCCGCTGCAACTCTTCGTCGAGAACGTCGGAGAGTTCTTGAGCGGACGGATTCGAGCGCGTGGTAGCGCGGGCGGCGAGCCGGGCCCTGTCTTCATGAAACCGCCGCCGCGCCGCCTTACCGCGCGCCTCGGATGCCAGGCGGTACGCCACTTCATAGAGCCAGCCGCCGACCGACTCACGCCAACCCACGGATCCCGCCTTGCGCGCGAGCACAAGGAAGGTCGCTTGAAAAGTATCCTCGGCGTCCTGCGTCTGCCGCAGAATCCGCCGGCACACGCCCCAGACGAGCGGTCCATAACGTTCCACGAGCGTGGCAAAAGCCGCTTCGTCCTGCCGTTCGGCAAAGCGCTCCAGCAATTCGCGGTCGCCGGCGCCCGCGAGCGACGGATCGCCCGCCAGGCGGCGGAGGTGGTGGACGACGGAGCGTAAGGAGGCGGTGGCCATGACACCTTTCTCGGCGAATGCCGCGACGATCTGTATTATCATGGCGAGTGGGCAGGGGAGTGTGCCAGTTTTTTGGCGAGGAATTGATCAGAAAGACTTTGCCGCGTTCCGCTATTCGGAGCTGAACGTGGCCTGGCGCGGAATCACGCCTCCGAGAGAATCGTGGGGAGAATCGCAAAAAGCGGCACTCCTAACGGCCGCCCTCACGCAGCAAGCGCCATCGCCGGAACAAGTCGCGCGCCGCGTCGGACCATTCGGGAAACTCGAATCGAAACCCCGATGCGAGCAGCCGCGCCGGAACGACCCGGCGGCTTTTCAAAATCAACTCGGTTTCAGTTCGCATGAAGAACGCTCCCACCTCCAACATCCAGCGCGAGGCGCGCAAGCCGAATTTGCTTCCCGCGGCTTCGCGCAACACGCGCATAAATTCCGCATTTGGAATCGGATTAGGCGACGCGACATTGATCGGTCCAGCGAGCTCCTCGTGCTCGATGAGCCAGTCAACGGCCCGCACAAAGTCCTGGTCGTGAATCCACGAGACGAATTGCTTGCCGTCTCCAGCTCGGCCTCCGAGCCCCTTGCGTACAAGTCCAAGCAAAGCGTCGAACACGCCGCCGCGGTCCGGGCTCATCGTCATTGCCGACCGCAAAATAACCTTGCGGTTTGCGGAGTTTCGGCTTCGTTACAGGCCCGTTCCCAAGCGGTTGCGACGTCGATGCTGAACCGCCACGTCTCCGGCGCGTTCGGTTCTTCGCCGCCGAGAATTCCGGTTGCTTCATCGTTGGGAGCGTCGAAGCGATGGGCGTAGATGGTTGCGGTTCCTGCCTGCAACCACACGTGCGGCGGTCGCTTGGCTTGTGCAATCGCTTTGCCCACGGCGGCGGTTGATTGCAGACGAGATTCGACGATTTGTCGCCGATGGGCGGCGGTATAACGGCAATTGACGCTTCTGCCGGCGAGGTTGATCACAACATCCGCACGGTCCAGCTCCGCGCACCAGGCGCTCAGATGCCCGCCGTCCCACGCCACTGTTCGCCACGGTGCATTCGTCGGCCGGCGGCTGAGAACAACGACCTCGTGTTCGGCATCACGAAAGTGACGTGCCAGAATCGTGCCGACTTGACCACTGCCGCCGGGGATGACGATTTTCATGGAAGAAGCTCTGGGCCATGGATGGGGCGGTCGTTCGAGAACAGCAACCGCAAATATCCTTCCGGATTAACATTAACGTGAGGAAGAATCACAAATACATGTAGTGTGCGGCGCGTTATTCGCTCCTTCCACGCTGACGCGAGTTTCTTTACGTCTTATAATGCGACCGTAAGGCGGCCTGCTCGTCGAGGAAACCTCATAAACCTGCGCGGCAACAAGCATGAACGAATCAAATCAGGGTCCGCCGCTGGCAACCTCGGTCTGGCAACTTGAGTTCGCTCGCCTCATCGCCTTTTCGGCCATCGCGCCGGTATCTATTCAACAGGAGTGGTGGCGGGACTTGACGGGGGCGCAGCCCGATGACTTTGTTTCTACCCGAAAAGCGCACCTCCGCGACGACCGGGGCAGTTTCCGCGGCGCGTTGCTTTCCGTGATGGTCGATGTTAAGCGCGTGGTTTGGGAGGCGAGATCCCCCGCTGTTGTCGATCAATCCGGCGCCTTTCCCATGCTCGGGCCCTTGCGGGAAACGCTGGCTTGGTTCGTTGAGTTGCTAACCCCATGGTTGATGAGCGTGTCGCCGCCCCTCGTTCGCCTTGCTTTCTCGGCAAAACTGCTCCAACCGGCCAACACACCGGAAGAAGCCTATCGGGTTCTCGCCGCTCAGCTCCCTGCTGTCAACCTGGACTCGAAGCCAGATGATTTTGCGTTGCAAATCAACCGGCGCAGGGAATCGTCAGATATTGTCGTTGGACTGCCCATCAACCGCGTATGCACCTGGTCCAAAATGAACGTTGCAGTCTTCGCAGAGCCGGGAACGCCGTTCACTTGGCCAGAACGCTGTTACAGCGCGTTAGAACTTGATATCAATACGGCGCCGGAGAAGGCGGCTATCCTGCCGCGCACTTCACTGCCGCAGTTGTTCCGCGAGTTGGTGTCTCTCGGGGAAGACATTGCGGAACGCGGAGACATTCCATGACGGTCGCGCTTATCGACAACCGCGTTGCCCTTACGGACGAACCGGCTGATGCGCTGCCTGAGTTTTACCCGCCCTATTTCAATGGCACGGTCGTGCCGCGCTCGCTTGGTTCGTTTTCGGCTGCTATGGAATTCCCATTGCCAGGTACCGTTGAGTGGGGGCGGCTTAACCGTCGACGCGGCGAGCTAATTCGACGGAAGGTTCGCGGCAGTCTGTCCCGCGAAGAAGACCAAGAATTAGCATGGTTACAACGCGAGACCCTGTCCGCCGTTGACCGACTTTTCCCCCGTCCTCCAGTGGACCCGCGTGCGTTAGAGGAATTGGAAATGCGGCTGCGAAAGGGGCCGAGTCAGGAGACACCCTGAATGAATCTCCCGAAGCCCTTCGCCTTCCCGTCCTCAATCCCAGACCGCAAGCATGGTCCGGGCGGCTACGAAAACTACCAGGAATACAAAGACTGGTTGCGCGATGAATTTGAATTTCGCTGCGTCTACTTCATGGAGCGCGAGGCCTGGTATCCCAACCGGCAAGCCGCCTTCGCCGTCGAGCACATCGTACCGCAGGTAGAGCGGCCCGATCTTATATGCGACTATGGCAATCTCGGATATGCGTGTCTGCGGTGCAATTCTCTCAAACTGAATCTCAAGACTCTCGATCCTTCTAAGACTGTTCTGGGTGAACATCTCCGCTTCGAGCCCGATGGTTCCGTTGCAGCTCGGACCGACGAAGGTCGAGACTTTATCTTGCTATTCCATCTGGATGATGAGCCGGCCACTGCCGTACGGCGAGAAAAACTTTTGATTCTCCGACTGAAGCAGCTATACCCAGAGAGCATCGAGGTCACGACGCTATTTCAGAAGGCGTTTGGTTATCCGGAGGACCTGCCTGACTTGAGAACCAAGCGACCGAAGAGCAATTCCCGCCCGGATGGCGCGCGCAACTGTCACTTCGTCCGCAGACTCGAAGGGAAACTGTCCGAAGTGTACTGAACGGCGATGACTCTCCCGGAAAGCAGGCCGAGTCGCTACAATGATTATTCAAAGTGGGCGATTGGCCACGCCCCAACAGCTCCCCGCCCGCATACAATCAACGCCAACCGTATTTCCATCCTCCCCGTTTCGCCTCCCGGAGAAACCCGCCATGCGCAAACTGTTTGCTGCCGTGTTCGCTTTCTTGTTTGTCGCGGTCGCCGCTCACGCCGCGGACGCCAAGGCCCTCAACGTGCTCATCATCACCGGCGACCACGGCCACAAGTGGAAAGAAACGACGCCGTTCCTTCGCGAGCTGCTCACTAAGGCAGGCCATCATGTGGACGTGACGGAAGCGCCGTCGAAAGACCTCGCCGCCGCCAACCTCGGGAAATACGACGTGCTGTTCCTCAACTACCGCAACACGCCCAACGGCGCGAAGGAAAATCCCGCCAGCGTTTGGAGCGACGAGAACAAACAGGCGTTCACCGACGCGGTCAAGGGCGGCAAGGGGCTGGTGATTTATCACCACGCCTCGTCCGCGTTCACCGGCAATGATCCATTCGACAAGGAGTTCGAGAAGATCATCGCCGGCGGTTGGCGGAAGCAAGGCAACCACGGCGCCATGCACGAATTCACCGTAACCGTTCGCAAGGAGCATCCGATCACGCGCGACCTCAAGGAATTCAAGCACGGCCGCGATGAGCTGTATCAAAACTCGCTCCTCACACCGGGCAGCGAAGTGCTGGTGACCGCGTTCGCCGACAAAGCGAAAGACAAGAAGAACAGCGGCAAGGACGAGCCGATGGTGTGGGTGTCGACCTACGGCAAAGGCCGGGTCGTCGAGAACGCCTTGGGCCACGACGTGGAGGCGATGCAAAGCAGCGCCGGCTTCCGGACGCTGATCGTCCGCTGCGTGGAATGGGCCGGAACGGGCGAGACGCACTATTCGGCGGAGAAGGGGACGAAGTAGGAGCGGAGTCTATTGCTGAGAACCCATAAGGCCCATAGGATCGGCCGAGAAGAAATCATTTTTCCGCACCGTTCCTATGGGCCTCATGGGTCCCGTACGACATCTAGCTGGTTTCTTATTTCGCTTTCGCCGGCTCGGTGCTCCCTGGCTTCTGTTTGCTCGCCTTCCAGAAGTCATGCACGGTCACGGCGCCGGGCGGCATGTTGGTTTGCACAACCGCCAAAATGCCGTAGTCGCGCACGACAAAGCGAATATTCGGCTCGGCATCCTCCAAGAGTTGAAACGCAGCGCCGAGCGGCAAAGGGGAGAAATCAGCCGTGAGGGTGTATTGTTCCGCCCCCGGCGCCAGCTGGACGGCGACACCGGTCCAGGTCTGCAACTCCTGCGCGACGTTGGCCATCGGCGTCTTCTTGAACGTCATGTTGAGCGGCTTATCAAGGGCGGCGCGGAGCTTTTCGGCCGTGTCGCCCGTGAGCGCCGCGCGTGCGCCGGCCACGAAAGCGATCTCCGCGTAGCGCGTCGGTAGTTCGGTCTCTCCGCGCAACCTCTCAATGTGACTAGTATTCAAATAGTTCGTATCGAGGCGCAGTTCCACGCGATGCGGAGTCGTTGGTGCGCGGCCGAGAAGATACGGCAGTTCGGCCTGAAGCTTCGCGAGTTCCGCTTTGGCGAATTCCAGACTAGCCTTCGCGCCGCGGTATTCCTCGTCCGAAATCAGTTTCGAGCCCTGGGTCCGCAATCGCTCCGCCGTATTCCAGCGTTCGGTGTATTCATTCACCATCGCTCGCTTTTCTGCAATACCGTAGTACGTGACGACGATTTTCTGCGAAACCACCAGCCGCGCACGCCGTACCTCCTCTTCGGCCCCGCGCAACTTGGCTTCGGCCACGCGAATATCGGGGTTTTCCTTCAGCGCCACCGCCAGCATTTCATCCAACGTCTTGGGTAGGCCGTCGGTCGCCGCCCGATGCAGTTCAAGAGAGAGGGGCCGGCCGTCCTGCACGTCGGTGGCCGCGGGTTTCGGCTTATCCTTAGGCGGCTCCTTCGCCGGCTTGTCTTGCGCCACACTGAGGCCGACAATGCCCACGAGCCACAACGCCGCTAACGCTCTAACCGCCATTCTGTGCATGGTTTCTCTCCTTCAATCGGGCTTCCTTGATCGAGGTCAATAGCCAACTATCGTCGGGCGAAACGACCAACTCATTCGTGGGCGTCGCATCGAGCGATTGCCGGTAACAACGCGCGGCCGACGCCACGTCGTTCAGTTGTGCGAGATAAAGGTCCCCGGCTCTCTCATACAATTCGGCCCGCCGTTCAGTGCTGTCGAAGGCGCGCCATTCGAGCGCGACCGCGGATTCCACCGGGGCAGGGGAGGGGGAGACAGATGGAACCTCTCGTTCGACCGTGTGGTAAACGACGACCTGAACCCCTTGCTGCGCGGGCTTGAGCGCGCTCATCGTGAGCAGACCCGCCGCGTAGCAGCCTGCGAGCAAACAGAGAACGCCAGCTCGTCGAATCAACCGCCGCCGGCGAAGTACGCTCGTGGTTTGCCGCCAGATCGACTGCCGCAGCGCATCGTGTTCCAACGGAAGGTTTCCGCCAAGCACGTCGACCAGCGGATCGTGATGCGGACGTTCCGTCATGATGCATCCTCCCGTGGTCCGTACGCCTCACGAAACGCCTCGCGGGCGCGAGTCAGCAGCGATTCAATCGCTTTCGGCGTCTCGCCGCCCGCGGCCGCGATGTCGGCGACGTTTTGACCGTCGAGGTACTTGGCCCGCAACACTGCTTCGTAGTGCTCCGGCAAACTCGTCAAGGCACGACCGATGCGCTCGGCGTTCTCGCGGCGCGTCAACTCGGCGTCCGGAGCGCCTCCTGACTTCGCCGACTGGGGCGGCAAGAATCCGTTGCGGCGCTCCTCCTTGCGAAAACGATTGCGCAATAAATTGGCCGCGATGCCGCGTAGCCAACCGCTGAAGGGCGCCTGCTCCGGATCAAATTGGCGAATGCGTTTCACCGCGGTCAGCCAGGTTTCCTGCACAAGGTCGTCCGCCACGTCGCGCAGCCCGCCGCAGCGCCAGCGCACGTAGGCGGCGAGGCCGGCGAAGGCTTCGTCGTACCAGGCGCGCCACGCCTGTTCGTCGCCGGCCAATACCGCCTTACGCAGACTCCGCTCACGCCAAACGCGATCGCTCGATTCCATGCCGGCGTCTCGGGCCGTGCCTTCGTCGTTCCGAAATACCAATTGTCGCCACGCGGACGAATCCTTCGCTGACTCTCCCCGCTCGCTAACCCGTCGAAAACCTTGTCGCCCCTTCCACCATCATCTACAGTACGGTTTTCATCCCGCTCTCCCGCGAGGCCACGCGTCATGGCCGAGGTCCTCGATTGGCAAAACACCGCCGAACGCCCGCTGGCGGTGGCACGCGCGGTCGAGGCGCTGGGCCGGGGCGAGATTGTCGCCTTTCCTACCGAAACGGTCTATGGGTTGGCCGCAAGCGCGCTTTTGCCCGAGGCGGTCGAACGGTTGCGTCAAAGCAAAGGCCGGCCGGAAGCGAAGCCGCTAACGGTCGCGGTTCGCGGGGCCGCCGAATTGCTGGAGTGGGCGCCGGACGTAAGCCTCATTGGTCAGCGTCTGGCCCGCCGCTGCTGGCCGGGCCCGCTGACGCTCGTCGTCAAGGCAGCAGAGCAGGGGAGGGCGGCCGCCTTACCGGAGGTGGTGCGAACGATCCTTTGCCCCGGCGGAACCGTCGGCCTGCGAACACCGGCGCACGAAGCCATCTTGCACGCGCTCGACTATTTTCCCGATCCCGTCGTGCTGACCAGCGCCAATCGCGCGGGCGACCCACCGGCGACCACCGCCGAGCAAGTAACGGCGGCGGTCGGCGACAATGTCGCGCTCATTATCAACGACGGACCGAGCCATTTCGGTCAGGCTTCCACCGTGGTCAAAATCGAGGGCGCTCGTTGGGAAGTATTGCGCGAGGGCGTGCTGACGCGCGAAGTTCTGCAGAAACAGACCGGATGTGTCGTCATCTTCGCCTGCACGGGCAACACCTGCCGCAGTCCGCTCGCGGAGGCGTTGTTCAAGCAACGGCTGGCCGACCGCCTGGGCTGCGCGCTCGACGAGTTGCCGAAGCGTGGATTTCACGTGCTTTCCGCCGGACTCGCGGCGATGATGGGAGGAACGGCGGCGGCGGAAGCGGTCGAGATCGGCCGCGAACGCGGCGCCGACCTGAGCAAGCACCGCAGCCGGCCGCTCACCGACGAGCTGATGGATCTGGCGGATCATCTCGTTGTCATGACGCACAGCCATTGCGCCGCTCTCGAACGGGACCTGCCGCGCCCCGGACCGCGGCTCCGCCTGCTCGACCCGGACGGCGGCGATATTCCCGATCCGATCGGCTGCGAGCTGCCGGTGTATCGGGAGTGTACGCTTCAAATTGAACGCGGCTTGGATCGCTTGATCGACGACGTACTCGCGGATTCGCAACCGAACGACGCCAACCAACCATGAAAATTGCCATCGGCAGCGACCATCGCGGCATCGACGCCAAACGGCGCATCGCGGCTTTGCTGCGCACTCTGGGCCACGAGGTCCAGGACGTCGGTCCGGAGAACCCGGACAGCGTCGATTACCCGGATTACGCGTTTCAGGTCGCCAAGGCCGTCAGCGCGAAGTTCGTGGATCGCGGCATCTTGATCTGCGGCACCGGCATCGGCATGTGCATCGCCGCCAACAAGGTGCCAGGCGTCCGCGCCGCCCCCTGCCACGACAGCATCACCGCCGAGATGAGCCGCCGGCACAACGACGCCAATGTCCTCTGCCTGTCCGCCGACCTGCTCGGCGAAGAGCTGATCGAGCGCATGGTCCGCATCTGGCTGGAGACGGATTTTGAAGGCGGCCGGCATGCCCGGCGCGTTGAGAAGATCACGCGCTTCGAGACGCGGCAGTAAACGGCTTCCGGACCGCCGTGTCACGGCAGTTCTTCTTGGCGAACTTACGGCAAATAAAAGATATTGTGGAATTCTTATAACGCTATCGCTTTCGTGACGGTTCGATTGCCGTAAGCCTTTTTGAATACATTCTTTGTGTAATCAACGCATGAAAGGCGTCGAAAAAAAGTGGCTACAAACGGCTATTATCCATTCGCACGTTTTTCGCCGTAAGCGGTTTAGTGGTGTGCATGCCTGGCACTCAATCGCGGAGCTGTTCCGCAAGCAGTTCGAGCGGGTGCCGCGCGCGGCGTTTTGACACGTCCTTGATTTGATGCCGGCAGGAGGTGCCTGTCGCCGCGACCAACGCTTCGGGTTCTGCGGTCAACGCTGGCACGAGTTGCAGGTTCGCGATGGCGACGCTCAAATCGTAATGCTCCTTCTCGTAGCCGAACGAACCCGCCATGCCGCAGCAGCCGGCGTCGAGCACGTTGACTTCCAGGCCCGGCACGAGCTTCAATGCCGCCGCTGACCCGCCCGCGCCGCGCAACGCTTTCTGGTGGCAGTGGCCGTGCAGCAGGCATTTCTCGTAACGCGGGCCGAAAGTCGCGTCGCACTTGCCTGCCTTCGCGCGCCCGGCAAGCCATTCGTCCGCCAAGTGAGCCGCGGCCGCGATGCGCTGCGTCTGGGGACTGGGACGCAATTCCGGCCATTCGTCCGCGAGCGTCAGCACGCAGCTCGGTTCCAAGCCAAGGATGGGTGTGCCGTCGGTCACGCGCCGTGCGAGGTGGCCAACTTGGGATTGAATCAATTCCCGCGCGCCGCGCAGCATACCCTTGCTGATCATCGGCCGAGCGCAACACGTCAATCCCGCCAATTCAACACGGTAGCCGGCCCGCTCCAGCACTTGCACCGCGGCGCGGCCGATTTGTGGTTCCTGAAAGGTCGTGAAGCAGTCATCCAGGAGCAGCACCGTCCCATATTTGCCCGCGGCGGCGTGAGGGGTGTGCCGACTGAACCAGCGACGGAAGTGGGCCGCGTGCAGATGCGGCAAGCTACGGCGGCGATCGATGCCCGCCAGCTTCTCCATCAACCAGCGAACAGGCCGCCATTGTTGAACCTCGTTGATGACCGACGCGCACGGGGCGCCGAGAGCATTCAGCCTGTGTACGTGCGCCATGAGCCGATGACCGAGCGGCCGCGGCCGTTTTTCGTAATAGAACTGTAGAAACTCGGACTTCAGCTTCGCGAGATCGACGTTGCTCGGACACTCCGCTTTGCAGCCCTTGCACATCAGGCACAAGTCGAGAACGTCATAAACCCACTGACTGCGCAGCTCGCGCAACGGTTGCTCGCCGGCCAGCGCCAGCCGTAAGGCGTTCGCCCGGCCGCGCGTGCTGTCCTTTTCATCCTTCGTTGCGCGGAAGGATGGACACATTGTGCCGCCTTGCAACTTGCGGCAGACGCCGGAGCCGTTGCACAGCTCGATGGAGCGGACGAAGCCTTCCTGTTTCTGATAGTCGAACAGCGTCGATGGCTCGGCGGGGTGATAAGCCGGGCCGTAACGCAGGTTCTCGGTCATCGCCGGCGCATCGACGACTTTGCCCGGATTGAGCAGGTTCTTCGGGTCGAACGCATGCTTGATCTGCCGAAACGCCTCGTAGACGACGGGGCCGAACATCTTCTTGTTCCACTCGCTGCGGACGAGGCCGTCGCCGTGTTCGCCACTGAGAGCGCCGCCGAACGCGAGGACGAGGTCGGTGATGTCCACCATGATCCGCCGCATCCGCGCGACGTCCGCTGGGTCTTTTAGGTTGAGCACCGGGCGGATGTGCAGACAGCCGACGCTGGCGTGGCCGTAGAAGGCGCCGTCGGTGCCGTGCCGTCGTAGCGTCTCGCGGAAGCGGGCCGTGAACTCAGGAAGCCTATCCGGAGCGACGGCGGTGTCTTCCACGAACGTCACGGGTTTGCGGTCGCCGGGCATGCCGTAGAGCAGCGGCACGGCCGCGCTACGCAGGTTCCAGAGCGGGTCGCGAACCGCTGGATCGAGACCTGTCACGAGAGCGGTGATACCGGGCACTTCACGCAAGCGCTGCCGTAGTCGTTCGACGCGGTCGGCGATCTCCGCCGGATCGTCGCTGCTGAATTCGACCATGAGCAACGCGGCGGGTTTGCCTTGGATCGCCTCCGTTGCCGATTTGAGCGCCAGGTTGCCGCGGGCCAAGTCGATCAGCATGCCATCGAGCAATTCCACCGCGGAAGGCCCGAATTCCATGCACGGCGCCAAGGCATCGACCGCGGCTTGCAGCGTTGCAAAATGCGGCACCAGCAGGCCACGCGCTTTCGGCCGCGGAATCAGGTCCAACTCTGCCTCCGTGACGACGCCAAGCGTTCCTTCACTGCCGATGAGCAGTTGATGCAATCCCGGCGCGCGGCCGGCGCTCGGCGGCCGGTGGGATGACGTGTTCATTGCTTGCGCCGGCGGGCGAACGCCGGCCGCTCGCCCGTCTGTGAATTGTCCCGCCAGCACGTCGAGATTGTAACCGCTTACTCGCCGAATGATCCGGGGGAAGCGCCGGCGAATCTCGTCTGCGTTCTCGCGGACGATATGCCGCACATGGCGATAGATCTGTCCTTCCAACGTCCGCAGTTCCGCGCGGTCCTCCCAGGCATGCGGGCTGAGCGGTCCAAACGTTGCTTGCGAGCCGTCCGCCAGCAGGGCGTCCAGTCGCCGCACGTGGTCGATGGTCTTGCCGTAGACGATGGACCGTGATCCCGCCGAGTTGTTGCCGATCATGCCGCCGAGGTTCGCGCGGCTCGCGGTCGCGACGTCCGGCCCGAATTGCAGCCCATGCACGCCCGCAGCTCCATTCAACTGATCGAGAATGACGCCCGGCTGCACGCGGGCCACACGCGCCGCCGGGTCAAGATCGACGATTCGATTCAGATACTTGCTGCAATCCACCACCACGCCGGGACCGATGGACTGCCCGGACAGGCTCGTACCGCCGCCGCGCGCCGTGATCGGCACTTGCATTTCACCCGCGATCTGGACCGTAACGACGAAGTCCTGCACGCTTCGCGGAATCACGACGCCGAGCGGCTCGATCTGATAAATGCTCGCGTCCGTGCTGTAGAGCCGGCGGGAAGCAGGATCGAAGCGGACTTCGCCTTGGAGGTGCTTACGCAGATGCAGCGCCAAGGCGTCCCGCTTCAAGTCGATGAAATCGGCCATGCACGCATTGTCTGGGACAGGGGAAACGGTGACAACCCTGTGCGCGAGAACGCGTCCTGTTTAGCCTGACGCGCCCGTCCGAGACGGGCGGCGAACCAGCGGACCTTGACACTGAACCCCTGACCGGAAATCATCGTCCTGCTATGAAGAGAGTAGGATTCCGCTAAGCCGTTGTTTGCTCGTAGGAAAGGACGTCGCCGGTCATGGCTGAACCACCGCGTTTCTATCAGACGACCGCCATTGATTACCCCAACAGCCGGCCGCACATCGGGACCGCGTTCGAGAAGATCGGCGCCGACGTGCAAGCCCGCTATCGCCGCATGGAAGGGTACGCCGTCCATTTCCTCATGGGCAACGACGAAAACACGATCAAAGTCGCCAAACGGGCCGCCGAATTGGGTCAGGGTCCGAAGACGTACTGCGACGATATGGCCCGACAATTCAAGGAGGTCTGGCGGGCGCTGGAGATCAGCTACGACGATTTCATTCAAACGAGCGAACAGCGGCACCACGTCGGTTGCCGAGTGTTTATCCAGAGGGTGTTCGACAACGGCCACATTTACAAAGGAACGTACGAAGGCTGGTACTGTGAAGGCTGCGAAGCGTTTAAGACGGAGACCGAGGCGAAGGAATCGGGCGGCGTCTGCGCTATTCATAAAGCTCCGCTGGTCAAGCGCAGCGAGCCGTGCTACTTCTTCGCCTTGTCGAAGTTCCAGGACCAGTTGCTTCGGTTTTACGAGGAATATCCGGACTTTATCCAACCGGAGAGCCGGCGCAACGAGGTGTTGGCCCTCGTTCAAAGCGGCTTGCAGGACGTAAACATTACCCGCTCCGGACAGGAGTGGGGCATCCGCGTGCCGTTTGACGAGGAGTTCACGATCTACGTCTGGTTCGACGCTTTGCTCAATTACATCACGGCGATCGGTTACGGCACGAACGCAGAGCTGTTCCAACGCTGGTGGCCGGCGGATATCCACTTCATCGGCAAGGACATCACCCGTTTTCACTGTGCTCTCTGGCCCGCCATGCTGTTTGCCGCCGGCGTCGAAGCGCCGCGCATGGTCTTCGGGCACGGTTTCGTCTATCTGAAAAGCGCTCAGGGAGAGCAACAAAAGATCAGCAAGACCCTGGGCAACATTGTCGAGCCGATGGAGATCATCACGAAGTTTTCGGCGGAAGCGTTTCGCTATTACTTCCTGCGCGAATGCCCGTTCCCCGGCGACGGCGAGTTCAGCTGGCAGCGGTTCAGCGACGTTTACAACGCCGACTTAGCGAACAACCTCGGTAATTTGTATAGCCGCTGCGTGACCCTCATTACGAAGAATTTCGACGGCCATTTGCACGAAACTGCCAGCCGCGAGCCTGGCGTTATCTACACCGACGTGGACATCGAAACGACTGTCCAGCAAGTGCAGGCGCACGTGGAGGCGTGCCAGTACAATTTCGCCCTGGAGAAGATTTGGCGACAGGTGCTTGACCCGGCCAATCAGTATGCCGACAAACAAGCGCCCTGGACGCTCGTCAAGACGGACAAGGAGGCGGCGAAGCACGTGCTGTACGATCTGGTCGAGCTGCTCCGTGCGGCGGCGATTTTGCTGAAGCCCTTTTTGCCGCTTTCGGCGGAGACGATTTACCGCAGCTTCAACTTCCCGCAGCCGTGGGAGTCGGTGCGGCACGAAGACGCGTGGGTCCACCCGCGGCAGGCGGCGGACTTGCGCGTGCTGGCGGCGTTGCACGATGGCAAGGTGAAGCCGTTGTTTCCGCGGATTAGTTGAAAGGAGGAAGTACGATGACGACCGCAAAAGCGTCAAAGCTCGAAGCATGGGTTGAAGCTCTTGAGGCAGACGTCGCATGCCTTAAGACAGAAGTCAAACGGGGGCAGAAACCCGCAGTCGATTGGCTCGACAAAATCTGGGGCTCGTTCGCGAACGACCCGATGTATGAAGAGGCGATGCGCCTTGGCCGCGAATACCGCGAGTCGCAAGGTCCGAAGCCGCGCAAGCAACGGAAGAACTGACATGTTCTTATTGGCTACCGATCACGTTAGCCTCGTTGAAAAGGCACAGAGCCTCGAAGGCCGGCGCGTGCGTGCTCGCTTAGAACTTCTACCACCCGAGCAGCGCGTAACGACGATCATCAGCTACGAAGAACGGCGGTCTTAAATCTCAAACGCAATCGAGGCACAAGAAATGAGCCTCGAAAACTGGGGTAGGAGAAAACATCGCTGGGACATTCCAATGGGAGAGAGTCTTGCAAACTTCTCCTTGGGAATGGAGTCCCAGCGATGGCGAATCATCTTACCTTGGAAGAGCGTGATCGAATAGCGCAATTG
>JBGQKZ010000074.1:0-32591 GCA_041499805.1 Gemmataceae bacterium
CAAGCGGGTAGCTACTCCCGCCGTCCCGATGGAGAATGTTCTACTGACTCAACGACTTGCGGTATCGTTTCATTGCAGCGAAGTTCGTTTCATTTCAGAGGGCGCGGTTTCCTTGCAGGGGAAGGTTTCAGTGCAAGGCCCCGTCCGAGCGCTCATAACTACCGATAACTACGGATAACTACCGCCAAGTCGATTTTCCCCCGGGACGGCGTTTTTGATAAACGTCTACTGACAAAAGGGTTGCGGAACAAAGTCTGAAGCAGCTCTCATAACGTTCCCAACTTATGATCCACAACTCACTGCAAAAATGGAAGTTATGGATTCCACCCGTCCAGCTGACTACTTGTATGCCTCATACTCCTTTCCCAACACGGCGGCCGCGATCTTCAGCTTGAGAATCTCGTCCGTCCCTTCATATATACGGCACACGCGTACATCTTGCAAGTGTCTGCCGGGACGATACAGGGTGGACCAACCACGGCCGCCATAAACTTGCACCGCCCGGTCCGCGGCGTCCCAGGCGGCGTTGGCGGCGAACAGCTTGGCTTGGGCGGCGAGTAATTCCGTCCGCGTTTTCAACTCAACATTGCCCGGCTCGCGATTGCTGGCGTCTTTCGACTCGGCGGCACGCAGAACCAGCGCCTCGGTGGACACGCGGTGCATCTCGATCGCCGCGATGTGCTCCTGAACCAGCTGGTGTTTCGCAATCGGCTTCCCGTGTTGATGGCGCTCCTTCGCGTAGTTGGTTGCTTCCGTGAGGCAATCTTCGATAACGCCCAGACATCCCGCCGCGACGCTGAGCCGGCCGCTGACGAGCGTGCCCATCGCGATGCGGAAGCCGTCGCCTTCCTCGCCGAACAGGTTCGTCACGGGCACCTTGTAGTCGCTCAGCTCGAACATCGCGGTGTTGGCCGTCGGCATGCCCATCTTGGCAGTGAGTGTTTCGGAGCTGAAGCCGGGACCGCCCACATCAACAATAAAGGCACTCACGCGGCCGTTTTTGCCGGCGGCGTAGGCAAACGTAATGATCGCGTGCGCGATGGCCCCATTCGAGATGAGGTACTTAACGCCGTTCAAGACGAACTGATCGCCGCGGCGTTCGTACGTCATTCGCATTTCGAGTGGATTGCTGCCGGCCTCGGGTTCGGTCAGGCCAAACGCCAGAATCTTCTCACCTCGGCAGGCGGCGGGGAGGTAACGCCTTTTTTGTTCCTCGTTACCCCAGGTGAGGATCGGATACTCGCCGATCGACGTGTGGCCGGAAAAGAACGTACGGACGCCGGTTCCTTCCTGACCGATGCGGGCCAGCGACTTCGCATACGTCACCGCGTCGGCGTCACGGCCGCCGTACTCTTTCGGAATGGGGATGCCCAGCAGATTGTACCTCTTCGCGAGCGGCAACAATTCGTCGTTAAAACGATGTTCGACGTAACAAAGCTCCTCCGGCGGACGAATTTCTTGGCAGAAGGCTTCGACGTCGGCGAGCAGTTGGCGTTGGTCGGCGGGTTGCATTGCGTGCTCCTGAGGAAGCCCGCTGCGCCAGCGAAGGACGCGGCCAAAGAGTTTCTCGCAAAGGCGCGAAGGACGCAAAGCTAGAAAACATCGTAGCCGCCGTTGCGTCCTTCGCGTCTTTGCGAGAGATTCCGCGTCTTCTCGCTCGCGCTTCGGGCTCGTCGCTTACCGCTAGTGTATCAAACCCCTGCGCGGCGGTTGCCACGCCCACTGCGGGCGTTTACAGTCAAACAAGCCCGCGATCCGGAGAATTGCATGTCCACCCCCGCCCCGACGACGCCTGAGCCGCACGCGCAGGCCACGCAGGTCGCGTCCGGCCCGATCTATGCTGGGACAGATGACGTCAGCACGTTGGCGTATGGCCCCACGCGCACGGTAACAGCCGAGGCGCCCGCACGTATCTTCGGCGACTATGAGCTGCTTGTTGAAGTCGGCCGCGGCGGCATGGGGGTCGTTTACAAAGCCCGGCAGATCACGCTCAATCGCGTCGTCGCCCTTAAGATGATTCTCCCCGGCCACCTCGCGTCGAAAGATGATTTGGAGCGCTTTCGCATGGAGGCCGAGGCGACCGCGCAGTTGCAGCACCCCGGCATCGTCGCCGTGTACGAGGTCGGCGAGCTCAACGGCCAGCATTTCTACAGCATGGAGTACGTCGCCGGGCAAAGCCTCTCGCAGCGCTTGGGGAACGGGCCGTTGCCGCCGCGGGTCGCCGCCCGTTACGTCATGCAGGTCGCGCGGGCGATCGGCTATGCGCACCGGCACCACATCCTGCACCGCGATTTGAAGCCGTCGAACATTCTCGTGGACGGCGACGATCAGCCGCACGTTACCGATTTCGGCCTGGCAAAGAAGCTCGGCGGCGATTCCGGACAAACAAAGACAGGCGCCGTGCTCGGCACGCCCAGCTACATGTCCCCGGAACAAGCCTCCGGCCGCGTCAAGGAGCTGGGACCGGCGGCCGACGTCTACGGCATGGGCGCGATGTTGTATGAGCTGCTCACCGGCCGGCCGCCGTTTCGCTCCGACACGCCGCTGGACACGATTCGCCACGTCCTCGATCAGATTCCGGCGCCGCCGCGGCTGCTCAATCCGAAGCTCGAACACGATCTCGAAACGATCTGCCTCAAATGTCTGGAGAAAGATCCGCGCGACCGCTATCCGTCGGCGGATGCGCTGGCGGACGATCTCAATCGCTATTTGAAAGGCGACTCGATCAGCGCCCGCAGCTTCAACCTGATTGACCGGATCAGCCGCACGCTCGATCGCACGCAGTACGCGGCGGAATTCGGGGCGTGGGGCAACATGTTGCTGCTGTTTGCTCTCATCATGGCGGTGGAACATGGGGTCATGTTCTTCGCGCAGCACGCGCTGCACGCGGATTTAGTCTTTGTCACGGCCCGTGTGACGCAATTCAGCTTGATGGGTTATCTTTTTTGGCGCTACCGACACAAGCGCGTGCTGCCAAACAACGCGGCGGAGCGGCAGCTCTGGTCGATCTGGATCGGCTACCTGGTCGCTTGCATCGCGGCGGTGCTGATCGGCCGACAGTTGATGGCCGGAGCGGAGACGTATCGCCTCGTCGTCTACCCAACGTGGATGGTGCTGGCCGGGATGGCGTTTTTCATCATGGGGAGCAGTTATTGGGGGCAGTGCTATCTCATCGGCCTGGCTTTTTTCCTCCTGGCGGTGCTGATGCCGTTGCGGATCGAATGGGCGCCGCTCGAGTTCGGCGCGATTTGGGCGGCGACGTTTCTGGTGTTGGGACTGCGCCTGCGCAGCTTTCAGACCTCCGATCCGGAGGTCGCGAAGCGCGACGAAGGCGACACCCGGCGCGACGTGACCTGATTTGATGAGCCGCGGTTGTCGCGCAGAAATGGATTGAAGAGATGGCACGATCCATGCTCCCAGATCAACGACCGCCCAACACGTCGGTTTCGGAGTTTGACAGAAAAGGCCAACGTCTACGAAGACGGTTTTTCGGCGCTGACGGGAAGGCCGTAAAAAACGTAGACTACACGCCCCACCACGGCCACCCGACACCGCACGCGCATGATTGGGATTGGACGAAAGACCCTCCCCGTCAGCCGTCTCGAGCCCTACGGCCGGGTGAATGACCCGAAGAGCAAAAGCGAGGCGCCAATGTTGCACTACGAAGGGTACGTCGGTGGTTGGCTCGACACGTCCATCCGCGATTTTCTCGAGAGCTTCCCCTGGCGTTCCAGAAACGCGGCATTCGCGCTGGTCACTTGCCTGGACAGCAACGCGAATCCGGCGTCGTTGCTGGTCAGCAATAAGGCGCTCCATGGGGCACCGAATGGGGCGAAGCGGCTCGACAACGGATTGCTGCTTCCTTCCAAGCTGTTGCAAGAACCCGGTTTCCGTAACGATTTATTCTTCGGGTTCGATGAGGTCTGGTTTTTTCCCGATGATCGGATCGAACCCAAACCGAACGCGGCGTCGATCGTCGGACCGGGCAGAATAAACCAAAGCAAGCTTGAGAACTTGGGCAGGTGGATTTCCACCAATCGCTGTTCGCTCGCGCTGGGCGACGGGGACGGGCTGAACGTGATCGTGAAGGCGCAGGGACTTGCGAGGTACTTGATCGGTCAACCCTTGTTCCAACCTGAGCCGACGTTTCATGTCACCGAATTTGTGAAGGTGGACGAAGAACAGCGCGGCCGCACGGTCGCAGCGGTGAAAAATGTGTTTGGGGCGCCCCAAGGTCAGCCCGCCCACTAAACGCAATTGCTCGATTGCGCTGGAACGGAGCGAAGTGAAGCAGCCGCTTCGCGAACACTTCAGGTTGTGGAACAATCTTGTCCCATCCGAACCCCCTGTGTTACACCTGTTCGCTCACTCAGCGAGGTTGCCATGAAATTACGCCGTCTGGGGAAAACGGGGTTGAAGGTCTCCGAGATTTGTCTCGGCACGATGACGTTTGGTCATCAATGTGATGAGCCAACGTCGATAGCGATTATGGACCGCGCCGCCACCGGCGGGGTGACGTTTATCGATACGGCCGACGTTTACCCCGTGCCCCCGACGATCGAAACCGCCGGCCGCAGCGAAGAGATCGTCGGCCGCTGGCTCAAAGGCCGGCGCGATCATTTCGTGCTGGCGACCAAGTGCCGAATGCGCGTCGGGCCGGACGCGAACGATGAAGGGCTGTCGCGCCGCCATATCATGAAGGCGGTCGAGGACAGTTTGCGGCGGTTGCAGACCGATTACCTCGATCTATATCAAGCGCACTCGCCCGATTCCGACACGCCGCTCGACGAGACGCTCTGGGCGTTCGACGATCTCGTGCGGCACGGCAAAGTGCGTTACGTCGGCTGTTCCAATTACTCGGCATGGCTGTTGGCGCTGGCGCTGGGAATCAGCGAGCGGCTGCGGCTGGCTCGTTACGACTGCGTGCAGCCACGTTACAACCTGCTGCACCGCGACATTGAGCCCGAATTGTTGCCGTTGTGCCGCGATCAGGGCATCGGCGTGATCCCGTATAACCCGCTGGCCGGCGGCTTTCTCAGCGGCAAGTATCGCTCGTTGGAAGCGGCGCCGCCCGGCACGCGCTTCACGCTCGGCAAGACCGGCGAGCTGTATCGCGAACGCTACTGGCATCGCGCACAGCTCGAGGCGGTGGAACATCTGCGGAGCTACTTCCAGGCGCGCGGCAAATCGCTTGTGTCCGTAGCGATCGCCTGGGTGCTCCGGCAGGCCGGCATCACGTCGGCGATTGTCGGCGCCAGCAAGCCGGATCAGCTCGCGGACAGTATTGCGGCGGTGGACACGACGCTGGACGACGAGGAACGCGAGGCGTGCGATCTGGCGTGGTATAGCTTGCCGCGGTTACGCAAGCCGGCGCCTTGACGGCTTGCCGATTGGCAAGCTAAAGCGCTTGCAACGTCCATTCCGTTCCTGAGCAAAAAGACTGTGGGCGAAGATGTGCCCGTTCTGCCCATAACGCCGAAACGACCGGCGCGAAATGAGTCGTGTAATCCGGCAGTGCTCTGGGGACGAGGTCAAGACCCCGTTAGAATGGCCTCGCCCCAGCCGGCAAGGATGTCGAAATCCGTTTTCCGCGGCTAACCCGATCCCCGAAAAGGTGTCTGGAACTCTGAAGAAAAGTTCCAGACACCTTTTCCGGGATCGAACGGGTAAATCAGGATGAGAAGCCGCCGCTTCACAAGCATGCCGGTCGCAACCGCCGAACACTTCTGGATCGCGCTGCGCGCCAGCCGGCTGTTCACTCCGGGTCAGGTCGAAGACCTGGAGCGGCTGCCGGATTGCGCCGAGGCGGAACCGCCTGCGCTGGCGCAAACGCTCGTCGAGCGCGGCTTGCTCTCGCCGTATCAAGCGGAACAGGTCATCTCCGGCCACGGCCGCGGTTTGGTGCTGGGGCAATATCGCCTGCTCGACCGCCTCGGCGCCGGCGGCATGGGACAGGTGTTCAAGGCCGAACACATTTTGATGAAGCGCGTCGTTGCGCTGAAGGTCATCGCTGCCTGCGCGACACGTGCGGAAGAGGATATGTCGCTGCGCCATTCCACATGGCATGCGGCGAGCACCACGCCGTTCGGCGAAAGCGGGCAAGGATTTGACCCCCTCGCCATTGATCGCTTCCATCAAGAAGTGCAGGCGGCGGCGCATCTGCGGCACCCGAACATTGTCACCGCGTTTGACGCCGCCGAGGCGGACGGCGTCCACTTCCTCGTCATGGAGTATGTGGACGGGCTCGACATGGGCCGATTGATTGCGGAGTCGGGACCGTTGCCGATCGCGCTGGCGTGCGAGTACATTCGGCAAGCGGCGCTCGGGCTGCAACACGCGCACGAACACGGGCTCGTGCATCGGGACATCAAGCCGTCAAATCTCCTGGTGGCGCACGCGAGCGGGCAGCGTCCGCCCGCCAGTGAGGACGACGAGAACACGCCGCCGCCCGCTCGCCGCGACCTCGTGAAAATCCTCGATTTGGGCCTGGCGCGCGTCGCGGCGCCGCCGACACGACCGCCCGATGGCGAAGATCTGAACGGCACGCCCGACTTCATGGCCCCCGAAGTCGCGAACGATCCGCGCGCCGCCGACATCCGTAGCGATCTCTATAGTCTCGGTTGCACGTTCTACTTTCTGCTCACCGGACAGGTGCCGTATCCCGGCGGCACATGGACCGAGAAGCTCCTGCAACACCGGCTCGATCTGGTCATGCCCGTGCGCCGGCTGCGGCCGGAGATTCCGGCGGAAATCGCGGAGATCGTGCAGCGGCTGATGGCGAAGGATCCGGCCGACCGCTGTCAGACGCCCGCGGACTTGGCGAATGAACTGGGAGCATGGCTGACGAGCCAGGCGCCGCGGCGTGTCGCGCCGCCGTCCGAAGTTCCGGGCACGCTGCCGGTCATTCTGCCGCCAAGGGAAACGGCGCCCCCAACGACGCGGCCGGCGCTGTCTTGGCCGTTCGCGGTGATGGCGGCGGTGACGGTTGGCTTGCTGGCGGCTTTGCTTCTGCGTGAATGGGGACGACCCGCCGCGTCGCCGCGGCTCGCCGACGCGAGACAGCGGCTCGTCCAAACAGCGCTCATGGTACAAAGGCCCGCGGCGACGCCGTTCGTGCTCGAGGGGAAGGAAGAGGCGTTCGCAAACCTCATTGCCGCGCTCGCCGCGTCGACCGACGGCGACACGATCCGCGTCGACGGCAATGGCCCGTTCGCGATGCGCCCCGTGGACATTCACGCCCGGCGGTTGACGATCAAAGCGGGCGACGGCTTTCAACCGCGGCTGAAGCTGGTCGCCGACGGCGATGGTTGGCGTCCGCTCATCGCCACCGACAGCCCGCTTACGCTTCAAGGTCTTGAGCTATGCGGTGACGAGACGCAGCCCGTATCGACCGGGTCAAGCACGTTGGTGAATTGCGTGAGCGCCCCGCTGCGCCTGCTCAACTGTCGCTTGCACGCGCCGCGCGGCAGCGCCCTCGTGGTCTGCCGCTGCCCGCCGCTGATCGAAATGCATGATTGCACGTTGGTCGGCGAAGCGCTCGCACTCAGTGTGGAAGCCGGCGCTGACGGCGTGTGCGATCTGCAACTTACGGGCAACACGCTGCGTTTAAGCGGCAACAACGCCGCGGCCATCTCGCTGTGGGCGCGCGAGACGCAACCGGTCGCCCCCGTCCGATTGCGCTTGGAGAAAAACACGTTTCAGGCTGGACGGGGGATAGCGCTCAACTCTCTACGTCAGGGAATCGAGGTGACCGCGTGGGACAATGATTTCACGTTCCGCGACGCTTTGCTCAGCTATGTCGGTTTCCCCGCGCCCGACAGCTGGCGGCGGCTGACGGCATGGCACGGCCGGGACAACCAATTCCGCGGCCACGGCAATTGGCTCACCGTCAACGGCGCCCAGGCCGGCATCAGCGACTACGAACAGTGGCGAACGATGTGGGAAGCGGACCATCCCGTCCCCGTTGCACGCACGTCCAACGAGGGGCGAGAGGCAAGGGACGAGAGGTGAGGCGCGAGATTAGCGCGTCGTCGCCGCCCCCGCAACCTCCGACGCCCCTAATCCCTCAACTCCCGCCACTCACTTGCCCGCACCGCCCACACAATGCTATCCTGATGCTCTGGGGAAGCAGTCTACTTGATGAGGCTCTACCATGCGCTCGTCCTCTCTCTTCCTGGGCGTGCTCGCGGCGCTGCTCGTCGCTGCCGGCACCTTCGCGGCGGACAAAGATAAAGCCAAGGATAAGGACAAGGAATCGCAGTCGAAGCTGGCGCAATTCCCGAGCGAAATCGACGGCAAGACGCTCGAGCAGTGGATCGCGGAGATGACGCACAAGGATCCCGCCGTGCGCGTCGAGGCGGTCGAGACGCTGCCGCGCTTCGGGCCGCCGGCGCGGAAGGCGGCTTCGGCGCTCGTCAAGTGTCTTGAGGACGGCGACGTAAGCGTCCGTGTACACGCTATTCGTTCCCTGGCGAGCATCGGCGTCGATCCGCCGGACATGGGCAAAACTGTCGAGGGATTGTCGGCCCGGCTCAGGAAGGACCAACAGGCCATCGTGCGCGTACAGGCGGCGATCGCGCTCAGTGCCTTCGGCTCCGACGCAAAGGCCGCGATTCCCGCGTTGATCGAGCGCATTAGCGATCGCTCCTCGTGGGAAATTCGCAAGGCGGCGATCGTGTCGCTGGGCAACGTGGCGCTCGACAAGAAGAACGGCCCTGACATCCACACGATCAACGCCCTCGGTACGGTGCTTACGGCCTATCCGCCCGAAGACAGCGTGGAGGTGCGCAAGTCGGCGGCGATCGCCATCGGCGGACTCGGGCGGCCGAAGCAGGATGTGGACGTGGAAAAAGAGATCGCGCTTCTGCGTCGCGGCCTAACAGTCGAAAAAGATAAAACCGTTCTCATCTGGACGTACGTCGCGATCCTGGCGATTGACAACACCATAAGCGAAAAGGACGTCGCGGTGCTCTTGAAGTTCTTGAAGCCGGCTAAGGATTCAAAAGTCGTGGTGCGCGAACATGCGGCGCGGGCCATCGGCACCATCGGCCGCCGTGGTGGCAAGGAGATCGTGCATCAAATGATCGCGGGGCTTGTCGATGCACTACAGGATAAGGAAGATCGCGTCGCCACGTCCGCCGCGTGGGCCCTCGGCCGCATGGAGGGCATCCCCGAAACGCAGCTTGAAATCGTGGGCAAGCTGCTCGGAAGCTCCTTCGCGCCGACGCGCATGCATGCGTGTTCGGCGCTCGGCTTCATCGGCAAGGACGCGAAGTCGCAGACCGCCGCCCTGGAAGGGGCGCTGGAGGACAAAGAGGTAACGGTCGTGATGACGGCCCTCTGGGCGCTCACGCAGGTCGGCGATCCAAGCGAGACGACGCTCGCCAAGATGGGGAAACTTCTTCAGCACGAAGACCCACAAGTTCGACTAAACGTGGTCCAGACGCTCGGCACGCTCGGCCCGAAGGCGAAATCGCAGATTCCCAGTCTCATCACCGCGCTCAATGACAAGGAATTGGGAGTGCGTGGCTACGCGGCGTTGGCGTTGGGCCAGATGGGTGAAGCCGCGGCGAGCGCCATCCCCGCGCTGCAAGCCATTACGTTTGAGAAAAAGATCGACGAGCGCCTGAAGGCGGCGGTCAACGAGGCGCTGGAGCAGATCAAGAGCAAGGCGAAGGCGCGCGCGGGCGCGTAATTTTCGATCAGATTGAACATTTCCATCCTCACGGCGGAGACGCGCTGCCATGAACGGTTATCGCTGTCTCGCGGTGTGCGTGCTTGCGTTGTGTCCCGCCCTGGGACGCGGCGACGAGCCCCGTTTTCTCGACAAGCCGCGTTCCCGGTGGGTGTCCGAGCTAAGCGATCAAAGACCTGCCGTGCGCCGCGAGGCGGCGTTCGCGCTTGGCAAGTTCGGCGTCGAGGCAATCACCTACGTTCCCAAACTGTTGCCGCTCTTGAGCGACAAGGAAGCGTCGGTACGTGAGGCTGCCGCCAACGCCATTGGCGACATCGGCCCGACGACATGGGATCGCGTGGTGCCCGCCCTGGCAGACGCCCTACAAAAAGACCGCGACGCCAAGGTGCGTCGTGGGGCCGCGATCGCGCTGGGCAACTATGGGGAACGGGCGATGTCGGCGTGTCCGGCGTTGCAACAGGCCCTGCGCGACAACGCGCCGGAGGTGCGGCAGAACGCGGCCTGGGCGATCGGTCAACTCGGCCACGTGGAGACGGCCGGCAAGCCGGTGCAAAACACGGCCTTCTACGCCGGGCCGCCGGCCGACGCCATCGACGCGCTCGGCCAAGCCCTCGACGACAAAGACGGCGTCGTGCGTCGCGATGTCGCCGCGGCGTTGGGACATCTCGGCGCGAGCGCCCGTTCTGCCTTGCCCGCGTTGCTCCAACATTTCAAAAAAGATTCCGACGCGCTCGTGCGGAAGACCGCGCTGACCGCGCTCGTGAACGTGGTCGGTCCCGAGGACAAGGCCGCGGCGCGTGAGCTGAAAGAAGCGCTCCACGACCGCGATCCGGAAGTAGTTCGCGCCGCGGCGTTGGCGCTGGGGAACATCGGCGGGCCGGACGCGGCCGCAGCGGCGCCCGCTCTCCGCGACGCGCTGCGCGATACGGAGGTGGCGAATCGCCGGCTCGCGTCCGCCGCCTTAGCGAACATTGGCGCCGGAGCGGCGGACGTGGTGCCCGACTTGAGTGCGGCACTGAGCGACCCCGACGCCACGGTGCGTGCCAACGCCGCTTTGGCCCTGGCGCAGATCGGCGAGAAGGCGCGGAGTGCCGTTTCCGCGTTGATCGGCGTGCTCGGCCCGGACCAGCCCGAAGAAGTCCGTCTCTACGCGGTGGAAGCCCTCAACTACATCCGCGACGGCACCGAGCCGGCGATTCCCGACTTGCTCCGCATCTTACGCGACGACAAGAGCTGGCGCGTGCGCCAACGAGCCGTCTGGGCGCTCGGCGGCTTCAGCGACATCGAACGCATCGGCGCCGTTCCCGCGCTGGAGAACACGCTGAGCGAGACCGACGAGAAATCGAAGCTGGTCCGCTACGAGGCGGCGGTTCGTCTCGGCATTCATCTTGGGCCGCGCGCGTCCGAGAAGGCGATCGACGTGCTTCAGGCGTACTTGACGGACAAGGGGATTGAGGTTTACACCGGTTCGAAAGCCCAGGTCAGCAGCGGCAGCGCGGAGACGAAAGGCGGCGAGGCGCGGGTACGCGAAACCGGCGCCGGCGATCACCGCTGGATGCCCGCGACGGCGCTGGCACGGGTCGGTTCCAGGGCGAATCGGCCCGCGCTGATCGCTGCGTTGGAAGACGCCGCCAAGTCACCCGACCTGAAGACCCGCGAACGCGCACAGCAAGCTCTGCGCAATATCAAAGACTGATGGGAGCCCGAAGCGCGAGCGCGGGAGGGCACAGTCCCTCGCTAGGGCTTCTGGCTCCCAGGTTGCCGGCGCATCAAGCGTTCCAACTGCGGCAACGTCACGAACGCGGTGAGTTGGTCGCCGGGTTGCAGCACTTCATCGCGCGGCTTCCATGTTATTTTCCCGTCGCCGTTCTGCAGCGCCATCGGCAACAAACGATAATCGCTCGCCACGGCCTGCACCGATTGGCCGATGAGCGTCGTGTCCTGCGGCTGCACGGCCAAGTTTACGACCGAGACGAGTTTCCCTTCGATCAAGAACAAGCCCTGCACGCGGTCGCCGAAGAGTGCCGCCACGAACGCCGGCGCCGCCAGTGCTGGGACGGACACCGCCAGTTGAATGTTCGCCGCTTCGCGCAGCGTTTGTGCCAGGTTCGGATCGACCAGGCAGACGACGACGCGCTGCTTTGGATTCAGCTCGCGAACCAGCAAGGCGATTTCCAGGTTAACCAGCTCATTGCTCGTCGCCGCGATGACAGCCCGCGCCGTCGCTGCGTGGGCCTGGCGGAGCACTTCACGCACCGTTGCATCGCCGTGAATGACGGCGACGCCGAGCCGGCGCGCGGTTGTCGTGAAACGGTTGTTCGGCAGCAGCTCGATGGAGACGACGCGCTCGTCGGCGCGGACCAACTCTTGCACGGTGCGGAAGCCGAGATTGCCGAGGCCGCAGACGATGACGTGGCCGCTGTCGGGAATGCGGCGGACTTCCAGCGCGCCGGACAAACGCGCGCGCAGCAGGTAATTCGCGAAGATCGCGGTGAACGCCGCCGTCAGCGTCGCGCCGAGGATGCGCAAGACGCTGGCGAAGATGCGCGGCCACCCGGGACCGAAATCTTTTTCGCCCATTTCCGCGCCGGTTGCCATCACGCTGATGGTGCGGTAGAACGCGTCGCCGATGGTGTATTTGTGAACGCCCGCATGGAAAATGAACGTGCTGGTCATTACCACGCTGAGCAAGACGCCGAGGCAAATCAGCACCGGGCGGTCGATCTCGGTCATGGTCCGCCAAACGACGCGGCCGGTCCGCCGCAGCCAGCCGGCCCAGAGGACGTGCGGGCCCACATCCTCGCCGCTGCGTTCCATCAGCGACGCGATGTGTTCGGGATCGCCGCCTAGAACGAGGCGGTCGCCGGCTTGAATCGCCGCCGTCGCGTCCACGTCACAAAGGAGGCGTTCCGCGTCGCCGCGGCGGAGATGGGCGAGGGTGTAGACCTCCAGGTCGCGCGTCACCTCGGCGATGGTCTTGCCGGGCAGCCGCGAGGCAGGGCCGGCGATCAGCTCGGCGACCTGGTGCGGGCTGGAGCGTAAGCCGTCCATGCGGTAGGTGCCAAGCGCCTGGCCGGTCAACGCGGTGACGGCGAGCAGTGGCGCGGTGAGCGTGGACGTGCTCAGCGACAGGACGTTGTGGACCGACTTGCCGAGGCGCAGCAGCAAGTTTTGATTGAACATGCGGATGACGACGCGCACGTCCGGGCTCAAATGCCGCACGAGCAGGGCCGTAGAGATATTGATGAGGTCGTCGCTGGTCAGAATCAACACGCCGCCGCAGTCCTGAACGCCGGCGTCCAGCAATGTCTGGTGCTGGCGGCAATCGCCCTTGACGAGCCGAATGCCGGCCAGACGCGGGTCGCTCGTTTCGCAACGGATGTCGATGACGATGACCGACAGGCCGGCGGTCCGCAGGTATTCGAGAACACGCCAGCCGACGCGCCCCAGGCCACAGAGGATAATCGGCTTGTCCATGCTCCGCCTTCCGCGGGGAAGCAATGGGGACACTCTCCTTGGAGTTTGTGGAAAGTGTCGCCAATGCTCCCCGGTTGTGAGGGTCGTCGGGTAAGTGTACACTGGGCGCGGAACTCTTACCACGGACCGGCGATGGACGTCGATGCCAAGGTTTGTTACTGCTTTCACGTCAACCGGCGGAAGCTCGTGAACTTCATCCGCCTCAATCGGCCGAAGGTGCCGAGCCAGCTTTCCGAGTGCGGCGGCGCCGGGACCGGGTGCGGCTGGTGCATCCCCTTCTTGAAGCAACTGCACCAGCAGGCGGTCGCGGGCGGCGAGACGGAGTTGGAGCAGATCAGCGCCGAGGAGTACGAGCGCCGCCGGGCCGCGTACATCCGTTCCGGCAAGGGAACGCCGCCGCCGGGCGCGACGCCGTTGCCGCCGGACGAGGAGCGAGGAACAGAATGACGGTTTTTGAGCGGATCGAGAGCTGGCTCAAAGAAAGCGGCGTGCCCTTCACCGTGCTGCGGCACGAGCCGGTCTTTACCAGCGAGCAGGCCGCCGCGGCGCGCGGGGTTCCGCTTGCGAGCGGGGCCAAGGCGCTGGTGCTCAAAGCCAGCGAACAGTTCGTCATGGCGATTGTGCCCGCGGATCGCAAGCTGGAGAACAAGAAGGCGCGGGAGAGCCTCGGCGTGAAATCGTTTCGCTTCGCGGATCGCGCGGAAGTGGAGCGGTTGACCGGGTTGCAACCGGGCTCGATTCCCCCGTTTGGAAGCTTGTTTCAGCTGCCCACCGTTTGCGACCCGGCACTGGCGGACAATACGTCGATCAACTTCAACGCGGGCGATCATTCGATTTCGGTGCAAATGGCGTATGCCGATTACATCACGGTTGAGAAGCCGAGATTGGCGTCGTTGACGTGAAGCGCTAAGCCGCGAGCGGCCGGGGTCGGATCCAGCGTTCCCATGGGATGAGCGGCAAATAGAAGCAGAGCATGTACGGCGCGAAGCCGCCCAGCTCCATGCTCAGCCCGATGCCGACGTGGAACAGCACGCCGAACAGCAGGGCGACGAAGCGCGTCCAGCGCCACCACACCATCAGCGGAAACGTCACTTCCCACGCGAGCACGAACCACGTCAAGAGCTGCGTGATGCCGAACGGAATGGGGAACTGCGCGTACGACCAGCGGGCCAACGTCAGATCGCCGAGCACGCGATAGAGGCTTTCCCCTGAACGCCAGTCGGCGCCTTGTAGCTTGAAGACGCCGTTGCAGAAGTAGATGAAAACCATCTGCACGAAGAGCAACCGCAACGCCCATGGAAAAACGTGGCGTGGGCCGGGCTCTCTTCCCCATCGGCGGCGGTCCAACGCCCATACCGCGCCGCACGGCGTCAGCATGAGATAGAAGAGGAGGATGCTGCGCGACAGGTCGCCGGCGTTTTCAATTTCCGGATTGAGATTGCTGAACGACACCGACAGAACCCACGCCAGAACGGCACAGAAGCGCGTCGCCCATCCGAGCAACAGTCCCAGGCCGGCGGCGATCCAGAGCACCATCGCGGTTTGCAGTAGGCGCGGGTCATCCACGAAGCGCAAGATTGACCAATTCCACGAGCCCGGATGAAGACGTTCCGCCAACGCCGCCGGGTCGCCCCATGATCCGGCCCCGTAGAAGAGGCGACATTCGGGAAGATAGGTCAGCAACAGATCGAGCAACAGCACCCCGGCGACGCCGACGCGCAGCGCTGCCAGGCGTTCGGCCGGCACGGGCTCGGTCCACCAGCGCCAACGCGACAACGGCCAGGGCAGCCAGGGACGCATGCCGACGACGGTGACGGCTCCCATGCTCATTCCTCGGGGAGCTTCTCGAATTGTTCGGTCACCGGATTGTACATTTCCGGAGGGGAATACGCATTCGGCGTCCAGCGGGCGACGGGGACCATGTGCGGACCGTCCCACGTCCAGGGCGTCGTTCCCGGCGGCGGCACGCGATAGCGGCGGACGAGCAGCACCAGCCAGTCCGGCGGCGGCATGTCCGGGTGCGCGGCCTGCCAACCGCGCCAGCGCTGGTCGGCATACACGCGCATCATCGCCCCATCTTTGCGAACCTTGTACGCGATGTAGTTCCGCCAACGCTGCTTTTCGGCCGCCTCGTCGCCGTCGGCGGAAGGATCGAGAAGTAAGTCGACGCACCCTTCGTAACGGCGCAGGCGAAAGCGGCCAACGCGGAAGAAGCACTCCTTATCCGGCGGCTCGTTTTCCGACAGCAACAGGACCGGGGCCGAAACTGCGGGATGTTGCCAGCGCAGCTCCACCGCGGGAAAGGTAATGTCGGTTAGGACCGTCGGTGCGAACAGGGCCCAATTCTCCGGCTGCGCGGTGAGGTCCGACCAATGCCGTGCGATCTGATCGGCAGTTTGCAGCGTGTCGTAAGCCTGCCCTTCCTTCTGCGACCAGTCCGGCGCGAGGCGCTGCACCAACGGCTGCTCCGCGAGGAAGCCGTGGGAGCGAAGGACGAGACTCACGGTGTTGGCGCCGACGAGGAAGACGAGCTGCCAGACGATGAACAGCCCCAAACCGACGCGAGCGAGCCAGCGGACAGCGCGTCGAGCAGAATTCATGGGAAGAGGGGTATTTTGCGTCTACAAAGTTATGCCGCGTCTCGCCGTTGTCAGTCCCTCGCTAACGCGTCGGGCCCGGAGCGGTTGGCAGAGCCCGAAGCCTAAGCGCGGGTTCGGGGCTCGGAGGCCGAGCGCTGCGGCTAGTCCGCCACGTATTCAAAGCCGGCGCGCACTTTCTTGTCGCGGAGCATGGTCAACGCCCAGATGCCGATCATAATGCCGATGGCGATCCCGGCGGCCGGGTGTAACGGCAGAATCGCCATGATGGACGCGGTCATCGCCCAGCGGTACGATTCGAGACTCTGCATTTTAACGCCGCCGACGGCAATCACGGACGAGTAGAGGAGAAACCAGGCGCCGACGCCCATGGCGCCATAGTGCCAGAGCATTTCCTCGCGGTCCGTCTCGTCGATTTCCGTTCGTTCCGCCGCGGTCAGATCTTTGTACTCCTTCTCGACGTCGCCCATGCCGGGCTTTTGACTCTTGAGCCATTTACTGGGCGAGCCGCGCGGCCGGTATTCGCTGAAAATCAGCGGGAACACGCCGTAACCAATGAGCAAGAGACCGACGAGGCAGCCGATGACGCCGCAAAAAATGACCGCGTTGGAGGGCCGAACCAGTCTGGCCTGCGCCGGGCCACGTGGGTCCTTGATGCTCAGGTCGGGCGCGTAGACGATCTTTCGCTCGTCGTCGTCATCATATTCTTCGTCCTCTTCGTCCACGTTCTGAGGCGGGGCCTCGCCGGCGGCGAAAGCGTAGGTGCCGATCTGCTCGACGAGCGCTTTGGACGGGTCGACAGGCGGCGCGGGGGCGCCGGACTTGCCCTTCTGGATTCCGGCCTTTCCAAGCGGCTTGGGAGCTGGTTTCGCCGGGGTCGGTTTGACCCCGGGCTTTTCCGACTTGGCTTCAAAAATAGCGGTGCATTTCGGGCACTTGATTTTCTTGCCGGCCTCAATCGGTTTGGCAGGCTTCAGCACTGCACCGCAGGACGGACACGCCACTTGCGTCAACGCCATGGGAAGGTCGCCTTGGTCAGACAGGAATCAGCGCTCGGGAACCAGCGATCAGGAATCGGCAAGCGGAGGGCCTGATTCCGGATTCTTGATCTCTGACTTCTGATCGCCGGGCGCTGGAATTGACTGAATACTACTGTATTGTCCGGCCTTCCGCCAGACGGTCAACGACGCGGGCTGTCCAAGAACGCGGACGCGCAGTTGCTCCAGCGCCTTCCACCCAACTTGCTCGACGGCAGCGCGCAGCGGTCGGAGGTCGCCCACCAGCAGTACGGCGTGGCCGGCGGGGCGCAGCACCCGGTCATACTCGGCGATCATGCGGCGGTAGAGCGGCCCAATTAGCCCCGGCGTGCTGAGCTGCTTGCCGAAAGGAGGATTGGAAACGATGCGATCGACGCTGGCCGACGCCAACGGCAAGCGTGTGGCGTCCCAGCGCGCAAGGTACGCGCGTCCTAGCCGGCGGAGATTGGCCCCGGCCGCACGCAGAGCGGACGCTTCTAAATCGCCGCCCCAAATTTGAATGTTCGCGCCGCCGAGCCGCCGCGCCGCGTCGAGCTGCTCGGCCAGAATCGTGCCGGCGCCGCACATCGGATCGAGCACGACCTGGTTCCGTTTCGTTCCCGCCAGCCGCACCATCGCCGCCGCGACGGTGGGCCGCAGCGAGGCGCGGAGATGTTCCATTTTGTACTTGCGATGGCGCATCGTGCGATCCGACAGCCGGACGCCGCAGACGGCTTGCTTCTCGTCGATCGTCAGCCAGATTTCGAGCGCGGCATTCTCCTCCGCGTGGCGCCAACTCGGCGGAATATGCCCGGCCAAACCCTCCGCCAGCGCTTCCCGTGCGTCGATCCGGCGGTAGCCGTGCGTGCCGTTCATCTGCGTGACGAGGCGAAACGTCGGTTTGCCTTTCGGCTTCGGGCAGATGGCGTGATGGATGCGTAGCAGATGCGCCCAATCGGGCTCGCGCGCCGTCCAACGGCGAATGCTTTCCAGGTCCTGCGCGCGATAGGTCAGCTTGTCGGTGCCCCAGGCGAGGAGGAAGACATCTTCCGTCGTTCTCAACTCCAACAGGGAAGCGTCGATCTCCGGCAAGCGGAAAACGACCATGCAGGCGGCGGTCTTCTTAACCTCGCCGCCGAGTGAACGCTTGATCTCCTCCGCCGCGACCGGCTCGAGACCTGGAACGACCATCGCGTAACAGGGGGGCGGTTCAGGGGCAGCACGGCGTCTCGACATGCGAAGCGAGTGAGTGATAAGTGGCGGCGCGGTGGGAGGGTGGTGAGCGGGCGCGGTGCTGGTGCGAATGGTGAACGCCGGACCGCACCGCGCCACCCCGCTCGACCTTGCACGAACGGGCCTTCCCGCTATACTGATCCAATTCTATGAGATGATGGCCAAAAGACTTAACGAGCCGGAGGCGGTGTGATGGTGGAGCCGATGCTGATCGACTTGAAGGCCCTGTTAGTAGAACGTGAAGATTGCGACGCGGGCACCGTGCAGCAGCTCCGCAACGGCTTGGCCCAGGGCGGCACGCAGTTTCGTACCTTGCGTGAAGTTACTGACATCCTGGAGGACAAGCTCGAAACGGCGACGGGTCCCACGGCCAAGAAATGGCACCTCAAGCTCGGGATCGCGTCGTTCTTCCTTGGGCACATGGGCGACGCGGTCGATCATCTCCGGCAAGCAGAGAGTGCATTAGCCAATTTCTATCTGGGGAAGGCGCTGTCATCGCAACGCGATTTTGACGAAGCCTTGAAAGCGTTCGAACGTGCCGAGAAGTCGGGCTTTGCGGGGGGGCAGGTGCAGTTGCAGCGCGTCGGCATCTATCGTCAGCAGGGCGACGTCAATCACGCCCGCTCCATCCTGAGCAAGCTCCAGGAGATGTCGAGCCACAGCGCCGAGTACCATTTCCAGCTCGCGAGCTGCTTCCTCGGCGAAGGCGAACGTTCGCAAGCGATCCGGCATCTGGAACGCTCGGTGGAACTCGATCCCGGCCACACCGGCGCTTTGTTCCAGCTCGGCCACGCGAACGACCTCGCCGGCAACGACGAGGAGGCGGTCTCCTACTACGAACGTTGCATGAGCCATCCGCCGGTCCACGTCGGCGCGCTCATGAACCTCGGCGTCCTCTACGAGGACAGCGAAAAGTACGACAAGGCCGCCGATTGCTACCGCCGCATTCTGCACGCCAGTCCGTCCGACGAACAGGCCCGCCTGTTCCTGAAGGACACCCAGGCGTCCAAGACGATGTATTACAATCCGGACGAGGACCAGGCCCACAGCCGCTTCAGCCAGGTGCTGGAAATCCCTGTTACCGACTTCGAATTGTCGGTCCGCAGCCGGAATTGCCTTAAAAAGATGAACATCCGTTCGCTCGGCGACCTGACCCGCGTCACCGAGCCGCAACTCCTCAGCAGCAAGAACTTCGGCGAAACGTCCCTGAGCGAAATCAAGGAGATGATGGGCAGCAAGGGTCTGCGTCTCGGCCAATCGCTGGAAGACGGCGGACAGCCCGACATGCGCTACCGCACATCGCAGCCGCTCAGCGCGGAGGAGCAAGCGGTCCTCAACAAGCCAGTGACCGATCTGAACCTGTCCGTGCGGGCGCGGAAGTGCATGAACCGCCTCGGCATCAACTCGCTCGGCGACCTGATCCAGCACAGCGCCGATCAACTGCTGGAGTCGAAAAACTTCGGTATGACGTCTTTGAATGAAGTGCGGGAGAAGCTCGCTCAATCCGGCCTGACGCTGCGGGGCGATTAGAACCTCAAGTGACACGGTGACAAGGTGACAGGGTGACAAGGTGAAGAGCCCGTTCTCGCCTTGTCACCCTGTCACCATGTCACCATGTCGATCCGATTCACACGATTCGGTGATAAGGTTACCGGGTGACAAGGTGAAGAGCCCGTTTTCGCCTTGTCACCCTGTCACGTTGTCACCGTGTCACCATGTCGATCCGATTCACGCTTATTCAAACCGACGGCGCCGCCCGTCTCGGCACGCTGCACACCCCACACGGAAGCGTCGAAACGCCCGTCTTCATGCCGGTCGGCACGCAAGCGTCGGTCAAAGGACTCACGCCGGCCCAGGTCGCGGAGGCCGGCGCACAGATCATCCTTGGCAATACCTATCATCTGACGCTGCGCCCCGGCGATGAGTTGATCGCGGAACAGGGCGGCCTGCACCGCTTCATGCAGTGGAATAGGCCGATTTTGACCGACAGCGGCGGTTTTCAAATCTACAGCCTCGCGACCAGCCGGAAGATCACCGATCAGGCCGCCTCCTTTCGATCGCACATCGACGGGGCGTTGTTGGAATTGACTCCGGAGAAGGCCGTCGCGATTCAGGAGAATCTCGGTTCCGACATCGCGATGTGCCTCGACGAATGCCCGCCGTTCGACACCGACCCTATTTACATGCGCGAAGCAGTGCGCCGGACGATCCATTGGGCTGAGCGCTGCAAAGCGACCCATCGGCGGCCGGATCAGGCTCTCTTCGCCATCGTGCAAGGCGGGACCGATGTCGCTCTGCGCGGCGAGTGTGCCGCGGCTTTGATCCGACTCGATTTCGACGGTTATGCGCTCGGCGGTTTCAGCGTCGGCGAGACGGCGACGCAGATGACTCAGGCTCTACCGCCGTCAGCCGCGCTCCTGCCGGCAAATAAGCCGCGCTACCTCATGGGCGTCGGCAGGCCGCAGGATATTCTCGACGGCATCGCCGCCGGGATTGACATGTTCGATTGCGTATTGCCGACGCGCAACGGCCGCAATGCCGGCGCTTTCACAATGGAGGGCCCGCTGCGGCTGCGCAACGCCTGCCACAAGCGAGATTCCGCCCCGTTGGAGTCCGGTTGTCCGTGCTACACGTGCCGCGGCTTCAGCCGGGCGTATCTGCACCATTTGTTCATGGCGGAGGAGATGCTCGGCCCGACGCTGTTGTCGTTGCACAACGTGGCGTTTTACTGCCGGATGATGGGCGAGGCACGGCAGGCAATTCGGGAAGGCCGCTTCGCCGCCTACCGCTCACTCCGCCTTGCCCGTTGGGGGGCATCATCTTAAGATATCGCTTTGCTTTGCTATAACGCGAAAGGCCGCGCATGTTTTCGTTCCTCGCACTCCTTGCCGAAGCACAGCCGCAGATGGAGTCGACCGCCCCGCCGTGGGCCACGCTTGTGCCGCTCATCGGGATCGGGCTGCTCATGTTCCTGTTCATGGGCCGCAACTCCCGCAAGCAGGAATCGGAACGGCAGGCGATGGTGAACAGCATGCAGAAAGGGCACAAGGTCCTCACCAACGGCGGCATCTACGGCACCGTTGTCTCCGTCAGCGACACGGAAGACGAAGTCGTGGTCAAGGTAGACGACAACGTGCGTCTCAAAATGATCAAAGGCAGCATCCTCAGGAATCTCACCCGGGAAGAAGAAACGAAGGCGGCGAAGGAGAAGAAGTAGCGAATGACGAATGTCGAATGACGAATGTCGAATCAATGACCCAAGCCCAAATGTCGAATTGCAACCCGGTCGTCCTTGGTCATTTGACCATTCGTCATTGATTCGGCATTCGGCATTCGTTATTCGGCATTTACATTCCTGGGCTCTTGAAAGGCGTCAACCCCCACCATGAAATCGTTCAAATGGCGTATCGCTATTTGCGTCGTTCCCGTTCTGCTCGCGGCGTGGGCGGTGAGCCGGGCGTTTTATCTGTACGAACAGGGTCGCGGCGGCTTCAAGCTCGGCGTCGATCTCGTCGGCGGCACCATCCTTGTTTACGAGGTGGACCCGGACAAGAAGCAACAAGACAACTACGAGCCCCAACAGCTCGCCGCGGCGCTTAAACGCCGCATCGACCCGGCGGACCTCTACAACGTCACCATCCGCCCCGTTAGCACCACGCGTGTCGAGATCATCCTGCCGACGGGCGGCAAGCATCAGGCCGAGGTCGAGCGCCAGGCCTGGGACGAGTTGATCGAACAAGTCAAGCAGGAATGGCCGGTCTTGCAAGACACGGAGTTGAACGTCCAACGCGGTCACGTCAACGAGTTGGTGCAAAGGATCAACGAACAATTCCAGACAGCGAAAGTGGAAGTAAAGCTCGAAGACATCGAGACGTTTATCAACGCCCGCTACAAAGAAAGCCAGGAACGCCGGCATCTTACCGGCGAGGAAGTGGCCAACGTCAAGGAGCTGATCAGCCGCCAGGGGAGCCTGGAGTTCCGAATTCTCGCGAACGAGCGCGACGACAAGGACGCCATCGACGCGGCCAAGCAGGTCTTCAAGGACGCGGAGAAGGACCCGAAGCTCAAGCAAGAGTTGGACAATCGCGCCATCGCGGGCAAGGCGCCGCTCGGTCCGACGCCGCCGGACGGGCAAAGCTTCAAGACCCCTCTCGGCGACTTCACCTATTCGTGGGTGGAATTGGGCCGGTCCGAACGGCAGACGCTTGGCCTCGACAACGCGGCCAAGGACGATCCGACGCGGGCGTCCTTTTGGAACACCGTCGCCGAAGCACGCAAGAAGGGCGAGACCGTCCCTATCGCCCACATGGGCGGCGCCTTGCTCTTCAGCCGCGAGTACGTCGTGCCGCGCAAGCCGGAAGCCGACCGGAACAAACAATTCGAGTACTTCCTCCTCACGCGCGACCCGGAACGCGGCAAGGCCGTTACCGGCGAATACTTGACAAGCGCCGGTGATACGCAAGACTCGAAAATGCGGCCGGCGGTGCGATTCAATTTCAACACCAAAGGCGGCGACCTGTTCTACGACTTGACCTCGAAAAACGCCCCGGCCTCCGAGACCGAAGGCGGTTTTCACCGCTATTTGGCGATTGTGCTTGACGGCCAGATCATGTCGGCGCCGTCGCTCAACGCCCGTATTCGCGATAGCGGCATCATTGAAGGACGCTTTACGAAGGTGGAAATCGACCGCCTCGTGAACATCTTCCGCTCCGGCGCATTGCCCGCCACCCTCAAGCCGCTGCCGGTCAGTGAAAACACGATTGGCGCGACACTCGGCGACGACACGATCCGGGCCGGCGCCTACTCGGTCCTCATCGCGTTCGGTGCGATCTTGCTGTTCATGCTGGCGTACTATCGCTTCTCCGGCCTCGTCGCGTGTATCGCGCTCATGGCGAATTTGCTGCTGACGGTCGCTTTCATGGTGATGGTCAATGCGACGTTCACGCTGCCAGGCCTCGCGGGGCTCGTGCTCATGCTCGGCATGGCGGTGGACGCTAACGTGCTGATCTACGAACGGCTCCGCGAAGAGCGCGACCGCGGGGCCAGCCTGGCGCTGGCCATTCGCAACGGCTACGACCGGGCGTTCCCGACCATCATCGACACGCACTTGTCGAGCATCTTCACGGCGATCGTGCTCTACGTGGTCGGCAACGACCAATTGAAGGGCTTCGGCATCAGCTTGACTGCGGGCCTCATCATCAGCCTCTTTACGTCGCTGTTTATGACCCGGCTGCTGTTCGACCTGTGGCTGGCCAAGGGCTGGCTGCACAAATTGAGCATGTTTCGGCTGCTGTCCAAGACGAACATCGACTTCATGCGGCTGCGGCGCGTCATGTTCACGGCGACCGTGGTCATCTCAATCGTGGGCGTGGCGATCTTTCTTATGCGCGGCCAGCAGGGGCTCAACATCGACTTCGTCGGCGGCACCGCCTACGGCGGCCAGCTCGCGAAGCAGGTGGACGTCACCGAGCTCCGCAGCCGGTTCAGCGAAGAACGGCAGCGCGACGCGCTCGCGGTGAAGGAAGTGAAGCAGCTCGACACGGACGGCCGTGCGTTCGAGATTGTCTACGCCGACGGCGCTACACGCAAAATAAACGTGCCGAACACGATGACGACGGACCAGGTCGCCCAGCAGGCGAAGCTACTGCCCGACCTGTCGGTCGAGCAAATCTTCACGCCCACGTTCTCGGAAGGGAACAAGAGCAGCCTGTTCACGATCCGCACGTCGGAAAAGTCGCCCGAGCTGGTGCAGGCGTCGATCGACCGGCTGCTCGGCGATCTGCAAAAGAAAATCACGATGAACTTTACTTATCCGGCCGGCGACGCGAAGCACGCCGCTTTGGAATTCACCGACCCAAGCACAAACCTGCCGGTATACGCCTCGCCGGCCCAGGTGAGCAGTCTGTTGGAGCGCGAATTCAAGAACCGTGGTTTGGAAGCGCAGGCGCAGCGCTTCACTCTTGTCGGTAAAGGCAAGGAGGAGCAAGACCGCTATCAGAAGATGGAATTGGCGCTTGGCGCGAATGTCGATGCGACGCAGGTGAAGAGCATTCTCGAAGACACCCAAAAAGAATTCGCGGCCCGGCCGCAGCCAGAACGGCTGGAAAACTTCGACAGCCAGCTCGCCGCCGAGACGCAGCTTCGGGCTCTATATGCCATCCTCGCGAGCTGGGGCGCGATCTTGCTTTATCTCTGGTTCCGCTTCGGAAGTTGGACGTTCGGCGCCGCGGCGGTGCTGTGCCTGATTCACGACCTTTGCTTCACACTCGGCGCCATCGCGTTCTGCCACTACATCCACGAACTGGCGCCCGGCGTGGCGACGGTGCTCGGTTTGCAGGACTTCAAGATCGACCTGCCGGCCGTCGCGGCGCTACTGACCCTCGTCGGCTACTCGGTCAGCGACACCATCGTGGTGTTCGACCGCATCCGCGAGGTGCGCGGCAAGAATCCCGACCTGACGCCGCAGACGATCAACGACAGCGTGAATCAAACGCTAAGCCGGACCCTGCTCACGGCGCTCTCGGTGTGGCTGGTGGTGATCGTGCTGTATATCTTCGGCGGCGAGGGGGTTCACCTCTTCGCCTTCGTGATGGTCGCCGGCGTGATCGTCGGCACGTACAGCTCGATCTACATCGCTAGCCCGCTGCTGCTGATCTTCGGCGAAGGCAAGCGGGAAGCGAAAGCGCGGCAGCAACGGCAGCTCGAACCGGCCGGCGCAGGCGTGTAATCAGTTCTCTCGTTTAGCCGCCCGTCTCGGACGGGCGCCTCGCGACGCGCCCGTCCGAGACGGGCGGCTAAACTAAATCACCGTCCCGTCCGGGATGATTTGGGCTTTCGGAATCACCACGATTCCGTCGCGGATCACGTAGTTCGGCCCTTCCTCATCCACAACCCCGCGGCGGTTGACGATCTGTACATTACGGCCGACGCGGGCGTCCTTGTCGAGAATCGCGCGTTCAATCACCGAGCCGTCGCCGATGCCGAAGTTCGGCGTGTTGGTGCGCGCGTTCTCTTTCTTCTCCGCGTCGGTCTCGAAGCGGTCGGCGCCGATGATGACGGTGTCGCGGATGCGGACATTCTTGCCAACCTGGCTGCGGACGCCGAGCACCGAGTGTGCCAACCGCGATCCCGCTTGCACCACGCAACCGTCGCTGACGAGGCATTGTTCGAGACAGGTTCCCGAGAGTCGCGACGCCGGCAGGAAACGCATACGCGTGTAAATCACGCCTTCGGGACTGTGAAAATCAAACGGCGGATGCTCGCTCGCCAGCGCCAGGCTCGCCTCGTGGTACGACTTGATCGTGCCCACGTCCTCCCAGTAGCCGTCGAAGAGATGCGCCTGCACGTGCCGCGGTTTGATGCTGGCGGGGAAAATCTCCTTGCCGAAATCGGCCGCCTTCGGCTGATTGGCGAGCACCTCCATGAGCACGTCGCGGTTGAAGAGATAGATGCCCATGCTGGCGAGGAACGGGCGGCCGCGCGCGGGGATGCCGTGCTTTTCCATCCATTCCGGCGTATTGCGCAGCGGCGCGAGTTCCTCGGTCTTCGTCGGCTTTTCCACGAAGCCGACGACGCGCCCCTGGTCGTTCAGCTGCATGATGCCAAACCCGGCCGCTTGCTCCTGGTTGCACGGCAGCACGGCGATGCTGATGTCCGCGCGAGCCTCTCGATGGGTGTGCAGCAGGTGACGAAAGTCCATGCGATAAAGCTGATCGCCCGACAGAATCAACACATAGTGGCACGGGTCTTCTTGGATGTAACGCAGATTTTGCCGCACCGCGTCGGCCGTTCCTTGGTACCAATCGGTTGATTCATTCGTCTGTTGGGCCGCGAGCACTTCAACGTAGCCCTGGCTGAACGGGTCGAATTTGTACGTGTTCGCGATGTGCCGGTGCAAGCTGACGCTGAGGAACTGCGTCAGCACGTAGATGCGGTTGATGCCGCTGTTGATGCAGTTGCTGATCGGAATGTCGATCAGCCGGTACTTTCCCGCGATGGGAACCGCCGGTTTGCTCCGGAGCTGAGTCAACGGGAGCAACCGGGTGCCGCGGCCGCCACCGAGGATGAGACTGAGCACGTCCTGCATGGTTGTTTCTCGCGGATGACGGGTCCTGGAAAAACCGGCCTACCCTCTCCCGTTCATGGTATCGCACAGTGCCGGCGCATCGGCAAGGAGAATTGTGCGCGACGTGGGCCGGCGCGTGGCCGGCTTACGCCCGCCGCGCGCCGGCAAAGAGGGCGATGCGTGCGGCAAGCAGTTCGGCTTGCTCCGTGCAATCGTTCATGGCCACGCCATGATAGGCGTTGCCGGTCAGGAAGAGGCCTGGATGGGCGGCCGCTCGTTGCTCAATCGCGGCGACCTTTTCGAGATGTCCCAGGTGGTACTGCGGAATCGCCCGGTCCCAACGAATGATGCTGTGAAAAACCGGAGCGGCGCTGATGTCCATCGCGGCGCGGAGTTCATCACGCACGGCCGCCAGCAGCCGATCGTCGGGCCAGTCGAGCATGTCCGCTCGATTCCAGCCGCCACACATCGCGCGAAGCAGCACGCAACCGTCCGGCGCTCGTTCGGGGAAGAGAGAGGAACACCACTGCACGCCGAGTACGTCGCGCCGCGTCCGCTGCGGGGCAATGTAACCGAAGCCGTTGAGCGCGTGCGGCATGTCGGCCTTGCGATAGCCGAGCGCGAGGACCGCGACCCGGTTATACGCAATGCCGGCGATGTGCTCGGCGAGTACGGCGTCGAGGTCGGCGAGCAGCGTCGCCTGCTCGAACGCCGGCGCCGCGAGGACGACGATCTCGGCGGACCAATGGTCGTGTCCTTCCCCATGAACGAGCCAGGCATGGTCGGTCAGAGCGCGTGCCAACCGTCGCACGCTCACACCGAGCACCGGCGGTTTTCGCAGTTTGCTGGCCAGCTCCTCGATCAGGACGCGCAAGCCGCGGCGAAACGCCCACATGCGGCCGGGACGTTGATACGGCTTCCCCTGGGCCGCCGCCTCGCGTCGCCGTTGGCGGGCCGAGCGGTCGAGGCCCTTGATAACGCTGCCGTATTCTTTCTCCAACGCAACCAGGCGTGGAAATGCCGCGCCCATGCTGAGAAGAGCCGGATCGCCCGCGTGGATGCCGGTGACCAAGGCGTCGGCGAAAATCTCCGCGGCTTCACGACCGGCACGACGACGAGCGAAAGCATCGATCGATTCTTCGCGCACCGGCGCACGGGAGCGGCGCAACCGTTCCATGAGGAAGGCGAGTTTGCCGCGCCAACTCAGCAACGGCGAGCGGACGAAAGCCAGGACGCTGCCCGGAAGTGCTTGCAGCTTTCCGTCGAGAAAAAGGAAGCGATTGCGGCACGCGGCTTCGTCGGCATGGATCAATTGCTCCGCGAGACCCAGATCTCGACAAAGACTCACGGTGGTCGCTTTGGAGTCGAGAAAACCGTTCGGGCCAATCTCGTAGCGAAAGCCGTCGCGCTCCTCGGTCCAGATCGTGCCGCCTGGACGGGAGCGGCGTTCGAGGAGCGTAATATCCGCCGCCGGCAGCGCTTGTTGCAGCCGGTACGCGAGCGCGAGCCCGGAAATGCCGCCGCCGACGATGACGATGCGAGGCATGGATGGGTCGCCGGTTCCTATGCGTCCTGGCCGCGTATTCGTGCCTTGAGCACGTGCTTGAGGCGGTCTTCAATCCTCTTATGAGCCTTGTCCACTTCCTTGTCGGTGAGCGTGCGATCATCGGCCTGATACGTCAGCGCATACGCGAGACTTTTCGTGCCCGGCGGAATGCTATCGCCACGGTAGAGATCGAACAGACGGATGTTGCGCAGCAGGTCGCCGCCCGCGGCGCGGATTTCGCCGGCGACGCTCTCGCCCGGGAGCGTCTCCTCGACGATTACGGCCACGTCGCGCAGCGCCGGCGGAAATCGCGGCACCGGCGTATAGGTGTAGCGCTCCGGCACGCGGGCCAGGATCGCTTCCAGATCAAATTCGCCGACCAGCACCTGCCGGTTGCCGAGGCCAAACGCCTCGGCGACCTTCGGATGCAGTTGGCCGAAGTTGCCAACCGCCTTTCCATCCACGACGAGGGTCGCGGCTCGCCCAGGATGGAGTGCAACGTCATCCACCGACTCGTAGGACAATTTGGGCAAAGGAAGGTCGGCAACAAACGATTCCATTACGCCCTTCAAGTCGAAGAAATCGAGCGGCTCCGGCAGCTGGGCCGTCGCGTTTTGCCAGAACTCGATGTTCCTACGGCCTGCAAGAACGATGGCCAACCAGCGCGGTTCCGCCGGCAGCTTTTCGCCGGGCTGCGGCAAGTACACGGCGCCGATTTCAAAGAACCGAACATCGTCGGTGTGGCGTAGATTCGCCGCCGCGACTTCGAGCACGCCGGCCAGGATCGTGTGCCGCATCACGACGCGCTCGCTGCTGATCGGGTTGACGAGTCGGACATACTCGATCGTGGACGGGCACAACGGCGCTTCGCGCTCCGGCGTCGTGAGCGAATAGGTAATGACCTCCTGCAAGCCGGCCCCGACCAGGATATCTCGGACGCGTTCTTCGAGCGCCAGGGCGCGGTTGCCATGTTGTTCCGGCAGTTGATCGGCGAGCAACGTGGCGGGCAGACGGTCATAGCCATGAATGCGGACCAACTCTTCGATCAAGTCAGCCGGTCCAGCCTGAATGTCGAGGCGATGCGGCGGCGTGGTGACACGCAGCGTTTTCAGGCCGGCCGGTTCAACCAGGAATTCGAGCGAGCGCAGGATGCGGGCCGCCTCCTCAATCGGGAAATCCATGCCGAGGCTGCGGCGAACTTCCCGCTTCGGCAACTCGATGACTTGGGGCGGCGCGGGAGCGGGATACGTGTCCACCAGGCCGCCCGCGACGATGCCGCCGGCGTGTTGCCGCATGAGTTCGGCCGCACGCTCCGCGGCTGGTCGTACCGTTTCGGGGTGGATGCCCTTGCTGAAGCGGACGCTTGCTTCGCTCGGCAAGTTGAGCGCCTTCATCGTCCGCCGAATGCTGACGAAATCGAAGTTTGCCGCTTCGAGCAAGATGTTTGTGGTGCTCGCGGAGACTTCGGTGTCGGCGCCGCCCATCACGCCGGCGATCGCGACCGGTCCGGCAGCGTCGGCGATGACAAGATTGTCGGGCGTCAGCTCGCGTTTGACGTTATCGAGCGTCGTCAGGATTTCACCCTTGCGCGCGGGTCGGACCGTGATGATCGGCGTTTTGCCGCCGGCCCGCTGAACGAGCTTGTCGTAATCGAACGCGTGCAGCGGTTGGCCCCATTCGAGCATCACGTAGTTGGTGATGTCCACGATGTTGCTGATCGGCCGCATTCCGGCATACGTGAGCCGGCGTTGCATCCAGGCCGGCGATGGGCCGATCTTCACGCCGCGGATGAGCATCGCGGCATAACGCGCGGAGAGCTTCGGATCGTCTATTGCTACTCGAACCGCGGCTTTGCTCGGCTTGCCCGGTTGCTGGCTCTTAGTGATTTCGAAGAACTTATCGAGTTTCGTGATCTCGAAGACCTCGTAGATTTGTGGGTCGATGTTGCACAGCATCAATTTCCCGCCCACCGCCTGGAGCTTCTTGTGGAGCGTGATGAGCTTGCCCAGCGCGGCGCTGGAAAGGTATTCGACGTTTCTGAGGTCCAGGAGCAGTTTCCGCCGGCCGACGTCGTCCACGAGGCTAAAGAGCTGCTCGCCGATGACTTGGACGTTCTGTTCGTCAAGAATCTTGGGATCGACCAATTGGACCGCCGTCACGTCGCCAATTTCCTCCAGCTCGAGGCGACGCCGGAGGGGCGGCAACCGTAACCGCTGTCCGGTGATCGCGGCGACTTCACGGGCGATGCCGATCATCGACAGGCAGCGCGCCATGTTCGGAAGCACGTCGATTTCGAGGACGATGTCACCCATATAGTCGGCCAGCGGCGTGCCCGGCGCCGGCGCATCGTCGCCGAGGAGAATAATGCCGGCGTGCTCGTCGGAGATGCCCAGCTCGAACTCGGACATGAGCATGGCGTCGCTTGGGACGCCGCGGATTTTGGTCGGCTTCAATTCCGCGAGCGCTTTCGGCGTTACATGGCCGTCGAAATACTGCGTACCGCTCAGACCGAGGATCACGCGCTGGCCGCTGTCGCCAACGTTGACGTTGGTAGCGCCGGTGACGACTTCCTTGGTACGGCCGGCGCCGTAGTCGACGGTCACGAGCTTTAACTTGTCGGCGTTGGGGTGCTTGTCTGTCTTGATGACCGTCGCGAGCATGACCTTGTCCGGCGCCCACATCGGACCGGCGTCTTCGCCCTTGACGCGAAGTCCTTCAGGCACGCGCAAACCGAGAACGCGAACGCCGCTCACTTCCAGCCCGGCGAGCGTAATACGCTCCATGAGCTGCGCCACCGGAAGCGGGAGGGAGACGTAGTCAGCAAGCCAACTGAGTGGGACTTTCATTTCGCAAGACTCTTTCTCAGAGTTGCGCGAAGGCGGCAAGAGGGCAAAGCTCGCCAAGAGGAGCCGCGTCTTCGCGTGCTTTGCTGCCTTGGCGCCTTTGCGAGAAACTCCTTCTCAAAACTGCCGCAAGAAGCGCAAATCGTTCGCCCAAAACTGGCGGATGTCGTCGATGGCGTATTTCAGCATCGCGATGCGCTGCGGGCCCATGCCGAACGCGAAGCCGCTGAATTCTGCGGGGTCGTAGCCGCCGTTCTTCAGCACCACGGGGTGCACCATGCCGGCGCCCATGATCTCGAGCCAGCCGGTACGCTTGCACAGACTACATCCCTTCCCCGCGCAAACGAGGCAATCCATGTCTACTTCGATGCTGGGCTCGGTGAACGGGAAGTAACTGGAGCGGATCCGGACCTTTCGTTCCTCGCCGAACATGCGCCGGGCAAAGGCGACGATGGTGCCTTTCAGGTTGGCCATCGTAATCCAATGACCGATCGCGAGGCCTTCCACCTGATGGAACATGATCTCGCTGCGCGTGGTGATCGCTTCATAGCGATAGCACATGCCGGGCAGGATCACGCGGATCGGCTTGGGACACTGCTCGCGCATCACGTGAATCTGGCCGGGCGAAGTGTGCGTGCGTAAGAGCACTCCGGGCGTGGTCGTGTGGAACGTGTCCCACATGTCGCGCGCCGGATGGTGCGGCGGCATATTAAGCAGCTCGAAATTGGTGAGGTCATCTTCCACTTCGCGACTGCGATACACCTGAAAGCCAAGATCGGCGAAAACGGCATAGATTTCGCGCAGCGTTTTGGTGGCGAGGTGCAGTCGCCCATGCGGCGCCGGTCGCCCCGGCAGCGTTACGTCAAGCGGATTTGATTTCAGGCTCTGTTCGAGCGCTCGTTCCTTTTGCTGGGCGGCGGCGGCGTCATGCGCGGCGGTGAGAGCGTGTTTGAGCCGATTGACTTGCTGGCCGTACGCAGGTTTCTCGGCGGGCGGCAGCGTTTTCAAGCGGTCGAGCGCTTGCCGCACCGCGCCGCGGTCGCCGAGGTACTTGCTGTTCCACAGTCGCAGCGCGGCCTCATCGCCGGCAGCTTGCAGCTCGGCGAGCGCTTGTTGTTCGAGATTCGCAAGGTCGGACATAGTTCCGATACCAAAAAAGCCCACGGGCTTTTGCCCGTGGGCTTGGTGTGATCGTTTATGCGTTGAAAAAGGTGTCTGGAACCCTTCCTCAAGGGTCCAGACACCTTTTTCAACGGCGAACACCGCCCTCAGGCGCTGAGCGCGGCGGGGATGTTGGCCCGCGCCAGCTCCACGAGCTTGGTAAACGTATCGGGGTCGTTGATCGCGATGTCGGCCAAACTCTTGCGATCGAGGATGACGTTCGCCCGCTGGAGTCCGCTGATGAACTGGCTGTAGCGCAAGCCGCGCATCCGGCACGCGGCGTTGATGCGGACGATCCAGAGCTTGCGGAACTCGCGTTTGCGGACCCTGCGATCGCGGAAGGCATACACCCGGCCGCGGATCAGCGTGACGAGCGATTGCCGGTATAGGTTATGCCGGCTCATGCAAAAACCCTTCGTCAGCTTGCGAATTCGCTTGCGCTGGCGAAGGACAGTCTTGCCGCTGCGTGCGCGGGTCATGGTTCGGTGACTCCCTCACATCCAGGCGGCTCGGCGAGCCGCCGCGAAATTAGGCCTTGCCGCCGAGGATATCGACGTACTTCGCGCCGAGGCGTCCGGTTTCGATGACGGAAGCGCGGAGGTGGCGTTTCCGTTTGCCGGTCTTGGGGCTGTTCAGGTGCTTCTTGCCGGCCTGTTTCCGCTTCAACTTACCGTTGGCGGTAACGCGAAAGCGCTTCTTCGCGCCCTTGTGGGTCTTCTGCTTCGGCATGGTCGCTGGTCCTGCCCGAAAAACAACTTGCAAAAAGGGGGCGGGAACCTTTGCATTTAGGGTTCCCGACCCCTTCGTGCAAGGGTGGTCCCTTTTGAGGAAAAGCAATTATACAAAACGGAAGTTCGCGCGTGCAGGTCGAAATCACTCCGTCTGCGGCTTCGGGGAGGGGAAAAAGGGGGGGGGACATTTTGTTTTAAATTTTCCGACCCCCTTTTGACCTGGGGCAG
>JBGQKZ010000075.1:0-32133 GCA_041499805.1 Gemmataceae bacterium
AACGCCTTGCGCCGCCACTGTCTGGAAGAAGAATTTCAAGCTGGTGCGGCACGTGCCGCGGTGCCGCGGAAAATCCAGAGCCTCTGGCACCGCGTGATCCGGCTCGTCATGTGAGCAAAGAAAATCTAAGAAAGCGCAGTATGAAAGCAACGGCTTCTAATTTGAAGGCGGCTGGTGGTGCAGCAGCCGGCGCCGCCGTGGGATCGCTCTTAAGCCCTCTGGGAGCAGCCGTCGGCGCCGTCGTGGGAGGGCTGGCTGGGGCGAACGCATCGAAGATGGGCGAGAGGAAGCCAAAGCGCAGGCCGGCGGCGAAGAGCGCTGTGAAAGCGAAACCAGCCGCCAAGAAGACTTCCTCGAAACCCGCCAAGAGAACCGCCGCGAAACGAACCAAGTGACGGCCTCCACGAAGCGTTCGTGCGAGGAACTCCCGGCGGAATTCGACGACCCGCCGGAACTTCGTGTCGGCCGCCTGGCGCCGTAACCGGTTGCCCATTCATTCCGCCCCAGACCAACGTCGCATGTGTTATTAGAGACCCCGGCCTTTTGCAGCGCGTGCGCCTCTTTTCTTACTTACATTTGCAGCGGCATTGCTCTGCAGGGTCCTCAAGGCCCCCTGAATCGCTGCGGAGATACTTTGGCATTCCTGGTAGGCCGCCACACCCTGCGCGGATAAAACCTGCCGGTCTTTTAGCAAGTTTTCAAGCTGTTCCGGCACTTTATCCAGCTGAGGAAACGGGATTTGAGGTTGAATGTGGTTCTTGAAGATCTCCTCAAGCTTCCTCCTCTCGGGTATACCCTTTGCCCAGGTGGCACGATGGATAAACTCTCTCAGCTTCGGCAAGGCATAATGAGCGCGGCTTTTTGCCTTGTTCCATTGAGCCACATCGGCGTTCAGGGCGTGTACTCTTTCATCCGCTGTCAACGTCTTCGTCGACGAGGCTTCCATTTCTGCTCGAAGGCCTTCCATCCTTAGGCGTAAGGCATCGATGCTCGCTTCCAAGCCCAATATTGTCTTCCAACGAGCCTCGAGGTCCTGCCACTTTTCCAGGGGAATCTCCAGCTCACGGCTCTCCGGCGGCTTCAGGCTGACGTGAAGTTCCAGGTGGGCAACGTCTTGCGGGGGCGGCGGGAGGGGGTGTCGGAGCTCGGGATTGGAGCCGTTCATGCCGGAATGGACGACGCCTCCGTGACGCCAGGATTCAATGTCTTCCGTCGCGATGGCCACGGCTTTCAGGAGGTTTTCTGTCGTCAATCGTTGACCCATGCCGGGAATCTGAAAACTCTCCTGGGGGATACGAAACAGAAGCGCGAAAGGCTCGCCCTCGGGTTTGAACCAGACCTCGGCAAATCTCTTTCCCCTGTACTTCAGAGTTGCCCATTGTTTCGAGGGGGACTGTTCCGAAAAATTCACTCCGCGCCCCCCGTCTGAGAACCAGTACGACAATTCAATCGCCTGAAAAACGCTGCACTGTCCTGCCTCGCGCCGATGCACATCGTGGCCAGCCCAAACGGTTTTTCCAGAACTGGCGCTGTGGTCGCGGTGGACGTGGACCGATTCTTGATTGCATTCTACCACGTGACCCGATTGCCGCGCCAGCGAAGGGCCCATCGGTCGGGCCAGCCCGCGCTCCACGTCCGCGATGCCGCACTGATCGTCCTAACGTTGAACCCCGCACCGCATCGGAACCGATGTCCAACGGCACTCGCGGCGCCCGCGACCGCTCTTTGTCTCCGCGCCCTGCACCGATTTGCTCGGCCGCCGCACGGATGCCTCAAGTTCCAGGATCGAGTTGGTCGCGGCGCCCAAACGAAGCGACCAACGGGAGACGGTCGTCTCCCGTTGGTCGATGGGCTGAAGCCGGTGGTATTTCGGCGCCTGCGGAGGCCCGACGCGCGGTTATTGGATCAAGATGTTGTCGCCCGGACCGCCGTCGAGCACGTCCTGGCCAGCGCCGCCGATGAGCACGTCGTCCCCGGCGCCGCCGCTGAGGATGTCGGCTCCCTGGCTGCCGATCAGCACGTCGTCGCCGTCACCGCCGTCGGCGGTCAGCTGGATCGCTCCGGCGGCCAGCCCGGACGCTTCGACCACGTCATCGCCGGCCAAGGCGTTGACGATCAGCCGATCGTTGGCGGCCTCGGCGCCGACGATGTGGACCTGGGCCGCCAACCCAAAGACGTCGACGCCGCTGGCGTCGCCGACGATAGTCGTGACGTCATCCCCCGTGGTAGCATTGACGATGACGGTACCGGCCTGGCCGTCGCCGACGCCGCTGCCCGGAGTGCCTGCCAGGTCGAGGTTGACCTGGGAGACGGCGGTGCCGGACAAATCGTTGACGGTGATGGTGTCGGCGCCGCCGCGGGCTGTGATGTTGACCGTCTCGACGCCGTTGGCGTCCATGACAATGTTGCCGACGTCGCGGGTCAATCGCAACCGGCTGCCGTTGGCCGACAGGTCGATACGCTCGTTGACGTTAGCGCCGTTGAACTGCATCGTGTCCACGCCGGCCTGGCCTTCAATGGTGTCGCTGCCGTCGCCGGGATTCCAGACGAAGGTGTCATCGCCGGCGCCCATGAGCGCCACGTCGTTGCCCTGGCCGCCGATGATAAGGTCGTTGCCCTGGCTGCCGATGAGCACGTCGTTGCCGGCGCCGCCGTTCAGGGTCAGCCCGATCAGATTGGCGGCCAAGCCCGAGGCATCCACCCGGTCGTTACCGCCAAGGGCGTTCACCGTCAGTTGATCGTTCGTCCCCTCCGCGCCGACGATGTTCACGACGCGAGCCACACCGCCGACGGCGATGCGCGTCCCGTTGTCAAACGACGCGACGTGGGTGATGTCGTCTCCGGCAGTGCCGTTGACGATTACCGCGTCGGCCGCGCCATCGCCGGTCCCCGCCGCGCCATTCAGGTTTAGGTTGACGACGGTGACGTCGGTTCCAGACAGATCGTTGACGTTGATGGTGTCCGCGCCGCCAAGAGCGTTGAAGTCGATCTCCTCGACGCCGTTGAGGTCCATGGTGATGTTGGCGACGTCGCGGAAGAAGCGGACGCGGCTGCCGTTGGCGGAGATATCGATGTTTTCACTGGCGTTCGAGCCGTTGAATAGCATTCGGTCGCTGCCGGCCTGTCCCTCGACGATGTCGCTGCCGTCACCCGGGTCCCACTGGAACGTGTCGTTGCCGGCGCCCAAGAAAGCGGCGTCGTTGCCCTGCTTGCCGTCGATGAAGTCGTTGCCGTCGCCGCCGAGAAGCACGTCGGCGCCTTGGCTGCCGATCAGGTTGTCGTTGCCCGCCCCGCCGTCCAAGGTCAACTTGATGACGCCGGCCGGAAGCGTGGCGGCGGACACGCTGTCGTCGCCGCCGAGCCCGTTCACAACGAGTGAGTCATTGGCGCCTTCGGAGTTGGTAATGTTCACTGCGGCCGGCAACCCGGTCACCGACGCCGAGGTTCCCTGGCCGGCAATGGCGATCGTATCGTTCGCGTTCGTGCCGTTGACGATGACAGTGTCGGCCGCACCGTCGCCGGCGCCGCCGACGGCGCCCAGGTCGATGTTGACCTTGGTCACGCCGGTGCCGGAGAGGTCGTTGACGGTCACCGTGTCGGTCCCGCCCAGAGCGGCGAAATTGATCTGCTCGGTGCTGTTGAGGTCCATCGTGACGTTGGCGACATCGCGGAAGAAGCGCACGCGACCGCCGTTGGCCGAGATGTTGATGTTCTCGTTGGCGTTGGAGCCGTTGAACTGCATCGTGTCGAAGCCCCCTTGCCCCTCGACGGTGTCGCTGCCGTCGCCGGGGTTCCAAACGAAGGTGTCGTCGCCGGCGCCCATGAGCGCAACGTCGTTGCCGCGACCGCCGGTGATGAGGTCATTGCCGTCGCCGCCGATCAGCACGTCGTTGCCATCGCCGCCGGTGATGCTGTCGTTACCGGCCCCGCCGTCGACCGTGAGCTGGATCAGGGGGGCCAAGCCGTTGGATCCCGTGAACGTGTCGTCCCCGCCGTTCATGTTCACAACCAGGTTCTCGGTCGTGCCAATGTCGAGGGAGAATGGGGCGGGAGTGACGCGGTCGAAGCGGACGCGCGTGCCGTTGGGGGTGGCGGTGAAGACCTCCGCGCCGTTGCCGCCATTGACTTCGACGGTGTCGATGCCGGCGCCGCCTTCGTTGAGGTCGCTGCCCTCGCCGGGGTTCCAAATCATGCGGTCGTTGCCCGCTTCGCCGAATACCTGGTCGTTGCCAGTTCCGCCGGTGAGCACGTCGTTGCCGGCGCCGCCGAACAGGAAGTCCGCGCCGCCCTTGCCCAGGAGCGTGTCATTGCCGGTCTGGCCGAAGAGCAAATCGTTGCCAGACCCACCCGTGAGAATGTCATCACCGGCGCCGCCGAAGAGGAGCGCCGCCGGTAGAGCGCCATTGGCCTCGTCCAGCGAGATCTGGTCGTTGCCGGCCTGGCCAAAGACCTCGATCATGGCGGTGTTGGCGACCGTCGCCGTGCCCCCTGCGATCGAGACGCTGCCGCCGTTGACGAGGATTTTTCCCGCAGCGTCTCGGCTGACGACGATGGAGTTGTTCTGCGCATCGCCGAAGACCATCAGAAGGCCCGCGCTCGGGATGAACGATGCGCTGACCGCCGGAAGGATGCGTTCACCGAGAGGCTCCAGAGCCGGCAGGAAGCGGCTGCGCCGGAGTGGGTTTCGCGCCGGGCGGAATTTGCTCTTCAGCGCTCGTTTGAACCACGACGTTGCCATGAGAATGACCCTTCCAATGAGGAGCGTGGAATGGAGTACGGTAAGTGGTGCATCCACGGGCTGACCACCGACCAAGTCGCCAAGAACGATGTGAGTCCGCAAAGTCGGTCGAAAGATGGCACGGCCTGCGGCGCCGGGACGGGCGTGGCTCGCAAGCGTCGGACGACCCTAGCGAACCGAAGTTTGGGGCGTACAATGCTGGATGCTACGGCGTCGGGTCCCGGACTTCCCAAACGGCCTGCCTCCCCCAAGGTGATCGACGATTGCGTCTCCGCCTGGCAGCGCCAGGCGTCTACGGAATAAATCTGGGCCGCTCCCAAAATCGGCAAAGAATTCCGACGGTTTCTCGGCGGCCCGTGACATAGGTAGACGATGGATGTGAGTTATGTCGGATTCCTTCACCGAATTTCTGGCCAATCTCCATAAGAAGGACGACGCCGCGGCCCAGGAACTCTTCGGGCGCTTCGCCCACCAGCTCATCGCCCTCGCCCTCCGGCACATCGACGCCGGGCTGCGGCATAAGGTGGATCCCGAAGACGTGGTGCAGTCGGCGTACAAGAGTTTCTTTTTTCGCTACGGCGCTGGGAACCTGGACGTCGTTAATTGGAACAGCTTGTGGGGCCTGCTCACGCTGATCACGGTGCGGAAATGCGCCGAGCGAGTCGCCTACCATCGCGCCGAGTGCCGGGACGCCAGGCGGGAAGCGTCCGCGCCGACAGGGGATGAAGCGGCCCCGTGGCGGGAACCCTTCGGCCGCGAGCCGACGCCGCTCGAAGCGGCGGTATTGAGCGAAACGGTCGAACAACTTCTCGCCGGCCTGGACGAGGAGGAGCGCCCCGTCCTGGAATTGAGCCTGCAAGGATACACCACCCGTGAGATCAGTGAGCGGCTGGGACGGGCCGAGCGCACGGTCCGCCTGCTGCGGGAAGGTGTCCGGCACCGGCTTGAACGGATGCAGCGCGAGAGCTCGTAGCCGGCAGGTGGAGCGGCGCAAACCCTTGCCGGTCGGTCGGGAGGGCGCGGTTTCGACAACGAGGTGACCGATCATGCTCCCCGCACCCGAGCCCGTCCTGTTGCCGCGCGCCGCGGATTGGGTGGCGCTGAAGGACGCCGTCAGGCGCTTCGAGAGTGCCTGGCGTCAGGGGCCCCGGCCCGTGATCGACGATTACTTGCCGACCGGCGCTCCGCTACGCTCCCATGTGTTGATTGAGCTCGTACACGTCGAACTGGAGCTGCGCCTGAAGGCCGGAGAGGCCGCCCGGGTTGAAGAGTACGTCGCCCGCTACCCGGAGCTGGCCGACGATCGCGTCGTCACCCTCGGGCTGATCGCGGTCGAGCACGAGTTGCGCCGGCGCCGCGAGCCCGGCCTGGCTTTCGATGACTATTTGCAGCGCTTCCCGCAGTATGGCGCCGAACTTCCGGAGCAGATCGGGCGGCCGACCGTTGTCGGCGATGGGGACGTGCCGCTTGGTCGGGCCTATCGTCCCCCGGAGGCCGCGCCCGCGGTCGCCGGCTACGAGGACTTGAGCCTACTCGGCCGGGGCGGCATGGGGGTCGTCTACAAGGCCCGGCAAAAGCGCCTGAATCGCGTCGTGGCCCTCAAAATGATCCGCGCCGGCGCCCATGCCAGCCCGGAGGATCTCGCGCGCTTTCACATCGAAGCCGAGGCACTCGCCAAGTTGCAGCACCCGAACATCGTCCAGATTTATGAAGTCGGCGACTACAACGGCTGCCCGTATATCGCGATGGAATTCCTCGACGGCGGCAGCCTCCACGACCGTCTTGCCGGCCGTGCCGCCCCGCCGCGCGCCGCAGCCGAATTGGTGGAGACGTTGGCGCGGGCGATGCACGCCGCTCACCTACGGGGCATCGTCCATCGGGACTTGAAGCCGGCCAACATTCTTCTAAAAGATGAAGGCGGAAGGATGAAGGATGAGAAAGACAAGCGTAGCGCCGATTCATCTTTCATCCTTCATCCTCCGTCCTTCCTCGCGAAGATCACCGACTTCGGCCTCGCCAAGCATCTCGCTGAAGACAAGGGCTATACCGTGACGGGCGTCGTCATGGGTACGCCCAGTTACATGGCGCCGGAGCAGGCTCGAGGCCGCATTCACGACATTGGACCGCCCACGGACGTTTACTCCCTGGGCGCCATTCTCTACGAGTTGCTGAGCGGACGGCCTCCCTTTCAGAGCGAAAGCGGCGTCGACACGCTGCGACAAGTTCTTTACGAGGAACCACCGGCGCTTTCGCGGCTGTGTCCGAAGGTTCCGCGCGATTTGGAAACGATCTGCCTCAAGTGCTTACAGAGAGAGGCGGCCAAACGCTATCCAACGGCCGAGCACCTGGCCGACGACCTGCACCGCTTTCTCAACGGCGAGCCGATCACGGCCCGTCCGGCGGGAGTGACCGAGCGCGTCTGGAAGTGGGTGAGACGCCGGCCCGCGTGGGCGGCGCTCATCGGCGTCGTCGTTGCGGCATCGGTGTTGTTGCTCGGCTCCTTTGCTTGGTCTTATGCTCGTGTGGTCACCGAACGAGACCAAAATCAGAAGAACCTGAAGGTCGCGCGCCAGGCCATCGACGACCTATACACGAAAATGGCGTCGGAGCGCCTCTTGGACGAGCCGCAGCTCGATCCGCTCTGTCAGGAACTGTTGGAAAAAGCGCGCATGCGGTATGAGGAGTTGGCCCAGAGTCACAGCGAGAATCTTGAGGTGCGGCGCGACGTCGCACTGGCCTGGTTTCACCTCGGCGAGATTCACCGCATGCGCGACCAGCGCGGCGCGGCGGAGACGGCTTACGGCGAGGCCATCGCTCGGCAGGAGGCCCTGCGCCGCGACGACCCTGGAGACGCGCGCTATCAACAGGACCTGGCCAACAGCCACAACTGGCTAGGCGAGTTGTTCCGCGAGGACGGCCAGCCTCCGGATGCAGCCGAACGGCACTATCGGACCGCCCTGGAACTCCAACAAGAGTTAATCGGCAAGGACGCCGACAATGCAAACTATTGCATGGAACTGGCCCGCAGCCACTATAACCTCGCCATCATCGAGCGCGAAACCGACCGCTCGCCCGAGGCGCGGGCAGACTTCGACCGGGCCGTCGCGTTGCTGTTGAATCTTGCTGACGCCTATCCGTCAGAGCCGACGTATCGGCAGGACCTGGCACGGGCGTTCATTAGCCGCGGCGTCCTGCTCCGGCAGAGCGGGATGCCCGATGCGGCAAGGCCCGACTACGACCGGGCTATCGACATCCTGGGCGACCTGCACCGCAAATCCCCGACCCGCGCCGGCTACAAATTTGAACTCGCCATCGCCCTCCAAGACAGGGGCAACCTCCTTTGGAGTCAGGGACGCGAGTCCGAAGCCCAGCGCGAACACGGCGACGCACTCACACTTTTACGAGAGTTAGTGGGTGACTTCTCCAGCCGGCCGCGCTACCAGAAAAAGAAGGGGCTCGTCCTCAAGAACCTCGGCGCGGCCTTGGCAACCTCCGATCGGCCGGAGGCGGAACGTTGCTGGAACCAGGCCCGGGCCATCTTTGAGAAGCTGACCAAAGAAGCGCCCGAGGTCGCCGACTACCAGGCGCTCCTGGGCATGACGCTCGGCAATTTGGGCTGGCTGCGGACCGACGAGAAAAAGTGGCCCGAGGCACGCCGGTTGATCGAACAAGGCATCGAGTGTCTGCGCGAGTCCCTTCGCGCCAATCCCAAGCACCCCGATTACCGGCTGGAGTTGCGCAATCAATATCAGAATCTCGCCTGGGCACTCATTCAACTGAGCGACCATGTGAAAGCAGCCCAGGCGGCCAAGGACCTGGCGGGCGTCTTCCCCGACCGAGCCCAGGATAGTTATTACGGCGCCTGCCTGCTTGCTCGCTGTGTGCGATTGACAAGAGACGACCGGCAAGCCAGCCAGTATGTCGATCAATCCGTGGCGCTGCTCCAGACATCGGCACGCAAGGCGACGGAGAATCTCATACGAATTCCAGACGAAAAGCAAGTCTTCGAGCCATTGACTTTGCATCCGGATTTCAAAGCGGCCCAAAGCGAACTGGAAGCGAAGGCGCGGAAGTAACCGATCCGAAAAAAGGGTCTGGAACGTCTGGAACTCTGAATTCAAGAGTTCTGGACCCCTTTTTCGAATAGGCTTCAAGGCAGCGACCGAATGGAATCGCCCCCGAGTTGGCCGGAAACACCGTCTGTACCGTTCTTCGGGCTTGGAACCGAATTCTCATTGGCGTCGGCATCGCCTTCACCGCATAACCTGCGCCTCGCCGCACGATTACAAACGAGTCGGAACTTCTTCAGCCCTGCATGCCAAATCGTGTCACGGAGGGCCCAATGGCAACGCACGGGAGAGTTCTTTCGCTTTTCGTCATCATCCTCTTGGCGGGCGCCGCGCAGGGTCAGGGCACCATCGGCCCGCGCGTCACGGACAGTTCCGTCGGATACATCGACTCCGCCATCCCCGGCGATGTTTTCCGTTTCCGCTTTGACGCCGCCTTCAAGGACCACCGGCCGACGCGTGCCGAGTTCTTCTATCCGAGGGGCGGGCCCTCCGGCCCCGGCCTACACGACCCCGAGCCGAGCGTTGATTTCCAAGAGTTGTCCGCCTACCTCGAAATGGCCGTATCCGACCGCTTTTCCGCGTTTGTTGACGTGCCGGCGCGGTTTATTCACCCGGAAGTGAACCCCGACCACGCCGGTTTGTCGGATCTCGACGCTGGGTTCAAATTCGCTTTCATCCAAACCGAGGATTGGGTAGCCACGTTCCAGTTTCGCACCTACGCTCCGACCGGTGACTCCCGGCTTGGCCTAGGAACGAGTCACGTTTCCCTTGAGCCGGCGTTGTTGTCCTACAACCGGTTGGCGGATCGACTTGGTCTGGAAAGCGAGCTGCGCCTGTGGACGCCGATCGGCGGGACCGACTTCGCCGGCGAGATTATTCGGTACGGCATCGGCTTGCACTACGATCTATTCAGAACCTCACACTGCACCTTTACACCGGTTGCCGAGTTCGTCGGCTGGACAGTTCTCGACGGCAAAGAAACCGTCGTGCCGCCGTCACCAGGCGCGGCCTTCATTCATGAAGCGGGCGGCGAGACGATCCTCAACGCCAAGCTCGGCCTTCGTGCCAAACTCGGCGAGTGGGCCGACGTGTATGCCGGTTACGGAAGGCCGTTGACCGGCGACCGTTGGTACGAGAACATTTTCCGGGTGCAGTTCCGGCTGTTTTACTAACGTTCACGAACAGGACGCACTTTCCGCTCATTTGGGAGGCGCGACTGCGCGCGCTTCGGCTTCACTCGCCGGTTGCATTCGGTCGGCCATCTTGCTGTACTGGCGGCAGCCATTTGCGGAGTCCGCCAATGACCGAAACTACCCGCCTGCTATGCGATCTCGTCCGTATTCCAAGCATCAATCCGATGGGCCGGAAGATGTCAGGGCCGGAGGTGTTCGAGCATCGGTTGACGGCGTACCTGGAGGATTTCTTCCGCGGCCTCGGCGTGCCGTGTGAGCGGCAGACGATTGCCCCGCTGCGCGACAACATCATCGCCCGCTGGGACATTGGTTCAGCACGCACATTGCTTCTTGAAGTGCATCAGGATACGGTGCCGGTCGATCACATGACGGTCGAACCGTTCGGAGCAGTCATCGAGAATGGGCGGCTTTACGGTCGTGGAGCGTGTGACATCAAAGGCGGGATGGCGGCGATGCTGGCGGCGTTCGCCCGGCTCGTGAAGGAGAAGCCGGCGAGTGCGAGCAACGTCATCCTGGCCTGCACGGTGGATGAAGAGCACACGTTTCTTGGCGTGCAGGAGCTGGTGCGGCGCGGCATTCGTGCGGATATGGCGATCGCCGCGGAGCCGACCCAGCTTGACATCGTGCATGCTCACAAGGGCGTTTGCCGCTGGGACATCACCACGCCGGGGCGGGCTTGTCACAGCTCGGCGCCGGAACAGGGCGTCAACGCGATCTACCGCATGGGCCGGCTGCTCGTGGCCATCGAGCGCTATGCGGCGACGCTGCGGACGACGCGCATCGATCCGCTGCTGGGGCCGGCGACGATCAGCGTCGGCCGCATCGAAGGCGGAGCGAGCGCCAACACCGTGCCGGAACGCTGCCGGATTGAGATCGATCGCCGGGTCGTGCCGGGAGAAGATCCGCTGGCGGCGCCCGAACAGCTCGCGGCATTTCTGATGGAAGAAGCGGGCATTGATTTTCCGTTCCAATCGTCGGAACCGTGGATCAACGCCCCCGCACTCGGAACGGATCAACATGCGGACATTGTGCTCCGGCTCGGGCAGGCGATTGACGCCGTCCGCGGCGCGCACCGTGTTTTGACCGTGCCCTACGGCACCGACGCCTCGACGATTGCGACGGCGGGCATTCCGTCGGTCGTGTTCGGTCCGGGCGACATCGCGAAAGCGCACACGTGCGACGAATGGGTTCCGCTCGATGAGGTGGAACAAGCCGCCGAGATTTTCTATCGGTTCGCTTGCACGAATTGACGCTTGCCGGCGGTATTTCGAGCCGCCGCTAAACGAGGAACATTCCCCACCATCCGGCCATTCCGTGCGCGGCATAGGTCCGGCACCGGGCGGCAGAGCATTCCAACTCCCCGCAAATTGACAGGCAGCCCGCGTCGGGTAGAGTTTCCCCGGAACGACGAGAAGAGGACGTCCTCGCCTCCCCTCGCGTTGCCCGGCGACGAGATCCCGCTCCGGGGCCCTTTCGCGGATTTTGCCAACCCGTCCGCCGTAGGGTTCTTCCGAATCTCGTGACCGGGCCAACGACGTCCTCAAGCACGACGAAGGCCTCCCCGACGACGGTAATCCCCTTCTCCCCCACCCGAGGGGAGGCCTTCCTTCTCTTCCGCCGGTTGCTGCCGTCCCCGCCACGATCTAGACTGAATGAACCCGCCATCCGCGGCATCGTAAGTGACTCCCTGCGACGGAGGAGAATCCCGTGAGCATCGTGCGTGTCGGCTTATCCGAAACGAAGAATTTCTCCGAAGGCTACGACGCGATCTTCAGCAAAAAGAAGTCTGCCACGAAGAAGAAGCCCGGCGCTAAGGCGGGCGCGACGAAGAAGAAAAGAACGAAGAAGAAGTAATGCTGCTTGAACACCAAGAGCCCGGCGTTTGCGCAACGCCGGGCTCTTGGTGCGTTAAGCGATGCGGACAGCAGAACGCCGCGTCAATCCTGATCGTCCGGCGGCGTTCGCGAGATTCCTTCTTGAGCCGGCTTCGGCAGTTGTTCCGGATCGGCGCCGAGCCCGCCGGCTTCGCTGTTTCTAAACGTGCTCGGCGACACACGGCTCAATGGGAAATCCGCGGAAGGCAACTCAAAAATCTTGCGGCGATCGAATTGCGAATCGCTGTCGCCGGTGAAGCGCTTCCACTTTTCTTGCATGAACGCCGGCGGGGGCATCATGTCGTCTTTCGGCTGCTGGTCAAGGAACTGCATGAAGTTGTTGTAACGGCAATTGTGCGACTCGAACGTCAGCAAGGCGGCGAGCTGTTGCTCGTTTGCCTCGCCATCGAGGTGAATGACCGACTTGCCGACGGCGGAGACGAACAGGCAGCGCGTGGGCTGTATCCGGAGTGGAATCAGGCCTTTGAGGTCCTTGCCGGTCCGTAGCCGCACGACCGGCTCGGTCAGATACGTCGTCACGTTATCGAGTTGCACCTGGCTTTGCGTGGCCATGGTCGCGTCGCCGCGCGGGCCTTCGATCGTGAAGAACGACCCATTCAGCGCCGCCAGCACATTCGCGGCGTCGAGATTGAACGTGCGGCTCGGCCGAACCGCTACCAGATCGCCGTCGCCGCGCACGAAACAGTTCTTAAGCTGCACGCGCGGTGAGCTGGAGGAGCGCGGCGTCCCCATATCCATTTTCATCACGCTGCTTGGGTCGCCCAGCGCGAGCAGGGAGAGGGCGACTTCATCGCTTTTCACGAACGTCGCGAGGCAGTCCCTGAAAATGCACTGGCCGTCGCCCAGCACCGTTACGACGCTTTGCGAATGATAGTCCGCGCGCGTGGGTTGGAGGAGAAACTCCAGACCTTCCAGCGTCAGCTTGCCGTCGTGCAAACGAAACATCGCTGCGTCGTGATCCGGCGTGTCGCCCAGGGTGAGCACCGGGTGCATGCCGGGCGCGGGGCGGATGGTAACGTCGTCGGCGGCTCTTTTTAGTTCGACCGGCTCCACGTTGATCTGGCCGTTCCAGTGCAGCAAGATCACGTCGCCCGGCTTGGCGTCGCCCAACGCTTGGCCGATCGTCGGATAACGGCCGTTGCCGCTTTCGGTGACGTTTCCAGGATCGACGATTCGCTCTCTTGGATTTCGCGCGGCGACCGTTTCCGTCTTGCTGTCCTGATTGGGAACCCCAACCGGGTAAGAGCGATCCCAAAGCTTTTCCGCCCCGACAAGCCGCAGCGCATCGCCGTCTTGACGAGCGTCGCGCAGATCGCGCTTGACGAGAAAGGCGTCGCGAATTTCGTCACGTTCGAGTTGTGCCAGGAACTTGAATGGATCGTTTGCCCACGGGTTCACGGTAAGCACGTGTGAGCGGTCGTCCCGAACCACATCGGCTCGAAATGCGGCCAAATCGGTGAGCGTCGCTGCCGGCGCGGGCCGCGACCAGTAACTGTCCAAATTGTGGTAGCGATTATCGGCGCCGACAAAGTCCAACCGGCCGCTGCCCTCTGAAATCTGGCGAACGAGCGTCGCTTCATGACCTTCGTCGCTGTCCGTGCCCGCCGGGCCGGGCCGTGAGAACAGACACGCCTCAACCTCGAGCCGGCAGCGGCCTTTCTGGTCGAGCTGAAAAGCCGCACTTCGATTCCCCAACAGGACCGAACAGTTGTGCAGTGAAACCTCGACGTCACGATCGCGGCCTTGCATGTGGAAAACGGCCTGATGCGGTCCGAATACGCAATTCTCCGCTTCCAGGCGGACGCCGTCGCCAACAGTCACCGCGTTTTGTCCGCCCTGCTCGATGCCGGCGAGTGTCCAGACAACATCGAGCCCATCCGCGCTGTTTACCCGCTTCGCCTCTTTCTGCCCGCCAATGAAAGCACATTGCGTGAGTTTCACGGTCGGTTTGATCGCCTCGCCGACGCCGTTCGTGACCCAAAGTCCGCTGAGCCGGGCCGCCGAGAAGTCGTAGAGCGGCTCCGCTTGAACAAACTCGCAATTGTCGATGTCGGCGCGCCCGCCACGAAGGAGCACGCCGGCCAGCCGCGTCGCGGAGGCGCGTGCGTCCACGACCACGCGCAGGTCGCGCAGCGAAGTTTCCTCAGCCTGAATATCCAACGCCGCCCATACGGAGTTACCGGAGATGGGGTTGACCCGGTACGTGAAGTGAAGGGTCGGCGGCCTGTTAGGATCTTTGCCGCGGACGGTTAGTTTTCGGCCCCGAAAGATGAGCGCTCGCGCCGTCTCTCCGTTTGCCACCTCACTATTAAGGTCGATGTCCGCAGTGAGCGCCAAGTCAAGCTCGCCGTCGGCATGGCGACGGAAGGCGTCGGCGATCTCGGCGTAGGTGGCGGCCTCGACGATTTCATGGAGCGGCTTCCGTTCGGGATTGGCTGCCTTGTCCGCTTGCGCACCCGCGACCGCCGGGCTGACCGCATCGCCGTTTTTGGGCGGGGCGTCGGCAAACTTTCGTGGCGGCGCGTCTTTCGCGCCATGAACGCCCGACGCCGGCGGCGTCCACGTCGACTGGCCAAAGAGCGCGACGAAGCCAATCACGAGCGCCGCCGCCACGCCGACGAGCAAGAGCAGCTGAAGCCGCGGCGGACTCGGCAGCGGAGCGTCCACGAAGAGCACGGGATTCGGCACGTCCGCCGTTGCCCCCAGCTTTTGAGCGATCAGCAGCAAGTGCTGCTCGAGCCGCTCGCCGCTCTGATACCGATCACGCGGGTTCTTGGCCATCATCTTGCTGAGGACGGCGGCCACGTCGTCGGGAACTTGTGGATTGAGCTGCCGCGGATCGATCGGCGCGATTTGTTGATGATGGTGCAGCTTCTTGGCCGCGGTTCCGTCCGGCACGGGAGGCTGGCCGGTGAGTGCGTGGTAGAACGTGCAGCCGAGCGAATAGATATCGCTGCGGACGTCGGCCTCGCGCGGTTCCAACGCCTGCTCCGGCGAAATGTAGTCGAACGTGCCGAGCGTCACGCCCGATTGCGTCAGACTAGCGTCGGTCTGCGATTGGCTGCGGGCGAGGCCCATGTCCACCAACTTGGCCCGGCCGTTCGAGCCGATGATGATGTTCGACGGCTTGATGTCGCGATGCACCACGCCCCGCGCCGCCGCGTGCGACAACCCGTTGGCGATTTGCAGCATGTAGAGAACCGATTCCGCGACGGGCAGCCGGCCGCGACGTTCCATGAGCGCACGCAGGTTCTCGCCTTCGACAAATTCGAAGGCGATGAAATGCAGCCCCTGATCTTCGCCGCAAAAGAAAACGCGGGCAATGTTCTCGTGATCGAGCTTGGCGGCGGCACGCGCCTCTTGATGGAAGCGGCGAACGTTTTCTTCCTCGCCGGCCATCTCGGGCGGCAGAATTTTCAGCGCCACGATGCGGTCGAGCTGCGTATCGCGGGCGCGCAGCACCGCCGCCATACCGCCTACGCCGATGGGTTCGAGCAACTCGAAGTGCGCCAGTTTCTTGCCGCGGAGACTGTTCGCGAGCAGATCATCGGTGCGCAGCGGCCGCGGGGCGCCGCGCGAGATGACCGTCGGCGAGTCGTCGGTCGGCGCCAGGTTGGCGTCGGGTTGCAGACGCGCGACGGCGGCAGCGAGGGCATCCGCAACGGACGGTGCGGAAGCCGGCTCGGTGCGCGGTTCGGGCGTGGCTCGCGGATCAGCCGGAGATTCCGCCATGAGAACGCCTACGGGCCAGACCCGCCCTCCTGGGTTGACGTGGTTTACCCCGGGCCTCGCGTACCGGCGGCTCCGTTTATCGCCGGCTCCTCGGGTATGGGCGAGGCCGCCCACATACGCCTCTTCCCCGGCTGCGAGAGGTGAACAAAACGGGGAGGAAGCGTAAACAGCGTCGAATCGCACTCCAACTATAACGTGTCGGCGGAAGGGGTGTCAATTGGGCACACCGAGAGTGCGTTGGCGACGAGATCGGAGCGTCGCTGAATCGAGTCGCGCGCCGCTAACCGCTCAGGCGTTTCGGCCTTGTACGACTCAGGGCGCCGGATGTCGTCGAATGGTTCGGCCCAGCAGGACGCTTCCGCGGTGTCACCTTCACCTCGGCTGAAGGCAGAGTTCCGGAGGCGAGTTTGCGAAATTCCAGATAGTTGGCCACCGCCCGCCGAAGCGGTTCGTCCGCGGCAGCCGATCGACGTTGCAGCCCGCGTACCGCCGGTTCTAACTCGCCGACATCCAGCCCTGACGCAATGTTGACCAATTGCGCAAGGATCTTCGAGGGTACTGCCTTCTGACCGAGGAGGTCCGACATGGCTCGTTTGATCGCCGTTCGGTCAGCGCCAGTAGTCTCGCGGTATAGTCGCAAAACGGCGGCCGTGCCCGACCAGTCGAGCCGATCAGGCGGCAGCGCCCGTAATTCCGTCGTTTCCCCACGCAGCGCGTCGAGGATCAGCTGCGAGTATTCCGTCGCCGTCATGAGAGACTCACCACTCTAGGGCTTACAAAGGAAGCTTGAAGTACCTCGCTCCCGTTTGCGTCCACTCCACATAGCGTACAAGCATCGTCGTCGCCAAATCAAGGTTGAGGGCAAAAGCCACTCGCGGCCACCGTTGCCCGTAAGACCGGGCAGAGTCCCGGGCAAGGGAGGCAACAGGGCCAGCGCGCATGGATTGGGCCGGTCGAATTCGAGGACTGCACAGCCGTAAAGCTGACAATCCAACTGGTCGGAAGCGCTCAACGCCAATCGCCACGCGAAATCACTCGGTCCGTAGCAGCCTTTCAGCGAGTCCGGATCCGTGATGAATACGCCGCCCACACCGGGCGCTGCTAACGTTGGCGGCGTGGCGACGAGCGAGCCGCTGGCGACTGCCGCTTTGTATTGTCGCCACGGCCAATAGACCAGCGTCCACCAGACGGGGCCGGAAATCACTCGACACACTCTTTGCGGCGGAGCGGGCAAAGGGGCCAGAGCAGCGAACGCGCCACGACGACCGCGATAAAGGCAAGGCATTATGCGGGTCCTTCGCCGATTGAATAGCGTACAAAATGCAACCGGCCTTCGCCCCGGTCAAGGTTTTTTGTCTAGCGTCGGACCTCTCAACGCCGCACAATGGGATAGGAGACGCCTACCGCGCTCGATGCCCGCCAGGAATCACACCATGACTCGCTCCCGCCTCGCCGTTTGTGTTCTCACGTTGCTCTTGGCCGCGGGTCCCGCCGCCGCGTTCCGGCTGCCGACAAAAAGCACCGGCAAGCTGCCGATCACCGGCTTGGCGCCGTCGAAGATCAGCCCGAATCTTTGTTTGTTGAAGTATCGCGTCAGCACGAACGCGCCCGAGTGCCAGGCGTTTTTCGATCAAGGCCTCGGCTACCTCTATTCCTACGTCTGGATGGAAGCCGCGCGGTCGTTCGAGACGGCGACGCAGCGCGATCCTGAATGCGCGATGGCGTGGTGGGCGTTGAGCCGCGCCTTGGAGCGCTGGGGCAAGGGGGACGCGAACAAGGCGATGCTGAAGGCCGACGAACTGAAGGCGAACGCCAGCCATCGCGAGCAACAGTTGATCTTGGCGCGCATGCAAGAGCGCGGCTTGGCGCCGGGCGTCGGCGATGCGGATGCGCGGAAGAAGGCCGCCGTCGCGACGCTGGACAACATGCTGGCTCTCTATGACGACGACGAAGAAGCGTGGTATTACCGCGCGCAGCTCGCCGGCGGCGCCGGACTCTTCGGCGGTCAGGCGTCGGCGGTGCCGTTCTATAAAGCGCTGCTCCGCGTCAATCCCTTGCACCCGGGCGCGAATCACGAGTTGGTTCACTTCTACGAGAACAGTCGCCGCCCGGCGCTTGGCTGGCCCTATGCCGAGAAATACATCGAGTCGTCCCCCGGCATTCCGCATCCGTTCCACATGCAAGCGCATCTCGCCACCCGCCTCGGCCGCTGGGATAAGACCAGCGACCGCTCCAGCCGTGCCGTGGAATTGGAAAAAGCGTATCACCGCGAGATGAACGTCAAGCCGAACGAGGATCAGCAGTACGCCCATCACCTCGAGATTCTGACGGTATCGCTCATTCACGACGGCCGCTTTCGCGAAGCGCGGGTGATGGAGGAAGAAGGTCGCAGCTGTGGGTACCACTTGTCGCAGCCGTGGTTCAAACTCCACCTCGCCGAGCGCGACTATGCCGAAGCGCTGAAGCTCGCCGACCAGCAGCGCAAAAGCGACAAGCTCATGGCCAGCTACCTTGCGGCGCTCGTCTATTTGAAACAAGGCGATTCGGGCCGCGCGCTGCCCGAAGTCGAAGTACTGCAGCACGCCTACCAGACGAAGAAGAACGATCGGCAATTGGAACTGCACCTGTGGGAGACGCAGGGCTTGCTGATGTGCCAGACCGGCGCCCCGGAACTAGGATTGAAGCTGCTGCAAAAATGCGTGGACCGGCTGAAGAACGACTACGGCCACCATGCCTGGGGCAATGGCGCTTACTATATGGAAGCGTGGGGCCTCGCCGCCTTGCAGGCCGGCATCAACGATCAGGCGGAAGAGGGGCTGCTCGAAGCGCTGGCGCACGACCCCGGCAGCGTGCGGGCAGCCCTAGGTTTGCAGATCCTGTGCGAGCGTCTGGGCAGAACCGAAGAGGCGAACCGCTACGCCGAGATCGCCCACCGCTGCTGGCGTCGGGCCGAGCTGCGCAGCTTTGACGCGGAAGTCGCGGCGGCGCGGATCGAATTTGCACCGCAGAGGACGCAGCGAGCGCAGAGAGAGAGTCAGCCCGAGAACAAGACGGAAGGCCAACCTCGTTGATCGGAGTATGATCCAATGCAGAATTCTCGCCGCTCTGTGTGCGCCGTTCTCGCTGTTTTTCTTGGCTCCCTGTGCGTCCTTCGCGGTGAATCCCCCTGCGTGTCCGGCCTGCAACCAGGCCAGCGACCGGGGCCGTATTCGTTTGTGATTTGTACAGGCCCACAGCGCGGCCAACCGTTCTGTTACATCTGCGACACCGCCGAGCGGCCCGCGGTGGTCGTCTTCTCCCGCACGCTGAACGACGCGGTTGGAAAGCTTACCGGGCAGATCGACAAAGCGGTGACGGAGCACAAAACCGCCGATCTGCGGGCATGGGTCACGTTCCTCGCCGACGACGAAACGCGCCTCAACAAACAAGTCGTGGAGTGGGGCCAGAAGCACGTGGTTCGCAATGTGCCGCTCGGCGTCTTCGAGGACGTTGGCGGCCCGCCGAGCTATCGCCTCAACCGCGACGCAGACGTGACGGTCCTGCTTTTCGTCAAACAAAAGGTCGTCGCCAACTTCGCCTTTCGTAGCGGCGAATTGACCGAGGAAAAGGTTGGAGAAGTGATGAAGACACTGCCGCGCATCGTCGGTGAGAAAAAGTAATCGGAAATCGGGAATCAAGAGAAAGAAAGCCCGCGCGCCGAGGCTCGCGGGCTTTCTCGTTTCGGTCCGCGTGATTCCTCTTTCTCACGGCTTCGCGAACACGCTGTCGTCCACTTTTTCCTGCGGCTTGTACTCCAGCGTCTCGCTATCGACGTAGTCCTTGCCGTCGCGCTTGATCTTCACCTTGCCGGCGTAGCGGATGCCATCCTGCTCCTTGTAGTCGCTGAAAAAGCGCTCGCCCTGTTGTTCCTGCCCGCCGGCCATTGGGTCCTTGACCACGGTGGCCGACTTTAACAGCAGGAACTTCTCCTTGTCAAAGTACAGATTCACGTCGCGGTATCCCTTGCGCGACGCGCGAACGCCGACTACCGGACGATCGCCGACTTTGTCTTCGCCCAAGGTGGACAGCGTGTAATCCTTGCTCTTGAGAGGCAAGAGATGTTCGACACTGCCGGAGTGGAGGCTTTCGCGGGCCTCCTCGGCAGCGTCCTTATCCATCTCCGTCACCGTGCCGTTGAGGGAAATCCAGCCTTCCTTGCCGTTGAAGATCTGGAGGAAGGTGAACTTGCTGCCCATAACCTCCATGTCGAGGGCGAAGCGCATCTTGTTCGGCGTTTGGGTTGTCATTTCGCCGGTGAAATCAATCGGCGTTCCCATGCCGTGAAACTGCCCTTTCATCTTCACGAGATTGCCGTGATACTTCGCCAATTTCGCCGTGCCTCCCGTGGCCTGAATTGCCTTGTCGATGACGGCCATCGGGTCGGCGTTATCGGCGGCCCGGAGCAGCCCCGCTGACAAGAGGCCGACAACGAGCGCGGACAACACGATTCGTCGCACGAGATGTCCTCCAAATTATGGTCGTTGAGATGTCCGAGATGCTATTCGCGGTCCGCGGCCGATTCTTGCGCTCACGGCTTGGCGAAGACGCTGTCGTCGAGCTTGCCCACGGGTTTCAACTCCGTGACCTCGCTCTCGACGAACTGCTTGCCGCCGCGCTTGATCGCCATCTTCATAGGCACTTTCAGGCCGTCCACATCCTTGTAGTCCTGGAAGAACGTCTCCTGACTGACTTCCTGGCCGCCCTGTTCCTGGGCTTTCGCACGGCGTTCTATCTTGACGAGGAAGCCGGTGGCATTGTCGAAGTAAAGGTTCACGTCGCCGTGACCCTTGCTCGAGACCTTGACGCCGGCCGCCGGCTTGTTGTCCACCTTCGTTTCGCCAAGCGGGGCCAAAGTGAACGCCTTGTCGCCCAGGGGCGCGAGCGTCGCCACCCAGCCGCTGTACAGCTCCTCTTGCTGCTCGGCGAGCTGCTCCTTGGTCAGCTCTTGCCCGTTCATCCAGCCCTTGTCGCCATTGAGCACGATGGTAAAGACTCCCTCGATTTCCATTTTGAACTTGTCGGGGAATTGCACGGCGTAATTGCCTGTGTAGGGCTGGCCGGCGCCCATGCCGTAGTAGGTGCCCTTTTCCTTGAAAGTCTGCGCCTTGAATTTGGCCATCTTCTCTTCGCCGCCGATCGCCTTGATCGACTTGTTGATGATCGCCTTGGGGTCGTCGTCGGCCGCCCGCGCGAGAACCGGCGAGACGATGAACAGACACAACGCGATTCCACCGATGCGCCGCATGATGACTCTCCGAATTAGGGTTTCGTGAACATCTTATCGTCGAGCTTTTCCGTGAGCTTGACATCGGTGACTTCCATGTCCCACACGGGCTTGCCGTCCCACAGGATTTTGATTTTTGTCGGCTGTTGCGTGCCCTGGACCTCCTTGTAATCCTCGAAAAACATCTCTTCATTCACTTCCTTGTCGTTCTCACGGTCCTTGGCTTTGTTTTCCATCTTGAGCAACAGCCCCTTCGCCTTGTCGAAATAGAGCGTCACGTCGCGGTGGTCTTTGTGGACGACCTTGAAGCCGACCACTGGGCGGTCGCCGACTTTGCTTTCGGGGGCCGGCGTCAGCGTAAACTGCTTTTCCTTGAGCGGTACGAGCATCGTCAGCCAGTTGCTGTACGCGCCTTCAATTTCCTCGATGAGGGCATCGCCTTCGAGGGCCTCGGTGTCATTGTTGTCGGTCTTGGTCCACCCTTCGCGGCCGTTGACGACCGTGCTGATCGTCGTCTTCTGCCCGCCGCCTTCGAAATCAAACTTGGAACGCTGCTTATCGGGAGCGAGATAACTCCACTCGGCGGTGAAGTTCAAATCGTCGCGAACGAATTTGCCTTTCGCCTGCCAGGTCGCGCCCTGGTACTTGGTCAGGTTGTCCTTGCCGCCCATCGCCTTGATCGCCTTGTCGAGCAACGCCTGGGTGTCGGCCTGGTCGTTCGGCGCGGCCACGACCAGCGCCGCCAGAGCGAGCGGGACGACGAGCGCGAGCCAACGTATCGTGCGCATCGGGAAACCTCGTGATTTGGGAGTCAGGCGACCAATCGGAACTGACGGTAGGATTATTACGCCGAGGGAGCGGGCGTGGCAAAGGAAAAAAGAGCACGGTTCAAACGATGGTAAAACTCGTTATCAGGAGAGGCGCCGCGCTCGAGCGTGTTGGCTGCCATTCTGGCGGTTGCATTGCAATGTTCCGGGGACATGTGTGTGCGTGCAAAGAATGCAAAGAAACGCACACCAGCGCCAGAGAACTCTTTCGCGTAAGGACTTACGACCGGCCGTTTCTTTGCACGGCACATGCAAAGAAAGGCAATAATATACTTGACTCATCATGCCCATTCGCGTAGAATGAGGGCATGAACAATTCATTCGCACCCCGCACGTTGCTTGAGGCAGTCCGGTACTTTTCCGACCTGGACGTGTGCCATTCCTACATGCTCTCCATCAAGTGGCCCGACGGCAAGATTACCTGCCCGAAGTGCGGCGGCGAGAACGTCGGGAACATCGCCAGCCGGCGCATGCTGCAATGCAAGGCGAAGGGTTGCCGGAAGCAGTTCAGCGCGAAAGTCGGCACGATTTTTGAGGATTCCCCTCTTGGTCTGGACAAGTGGTTCGTGGCGGTTTGGTGTATCACGAACGACAAGAACGGGATCAGCAGCTATGAAGTCCACCGGGCGCTGGGCGTGACCCAGAAAACGGCGTGGTTCATGCTTCACCGGGTCCGGCTCGCGATGAAAACCGGCACGTTTCAGAAGTTCATCGGCGTGACCGAAGCCGACGAAACGTACATGGGCGGGAAAGCGCAGTACATGCACGCGAAGCGGCGGGAGAAAGAAATCACGAAAAGGGGACCGGCGGGCAAGACCGCTGTGCTCGGCATCCTCCAGCGCACGACGCCGGATTGCGTGAGTCAGGTCAAGACGGTTGTAGTACCGAACGTCAAAGCAGTCCAGCTACAGCCCTACGTTCGCGCTGCCGTGGAAAAGGGCTCGCACGTCTATACCGATTTCTTTGCGAGCTATCGCGGTCTGGACGCCGATTACGTCCACAAGACGGTTGACCACGCGGTTGCCTACGTCACGGAGCGCGTTCACACGAACGGGCTCGAAAACTTCTGGTCGCTTCTGAAGCGCATGGTGAAAGGCACCTACGTCCACGTCAGCCCGGAACACCTGACCGGCTATCTGGACGAAGAGACGTTCCGGTTTAATGAGCGTGACGGGAACGACGGGACGCGGTTCCTGGCCGTGATGAAGGGAACTCCGGGACGGCGCGTGACGTACAAGGCGCTCACCGGGAAAGACGATCGCGCGGCAGCTGGAAAAATGCCGGGGTAATTCAGCTGCTTGTGTCGAAAAGGACAGTTTTGGATGGAATGCCAGCACCTACGCCACGGCGTAGGTGCTGTTTTTGTTTGCACTTGCGCGAATCTGAAAAGTGCCATTGTACAGATGAGCCATTCGACGGTAAAAGGTTGGTTTAGTTTTGGCCGGATGGCGAGGCGTGGGGGGAGGCTGCGAGTTTATTTCAGGCACGCTCGCAGCTCCCCGAGTCCAACATAAGTCAGACCAAGGTGGTCTGAGTGCCGCGACGGGCTGGTGCAAACAGCCACGGCACACCTCTACCACGCGCACGCGTTTCCTGTCAACGAGAATCTTCCGGGATTTTCCGCTCATCGTCCGGCCTGCTGCCTGAATGGAGTGTGCAGCATGGGTACGCTACCCGTCCCGAACGGGCCGCGGCAGGGACAACTCTTTCACCTTCATTTCGAGTTCAACGGCCAGGAGGTCCGTTGCGGCGGCAGCAAGGATCGCCCGTGGTTTGTCCTCGCTGACGTATGCGCCGTACTAGGGATCATTGACTCCAACAGCGCGCAGCGTGGCATCCCAGCCACTGAAAAGGGGGTGCAAACTTTGCGGACCCGTGGCGGAAAGCAAAGGCTTGCAGTCGTTTACGAACCTGGTCTATATCGACTCGTTTTTCGATCAAACAAACCAGACGCTGAGAAGTTTCAGACGTGGGTTTTTACCGAAGTCCTGCCGGCGATCCGCAGGACTGGCGAATACTCCATGAAGCGTCGCGAGCGATACGAGCGACTCGGCAAAGACCCGGAGTGGATCGAAAGCCGGGAACAAGGCATCGAAGTGCGCAAAGGCTTCACTGCGGAACTCAAAGCGCACAGCGTTGCTGGGCCGGGGTATGGCATCGTAACCGATGCGATCTACACCCCAATTCTCGGCGCCGGGACGCAGACGGTTAAGGGACGGCTTGGGTTGACAAAAGCGGACAGTCTCCGGGACAACCTGCCGCGACTTCACCTCCTAATGGTCGGATTGTCGGAAGAGGCCACGAAAGAGAAAATCAAAGCCGACGACATCCGAGGCAATCAGCCGTGCAAGCTCGCGGCGGCACGCTCGGCAAATGCAATTGCCGGTGCCGTAAGGCAGATTCGATCCTCGTAGCCGTCTGCCGAGTCGCTGCCTCAGTTTCGCGCGCGGGCGCGATCTTGTCGCATCAGCTGAACGCTGATCTGCAAGGTCGCCCCCGTGCGCTATGGAGGCAGCACCTCAACTTCGCAGCCGATGCCGGCAAGATCCAAGCTGGCTCCGTCGGCATTGAAGTGAAACAAAATCGTAAACGTGTGGCGGCAGCCGTCGGCGTCTACCGGCGGAGGCTTGTGTTCGTAACGTCCGGGAAACGGATAGAGATTCGGGTAACTGTTCAGATTTGGATTGTTCAGTAGTTTCTGGATCGTAATCTTCGCGTGCGTCCGAATGTATTTCGGAAGGGCCTTGAAACCATCGTCAAATTCTCGCGTCGTGTTTGCTGAATAACTCATCGGTTCGCCGACTAAATAGACAGCTCCGCGAACAGTTCATCTAACGGGCGCACGTTGCCCTTGTCCACATTGTCAAGTGAGCGGAGCATCCGCTCCAATTCCAAGCCAGGAATACGCTGGATGTTGTCCACCAGCGCCATGTTTAATGGTTGACCGAGCGGCTTTCGCTGCTTCACGGCTTCCACCATCGGGGCCGTTTGATACACGATGTCGTCCAATAACTCGTTCAACGAACTCTTCTTCACGAGATCGGCGACGTAATCGAGGATGACCTTTTCCTCTGGGGCGAACGGTTCGGCGTCGAGCGGTTCGGCGACATGATAGCTGTAACCAGCTGATCCCTGATAAGCAAATTGTTCCGCCGTCACGTCGCCAGCAATCTCCATCTGTTTTAGCTGGCGGTCGAATTCGTAGCTGTACGGCCCTTTCTTGTGCCGGATGTACTGAAGCTGAGAGATCGGCCGTCCAAGAAACTGCCGCGCGTCGTGATCAATTAGGTAAAGGAACTTAATGATCCGCGTGCGTCCAGCCCCAGGAACTTTCTCAAGAAAGTACCGGATCAGAATTGCGAGTCGGTCGTTCATCGCTACGCCTCTGGTCACCCTACCGGCACGCAGCGACAAGCTGGCTCCGTGGCCGGCATCCCCTCATACCCAAGGGCACTTGTCAAGAAAAAAAATCCATCTACTTGCACAAGTGTAGCATACATCCGTTCAGTAGTCAAGGCTACCTGCCGCAGTTTTCCGATTGCCTATGTACCTCTGGCCAGTTTCGCGGCATCGGCGAATGCCGTACTATCTGCGCAGGAGGATCGCCAACATGGACACCCAAAAGAACGGCGCGCCGAAGCTCCCGCCCGCCCTAGCCCCTTTCGACCGGGCCATGCGTGCTCTGGTCAAGGTGCCGAAAGCCGAATTGGACGCCGAAGAGCGGAAGTACCAAAAGCGAAAGAAAGCCCGCAAGGCGCGCCGCCGGGCCAGCTAGTCACGTCCCACCGCCCACCATTTCCCGTACACCTTGCCCGCATGATGAGTCAGGTATATCATTGCCCAAAGAAACATCTCTTTGTGCAAAGAAACGAGCGCCGCAACTGCCAAGTGGACACCCAAATGGTCCGGATTTGAACCACGCCGAAAAAAAGCCAGACGTGACCGCTGGGCCAGAATGGAAGCGAGGTGGTGAATGGTGAATTCCACCACTCACCACCTCATGATGCGACCGCGTGTTCGTGCCGATGCGGTTTAGTTCCCGTTCGGCTTGGCCGCCTTCTCCAGCTCGACGCCGGCGTCGCGGACGATTTGCTCAGGCGTCTCGTGCCGGCCAAGGAACAGCTTCGGCGCGGCCTTTTTCTTCAATTCTTCAAACACGCGCGGGAATTCCGCTTGGACCTTCTTGTCGAGCACTTCCTTTTCGAGGTCGGCGCGGACCTCTTCCAGGCGTTTGGCGCTGTTCGGCGGAATGCGGGCATCAACCTTGACAACGGCCACCTGGTCGCCGGTTTCAAACAATTCACTCACCTCGCCGGGACGCAGGCTGAACAGCGTCTTCTCAAAACGCTCGTCGCCCGTGGTATGACGACCAACGGGCGGGTCGATCCGGCCGCCGGCGGAGGCCAAGGTCGGACTCGCTTGACTGCGGGCGGCATGCTGGAATTCTTCCTCGCTCGCCCGGATCTTGCCGTAGACTTCGGTCTGAATCTTGGGCTTATCTTTCGCCGGCCACATGATGATGCGGCATTGCACTTTCTCGCCGTAGTACGCTTCGTAGGCTTTTTGGATGTCGTCCTCGGTAACGCTGACCAGATGACGGCAGTATTTCGTCATAAGCACCTTGGGCCGCAGCACATCTTCCCGCCACTCGTACATGTTGAGGTGGCGCGGCTTGAGCACTTTCTGTTCGAACTCCGCCGGACTGACGATGCCTTGAGCGCCCTTCATCGCCTCATGCACCTGGGCGTTCACCTCGGCGTCGGTGCATTCAATCTTCTGCTCCCGGCAGGCCGCGTCGATGATGCGGCGATTGACGAGCAATTCAAGTTTATCCGCGCCGTAGCGGGCGATGAGATACTCGCCCAACTCCTCGCGGGTGACGTACTCAGTGCCGTAGATGTTCGCCACGACGCGCTTGCTGTAATCGGACGGCGGTTGATTGACGGCGGGCGGCGCAGCGTCTTTCTGGCCGCGAGCAGCCGTCGGCGGCGCCGCGGTCGCGTGCGGCATCGAACCGACGCGGCCCCAGCAGAACGCGCCGGCGGCGACGCCTGCCATTGTTGTCCCGATCGCCAGCTTCCGCCAGTTTCGCGCCGCCATCTGCAAGGTTTGGCTGACACCCATCGTTCGCCTCCGTCAGTTCGGCCTGTTCGTAGGCGGCGATGTATAGCGAGGCGGCCGGCGGGAAGCAAGAGAATTCAGGAATCGGGAAGCGGAAATCAGCCATCAATGAAACTGAATGCCGCGTAATCGCTTCCTATTCGCGTCACTTGGTCACCTGGCCGGAACCATGTCTGCTCAGGCCGGAAAGCGCCTCATAGAGGGGCCGCAGCCACTGAGGGAAGCATTTGGCGAGCGTCGCTTGGTGCGTTTCGCCAATGTAGACGCGGTCGCAAGGTTGCAGCCGGATATTCGTGCGTTGATCCTGCTGGCGGACGATGGCGGCGAGATCGATGTGGAAGATCCGCGGCGGCTGGCCCTCGATCACGCCGGAGCGCACGACGTAAACCTTGCCGGGCGCGGCGCCGGGCGTGACGCCGCCCGTACGTTGTAACAGGTCGAGCACGGTCTCGGGGCCCTGATAGGCCACGGCGCGCTGCAATCCGGCGACCTCACCGAACAGATAGATGTGCTGGCTTCGATACTCGACGACTCGACCTTCGACCCACGCGGGCGGCAGGTGCAGCCGCTCGGCGACGGCCTGGGATATCTCCGGGATTGTCGCGCCCTCGGCGCGCAACCTGCCATAGCCCGCCAATTCAACGCAGCCGTCCGGGCCAACTTCCCGCCGGCCGCCGCACTGCGGATTGCCGGCGACACGCACTTCCAGGACATCGGGACAGGCGACATGGTACGAATCCACGACGCCGCCGTGTCGGGATGAAGCTCCTTCCTTGTCGGCCAGCAGCGCCTCATCGAGCGGTCGCGGCATCGTCGCGCAGCCGACCACAAGCCCCAAGAGCAGCGCCGGCCACCGCAATGCCGGACCCCACGCCAATGACCAGCGTTCGCAAACCTCCATACATTTCCTCTGGGAACGACGAACCGGCGCGTCTCGCCTTATCATCGGCAGCCCGTCCAATTCCCGTTGAGCGGCGGTCCTGAGAACCGGCCAAAAGACCGAGGAAATACGGATGGACGATCTGATCGTGAGCGTGTCCGGCGTTCGCGGCATCGTTGGCCGCGGGTTGACGCCGGAGGTGGTCAGCACGTTCGGGGCGGCGCTTGGCGCCGCCACGGCAGGCGGCAAAATCGTTTTGTGCCGCGACGGCCGGCCGAGCGGCGGCATGTTGCGTCACGCCGTGCTCGCCGGCCTCCTCAGCGCCGGTTGCGACGTCGAGGACATCGGTGTCGCGCCCACGCCGACGTGCGGCCTGGCGGTGCAACGACTCCACGCAGCGGGAGCGATTCAGATCACCGCCAGTCACAATCCCGCCGAGTGGAACGGCCTGAAGCTCTTCGGCGCCGACGGCCGGGTGTTGCCCGCCTCGGAAGGCGAAAAGATCAAGGCGTTGTTTGACTCACGCAATCTCCGGCGTGTCGCGTGGAACGAGCTGGGAAACGTGACAGAACGTCGTCACGCGGAGGACTGGCATCGCGATCGCGTCCTGCAACTTGTGGATGTCACGCGCATTCGCTCACGCGGTTTTCGGACGTTGCTCGACGCGAATGGAGGGGCCGGCGGTCCTCTCGGACGCCGACTGCTGGAAGCGTTTCAGGCCGAGTCGATTTGCCAGGCCTGCGACGCGGACGGTTTTTTCCTCCACGAGCCGGAGCCGACGGAAACGAACCTGCGCTCCATCGCTCCACTCGTGGTCGAAAACGCGGCCGACATTGGCTTCGCGCTCGATCCAGACGCCGACCGACTCGCGCTCATCGATGAAACCGGCCGTTATATCGGTGAGGAACTGACATTGGCCCTCGCCGTGCTTTTCCGCCTCCGTCACGAGCCGGGGCCGGTGGTCGTGAACATGTCCACATCCCGCATTTCCGAGGACGTTGCGAAACAGTTCGGCTGCTCCTTCCACCGGGCCGCGGTCGGCGAGGCCAACGTCTGCGACAAGATGAAGGAAGTCGGCGCGGTCATCGGCGGCGAAGGCAACGGCGGCATTATCGATCCGCGCGTTGGTTACGTGCGCGACCCATTCATCGGCATGGGCCTGGTGCTGAACCTGCTCGCGGAAACGGGGAAGAAACTGAGCACGCTGGTCGCTGAACTGCCCGCGTACGCAATCGTGAAAGACAAGTACACCGTCGATCGGAACCGGTTGCCGCAGCTTTTTGCCGCCTTGGAAAAGCGCTGGCCGGACGCGATCGCCAACCGTCTCGACGGCCTGCGGCTGGACTGGGCCGACCGCTGGGTCCACGTGCGGCCGAGCAATACGGAGCCGATTGTGCGTGTGATCGCGGAAGCGCCGACAGCGGAGACTGCCGCGCTGTTGTGTCAGGAGCTGGGACAACTTCTCCGCTGACCAGCAACGGAGCATTATTGCCACGCATTGAGAATCTGATAGACGTCGGCGAGCGGCGCGCTCGCGGACTCGAGGTTTCGCAAAGCACGCACGATGGTTCGCGGCGACATATTCCTACGCGGATCGTTGTCGCGCCGGATTGCCAGGATACCTGGATGCTGGCCCCGCGCTTCGTGAATCAAAATGTCCAGTTTCTCGAAATCGTCGTAGTTCCGCGTCAAGAAGATGCGTCGATCGCGAATCGCGTGCGTGAACTCTACGATGTCGCTGGCGCCGAGCAGCCCCACGTCGGACGGCCCCTGAGCGTCGTGCCCCGCAGCCAGTAGCAACCGAACGAGGAGCGTCGAGGCAAGATCCTCGTCGAGGTAGAGTCTCATAGGCCGAGCTTCGCTCTTTCCTGGGGCGAAAGCTGGCGGCGCTTACCTGTGTACTTGTAGTTGGGGTCATTCATGCCCGTCGCTTCCATAAGCCTTTCTTCGCGCGCGTGGTCTTCTCGGATCTCCGGTGGATCAGACGCACAGTAGGCGATGGCTTCTTGCACGACTTCAAGGGGAAGACTGTATCCTTCGGCCACCTCTTCCGCCGTCATGGTCTCGGAACCATCCACGGTCCACGCGTAGATCGCTTCCGCGCGAATCCGCGTCCCTTTGATGAATAGTTGCTTATACGCCGACTTTGGATTCGGCGCCAAATGCTGCCACTGCTTCGATTCGTTCGCCATGTCTACGCCTCCGGCAAGGGAGTCTTCGCTTCGACGCGTCGTTTGTAAATTGTAACCCGCCGTTGTAATTTGTGCATCTCGCCTGTCCGCTGTCGGTTGCCCTTTTCTCGATGCGAGGCTTTGATTATGTTGCCGCCCGCTTTGGTGCGACCCGGCGGCGCTCGGACCCGCAATTCCGCAGCGACGCCGCGCACGACTCGCAGCCGCGGCCAGGAGGGCAGCGGCTCCGCCGGCAGCTCCGGCACGACACGCCATGCGGACCCGCCCGGCCCGACCCATCCCTTTGGCCCGCGGTTCCGTTCGGAGGACTCCCCGTCATGCGCAAGGACGCGCTGGTCTTCCTCCTCTCCACATTCATCGCCTGGCTCAGTCTGTTACTGAGCCCGGCCCGAAGCGGAGCCGGCTGACCGCCGCTGGGCTGCGACCCAACCGGCGGTCCGCCGGTGCTGTTTCCGCCGCAGTACGCGGCGCCCCCTTTTCAACAACAGCCGCTCACACGCGCCCCTGCTGCGCAACAGGGCACGCTGCAAGCTCCGGCGCCGCCGCGCAACGCCCAGGCCGGCGCGGTTCCCAACCCGCCTCTGAGTCCGTTGGCGACCGCATCACGGACTGCGTCGCCAACGCCGCGGCCAACGACGGCGCGCGGACAGATGCCCGAAGACCCGCCCGTTCGCCTCACCGCGCCGCGGCCGTCCGCGCCGATTCATCTCCCGACGCCGGAGGAGATCGGTCTGACCAACGCCGTCGCTGCACAAACGGGTCTCGATTGGGCAGCGGCGCACGCACGTTTGGAGAAGCTTGGGGCCGACTGCTTCCAGCTTCGCCGTCTGCCCGACGGAGCTTACCGGTGCCAGTGCCGCTTGCCGACGACGCAGGCCAGCGTCACCCACTGCGTCGAAGCCGTCGCCGCGAGCGAGGCGGATGCCGTCCGTCAGGCCCTTGAGAAAGCCGAGCAATGGGCCGGCGTCCGGAAATAATCACGGAGTCCGAGGCGCCAAGCGACGGCGTCTGAATCACGAGCCCGACGCGCCACGCGAGGGAGGACAGGCTCCCTCGCGTGGTGCGTCGGGCTTCATCTTTTGACAGTGTGATGGATTCCGCCCTGCGCTTCCTTCGTCTCGGCGACCCGTGCGCACACGGGCCGCTGGTCTTCGCGTTTGCATTGCGTGGCTGGGATCACGCGGCGGAGAGTTGTTTCACGAGCTTCGCTTTTCTCAGCGCTCGCGGTCGATTTGCTCGATCACCGCGCGCAAGGCGGAGAGTTGATCGCCGGCACGGGTTTCGTACGTCCGGCTGATGTTCGGATTCTGCGCGTTGGGCAGTGAGCCGATGAAATGCCATTCGCCGGTCTGCGGGTCGATTTCAAGCCGCCGCACCTTGACGCCGCGGGCTTGGAGTTCAGCCTGCGCCGACTCGTAACTTCCAGCGCGCTGCGTTCCGGTGAGAGTTCCCGCCGGCCCGGCAGGTGGTTGCGGAGCGCTGCGCGACGGATCACCGTTCGGCTGGGGCACGGATAGAGTCGCTGCCGGCGGCGCAACCTGCGCCTGCGCTCTTCCCGAGTTGCCGGCGGCCGGAATACGCAGATTGGAGTCCGGGTTCAAGGTCGGCGTGCTGCCGGCGGCGAGCGCGGCGGTGCTCCCGGTCGTCGTATACGGCGCCGGCATCACCGGCACGACCGAAGCGGGCTCGACCGGCGGTTGAGCGGACGCCGTAGTTCGCGGCCGCGCCGCCGCGCCCGGCGTCGCGGGACCGAACAATGGGTCGCTCGGCGGGCTGAGAGTACTCCGGCCACCCTGGTCCGTCGCACATCCTGCGGCAAGTAAGAGGCCGGCGGCTACCCAGCGACGGGTACGCCAGCCAGGTCGATGTTCGTGTCGATTTCCCATTTTGCTTCGCTGCCTGGGCCCGCTCCGGGTCGCTGCGCGCCGCGGGGATGCGCACAGCGCGCAGGGTGGTACTCCAAGCGCCGGAAACTTGCAATGGCAACCGACGAGGTGGCCGTCCCACTCGAATACGGCATTTCAACGAGGTGCGACGGGGCGCACGTGCGATTCGATTGTTTGTTTGCACACACACCGGGACGGCTTTGCAACGCATTGGTCACTTGCAACGAATTGCCGTCCCCTGCAACGCATTGAATCATTTCTGGTCAAGGTGTTGCAAAGCCGGCGTCGGGTCTGTTGTGAACTTCTCTCGCAACTCGCGAAGGAATCCGGGAAATA
>JBGQKZ010000076.1:0-31855 GCA_041499805.1 Gemmataceae bacterium
CGAGCAGCGCCTCGACCAACGGCGTTCGTTGCTCTACTGGAATGTCCGGAAGTGCGGGGAGTCCCTTCGCCATCCCTGATAAGATACAAGCAGACGGAGCGATCAGCTGCGCCTCTTTCCAGGGTTATTGGGAAGTTACTCGATTTCGCCGCAAACAACATTGGCGTATAATGTTGCGATGCATCCATGGGAAGCCGACTTCCCAAGAAGAGTGCCACAAAGTGCAGTTATGAGAATCACGTTTTTGGCGTTTCCGCGGCGCCATTCTCGGAGTCCACACGTATGAAATCGTACCTCTTCTGGACGTTGCTCTTGGCCGTGCTTGCAACGAGCGAGACCTTCTCCGCCGACCCGCCCGCGACCGACATCAAAGAACTGAAGCTCCGCGACTGGGAGCCGAAGTCGATGCTGGTCACAAAGACCACGCGCGTCGAGAAGCCGCTCTACCCGGTGGTGGACATGCACAACCACCTCGGCGGCGGCAACCAGATCCTCACGCCCCAGCGCGTGCAACAGTATCTCACCGAACTGAACGAGGCCGGCGTCCGCACCGTCGTCAACCTCGACGGCGGCTGGGGGGATCGGCTCAAGGAAACGCTCGCTGCATTGGACGAAGCGCATCCCGGCCGCTTTCTCACGTTCGCCCTCGTCAACTTCGACGGCATCGACGCCGACGACTGGGGTGAGCGCGAAGCGAAACGGCTGGAGGAGAGCTTTAAGGCCGGCGCGAAGGGGCTGAAATTCCACAAACTCCTCGGCCTGCGCTACCGCTACAAGGACGGCCGCTTGATGCCGGTGGATGATCCAAAGCTTGATGCGGTTTGGGACATGTGCGCGAAGTACAAACGGCCGGTAGTGATACACATCGCCGACCCGGCCGCGTTTTTCACGCCGCTCGATCGCTTCAACGAACGCTGGCACGAGCTGAATGCGAACCCGGCCTGGCTCTTCTACGGCGACCAATTTCCGAAACGCCAGGACTTGCTCGACCAGCTCCACCGCGTGATCGCCAAGCATCCGCAGACGACGTTCATCAACACCCATTTCGGCAACAACGCCGAGGACCTCGCCGCCGTTGCCGACAAGCTCGATAAGTACCCGAACATGTTCATCGACTTCGACGCTCGCATCTCCGAGCTGGGCCGGCAGCCGTACACCGCGCGGAAGTTCTTCCTGAAATACCAGGACCGCATCATGTTCGGCACCGACACCACGCCGCGGCGCGAGGCGTATCGCACGTATTTCCGCTTCCTCGAAACGGATGACGAGTATTTCGACTGTGCGGCGAGCCATCATCGCCAGGGTTTCTGGAACATTTACGGCATCTACCTGCCGAAGGACGTGTTGGAGAAAATCTATCACAAGAACGCGGAGCGCGTTGTCCTTGGACTGCAAGGCGCACAGGCCGATCCCGACGACTCCACAAATAGGGCGCTGCGTGTCCCTTCCACGGACGACTTCGAAGTCGCCGGCGACGGCCGCGCTGAAGCGTGGAAGAAGACGCACTGGGAGTCGTTGCGCCGCCGCACAAAGGACGGCCTGCCCTACGAGACGCGCATCAAAGTCCTGTATTCCAAAACAGGCCTCTACGTACTGATGGACGCGACGGACAAGAAGCTCACCGCCACAATGAAAGAGGACTTTCTGAACCTGTGGACGGAAGACGTTTTTGAAGTCTTCCTCTGGCCAGACGAGAAGCAGCCGGTCTATTTTGAATACGAGATTTCGCCACTGAACTACGAGCTGCCGATCTTGATTCCGAATTTCGACGGCAAGTTTCTCGGCTGGCGGCCGTGGCATTACGAAGGCGGCCGCAAGACGCGCAAAGCGACCTCCGCGACCGGCGGCGAATTGAAATCGGGCGCTGCCGTGACCGGCTGGAAAGCCGAGGTTTTCATTCCCTACGAATTGCTGACGCCCTTGCAGAACGTGCCGCCGAAGCCCGGCAGTCGCTGGCGGGCGAATTTTTACCGCATGGATTACGACGACGGCAAAACGACAAGCTGGGACTGGGCCCGCGTGGGGCAGAGCTTTCACGAATATCAGAAGTTCGGGACGTTAGTGTTCGACTAATACCGAATTGTCGTTCAGCCGCCCGTCTCGGACGGGCGCGTAAGCGAGCGCCCGTCCGAGACGGGCGGCTAACCGATACGGAGAAACGATTGATGATCCTAGGCGGTCAAGTCGCCCTCGTCACCGGCGCCGGCCGCGGCATTGGCCGCGCGACCGCCCTCGCTCTCGCGGAGGCCGGCGCTTCCGTCGCGGTCAATGATCTGCACGCCGAGTCGGCGGCGGATACCGTCGCCGCGATTCGCCGAAGTGGGGCGCGAGCCATCGCGCTCCCCGGCGATGTTTCCCGGCTCGACGCGGTCGAGGGATTCGTCGCTGCGACGGTGACGGAGTTCGGAAAGCTCAACATCGCCGTCGCCAACGCTTACTACAGCGACCGCGAACTCTTTTGGCAGGCCGATCTAGCGAAATTCCAACGCACCATCGACGTCACCATGTGGGGCGCCTTCTACACGCTCCGCGCCGCCACTCGCCGCATGATCGAACAAGGGCAGGGCGGTTCCATCGTTCTCATCGGCTCTCCGCACGCGGTCGTCGCGGTGCCGCAGGCAATGGCGTACAACATGGCGAAGGCCGCCGTCGATCACATGACCCGGACCGCCGCCATCGAGCTGGCCGAGAAACGCATCCGCGTCAACGTCATCCATCCCGGCTGGATCGACACGCCGGGCGAGCGCGAGCACTCGACCGAGGAAGAAATCGCCAGCGCTGCCGCCAAGCTGCCGTGGAAACGGCTCGGCAAGCCCGAAGAAATCGCCCGCGGCGTGGTGTTTCTCTGCGATCCCAAGAGCGACTACATTACAGGAAGCACCTTGTCGATCGACGGCGGCATCACGTTGCCGTGGTGGAGCCATCGCGGCTCCGCGGTGCCGGAATAAGGAATTCTCGCTTTCAGGATTTCATCCATGCTGCGCTGGAGCGCTGTTTTCTTGTTCGTACCGTGTCTCGCATTCGCGGACAATTGGCCGTCCTTCCGCGGCCCCCACGCGGATGGCCACGCCGACGCGAAAGACCTGCCGATTACCTGGAGCGAAACGGAGAACATCCGCTGGAAAACCGCCATCCCCGGTAAAGCGTGGTCCTCGCCCGTCGTTTGGAACGACCAGATCTGGCTGACGAACGCCCAACCGGACGGCAAGAAATTGTTCGCCGTGTGCGTCGACCGCCAGACGGGACGCATCATTCACGACATTGTCGTCTTCAGTCCCGACAAACCGGCGTTCTGCTATCCGTACAACAGCCCCGCTTCACCAACCCCGGCGATCGAACCGGGGCGCGTATACGTCCATTTCGGCAGCACGGGCACCGCGTGTCTCGACACGGCGACCGGCAAGATCCTGTGGACGCGGCAGGACCTGCCGTGCGACCACTGGCGCGGCGCCGGCTCGTCGCCGATTCTTTTCGAGAACTTGCTGATCCTGACCTTCGACGGCTTCGACCGCCAGTATTTGGCCGCGCTCGATAAGATGACGGGGCACACCGTCTGGAAACGCGATCGCGATATCGACTACGGCACGACCAACGGCGACTACAAGAAAGCCTACAGCACGCCGATCGTGATCGATGTTGGCGGCTCGCCGCAGCTCATCAGCCCGAGCGCGGGCGCGACGCAAGCGTTCGATCCACGCACCGGCAAGGAACTCTGGCGGGTTCAAAGCGGCGGCATGAACGCGGCGGCGCGACCGCTTTACGGCCTGGGCATGGTTTTCGCCAGCAGTGCGGACGGCGGCTTCAAGCTGTTCGCCGTACGCCCCGATGGACACGGCGACGTCACCGCTACGAAGGTCGCGTGGAAGAACAATCGCGGCGTGCCGACGCGCTGTTCGTTCCTTCTGCTCGCTGAGCGTCTTTTTCTCGTGAACGAGTCGGGCGTCACCTCGCTCGTGGACGCCAAAACCGGCAAGACGACCTGGCAAGGACGCCCGAATGGCGCCTTCTCTTCGTCTCCAATCTTTGCGGACGGCCGCGTCTACGTGTGCAACGAAACCGACGGCTCCAGCTACGTCCTGGAACCCGGCGACGAAATGAAGGTGCTCGCAGTCAATAAGCTCGACGACGGCTGCATGGCCTCCCCGGCCGCCGTCGGCAAGTCGCTGTTTCTGCGCACGAAAACGCATCTCTACTGCATTGAGAAGAAGTAATTGTCAGCGTCCGTTGTCAGTCGTCAGTCGGAACACGCGACGAACGACTGACAACGGACAGCCTACGACCTTACAGTTGCCGCAAGAACGCGACAAGCTGCTTCTTCTCCTCGCCGGTTAGCTTCGTTTCCGAGATCAAATTGAAGAACTCCACGGCGTCCTCAAGCGTCAAAAGCCGGCCGTCGTGCAAGTACGGCGGCGATTCTTTAATGCCGCGCAACGGCGTCGTCTTCATCGGCCCTTGCTTCGTCGCCATCAGGCCGTTGATCATCTGCGGCTTGTAGAAGCGTTCCACTTGCAGATCGTGCATCGTGTTGTCGGTGTAGTACGGCGCGGGATGGCATGTGCTGCACTGCGCTTTGCCGAAGAACAACGCCTGGCCCTTCATCTCGGTCGATTCGGGGCTGAACTTGCGGCGGTCGAGCTTGCCGTCGATGCCGAGCGGCGCCGGCGGGAAGTCGAGCAGGTCCTGCACTTCCGACATAAAGTGAACCTGGCTGCCGCGGTCCAGCGGGTTGACTCCCTTGGCCGACGCCGACAAGATGTCGCCGTCGAAGTACGCCGCGCGCTGCTCGAATTCAGTGAAGTCTTCAATACTCTTCAAGGCGCGCTGTGAGCCGAACAGCCGCTGGATGTTCACGCCGCGCAAGCTCGGCGTTTCAATGCGGCGACGATTCGCCTGCGGCCGAATGTCGCCGACCAGGTGCGTCGCGCCCGAGGTGTGGCCGTTCACGTGGCAATCAAAGCAGGCCACGCCCTGGCTTGCCTTTTCAGTCTTGCGGTCGCGCGTGGCGTTGAACTGCTGCTGCGGGAACTGCGACACGAGCAGCCGGACGCCTTCCAGGTCTTTCGAATTGAGGATGCCGTTGAAAATGTCCTGAAAGTTGTCGATCGTGACCATCTGCCCCTGCGACACGTCGCCGAGGTCGGGCCGCGTGGTCAGGTAGATCGCCGGCGGGAACTCGGGCAGAAAGTGTTCGAGCAGATCGAAATCGAGATCAAAACGCTCCAGGCGGGAGAGCAGCTTGATCTCCTGCTGCGGGAAAAGCATGCCGCCGGCCTCGTGGTGCGGGTGCGGCAACGGCAAAAACCCCTTGGGAAAAGCGCCCTTCGCCTGCACGTCGGCCGGCTCCATGTCGGCGAGCTGTTCCCACGTCACGCCGTCGGGCAGCCGGGTCGCCGGGCCGACCGGAATCGGCTTGCCGCGCGACATTTTCACATTGTCATCGACGTGCTTGTCGAGGTTGTAGCGCTCCTTCAGCAGCTTCTCCTGCCGGGCCATAATCATGGCCTTGTCGGCTTTGTCCTTCTGCATCATGTTCTGGAACGATTCCTCGCCGAGGAGCACTTTGCTCACCTGGTCGTAGCTGCTCGGCAGCGGACCTTTCTGCACGTCCGGTTGTTGCGTCAACGACGGGCCGACGCAGTAGAAGAGGACGGCGAGGACCGCCAGCCACGGCAGCCGTCGCCACAACGTTGGCCTGCTGAAACACATTTGTTGTCCCTCCGCGGGGCGACCCGGTCGAGCGAGCCGGCGCCCAGCGGACGCCGATCCACCACCCCCGACCCAACAGGCACCCTAGTCTGCGCTAGAGCAATAGACTAATACTTTGTTCCTCTGTCTGTCATAGGGCGTGCTTATGGAAGTACATCAGCTCGAATACCTCGTCGCGGTCGCGGAAGAGGGCGGCTTCACCCGGGCCGCGGAACGGCTGCTGGTCGCGCAACCGTCGCTGAGCCAGCAGATCAAGAAGCTGGAACGCGAGATCGGCCAGCCGCTCTTCGACCGCCTGCCGCGCGGCGTCGTGTTGACGGAAGCGGGGCACGTGCTGCTCGATCATGCCCGCCGTGTGCTGCGGGTACTCAGTGACGCCCGCCAGCGCGTGCGCGAAACCGGCGACCGCGCGACCGGGGCGTTGACCGTCGGCGCGATCCCGACGATCGCACCGTTTTTGCTGCCGCGGGTCGTGCAAGCGTTCCGCCGTTGCTGTCCGGAAGTGCAACTGTCGCTGACGGAAGACGTGACCCATCGGCTCTTGGAATCGGTCGGCCGCGGCGAGTTGGACGTGGCGGTCATCTCGTCGGCGGCGGACGTCGGCACGGTACACGTCGAGCGCATCGGCTCCGAGCCGCTCTACCTGCTCGCGCCCGCTGCTCATCCGCTCGGCCGGCGCAAGACCGTACGCTGGGCCGACCTCAACGGCGAGCCGTTCCTAGTGCTGCACGACATGCACTGTTTGACGGGACAGGTGCTGCAATCGTGTCAGCCGCAGGGGGTCAAACTGTCCGTGGCTGCCCGCGGCGCACAGCTCGCTACGTTGGCGGCAATGGTTTCGTCGGGACTCGGCGTCGCGATCGTGCCGGAGATGTTTCGCGTGGCCGACCGCGCCTCGGATCGTGTTTGCGTGCCGTTCCGCGAAGCGGCGCCGTGGCGCGATCTGTGTCTGGCGTGGAGCGTGCTGCGGTATCGCACCAATGCGGCCCGCGCCTTCGGCGAGCTGGTGCGCGCGACCGTCGCCACCACACGGCGCGGGCGTCGTGCCGGAATCTGTCCCGCGTGAACGAACGCAGCCATCAAAGAACAGAGGCCGAGGACTCGCGTCCCCGGCCCGAATAGATGCGCCAAGTGATATGTGGTCGAGGTAGGCTTGTGGGCCGCGGGAAACAGCCCGACAGGGTCGCCTCCTACCTTTGCAAGCGCTGTGCCAGAAGCTGCCGCGACGTCTATCGATTGCGACGCAAAACGAAGAGAGCTAAACGTTTAACAAATCCGGCGGCCGCTTCGATTCGTTCATGATCGGCCGAAGCGTTTGCAATTTTTGCCAATCTGAGGAGTGAGTTTTTGCAAGAAGCGTCGCGGCATGGGAATTGTCTTGCGCAGCGCACGACGTGAGCGACTCACCAACGCGAGAAAAGTCATTCGGCCGGCCGCTCGGCGAGACGGCGGGCGCTATGGTCCTTGGAATCTTCCAACCACGCCACGTCGGCCCCGTCCTCGGCGAAGCGCTTGACGCCGACGTCGCGGATCGCGGTGTCCGGCACGACCGACAACGGCGTGTAGCGCGGATGATGCGATTCCTTGTACGGATCGTTGCGGGCCGCGTTGTAGCAACAGATCATCGCCCAGCGCGGCCGGTCGGAGCGGTTTTGATCCGAGCGGTGCAGCAGGTTGCAATGAAAAAAGAGCGCGTCGCCCGGTTCCATCTCGACATAATCGAGCGGCAACCGCTGCAGCACGTGTTCCACGCGCTCACGGTCGGCCCCGGCCTGATCGCCGGTCAAGACGTGGTCGATGCGGCCGCAGGCGTGCGAAGCGCGAATGACTTGCAGACACCCGTTCTCCCGCGTCGAGGGATCGACCGCGATGAACACGCTCGTCAACAGCGGCTGGAGCACGCCGTTCTGATACCAGTAGCCGTAATCCTGATGCCACGTCCATGCGCCGCCGACCTTGGCGTCTTTCATAATCATCTTCGAGTGGTAGTGATAAACCTCGCCGCCGAGCAGCTTCTCGGCGGACCGCACCATTCGTTCGCACCGCGCGAACATGCCGTAGATGCCGTTTCCCGGCTGGTTCCACAACGACAAGCGCACCTTGCCGCCTTCGCCGTCGGCTCGGCCGAAAGCGTGCTTATCCAACTCGTGATCCTCTTTGGCGGCGCGGCGCAGCAAGTCGATTTCATCCGCATCGAAGAGACCGTTGCTCAGCACGTAACCATCGGCGTGATAACGGGCGAGTTGATCGTCTGAGAGAATGCATAGCGACATGGAAAACTCCTTCGACGCGTACCCGGTGCAGAGGAGGCTGCGCTAGTGTACCCAACGGCGTCGCGCCGGCAAACCATTCCACCGGCGGCCGTACCGCGGATTTCCGGCTACAATGCCGCTCAGGCAAGCCGTCGCGTCAATCGAAAGCACACTCGCCGGGAGACGACTCATGAACCGCCGCGGATTTCTGCAAGCTTCGACCGCCATGACCGCCGCCGTCGGCGTCAACCGCCTCGGCGCTTGGGTATCCGGCGCGGAGCCGCTCGCGAAGGGAGCGCCGAATGCCGAGAAACTTGGCTGGCGGCTCGGTTGCCAGGCGTGGAGCTTCAACGAGACCACGTTCTATGATGCGGTGGATCGCACCGCCTCGCTCGGCCTCCATTTCATTGAAGCGTTTCCCGGCCAGAAGCTCAGCGCCGAAAAGCCGGATAAGAAGTTCGGCGAGGGTCTTGCGGCCGATCTTCGCAGCGAGGTTCGGAAACGCCTCTCCGACAAAGGCGTGAAGCTCGTCAGCTTCGGCGTCGGCGGCTTTTCCAAGGCGATCTTCGACTTTGCCAAGGAAATGGGCATCGAAAACATCGTCTCCGAACCGCCGTTCGACGCCTTCGAAGTCCTCGACCGGCTGTGCGAGGAATACAAACTCAACGTCGCCCTGCACAACCATCCGAAGCCGTCGCGCTATTGGGACCCGGACATCGTACTGAAGACGGTCAAAGACCACAGCAAGCGAATCGGGGCCTGTTGCGACACCGGTCACTGGCTGCGCTCCAACATTGTGCCGCTCGACGCTCTCAAGAAGCTTGAAGGCCGTATCATTGAATTCCATTTCAAGGACTTGAACGAGTTCGGCGCCAAAGCCCACGACGTGCCGTGGGGCACGGGCAAGGCCGACGTGAAGGGGATGTTGACCGAAGTGAAACGGCAAGGCATCAAGCCGGTCTTCTCGGTGGAATACGAGTACCACTACGGAACTTCGTTACCCGAGATCGCGCAGTGCGTGCAGTATTTCGATAAGGTGGCCGGGGAGTTGGCTTAGGGCTGAAAGATCAAATGTTGCCAAAGTCGACCTGCTGCCGCACCCACGGAATGACGATATCGAGAATGGCGTCGAGCGGTGTCGTCGCGCGGGAGCCGAGCACCCGGGCTGCTTTCTCGGTGCTCGGCGCCCGCTTTTGCACGTCGTACGGATACGCTGCATCGCAGTGGTAGCGGAAGGGCTTATCGCCGTTCACCTTCTTCCAAATCTTCGCGGCGAGTTGCAGCACCGTGGTTGATTCATCCGTGCTTAGATTGAAGTCCTCATTGACCGCTTCCGGCTTTTCAATGCACAGCCGAATGCCGCGCGCCAAGTCGGCCCCGTAGGTGTAGTGCCGGACCTGGTTGCCGTCGCCGAGCAGGTGGAGTGGATCCTGCCCCTTGAGCACTTTCTGAATCAAATCCGGCACGACGTGGCTCATCGCCAGCTTCACGTTGCCGCTGAGCACTTCCTTTTCACAGAGCGCCCGGCGTTCGCCGACGCCGACGCAATTGAACGGGCGAATGATCGTAAACGGCAACCGATATTGCTCCCAGGCGCCTTGGGCGTAGTATTCCGTCGCCAACTTTTGAAAGCCGTAGGTCGAGCTGGGCGGCGGGCAGCGGCGTTGTTCGCCTTCCGGCGTAGGCCACGTCGCTGCGTTTTCAAAGACCATCGACGAGCTGATGACGTTGATCTTCTTCAACGTGCCGGCTTGATGGGCGGCCACCGCGGCGTCGAATATCGCGGCGGTGAGGCGTTCATTTTCCGCAAGCAGGTCGTAGGCGAACTCGTGAAAGTAGCTGATGCCGCCGATGCGGGCGGCCCCGGCGACGACCTGATCCACGTCCCGCAGCAACTCAAACAGCAGGCCGACATCCTTGGCGTCGCCTTGCACAAAGCGATAACCGGGATGCTTCTGCGCTGCCTGTTGCAGTGGACCGTACTTGGAGAAATTGTCGAGGCCGACAACCGCATGTCCGGCTTGGAGCAACTCTTCAACGAGATAGCCGCCGATGAAGCCGGCCGAGCCGGTGACGAGAATGCGCATGCGAATCTGCGTTCCCGTTTAGCCGCCCGTCCGAGACGGGCGGCTAAACGTCACGGTTTTTGGAGATCGTCGCGGTGATGTCAATCACGGGCTGCTTGAAACTCAACCCGCGGTAGCAGTCGTGGGGCGTACCGACGATGAGCAAGTCGGCCCGGTCGAGCACCTCGGCCAGCGGCGTCAGTTCAGGATCGGGGACATGCGGATCGGTGCAGAGCACTTCGCGGCATTCGAGCAGCAGAACCTTCCGCAGCTTGTAAGAAAGGGACGAGCGCGGATCGTCGCTGTTCGGCTTGAACGCCATGCCCAGAATACCGACCGTCATGTCGGCCAGGGGATACGCACGCTTGACGTCTTGCACCAGGATGTACGGCAGCCCCTCGTTGACCATCATCGCTGCTTGGCCGAGCACGAACGAGCCGTGGTTGAAGGCGCCCAGTTGCATCGTGTCCTTCAGCAGGCACGGCCCCGCGGCGAAACCGGGCCGGCTCAACGCCTGCATGCGCGGATAATCGTCGCGCAGCGCGTGAAAGACGCGCGTAAAGTCGGCGCCGAAATGCTGAGACATCACGTAAAACTGATTCGCGATGGCGAAATTCAGATAGCGATACGCATTGCAAAACAGCTTCGCCAACTCCGCCTCGATCGGCCGCAGGAGGATCACCTTCGGGCAAACGAGCTGGAAGAGCGCGGCGGCGCGGTCGGCGGCGCGTTGCGTGGCGCCGGCGACGAGCTGCGGCAACTGAGCCAACTCAACGAGCGACTTGCCCTGTACGATCCGCTCGGGGCAATACGCGAGATCGACGTCCGTTCGGCCCAACTGCTCGAGTTGGCGGGCAAGACGGTCGGTCATGCCGGGGAAGACCGTGCTGCGCAGAATGAGCAGTTGACCGGGCCGCACTTGATTCAGCAGTTGCCGCATCGAGCGGTCAAACTCGCCGACCGACGGGTCGAGATACTCGTCCACCGGCGTGCCGATGGTGACGATGAGGGCGGCGGCATCCTCCAACACGGCGGTGTCGTTTGTCGCCCGCAGCAGGCCGGACTGGATCATGCGCGGCAGCAGGTGCTCGGCGTCGTCTTCATGAAACGGCATCCGCCCGCTGTTGACCAGCGCCACCCGAGCCGCACAGGTATCGACCAGATCGACCTGATAGCCCTTTTGCGTGAACGCCAAGCCCAGCGGCAGCCCGACGTGGCCGCAACCGCCGACAATCGCCAGGGGCCCTGCGGCCAAGGGTTGAATGTCGTCACGCCGGTCGAGAACATCCGCGACGGGTTGCTGATGGCCCTGCATGAGATGCCTCTCTTTCCCACGCAGATCGGCCGCCCTGCGAAACGGCACGGCCAAAACCGGCGCGGGACCTTCCGTTTTTAGCTCATATGGCCGTTGCCGTCAATTCGCCGGACACGGACGTGCCGCGCCGGACGGAGTTGACGAATCGTCTTTGCCGATAAATCCGCGCCAGGCGGCGCCAAGCGTCTTGGTTGGCCTATCGTTGCAATCGGCGTCGTCGGCTTTTCCATTGACGCCGGCTTCCAGGCGCGTGACGATTGCAAAACCTCAGACGTAACTCACGGACGCCGTTTTCCAGCGATTCCGCCCTGCGGGCAAGCTGCCCTTCACACGAATTACCGTCGACCGCGCGGGCGCATCCGGCCGCGCCGTCTCGCGCTGTTCTTACGGAGATTCTTTCATGCACCCCGCTCGATATCTCACGAAGCGCTCGGCATCTGTGCTGGCCCTTTGGTGCTTCGCGTCATGGCTCGCGGCGCCGGCTCCCGCCCAACAGGTCTCGCTTGGCAAAGAGGCCTATCTCGTGCCGCCGAAGGAGATCATGGACGCTGTCCTCGCCGCGCGGACGGACAATTTCACGCTGACGAATCTGAGCCCGGACGGCAACAAGTTCCTCGTCACCAAGAACGACGGCATGCCGACGCTGCAAAAGATGGCGGCGCCGTGTGTCTACCTCGGTGAAGCCGCGTTCGATCCCGTTGCCGGCCGCGCCCGTGAATTGTGGCTACGCAGCGCGCCCGGTTATGAGCTGTTTTACCACGCCGACAAGCGCATGGTGCCGGTACACGTCCCGGAGCGGGCGCGCGTCAGCAACCCCGTTTGGTCGCCCGACGGCTCGAAGTTGGCATTTTATGCGCACTTCGACGACGCCACGCACATTTACATCGCGGACACCGAGACCGGGTACTCGCGCCGGCTGACCGCGACGCCGGTCCTCGCGACGCTCGTCACCTCCTTCCAGTGGTCGAAGGACGGCAAGCAAATCGAAACCGTGCTGTTGCCCGACGACAAACGTGAAATGCCCAAGCGGAACGGCGTCGCGACCGAACCGAAAGTGCGCGTCGCCCGCGGCGGCAACAATCCGTCGCGGACGTATCGCTACCTGCTCGAATCGCCGTATGACATGAAGCTGCTCGAATACCTTGGCACCGGCCAGCTCGCCTTGGTCGATGTCAATGACGGCCACGTGACCAAGATCGGTTTCCCGAACCTGATCCGCAGCGTGAATATGGCTCCGGGCGAGACGCACTTTCGCGTGACCACCGTAACGAAGCCGTTCTCGTACTACGTGCCGCTCGCGCGCTTCGGCTCGTTGGAAGGCGTCTGGAGCTGCGAAGGCAAGTGTGTCTGCACGCTCGTCGACCGCAAGCTGCAAGAGACGGTACCGCAGCCGCCCGCGCCCATCGTTGTCGCCGCCGCACAGCCGGGATCTCCCGGTCAGGGACGAACGGGCCGGCAAGGGCGCCCCGGCGCTGCCCAACCGACGACGCCCGCGCCGCTGCAGCCCGACCCGACTCCCGACCCCGGTCCGAATCTCGATCCCGACGCTCCGCAACGCCGCTTCGAGCCGGTCGATCCCGACGGTAAGCGTGACATCGTGTGGCGGCCCGACGGAACGGGCCTGTCGTTCCTGCAATTGGAGCCCGCCAAGCCGGCGCCCGCTGCCGACGCGAAGGCGGACGCGCCGAAACCGGCGCCGCGCAAGGATCGCGTTCATCTCTGGGTCCCGCCGTTCGGCAAGGACGACGTGAAGATTGTTTACGAATCACCGAATCGGATCGCGAGCGCCCAATACTCGGACGATTGCAAGCTGCTGTTCCTGACGCAGACCGTGGACAATCAGCGGCAAATCGCCGCGGTCGATCTCGCCGATCCGAAGAAGCCGATCTATGTGATCTTCAAGAGCGGCGGCCGCGGCGGGCCGGAACCAACGATTGCCGCCAGCGCCACGCCGCCGCTAATGGAGGAAGAACCGAGTCTCGACGATGAACAGCAGCCGGGTCGCGGTCGCTTTGGCGGCGCCGGCGGCGGCTTTACGCCGACGCTCTTGACTCGCGCCAGCCGTGGCGCCGTTCCGGTCGCGCGCATTTCAAGCACCGGCGACGTGTACGTCAGCGGCACGGATCGTCCGCGCGGCGACCAAAATGCCCTGCCGAAGCCGTACCTCGAAAAGGTCAACATCAAAACCGGCAAGAAAACCCGCATCTTCGAGGGCAAGGGCGACCTGCTTGAATCGGTCGATGCCGTGGACGGCGACGATGTGAAGCTGGTCTTCACGACTCGTCAAAACAAAGACGTCATCCCCGATTCCTACGTCACCGAGCTCCCGAGCGGCAAAACGACGAAGCTCACGAACAACGTCAATACGACGCCGTGGTTCAACCAACTGAAGACCGAGCGGTTCCAGGTCACGCGCGTGGACGGCTTCAAGTTCTGGGTCAAGGTGACGACGCCGCCCAAGGCGAACGGCAAGCTGCCGGCGCTGTTCTGGATTTATCCGCGCGAATTCACCGATCAGGCCGCGTACAACGCATCCGCCGCCCGCACCGCGGCCAATAACAACCGCTTCAACGCCCCGAACCCGCGTTCGATGACGCTGCTGACGCTGCTCGGCTACGCCGTCGTGGAGCCGGACGTTCCCATCGTGGGGCCCGCGGGCCGGATGAATGACAACTACGTTCCCGACCTGCGCAACAGCCTGTGGGCGGTCATCGACGAGCTGGACAAACGCGGCGTCATCGACCGCGATCGCCTGGCGGTTGGCGGCCACAGCTACGGCGCGTTCAGCACCGCCAATGCCATGGCCCATACGCCGTTCTTCAAGGCGGGCATCGCCGGCGACGGCAACTACAACCGCACTCTCACGACGATGACGTTTCAGACCGAACGCCGCCAGATTTGGGATGCCCGCGAAACCTATCTCGAAATGTCGCCGCTCCTCTGGGCGAACCGCGTCAACGGCGCCCTGCTCATGTATCACGGCATGGACGACGCCAACGTCGGCACCAACCCGATGAACGCCGAGCACATGTTCATGGCCCTCGACGGCCTCGGCAAACCTGCCGCCCTTTACATGTATCCCTACGAAGGCCACGGTCCGCTCGCGAAGGAAACGACGCTCGACCTGTGGGCGCGCTGGGTCGCGTGGCTCGATACGTACGTGAAGAATCCGCAGAAGGAGAAGAAGGAGCCGGAAAAGAAAGCCGCGGAATAACAGAGAGTCGGAAGCTCCAACAGCAGAGCCTGGAGAACGCCCGCATGTGCTGAGAGGCAAGGGGCGGAGAAACTATTGAGCGTTGTACACGCGCTTGCCAAGGGTGCGATCATGCGAGTTTTCTTCGCCGTACTGGCGACGAGCGTCATCGCCTCGCCGGCTCACGCCGATGCACTTGCCAAGTTGCAAGCCGACAAGTTGGAAGCCGTGCATCAAGCGATTCTCGCGTTGCGCGCGGAACGCCAACCCCTGCCGCGCCCTGGGCCGTTCACCGAGTACCGCGCCAACCTGCACGTTCACTCGCTACTCTCGCACGACAGCCGCGGCACGTTGGCGGAGATCGTCGCCGCCGCCAAAACCGTCGGGACGCGCGTGCTGCTCTTCACCGAACATCCGGCCGATCACTACGACTATTTCAAAGACGGGCACCAGGGGACAAAAGACGGCGTGCTGCTGGTTCCGGGGGCCGAGACAAAGGGCTTCCTCGTTTATCCGAATCGCAGCCTGCGCGGCCTCGACGGCGGTACGCCGCAGGAATTCGCCGATCTCGTTCGCGGCCGCGGCGGCATGATCTTTCTGTCGCACCTCGAAGAACGCATGGACTGGGACATCCGCGGCCTCACCGGCACGGAGATTTACAACACGCACGCCGACTTCAAGGATGAAAAGAACCTGATCGCCGCGATGCGGAACCCGCTCTGGGCCTGGAAGACCGCCGACCTTATTCGCAAGTACCCGCAGGAAGCGTTTTCGGCGTTGCAAGACTACCCGGCGGATTATCTGAAGCGCTGGGATGAGCTGTGCGCCAAGTCGCCGCACACCGGCATCGCCGCCAACGACGCCCATCAAAATGTCGGCCTGCTGATCCGGCTCGTGGACGGCGCCAAGGCCCGTTTCGAAGACGCCCTCGGCAAGAAGCTGTTCGAGATCGACGCGGGATCGCTGCCGGCGTTGCAAGCGCTTTGTAAAGACAAGAAGGTTGGCGACGTCCTTTTTCAGCTTCGCCTCGATCCCTACGAAAACAGCCTGCGCCACGTCGGCACGCATCTGCTCTTGAGCGATCTAAGCGTCAAAAGCGTGTGGGATGCGCTCGAAGCGGGACGTGCGTTTGTCGCCTTCGACTGGCTCGCCGATTCCACTGGCTTCGACTTCGCCATTTCGAGTGGCGACAAACGCTATGAAATGGGAACGCGCTGCGCCCTTCAGAGCGGGCTGAAGCTCCATGCGAGCGCGCCGCTCCCGGTTCAATGGAAAGTCATTCGGAACGGCAAACTCCTCACCGAAAGCAGCGGTCGAAGCGTGGCGCTGCTCGTCACCGAGCCCGGCAATTACCGAGTCGAAGCGTGGCTCAAAATCGCCGGCGAGGAAATGATTTGGATCCTCTCGAATCCCATTTTTATTCGAGCGAACCCACAACCGTGACTTTAGCGGCTGTCCGAAAAGGGGACAGGACCCCTGCATTCAAGGGTCCTGTCCCCTTTTCGGACAGCCGCTTACTTCATGCGAGCCCCGAACGTCGCGAGGTCATTGAAGCGATCGACCGGCTCGCGCGCCGTCCAGGCGAGCGCCCGCAGCAACAACATGCGGAACAGCGGATCATCGAAGGTCCACGCGTAATGGCCGGGAATCGACACGAACACCCGGCCGTGACTTGGCTCCATTGTCCAGAAGAGCGGCTGCGCCTTGCCGTCCTCCATGCCGCTTGCCAGCAAGTTGAGGCGCGACGTGTCGCCGGCGAGCTGCCAATAGCTTTCGTCGTGAAAATGGACCTTATCAAAGTTCCGCGCGATCGGATGCCGGTTGCCGGTCTCGAAGCCGAGATCGAGCGGTCCGTGCCGGAACTTCGCGCCGGGTCCCCACGCCAGGCCGATGCGTTGTGCGAAGCCAGGCGCGTCGGCGCCGCCGTCTACTGCGTAATGGAGATAGAGCAAGCCCCCGCCGCGTGCCAGAAAAGCGTCGATGTCCTTCGCCCGCTCCGGCGTCCATTTGCCTTGCTGATAGAACACCAAAACGTCCGCCGTCTTGATTGCATCGGCGCTCGGCCAGTCGAACGCGGTCGTGACCTTCGTCTCATCCGCGCACGACAACAGCTTCTGCCAGACCTTCTGCCACGCGGGATAATCGTGCTCACCAAGCCCGTGATCTTTCTTGCCCGAGACGAGCACGATGTGCAGCGGACGCAGTTTTGCCGGCGCCGCCGGAGCCCCGGCCAGCACGGCCTGCACTTCTGCAAGCGAACGAGCCGGCGGCGGTGTTTCCTTGCCGTATTCCGGCATCCGCGGCGGCGGCGTGAGCAGATACGTCAACAGGTCGCGCAGCCGCTCCGTGCCGAGCAGTTTTGGGATGCCTTCCGGCATGATGGACACCGGTGACGGCCGCATCGTCTCAATCTGATCGCGGCGAATGGTGATCGTGTTGCCCTTGGTGTCGCCGACGTGCAGCTTGTCCTCTTCGGTGCGGAACACGCCGTTCAAAACGCGGCCGTCCTTCAATTCGATGTTGTAGCTGATGTAATCCGGATTCAGCGCGAAGCTCGGCTCCGCGATGTCGCGCAGGACCGAGGCATAATCGCGCTGCGGCAGGTTCGCCAAGTTCGGCCCAATGACGCCGCCTTCGCCGTTGATCGTGTGGCACTTGAAGCAGGCGGCTTCCTCGCTGAAAAAGATGCGCCGGCCGCGCTGCCAGTTGCCGCCGCGGAGTTCGGGGATGTCGCGTTCGGCGAGGGTGGCGGCATCTTCCTTCTTTTTGGTGGCCCAGGGGAGCAGGAAACGATACAGGGGCAGGGCGCGCGGACGTTTGTCTTCGTTCGTGTGGTAAGTGACACTGCACATCAGCGGAGAGGCCGGCACTGCGTAGTTCGCCGCTATTTCAATGGGGAAAAGCTGATCCTGCTTCGGATGCAGCGTAAGCGTCCTCGTGAAGGGTCCTGATTTCGTTACTTTGCTTTGTGGACACTTGATCTCCGCAGATTCATTGACCCGGAATGTCAGCGTCACTTCCTCCGCAGGCCATTCGTAATCAATTTTTGAGCCAGGCTGCACAGCCGGCCGCAACATGTCGGTCAGATCGAGTTGCGAGCGCAGGGTAAGCTTGCCGGGCTGGCTCATATGCACCCACAATTCATCGTGGAAGTTGCTGCGAGCCGTAAAGGACCGGGCAACGTCGAGGTCCAAATGCGGCAGCCATCCGGTCCAGACCGTGTGACCGTCGGCGTTCTGCACGGTCGCCGCCACGCCGCACAAGTCGTACCGCAAGTCAGTTTCCGGGTATTGCGGCAGCTCACCGCTCTTAGCTGCTCCCTTTGGACGTCGGCCGAGGCCGGGCAAGGTCAGCGCATAGCCGGCTGCGACCGTTTGCGGCGCGGTCGCGAGGATCAGGCTTTGGCGGTCGCGTGCTAACTGAACACTGTGAACGGGAAGATCAAAACGCGGCGCCCGCAGTTGATCCTGCACCGCTTGATAACCGGGGCGTAGCACCTCGAAACGATCGCCGGCGGAGACGTATTGGCCATATTCGATGGTTGCCTTGCCGGACAGTCCCTGAAGGTGTTGCGGCTCCAACGGCCGATCAAAGGCGATACGGACTTCCTGCGGCGTCTGTGCCCATGCGAACACCGGCCGCGGCGGCTTCGCGTGATCGTACGGGAGTCGTGCGTTATCGTCGGAGATTCTGTAGAGCTTGCCTTTCCCTGACGGTCCACTGCCCCAGTCCGGGCCTCCGCTGTGAGTGGCCACGACCAAGTCCCAGGGACGCCACTCGGCAAAGCAGACGTCCACGGGCAACATGTTCAAGGAAGCAAGCAGGTGATTGCGGGCAACGTATCCGCCGGTCGCGGTTTTGAAGAGGTCCGTGCGATAGAGCTTGCCGCGCGAGTAGCCGGTCACGAGCGCATCATTTGGCCCCCAAAAACACAACCCGCACGTCGATTGATGCTGCGGCCCATAATCGAACACGCTCGGCTCATCGATGACGTTCGGCAAATGCTTCGGATCCCTCGGCGGAAAACCATAATGCCGGCCTTTTTCTATATGAAGCAGTTCATCAAACGGATTGCCGTTTGGCAGCCAGGTCGCTCCTTCCTGATCGGTGCAAAACAGATCACCTTCGCGGTTGAATCCGATCCCTACCGGAAAGCGAATGCCCGTGCAAAAAATCTCGCGCTTCTTGAAATCCGGTGACACGCGCAGAATTGTGCCGCGTTCGCTGTCGAGGCGATAATGCGCCTTGCCGTCTTTGTCGATCTGATACGCATTGGTGTAGTCTGCGCACCCCAAGCCGAAGTAAACGCTGCCATCGTCGCCGACCGCGACGCCGAGGGCATCGACGCCGTGGGGCAATTCCTTCCAACCGTCGGCGACGATGATCTCCTTGTCCGCCTTGTCGTCGCCGTCGGTGCCCACGATCAGCGAGCACTTGCCCTTCGACGCGACGAAGACGCCGTTGCCGAGCTTGTAATTGGGCGGCGTCAATGCCATGCCGATGGGCGCACGCAGCCGACCCTTGTTGTCCCAAAAAAGTTCGACCTTGTTTTCCAAGCCGTCCTCGCGCGTGGACGATAGCAGGTAAATGTTGCCGTCGTAGGCGAGGGCGACGAGCTTGCCGTCGGGGCGATAGCGGATGTTGTTGATGTTGGTCAAATCGACCGGCAGCTCGCGGACGGTGAAACCGGGAAGGAAAACCTGCACGGGCACGGGCGGCACGCTGACAAGCGCCTTGCCGCCGCCCGGCCGCGGCGGCAGCGCAACTTTAAGCAAGTCGCCATGTTTGGCGGCGAGATAACGATCCACGTTCGCGCGCTCGGCGTCGCTCAGCACCCGATCATAGATCAGCACCTCGGCGATGTCGCCTTCAAGAAAGCCGCGCACCTGCGGCGGCCCGCCGTTGGTGTAGAACCGCGCGCCGATCGTCAATTGATCTATCCGCAACGTGGACGAGGCTCGATCGCGCTCGCCTTGCGGCTTGCCATTCACAAAGAGTCGCGTGCCGACTTTCCCCGGCGTGCTGCTCACGCACAGCCGGCTGACGGTTCCGAAGTCAAGCGGCTCCTTCATCAAGTTGACAGCGCCGCCGAAGCCGTTGCCTTCCACGTTGAGCGACTCGAACCGCGTCGTCCCCAGCCAACCAAAATCAAGGTTGAGCCCGCTCGTGTAGTCGTTCTCGCCCGTCTTGTTCATCGCGAGAAAGCCGCGGAAGTCACCCGGATTCGCGAACGGGGCGGCGACGACGATGATCGTCACGTCGGAATAGGACTTTGCCAGCCCGGCGAGGGTAAGATGTTGCTGCACGCCGTCGAAACGAATGGCGGTGTGATTACTGGATGTGATGAAACGCGGCCGTGCTGCTGCATTCTTTTGTAGAACGTGTCGGAACATTCCCGACGCGTCGTACCAGATGTCCAGCGGTCGCTCGTTTGTCAGGATTGGCTTCTGATACGCCTGCCGAGCCGCGTTTTGCCGGCTCGCGTCGAGCCATAGTTCAAGCCCCGCGGTGATGGACAGGTTTGGATCGGCCCACGTCTCCACCGCCGGCTTCGCCGGTTCGGCGGCAACGAGGCCGAGCAGGATGCAAGGCGACAGCAAGACGATCGTGGAGACGGTTCGGGCCACAGGTCTGCTCACAAGGTTGTCTCGGGCGTGTGACTCGGCTTCAGCGTACAATGGCTGAACCGCGTTGTCACGAACGAATGCGGCAAAGTGCGCGTACGCCCGTCGTCCGGCCTACTTTCTACCCGCTTTCGCGTTGACCTTGCTAGAATCACGTCATCGATCCACTGCACGCACTCTCGGAGCCGCTCTCATGGGCCTCCCGTATGTCACGACCAAAATCAGCAATCTCGCAAAAAATGGCGCACCGTTCGAGGCGCAATTCCTTGTGGATACCGGAGCCAATGATTGCATGCTCCCGCGGGAAGCTCTGCTGGCCGCCGGCGTTCAGCCCGAAGGGAAAGCCGTTTACGAGTTGGCCAACGGCGAGCCCGTGGAGTACGAGTTCGGCTTCGCGCGCGTGTCTTTCATCGGCGAGGAGACGGTCTCGCGCGTGATCTTCGGTCCAGCGGACGCCGAACCGCTTCTCGGCGTCGTCGCGCTGGAGAGCGTCGGTGTCGTGGTCGATCCAGTGACAAAGAATCTGCGACGCTTGCCGGCGAAGCCATTGAAGGGAATGCGACGGGCGAGTTAAATCGCTCCGCCATGTTTCACTGCGAAATAATCCGACAGTTTCCAACCCCGATAAATCCACCCTGAATCTTCCCCATCCCCGTGCCGCGAACCGTCACGGTCATCCCAGCACGCAGGCGCGACAGCACTTCCTCCCCTTGCTTACGGTCCAACTCGCAGACGACCGCCGGCGTCATATCCTGCGGTTTCCCAAAAATGATGCCGACCGGCGCCTCACGGAGTACCGCGGTGATCGTCCCCGTGATCTCCAGCGGCCGATCCTTGAACTTGCCGTCCGCCGCACTCTCGTCTTGGGCGTATTGCTCACGTAAGTCCTCGCTTCGCACCTTGACGACGGGGATGGCGGACTGTTTTTGGGACGATGGACTCGCGTCGGCAGCGCCCGCCGCCGACGCCTCGCCGCGCTCCCGGGCAAAGAGAGCCCCGATGCGGCCGCGCAGGGCGAACGTCAAAAGACCCAAAGCGACGAGGAGAAGCGCCCCGCCGCCGAGGACGACGTAGGGACCGACTCCGCTGGAGCGCCGTCGCGAGGGCATAACGGGTTCTCCACAAAAGGAGCACGGCGACGCCGGCGCACACGGACGGCGGCGGCACGCGTCTGAGCACGCCGTTCTCGTAAACGGCTTCGACCGTCAACGATATTGCCGGTACTCTGTGGCAAAAGCGCCGACAACCGCCCTATTATAAACAATCGTTGCGCGAACCGAGAGGCATGCCAAAGCGGCCGGTGCGTACGCGGCACGCTCGACGAGAACGACGGAGCAACGCGGCGCGTCAACCGGCGCTCACGGCAAACAACAGGAGGAAACCATGGCGACCATGCGTGCGGTACAAGTTTCGCGCCCGAATGGGCCCCTTGAACTCGTTGAACGGCCGATCCCTGATCCTGGTCCCGGCTCGGTACGGATCAAGGTGCATGCATGCGGCATTTGCCACAGCGATTCGCTCACCAAGGAGGGGACTTGGCCCGGAATTCAGTACCCGCGTGTTCCCGGTCACGAGGTGGCTGGCGTGATCGACGCGGTGGGCGCCGGCGTGCCGGGATGGAAGCCGGGCCAGCGCGTGGGCGTCGGTTGGAACGGCGGGTATTGCGGGCATTGCGACTCGTGCCGCCGTGGCGAATTCTTCGCCTGCGTGACCGGTCAGGTGACCGGCATCAGCTACGACGGCGGCTACGCGGAATACCTCGTCGCGCCCGCCAGCGCAGTCGCGCTTATGCCGGCCGAGCTGCCGCCCGTCGAGGCGGCCCCCTTGATGTGTGCCGGGCTGACGACGTTCAATGCCTTGCGCAACAGCGGCGCACGGCCGGGCGACCTCGTCGCCGTGCTCGGCCTCGGCGGGCTCGGCCACCTCGGCGTGCAATACGCCGCCAAGATGGGCTTTCACACGGTGGGCATCGCACGCGGCAAGGACAAGGAACCGCTGGCCCGCCAGTTGGGCGCGGCGAACTATATCGACAGTCAGGCCCAGGACCCCGCGGCGGCGCTTCTCAAGTTGGGCGGCGCCAAAGTCATCCTGGCGACCGCGACCAGCGGCGACGCGATGGCCGCCGTCCAAGGCGGCCTGGCGGTCAACGGCTCACTCTTGATCGTCGGGGCGGCCACGTCGCTCCAAGTCTCGCCGCTCTTCCTGCTTTCGGGATGCCGCTCGGTGAAAGGCTGGTATTCCGGGACGTCGATCGACTCGCAGGATACGCTCGCGTTCAGTGCGCGCACCGGCGTGCGGCCGATGAATGAAATCTTCCCGCTGGAGCGCGCCGCCGAAGGCTACGACCGCATGATGAGCGGCAAGGCGCGTTTTCGGGTGGTGCTGACGATCGGGCGCTAGCCGGGCGACGGACCGGCGAAGCAGGAACTTGCACCGAAGCGCGGCGGCTACAAGCTTACCGGGTTTAACGTCCCGCCGGCTGCCGCGTCCAGTGAGCGAGTCGTTCGGCGTCGACGACGTGCAATCAGTCCTGGCGTAATCCTGGCGTTCAGACGGAGGGAATTCAATGTCCAAAGCAGCTATGCGATGGAACCAATCGTTCCTGGGCCTCGCTCTGTCGGCGTTGGCGCTCGTCGCGCCGTCTCGCGGAGATGAACCGCCGAAGAAACCCGATACCGACAAGCTGCCCCCGCCCGTGCAACGGACGGCCCAGCAAGACCACAAGCGGCTGCTGGAGCTTCTCAACATCAAGGAGCTTCGCCGGGGCGCCAACGGCAATGACCGCACGGCCCCGAACGCGGCCAACTACGACGAGGCGAAGGCCAATCCGTACCCCATTCTGCCGGACCCGTTGCTGCTCAAGAACGGCCAAAAGGTCACCACCGCAGAAATGTGGTGGAAGCAACGGCGGCCGGAGATTGTCGAGGACTTCGATCGGGAAATCTACGGCCGGGTTCCCAAGGACACCCCGAAGGTGAAATGGGAAGCGACCGACACGAAGCAGGACAAGGTCGGCGACATCGCGGTCGTCACGAAGAAACTCGTCGGCCATGTCGATAACGCAGCGTATCCGTTGATCACCACGGACATTCAATTGACGCTGACGACGCCGGCCAACGCGACGGGGCCCGTGCCGGTCATCATGGAATTCGGCTTTGGCGGCCGCGGTTTCGGCCCGCCGCCCGGCGGTCGTGCCGGCCCCAGTTGGCAAGAACAGGTCGTCGCCAAAGGCTGGGGTTATGCCATCGTCGTTCCGAACAGCATTCAGGCCGACAACGGCGCCGGCTTGACGCGCGGCGTCATCGGCCTGTGCAACAAAGGCCAGCCGCGGAAAGTGGACGATTGGGGCGCCCTCCGGGCCTGGGCCTGGGGCGCCAGTCGAGCCCTCGATTACTTCGAGACCGACAAAGCGGTGGACGCCAAGAAAGTCGGCATCGAAGGCTTGTCGCGCTACGGCAAGGCGGCGATCGTCACGATGGCATACGACGAGCGGTTCGCCATCGGCTTCATCGGCTCGTCCGGCGAAGGGGGCGTCAAGCTGCACCGCCGCAACTTCGGCGAGTTGGTCGAGAACGTCGCCGGCTCGGGCGAATACCACTGGATGGCCGGCAACTTCCTCAAATACGCCGGCCCGCTGAAGTGGGACGACCTGCCCGTGGACTCCCACGAGCTGGTCGCCCTCTGTGCCCCGCGCCCGGTCTTCATCAGCGCCGGCTCGCAGCAGGTGGAAGGCGGCTGGGTGGACGCGAAGGGCATGTTCCTGGCCGGCGCCGGCGCCGAGCCGGTGTACAAGCTCCTGGGCAAGAAGGGCCTGGGGACCGCCGACTTCCCCGCGCAGGAGACCGCCCTGACCGACGGCGAAGTGGCCTTCCGGCAGCACGCCGGCGGCCACACCACCGGCCCGAACTGGCCGACGTTTTTGCAGTTTGCGGAACGGCAGTTCAAGAATGCGGCTGGTCCGGGCGCGGAAAAACGATGAATGCGGGCTTTGGTTGAAAGTGACAGGGAACAAGTTGCGTGCGCGCATTCCCGACGCGCAGATTTGGATGGTGCGCGTCGGCTATCGCTCGGTCCATCGCTTCGGCGGTCGGGATGACCGGCGGGAAACCCGATGATTCTTGTCCTTATGGGCACTGCGCATGACACCGTCCAGCCTGTTTACCGTCGCGACTCCGCTCGGTTTCGGCGTCCGGACAACGCCGGCTTACTGGCAACTCATTGAGCGCAAGCATCCCGAGGTGCAGGGGAAAAAGGCCGACGTGCAAGCGTGCTTATCGGCCCCAGCGAGCGTCCGTCGCAGTACGCGGGACGCGGCGGTATACTTGTTCTATCGGCCCGCGGGCGGCTATCATCTCGCCGTGGTGGTGAAGCGGTTGAACGGCGACGGTTTCATCATTACCAGTTACCTCACCGACAAAATCAAAGAAGGTGAAGAAGTATGGCCCACATCCGCGTCATCCACGACCCCGTCGGCGAAACGCTCACCGTCTACTGGCAGGAGCCGTCGCAAGACCAAGTCTGCGAGGAAACGGGGGAAGGGGTCATCTTAATCAAAAACCGCCAAACGCAAGAAGTAATCGGCTTCGAGCGGCTCTACTACCGCGAACTCCCCAACGGCCAGGCGGTCACGGTGGAAACGGTACAGGCGGCGCGCTGAGCCCGAAAGGCGGTCGCGGCCCAATCCGCTGGCCGAGTTTGAACTGCGGGTGGGGAGCCCCTGCGTGCCCTGTATAAAGTCGAGGGAGAGGAAGTTGTCGTTTTTGCGGAAAGCGACGACAGCCTCAACCAGTGGCCGCATTGGTCGCGGGAGCGTTCGGCGCCACAGAGCCGAGTAGCGCGAGCGACATACGCCAAGCGTCTCGGCATTCGCACGACCGGTTGGCTTCCGGGCGTTGCGGCTGGCCCGGCACATTATCTTTATCGTTCGGCTCCTTGTCCGCTCCCGTAGGTTTTCTTCGGCTGAAGGCATGCCAAACGTGCTGTTCAAGTTTTGTGCCCTGCACTACCTCAACCAGTGGCTTGCGCACGACCGCATTTACTGCGAGGGCCTTGCGGGGAAGGATGAGGCCGCAAAGCTGAAGTCGCTGAAAAAAGCCGCCGCTTTTTATCGAGTCTCCAGGAACCTCCCTGAGGTGTACGATAGTAAGAAAGGTCTCCCTCGCTATAAACCAGTGCTTGACGTACTAGAGTCTGTGACACCAGCTACCTTTCACGGTGATGATCTCATCCCAGCGATTTTACGAGTGCGGGATCAGATATCAACTCGGTACGGTGAGCGAGGGGTCCTTTCGCTTACGACGAAGTTTCTGTGGCTGAAGGTTCGGAGCCCTATCATCATTTATGACAGCAAGGCCAGTTCTGCGGTCGGGGTCAGAACGGGCGATATCCGTGAGTACTACTCAAAATGGCGTCGCAGGTTCAATGCCCACGCAAAGGAAATTGGTGTTGCGTGCAGCTCGTTGCAAGCTGTCATCGAGTACTCGGTGAACCCTGAATTGGCTACCGCGCGTTACGTCGAGGAGCTGTCAAGCCACCAGTGGTTTCAGGAACGAGTGTTGGACATCTACCTCTGGCATCTTGGATGAAGAGCCGAACCCAAAGCGTTTAATCCGTCGTGGCTGGCTCCCGCAAGACGTACCGTGTCTACCGCAGGGTTCTCGTGCCAACACGTGTCCTTGCGGGCGGCCCCGGCAACTTAGCCTTGGCGTTGGACCCCAGGGCTGTCGCGTCATACGAATGCTCCAGCGCTACCGCGGCCGCCGCGACACGATCGGCGATCAATTCAATATAACAACCGGACGCATCGTACATTCTGCACGCGCACGTCGAGCAGGAATCCCGTGTCGGGTCACAACACCCAGAGGGCCAACGATGCTCCGCTCCATCATGACTTGTGCCCGGCCGCTCCTGGCTGTTGGCGCGCTGCTCGGGCTCGCATCCCTGCGGGCCGCGCGAGCGGATACGACCGTTCCGATCACGGGCATCGGCACGTCCGTCACGGACGCCTTTGTCATCAACACGCACGCCGATAGCGTCACGTACTCGGACCCGGTTGACGTCGAGATCAACGGGATGGCCGCCGTCGAAATCCGCGGGACCGTCTCCGGGGTGGGTTGGGGCGGCAGTGGGATCGTGGCCCGAGCCGTCAACGCCCATTACAACTACAAGATTCCGTTCGTCGCGCGCTGGCGCAGGCATGTGCCGGGGCAGCGCCTGGTCTTCTTCAACCACGGTGGCGGCCCCAGCGTGATCACCGCAGTGAAGCGCGACAAGCAAGCCGGCGTCGCGAACGTGAGCCGCTTCGCCGAACTCAACGGCGACTTGCTGGTCGGCGTGCCGGCGCTGCTCGACCATGCGGCCTACTTCTCGATCAACCGCCGCGGGCTGCGTGGCGACGGAACGTTCAGCGCAACTTACCTTCCTCCCGTGCCGCCGCTCACCGCAGCCGAGGTCGCCGCCATCGAGGCGGACCTGGCGACCAGCCCCGGCGACCCGACTTTCCATCAGCCGGGGATCGCGGCCGGCGCGCCCGTTCCCGTCCTACCGACCCACGACGCACCGACGTGCCGTGACATTGCCCGCGCGCTCGAGCAGGTCGTCGCGGGCATTCTGGGAAAGCCGTTCCGCACCAGGATCGCCGTCGGGACGTCCTCGGGCGCGAGGGTCTTCGCCGCTTTCGATTTCGGACGCAGCGTCATCGGCACGCAGAGCGTACGGACCGGCGGAAACAACGTCGTCCCCTACGACGTAAGCTCGCCGCGGGTTTTCGACGGGTTCGTTCTTAACGGCTTCCCCTACATCCCGGGCGTCGCCCACGCTGACCCGGCGTTACCGCTCTCGGCGCCCGTGATGTTCGTCCAGGGGCAAGGCGACGAGCGCTACCAACAGCACGTTACGATGGCGTACGAACTGCTCCAGAAGGGCGTCGTCCTCAACGGTTCGGTCTGGCTCTACGAGATCAAGAACCTCACCCACGTCACACGCGACAACGTTAACGAGACCACGCAGCCGTCCAACGGCGACGGCCTCGGCTGTATCATGAGCGCCGCCATCCGCAATCTGCGCACGTTCCTCGAACAAGGCCAACCGCCGCCCCCCAGCCGCATGGCCGGACGGATCATCGGCGGCGCGCTCCGGTTCGACCAGGCCGACGGCTCGACGACGAACGTCGCGCCGGTCCCCAACGACCCGACGATCGATTCCTATGTCGTTGACGCGAACCTCACGCCGCGGACCATCGGGAGCGCCGAGACCACGCGCTGGCTGGCCGTGACGGCGGCCCTCCCGCACGTGGGCGATGCGATCACGCCGCCCACGGTCGCGTGCCGCGTCGGCGGCTACAAGCTCATGTTCTTCGGCTCGCAGCTCGTGCCGTTCGCGCCGGCGGATCTCGCTGCGAAATACGGCTGCTTCGAGTGCTACCGCGATTGTGTCTGCCAAACCGTCTGCTGCCTCGAAGCGCAAGGTCTTTACGACCCGCGGGTCGAGTCGGCGTGCGCGACGGCGGAACTCGCGCGGGCGCTCTTCGAACCGACGTGCCGCAGCCGTTTGACACGGTGCAACCCTGGCGCGGAAACGCGGCGGTTTCGTATTCGACGGTGAGCGATCCCACGGTAGGGACCGCGGACGAACCCTAAACGCTTTGATCCGTCGTGCTGGCAACCCGCAAGACGTAGTGTGTCTACGGCGGGCTTCAGGGGCCAGGTGGCAGCTACTCGACGCTGTCCCCCAGCGACACGGTTTGCATCGATTCTTGCTGCCGTGGTTCTGCAACGCGGCCGTTCGCCGGACGAGGCAATCAATGGCCTGCACCCCCAAGACGCTCCTGGCTGCCGCCTTCACCCTGCCGTTGCTGCTGTCTGCCGCGCTGCGCGCGGAAGATTGGCCGCAGTGGCGCGGGCCGAACCGCGATGGCGTGTGCGCCGAAACCGGCCTTCTCGAATCGTTCCCGGCCGGAGGTTTGCAGGTCCGCTGGCGTACACCAGTCGGTTGGGGATTTTCCAGTCCGGTAGTAGCTCAAGGCCGGGTCTACCTTGCCGATTCCGTGGTGGTGAAGCCCAAGGCCAAGGAACGCGTCCACTGTTTCGACGAAACGACAGGCAAGGCGCTCTGGACCCACGTCTATGAGGCCGCGTACGAGGACTGGGCCTTCGACCCAAAGCAGGAGGTCGGTCCCGTGGTGACGCCGATTGTCCAGATTGGCAAAGTTTATACGGTGGGAAGGCGCGGCGACCTCGTCTGTCTGGATGCCAAGAGGGGCGATGTACTCTGGCAGAGAAACATGGAGAAGGATTACCAGGCCGGGTCGCCATTGATCGAAGGAGAGCTGCTGATTCTGTTTTCCAGCGGGAAGCCGGATGCGTGCGTCCTTGCTCTCAACAAGGACACCGGCAAGGAAGTTTGGAAGGCGCTGGATGAAACGTGGACGTACAGTTCGCCGATTGTGATTACCTCCGGCGGGAAAAGACAGTTGATCGTCTGGACGCAAGAATCCGTGACCTCACTGGACCCCGCGGCCGGAACGACCTACTGGCGGCAGCGGCTCCTCACCGGCAGCGAATACGCGGTGTCCACGCCGGTCTTCAACAAGGACCGCTTGCTGATCGGTGGCCTGATGTTCCAACTCGACCCCGATAAACCCGCCGCCAAGGTGCTCTGGCCGGACTCGAAAGCTCCCTCGCGAAGAGTCTTAAGCCATACCTCGACGGCGCTTTTCCAGGGCGACCATCTGTTCTCCGCCAAATCGTCGGGCGAACTGGTCTGCCTGGAGGCAAGCACCGGCAAACAACTGTGGGAATCCAACAAAGTGACAGACCTGAAAAACGGGGCCAGCATTCATCTGACCCCAAACGGCGCTTCCGTACTGCTTTACACCGACAAGGCGGAGCTGATTCGCGCCCAGCTCACGAGACAGGGTTACAAGGAGATCAGCCGCGTCGCCGTGCTGGAACCCACTTTCCCGTTCGGAGGGAGGAGCGTCGCCTGGTCTCCTCCGGCATACGCCAACCGGCACATTTTTGCCCGCAACGGCAAGGAACTGATCTGCGCCTCCTTGGCGGTGAAGCCGTGATGCGTGAGCAACGAAGACAAGAATGCGGAAGAGGCGGTCGGCGCCGAGCCGCCGTCCTCGCCGGCCGTCTTGGCCACCACGCGACAGGGCGCGGCTGGAAATAAATGAGGCGACTAAGGATCGGCCGATGCGACTTCTGATAGTTTCCAACGGCGCCGGCCAACGTCGTTGTAGCCGGCCCTGCACCTGATCTTGAGCATGCAGCCGTGGAGGCAACCTGATGAACGAGCAACGGTTTGTCGAGGTTTACCGGGCCAAGAACAACCCGCAGGCGCTTGCCATGAAGCAGGCGCTGGAAGACGCCGGCATCCGCGCCGCCATCGAGAACGAGCTCCTTCAGGGTGCGGTCGGTGAACTGCCGATGGGCTGGGCGACTGCCCCGCGCGTCATGGTCGAGAGCACGGACGCATTCCGGGCTCGTGAGCTCCTCGAGCGCTTGGATCGAGCCGAGCCGACCGCGCCGGAGGTTGAGAACGGAGGCAACGAGGTCGCCACCTGTCTGGCCTGCGGGACACGCCTCCCGGATGACGCCGCGAGCTGCCCGGCGTGTGGGTGGTCGTACAAGAGCGGGGAGCCGGAGGACGAGGAGGCCGAACCCTAAGCGTTCAATCCGTCGTGCTGGCCCCCCGCCAGACGTAGCGTCTCTACCACGTGCTTCAGCGGCCAGCACGACGGATTCACCAGGTTGGACGGAGCCGCGGCCAGCGACGAGGGGGCTTGCGGAGATCCTCTGAAACCCGGCGGCGCTATCACGGGAAAACAGGTATCTGTGGCTATGACACTCATTGACGCTGCGGAAGCGATGGTCAACCTCGAAGGGATGGTTGCCGCCGTGACGGGCCGAGAAGTGCAGGAATCGAAGGTTGCCAGGGCTCTGGCGACGTTAGAGGCTCTCGCGCGGGAAGAGGGCATCCCCCTGGCAATCGTGGGCGGTTTGGCGGCGATCCATCATGGCTACGAGCGCTTTACCAAGGACATCGACGTGGTGGTCCGGAGTGGGAATCTGGACGTCCTTACCCGAGTCGCCCTCCACTACGGGATTAAAGTAATCTGGAATGATCCGGAAGGGTGGCACAAATTGCAATGCGAAGGCGTCCCCATTGATGTCGTCCCCGAGGGTCGCAAGCCTCGAAACGACGCGCCTACCGCAATCCCAGGCCCGGAGCAGTTGGGGGTTCGCGAAGGCGCCGGCTATGCGCGGATCGCCGGGTGGATGGAAACCAAGCTGGGTTCGTACCGCGTGCAAGACCAAGCCGACGTCGTTCAAGTCATCAAGGTGACCAGCCCCGCCACGCTGAGGAGAATTCGCAAGCACATGGACAAGGCGCACCCGATTTATCTGCATAGATTTGACCAACTGCTTGGGGCCGCCAAGGAAGAAAAGGAGCAGGAGCGTAGACGCGGCGGCGCGAAATAGATTTCCCGCATCCGAGAGAGGGGAAATAAAGGGGAAGGCGGCGCGGTTGTGGGTCAACATGCGGAAAAAGCACGCGGATCGTTCCGCACGCTCGTCCGCTTGAGCGGCGCTCGGCGCAAGTCTCAGGCCCCGCATGTCGCCGTGGCTCTCCCGGCTCGGCTCGACGGCGGCGACCGCCTGTGCGCGGCGAACCAAGAAAAGCCTTTCCGTGTTGACTCCTGGCGCATCATCGATTGCTCTCGCCGACTTTCCAGTTCTACGGTAAGCTCATGCAAGCCGAGCTATAATAACCGGCGTCTTTCAAGACCGCGTTACCCGAGCCGTCTCGTTCGCGTTGTCCGGTGGAGGGACCAATGGCTACGAACCTCAAGAAAAAACCAATCATCTTGATGCCAAAGGGCAAGGGATCGGTCTCTGTGGCCGCGATTCGCGCCGCCGTCAAGAAAGTCAAAGCGGAGCGTCGAGGCGCGAAGAAGTGAAACCAGCCGATGCACGCGGACGATTACGCCAGGAACGTCTTTATCAACTGTCCGTTCGACAGGAGCTACAAGCCGCTCTTCGAGGCGGTAGTGTTCGCGACCTTCCGTTGTGGTTTCCGGGCACGTTCCGCGCTGGAGGTCGACGACGCCAGCGAGGTTCGCATCGAGAAGATCTTCAAGATCATCGCCGCGTGCAAGCTGGGCATCCATGACATATCCCGCACGGATGCCGATCCGCTTACCAAGCTGCCGCGCTTCAACATGCCGCTGGAGCTCGGCATGTTCCTTGCCGCCAAACGCTTTGGCAACAAGAGCCAAAAGCAGAAAAACTGTCTGATCCTCGATTCGAGCCCGTATCGCTACCAGCAATTCATTTCGGACATCGCCGGGCATGACATCCAAACGCATAACAACAACGCTCGGGACGCGATCGCCGTCGTCCGCAACTGGCTGCGGAGTGCTGCTGAGGCGCCCCTGCTTCCGGGTGGAGCGGAAATCCATCGCCGCTATCTTCTTTTCACAGAGGACTTACCGCTCCTCTGCCAGGAGACCAGGCTGGAGCGCGACGAATTGACCTACCTGGACTACACGCTCTTAGCCCAGGTTGCGCACTTGTAAGAGAATTCTGTCGATTTTCGCCCCGGCTCCGCGTGAATTCCTCGGTTTTTCCGTAGTGGAAGTCGGCCAAACGCCGTGTAGTGAAGACCTACCCCCTTGCAATTTCGCCATGCTC
>JBGQKZ010000077.1:0-31621 GCA_041499805.1 Gemmataceae bacterium
AAAGTGCGTCGTCCCTGGCCGGCACGAGAGCCGCATCGACCGCCCGCAGCACCGAAAATCCTCAAGATGGGAAGCGACCTTAAACACCTAATGGATAGGCTTTTAGAGAGTGTGTAAACCTGCATTTGTTAGTGGCGTTGGATCTGGCCGTCGGTGTCGCCGCAAGTCCTGGCGGTGGGCGGCACGCGGCTCGCACTGAACGCGGCGGGCAACTGGGGCGACGAAACCGGTTGGGGCGGCAGCGGCGGCGGGTTCAGCATCTATGAGTCCAAGCCGCAGTTCCAGGCGGGCGTCAACCCCTTCGCGACCCGTTCCACGCCCGACGTCTCCTACAACGGCGACCCCGCGAGCGGCATCGCGGTATATACCACCTCCGCTTCGGGCGGCCCCGGATGGTATCGTGTCGGTGGCACGAGCGCGGGCGCCCCGCAATGGGCCGGCCTGCTCGCCGACGTTGATGAGATGCGCGGGCTCATGCGCGGCCTCGGTTCCCTTGAGTCGGTACAAGCGACGCTCTACGGCTTGCCGTGGGCGGATTTCCACGACGTGACGGCCGGCGTGACGCGCGCCGGCAACACCACTTACTACGCTGGACCGGGATATGATCAGATCACCGGCCGCGGCAGCCCCGTCGCGAACATGCTGGTTCCGGATCTGGTGAACGCGGCGAGCGGCGGCAAGTCCGCGAGCGGTTCAAAATCGTCGGGCGGAACCAAGGGGTCCCCGCCACCGCCCATGAAGGGAAAGACGGGCGGCGTGGTGTCACTCACCGACAGCACCTTACCGGCGGCGGCCGCAAGTCTGGCACGCGCCCGCCCGGCAATGATAACGCTGTCTCCGCCCGCCCTACCGCCGCAGCCGAGCAATGCGTCCTCGTCCGCGACAGTGCAATTCGTCACGCCCCTGACCGCGACCGTGACGGCGCTGCCTAGCGCCGGCAGCAGCGCGGTTGCCATGCGTGAAGACGCATGGTTCATGCCGCCGTATCCGGAGAAGCGACCATCGACGTCGGCAAACCTTGCGCCGAAGGCGCCTGCACAAGAAGAAAGTGCCGGCGTGGACGACAACGCCGGGCTGGAAGCGGCGCTGGTGCCCCAGGCGTGCGATTCCTTCTTCGCCGCGGACGACGCGCTGCCTGAAAATCTCAATCATGGAGAAGTCACTCGCGCTGAGGGCGACACGAACGCCACGTTCGGGGCCCTCACCGTCTTACTCGTTCTCGGCCCCACGGCGCTCAAGCGAGCGCCGCACGACGAGGAGGACCTCCCAATGGTCCACCGCTGCTCGATATGCTAAGAATTCGCGCAGAAGCGCGAAGCTCGCGGAGTGTCAATGGACTCTTCGCGTACTCCGCGCCTCTACGCGAGATTCTCGCTTACTCCGCCCCTCCAACAAGCGCCCCACTTCTTGCTCCGTGAGCAATCGTGACTTTCCCGCCGGCAAATCTCCCAGCTCCAGTCCGCCGATCGCCACGCGCACCAGCCTCCGGACGCGATAGCCCACACGCCACCACATGCGTCGAATCTGTCGATTGCGGCCTTCGGTCAGCACCATCGCCACGATCGCGCTAGGTTGTTCGGCCAGCAGTCGTGCCTTCACCGGCCGAGTTCGGCCATCCGGAAGTTCGATGCCCCGCCGGATTTGCTGAAGTGCCGCTCGCTCCGGCGACCGATCGAGCGTCACATGATACGTTTTCGGAAGATGCTGCTCCGGGTCGGTCAGCCGCACGGCGAGCGCGGCGTCGTTGGCAAAAATCAGCAGCCCTTCCGACTCGGCATCGAGCCTGCCCGCGGGGAAAACCCACGGCAAGTCGGTTGGCAGTAGCTCATAGACCGTGCGCCGGCCGCGTTCGTCTTTCCGCGTGGTAACAATGCCGCGTGGCTTGTGCAAAGCGAGCACAACCGGCGCGAGGAGGCGCTTCGCTTCGCCGCGACGGCGGATTTGTTGCTGGTCAAGGTCCACCCACGTCAAAGGATCGGTCACCACCCGCCCGTCCACACACACTTCGCCGCTACGAATCCATTCCCAGGCTTGGGTTCGCGAGCCCCAGCCGAGCTTGGAGAGGGCGCGATGGAGTTGCACGCGCCGTCCCCCTGACTGTCGCCGCCGCGGCATGATTTCGATCCCAATCTTCGAGAAATCCGGGCGATACTCTCATTGTAGTCCCTGGTCACGAGCCGAGCCGGGGTGTACACTTGGCCGGTATTCCAACCGTTGACGACCGGAACGGGCCAATGCCAGGCGGCTTCCAGCGAATTAAAGGGAGGCCGTTGAACGAACCCCGCGAATCTGGGACGCGACCGCCATGTCTGAAATCACGCAATGCCCCGAGTGCAGCCGCCAATTGAAAGTCCCGGAAAGCCTGTTGGGCAAGCCGGTCCGTTGTCCGAGTTGCAACGCCGTGTTCGAAGTGGGGGCGGAGAGCGCGGCGCCCGCCGCTATGGAGGAAGCGTCACCGCCGCGCGCCGTTCAGCCGCCACGCGACGAAGGACCGGCGCCCGTGCGGCGTCGCCGACCCGTTGCGGATGACGACGACGACATGGACGAGCCGTACGAACACGCGGATTTCGGCGACGAGCCCGAAAGGCCGCGCCGCCGACGCCGCCGGCGCAGCGGTTATCTCGCGCCACACCGTGGCGGCACGATCCTGGCGCTGGGCATCATCGGCTTCTTCTGTTTGGGAATTATCCTCGGCCCGATGGCCTGGATCATGGGCACAAGCGACTTGCGCGCGATGCAGGAAGGCCGCATGGACCCGGAAGGTGAAGGCATGACGCGGGCGGGGCAAATCCTCGGTATCATCGTGACGATTCTGGCGGTCGCCGGCTGCGGCCTGTACGCGCTTTTCATCCTGACGGGCGGACTGGGGCGTCACCGCTTCTGAGAACCTTTCCACGATTCGACGTGAGAACCCATGCCTGCAATCATTCAATGCCCGCACTGCGACCGGAAGCTGAAGGTGCCGGAGTCCCTTCACGGCAAGACCGTGAGATGTCCGACGTGCGCCGCGACCTTCACTGCCGCCACAGGTGAACCGTCCGCGCCGGCGCCGCCGGACGAGCTTCCGCGGCGGCAGGAAACGTCCGCGCCCGACGACGAGAGCGCGGAAGAACAAGCTCCGGTCCGCCGTCGCCGGCGGGCGCCCGCGCCGGAGTCAAGGCGGCGGGCCGACTTCGACGAGTCGTCCGGCTACGAAGAGGAACTCGCCGAACGCGAAGAGGAAGAACGCAGCGGCGACTTCGGCGGCGTGAACGCATGGGCACGCGTGCGGACGGGCGTGACGCTGGTGCTGGTTGCCCTGTGCATCAATATCGGACTCATCGTGATCGGGGGTTGTGCCGGCGGGATCCTTGGGGGTATGAACGCTCAGCAGATGCAGGCGCAAAGACAAATCGGCGGCGCCGCCCAGCAGCCAAACCCCTTCGCGCCGCCGCCGGGAACCGCCCTCGTGCAAAACGTCGTGCAGGTGCTGACACTCGGGGTAGTCCTGGTCGAAGTCATCGGCCTCTACTTTTGGGCTTTTCCAGGGACGGATTCAGTTGGTTCAAGGCAACCCGCTCGCGCTGGGCAATGCAGGAGGCATCGCTCTGGCCCTTGGCATACCCACGGGCATTATGAACATCGCGCACAATTACACGTGGCTCTCCTTTATCCGCAAAGTCGCGTCGCATCTGAAAGCACGCGCTATCGCCCAGAGCGCGCGCACGTTGCTCATCCTTTATACGGTGCTTGTCGCTCTGGTCGTCGTCCTCGTGGCCGTCGCCGCGTTCACGCTCGGCTTCTTCGTCGTTCAGATGATGCAGGGCGGTCAAGGCGGCCCGCCGCCCAATGCGGGGGCGGTTGGCGGTGGGTTCTTGCTCATTCTCGCCCTCGCCTGCCCGCTGGTAATCGTCGGCCTGGTTTACCTTGTTTGGTACATCGTGTTGCTTGTGCAAACGCGCGGGCTGCTGACGGAATACCTCGCGGAGGCATAAGCCGGTCGGCTCTGTGGCCGGCGACTTACAAGCAGAGGAACGTGGTCTGATGTCCGACATCATCCAGTGCCCGCAGTGCGATCGTAAACTCCGCGTGCCGGAATCGCTGCGCGGCAAAGCGGTGAAATGCCCGACGTGTGGGGCAACGTTCGCCGCTGAAACCGACATCGTTGAAGCGGAGGAGCAGCCCGCGGTGGACATGCCGGCGCGCCGGCCTGCGCCGCCGCCCGAAGACTTCAAAGTCGAGGCCCCAGTGCGCCGCCGGGCGCCGACGGAAGAGCCGGGCGGCGATTACGACGAGGACGCCTGGGACGAGGATTTCGAACCCGAAGAAAACCGCGCAGGCCGGCCGCGACGAAGGAGGAGAAGAGGCGGCCGCGCACTCGATTCGCTCTCCAACGATTACGCCATCGACATCGGCGAGTGGTTTAATTACGCCAAGGCGAATTACACCGCGGTCCTCGGGCCGATCATCGGGTATGTTTTCATCTACCTGATAATTACCCTAGTTCTGGAATTCATTCCGCTGGTGGGGCCGCTTGTCCTACTGTTCTTGGCACCGCCATTGCAAGCGGGCTTTAGCATTATTTGTCTCAAACAGCTCAAAGGCGAACCTTGGGCGTTCGGCGATTGCTTTGGGGGCTTCAACTATTACGGGGCACTGCTAGGGAACTTCTTCCTTGTGCTGCTGATGACGATTGGCTGTCTGCTCCCGGCAGGAGTCGTCTTTGCAGTGGCTGGGCTCAGCGGCTCGCGCGAAATGCTAATCGGAGCCTTCGTCTTCCTCGTGATGAACTATCTTGGGGCCATCTACGTCCTCATCCGCGCGACGCTATTCAACGTGCAATTCATCGTCGACCACAATTGCGGACCGATCGAAGCCATCCGGGCAAGCTGGACGATCAGCCGAGGCCACTTCTGGGGTTTGTTGGGGAGCACGATTTTGGTGGGCTTGATTATCGTGCTGGGCTACTTGGCATGCGTCGTTGGCGTGCTGTTTAGCTTGCCATTTGGATTGCTCGCGCTGAATGCTGGCTACCTCCTTATCGGCGGCACAAGGTCGCCTCGGCCGTCGCCAGAGCCGCAGCGGCGTCCACCGCCGGAAAGACTCCATGATGCGGAGGACATGGACTAATGCCCGGCATCCTGCGCTGCCCTCAATGCCGCCGGCCGTTGCGCGTTCCTGACGAGCTTTTGAGCACGCCGGTGAGGTGCCCGACGTGTAGCCGCACCTTCACGGCGAACGCCGCGGACGTGATCGACGAGCCGCCGGAGGAGGTTACGGCGCTCTCCTTCGAGGAACCGCCGCCGGAGCAACTTCTTGAAACGCAGCCCTACCCGCCGCCACGGCCGTCGAGCGCGCGACGCGACGCGCGTGTGGATGACGAGGAGCGCGGACCGGCGCGACGTTCGTCGCGGCGCGGTTCGGATGGTTTCGTTGCTCCCCACCGGGCCGGCAGCGTCCTCACGCTCGGCATCCTCAGCCTCGTTCTGGGTCCGCTCGGTTTGCTTCTCGGCTGGTGTTGTCTGCCGATCGGCTTACTCACGATCGTCGGCTTCCCACTCGGCATAATGGCCTGGTCGATGGGGAGCCGCGATCTCCGCGAAATGCGCAAAGGCCGAATGGACGCCGCCGGCCTGAGCGGCACCAACAGCGGCTACGTCTGCGGCATCATCGGGACGATCGTGGGCGGGCTGGGGCTCTTGTTGTTGCTCTTGGTGATTGGAGCGGCGCTGCTGGGGCTGGCACTTCCCGCGGGGATGAAAGTGGCGCCGCACTTTCGTTTCTAATCCGCCCAATGGCTCGACGCGACATCTGCTACACTGGCAAAAGAAGGCAAAGACGCCTCATGCCAAAGGTACTCGACAACGGCACGTACCGCGTTTACATCTACGCGGACGATAGCGCCTCGCACCATCTGCCCCATTGCCACGTTTACTGGGATGGCAATAATCACGCAAGCGTTGTAAGCCTTCCCGACCTCGGCGTCATCGCGGGCGATGTCTTGCCGAGAGCAGCCCGGTAATGGCTCCGGGGTCATACTGGGCAGCTATTGGCGCAGTGGCACGCACTGAATCCTTAAGCTGTCCTAGATGAAAGGTCCTGACCGCCCTCTCCTTGGGACCTCCAAGGGCACTCGCTGATGAAAAAGTGGGATCGAACCGCCATGCGGATTGTTTCCTGTCGTTATCGGCCGCGCCAGGCTGTTCTCGACCTGTCATTCGCGAATGGCGACCGCTTCCAGATTCCTGCCGAAACGCTTTTGATGGAAACCGAGCTGCATTCGGGCCAAGCGTCGCCGCGCCTTCCCGTCGGCATGGTTGGTTTTTATTTGTCACCAAGGGCGCCGGAATGGGATCGCTTGCGTATCGGCGAGACGCGGGACGTGTTGGAGGTGCCTATCGGCAACCGCTGGATCGAAATTCCTTGGGACCGACTGCGCTGCGTGGCCGATCCGGACTATCGCGCTCACATGCAACAGGAAGCGCTGAAAGCCGCGCAGCGGCTGGGACACCGGCTGCGTCGTCTTCGACGGGACGGCGGCTTTACACAGCGGGTGCTCGCCAATGCCACCGGGCTAAGCCCAACAACGATTTCACGGGTTGAGAAGGGCCTCGAGCGGCTAACTTACGAGAACCTCATTCGTCTCCTCGCCGCGCTCGGCAAGGAAGTCGAGGACCTGGCGGACGGCGGTGCGCCGGCACGGAAAGCAAAATGAGCCGGCGGCCCGCGCCGTCCGGCTCGATTTGTCCTTTTCCTATTCCGGAAACAGCGGCGTACTCAGGTAGCGTTCGCCAAGGTCGGGGAGGACAACGACAATCAACTTGCCGGCGTTTTCCGGCTTGTTGGCGACTTGCAAGGCGGCCACGACGGCGGCGCCGCTGCTGATGCCGCAGAGCATGCCCTCTTCGCGGGCCAGCCGCCGCGACATTTCGAACGCGTCATCGTCCTTTACCTGGATCACTTCGTCCACGATGTTCATGTTCAGGACGTCGGGTACGAAGCCGGCGCCGATGCCCTGAATCTTATGGCGGCCCGGCTTCAGCTCTTCACCCTGCTTCCTTTGGGTGATAACCGGGCTCGACACGGGCTCGACGGCAATGGCCTTGAACGTCGGCTTCCTTTTCTTGATGACCTCGCCAACGCCGGTGATGGTGCCGCCGGTGCCGACGCCGGAGACGAGGATGTCCACTTTGCCGTCGGTGTCGTTCCAGATTTCCTCGGCGGTCGTGCGGCGGTGGATTTCGGGATTGGCCGGGTTCTTGAATTGTTGCGGCATGTACGAATTCGGGTTGGAGCGCAGGATTTCCTCCGCCTTGGCGATCGCGCCGTTCATCCCCTTGTCGCCGGGCGTGAGCACGACTTCGGCGCCGAAGGCTTTGAGCAGCCGGCGGCGTTCGAGGCTCATGGTTTCCGGCATGGTGACGATCAGCTTGTACCCCTTCGCGGCGCACGTGAACGCGAGACCGATGCCGGTGTTGCCGCTGGTCGGCTCGACGATGGTGGTGCCTTTTTTGATTTTGCCCTCGCGTTCGCCGGCCTCGATCATGGCGACGCCGATGCGGTCCTTGACCGACCACAGCGGGTTAAAGCTCTCCGGCTTCACCACGACCGTGGCCTTGGCGTCGCCGACCACGCGGCGCAAACGGATCAAGGGCGTGTTGCCGATGGTCTGCGTGATGTCGTCGTAAATCTTGCCGCGAAACGTTTGCGAGGCAGCCATGTCGCGTTCTCCTTGGACAGATGCGGGAAATGCGATTCCGGGCCGGTCGCCGCGCTCCCTGCGCGACGGTCCTTCAGAATAATGTCGCAAACCTGCGCGACCTTTCACGGAAATCTTATGCGCGGCGGGCACAGAACGCCACTACCTCAACAAATCTCTAAATTCCTGAACCGCCGACGAATTCGAGTTCCACGTCGAGGGGCGCCCGGCTGTTTTCTTCGGCGTAGGCGTTCATGTCATAGAGCAGTGTGTCGATGTCGGCGGCGATGGCCGGGCGGGCCTGTGCGGCTTGCACGGTGACTTCCAGCGGCCGACTGTGGTGGATCAGGTAGCCGCCGTGAAGCGGATCGTGCTCCGTCGGCTGCACCCGGCCGCTCGCTGAAATGGCGCGCGACAGAATCGTGTACGGCCCCGGCGCGGCGACCTCCCACAGATATTCCCACAAGGTCCATGAGTACGGCGCCCGTGGGCCGATGAGCTGCGCCGGTCCCCACGTGTTGCCGCCATCGGTTGTGATTTCCGCCGCGGCCACGGCCTCTTCACCGGCCCAGGCGACGCCGAATAGTCGATTCGTGCCGACGCCTAACACCGCCCCGGCTTGCGGCTTGATGATTTCCGACTTCACCGCCATGGGGCCGACGATTTCGGTCGCCAGCGCTTTGCCGTTGCGGCGTTGCACGGTGTACTTCACCGACTGGTAATAGCCGCCGAAGGGCCTATCGAGCGCCGCGATCCGCCGCAGCCATTTTACCGACGCGACGCCGTACCAGCCCGGCACAAACAACCGCACGGGGAAGCCGTGGCACGGATCGAGCAGCTCGCCGTTCATGCGCAGGGCCAGCAGCGTATCGAGATCGAGCGCCTTCTTCAGCGGCAGGCTGCGCGCGAAGTGCATCGGCTCGGGGTGATCGGCCTCGCTGCCGCAATCGCAGCCTTCGAAGAGTATCTCCTCGACATTGTTCGCGAGACCGGCTTTCTCGAGGACGTGACGCAACGGCACTCCCGTCCACTCCGCATGGCCGATCGCGCCGGCGCCCCACTGAACGCCGGGGGCACGCTGCTGCAAGAACGAACGGCCGTTGCCGGCGCACTCGACTGTGGCGAAGACCGTGCGCTCCGGCATGGCGCACAGTTCGTCCCAGGTGACTTCGTACGGACGTTCGACGCAGCCGCCGATGCGCAACCGCCAGTCGTCCAGGTTAATGTCGGGCGCCTCGAAGTGATTGCGCACGAAAAAGAGGCGCGTGGGCGTCACCCAACTGCGCACGTTTTCCAGCGGCGTCTCGCTGTTTTCGGGCATGGCAGTGACGACTTTTCGCTGTTCGAGCATAATGCGCTCCGAAGGCTCCACGCGGTTGGATGTATTCCCACTCACCACTCACCCACTCGCGACTCACCACTCACCCATTCACCACTCACCAAATCATATTCCCGCCGCATCGCTAAACTCCATCAGCATCAGCTCCTGACCGCGCGACTGATCGGTGATCGAGTAGGTGCCCATGACGAGCAGCGGCGGCGAGTAGACGTGCAGCGTTACGAGGTCGGCCGTACCGTCTTGCAAATTCGAAATCTGGTGCAAGTCGTCGTCTTCGCTGCCGCACACGTCGCCGGCGTGCAGGTCGCGCGAAAACGTCGCCTTCACGTGGCCGTTAGGCGTGACTTCAAACAGCGTTTCCGTGAGAGCGCCGCGAAGGACGCGCACGCCGCAGCTCGAACCGGAGTGATCGTGGATCGGGCTGCGTTGGCCGTTCTTCCAGCAGAGGACGAGGACGTGATACCACTTGCCGGCGCGAACAAGGTTGCGCGTGTAGCCACGTTCCGAGAATCGAACGTGCGCGGCGACGTCGTCGCCGTCGATCTCAAGGTCGCGCAGCTCGTTGGTCAGGCGGTCGAGGGCGGCACGCCCGTCCAGGCCATCGAGAAACGAGATTAAATCATCGAGTGTGCGGGCCATGTTCCGTTCTCCTCTCCCTGCTGCGTATTGCTTTTGGAGATGGGTTCCAGCGTACCCCATCTTGGCGCAGAAGCAAGGTGTCGCGCCCGCTGCTCGAGTGCAAGCAGCGGCACGAAAACGGAGCTATTCGACCGTTCACACCAGCCGCGCTTCCGGCCCCGCCTGGAAATCGGCAACTTCCAATTCGAGACTGCGGCGGCCTTGCCATTCGTTGATGCGCGGCGTGTACGCCAGGCAGCAGCGGCCCTGATCGGACATCAGCTCGTCGAGGTTTTCGCCGTGACCGAACGCGATCGCCCAAAGCGGCTTGCGGTTTTGCGCGATCTGAAATCGCAGATGACGTTCGCCGCCGCCCACGCGCCGCGGCGTTCCCGTCACTTGTAATCCGCCTGTGAGGAAGAGAGGGCGGCGGTTCTCCATGCCATACGGCTCCAGGCGGTCAAGCTGCTTCACGAGCCCGAACGTGAGCGCGCTGAGCGGCGCCTCGGCATCGATCGTCAAGCGCGGCGCCGGCGGCTTCGTCCCGAGACGGGTGAGGGCCTGAGCGCAGAACTGCTCGCGGAAGGCGTCGATCTTTTCGGGTTGGATGCGGAAGCCGGCCGCGGCCTTGTGCCCGCCGTGGCCGAGGAGGTGTTCGTCGCACGCGGCGAGCGCTTCGTGCAACGGGAAATCGGCGAAGGAACGACCGGACCCTTGGCCGACCACGGCCGTATCGCCGCGTTCATGCCGCAGCGCGATCATGAGCACCGGCCGGGCGTACTGTTCCACGAGGCGGCTGGCGACAATACCAATGACGCCGACGTGCCACTCCGGGCCGATCAGCACCAGGGCCGGGTGTTTCTCCAAATCCAGCGTTTCAATCTGGGCGCGCGCCTCTGTGAGGATGCGCCGCTCAATCTGTTGCCGCTGTTCGTTTTGTCCGTCGAGGAACCTGGCGAGCGTATTGGCCCGTTCGTGGTTGGTGGTTGTCAGCAGCTCCAAAAGAAGACGGGCGCAGCCCAGCCGGCTCGAGGCATTGAGGCGCGGGGCGAGTCCGAAGCTTATGTCCGTGGCGCGCAGGGTTGCCTTTTCGTGCAACCCGGCGGCCGTGAGCAGCGCTTTTAGGCCGAGCGACGGCACGTGCGGCAAGCGCGCGAGGCCGTGGCGCACAAAGATGCGGTTTTCATCATGGAGCGGAACGCAATCGGCAACGGTGCCCAGCGCGACCAGCGCCACGCCGTCCACCAGGAAGTGCTTGAAATGTTCCGCGACGCGCGGTCCGCCGCCGCTCGCCTTCTGGCATAACGCCCAGGCCAGTTTGAACGCGACCGCCGCGCCGCACAGGTGGCCGAACGGGTACGCGCCGCCGGGCAGCCGCGGATGCACCACCGCCGCAGCCGCCGGGAGCGAGGCCTTGGGCTCGTGGTGATCGGTGATGATCAATTCCAGGCCGAGCTGGCGGGCGACATCCGCTTCGACATGGCTGCAAATGCCGCAATCGACGGTGACGACGACTTGCGCACCGTTCAAAGCGATTTGCCGCAAGGCGTCCGCGTTCAGACCGTAACCTTCCTCCAAGCGGTGCGGCACGTAGAACTCAACGTTGGTCGCGCCCAGCAGGCGGAGGCACTGAACGAGGAGCGTGGTGCCCGTGATGCCGTCCACGTCGTAGTCGCCGTAGATGCATATCTTCCGTGCTTCTTTCACGGCCCGGTAGATGCGGTCGGCGGCGTCGGCAACGCCGGGAAGCAATTCCGGCGAGTGCAGGCCCGAAAGGGATGCATCCAAAAAGCGCCGTGCGGCATCGGCACTGGCCACGCCACGGTTGTAGAGCAGTTGAGCGACGATCCGTTCCGTGCGCAGCGAGGACGCCAGCTCGTCGATCACCGGAGCATCGTGCGGCAGAAGACGCCAAGCCTTGGCAGTGGTGCGCAAGCGCGAAATCCTCGGGGACGAGATCTCTTGGCTGCCATTATAGCGATGCAAGGAACAGGGCGCTAAACCGCACGAGCTGGGGTCAGTTTTCCTCGGCGACAAGTCGTTCCACGGACGGGAAGCCGGCGACGTCGGCAAGAAAATCGGGAAAGGCGTGAAAGGAGGGGCTATTGGTTTTCTAGGAAAGCTGCTCAAGTCGGGTGAGCCCGGTAGCCGATGAATTACCTCGGAACCCAGTGATTCCCGGCCAAACCCCGTGCTGGTCTGGAAGCTGGAACCGAGAGACCCCTAGCGACTCCGCAAGCGGTCAACGCTTGAGTCCGGGACCCCGCCCCCGGAAGCCGCGTGGCCGTGCCTCATCTGTCCCCAAAGGGAGGATCACCTGTGAATGCAGCGTTTCTGTTGGTAATGACAGCCTGTTCTGTGGGCGCTGACCCGGCTCAGGCTCCGCCTCCGGCGGCAAAGCCCGCGGCCCCCGCGGCGATCGTCGCGCCCGCTGCCGCCGGTTGTAACGACTGTGGCGGCTGCGGTTGTGAGAAGGAAGGCTTCTTGGCGAAGCTGAAAAGCAAATTCCATCATAACGATTGCGGTTGCGCCCCGGCTCCCGCCCCGGCTTGCAACACCTGCGACACGTGCGGTCATGAAGGTCTGCTGTCGAAGTTCAAAGGCAAGTTCCATCACAACGATTGCGGCTGCGCGCCGGCGAACGACTGCGGCTGCGGTCACGAAGGTTTCTTGTCCAAGTTGAAGGGCAAGTTCCATCACAACGATTGCTGCGACACGTGCAACACGTGCGGCAGCGCGGCCCCCGCGCCGATCAAAGGCGAGACCATTCCCGCCCCGAAAGACGCCGGTCCGAAGAAGATGCCCGAAGGCAAGCAGGCGTTCAACGCCCCGCAACCCTTGACCGGCACGTTGGTCATCGAGAAGACGCCGTTCTAACTCCGTTCGCGACTTCCGCAGCCCGCCCGCTCCGGAAGTCCGGCAAGCGTTCGCAGAGTGGAGAACGGTTGGTTTCGGAGGACGTGTTGAACGGTTTGCAGCCCGCTTCTCAGCCGGCGGGATGTGTCTCTAGGTGGTTCCCCGAACGTGGCGCGGTCGCTCCCTGAGCGGGCCGCCTCTGGACTTGCCGACCTCCGTCTGTCGATCCCTGCCAGTGCCCACCGACCCCGCGGCGCGACGAGTGCCGCGGGGTTCGGCGTTCTTGCAGTCAGGAATCAGCAATCGGGAATGAGGCCAATAGAGAAGAGCCCACGGATGTGCGTCCGTGGGCTCTTGCGGATGACTGATTCCTGATTCCTATTTTCCGTCCGGCGAATCCGCATAAATGCGCGTCGCTTCCATCATTTGGATGGGCTCGGCCAGGCTTGGGCTGGTGATTTGCGCCTTAAAGCGCACGTCGCCGGCCGCGGTGGCTTTTACCTTGATCTTGAATTGGGCGTCGGTGCGCGGCGCCAGTTTCGGGAGCGGCTCGAAAATGAGCGTTTTGCCTTCTTGTTTGCAGCGTACCGGACCCTGGTGCGAAACGTAGGTGAGCTGCGGCGGCAAGGTGCAGACGAGTTTCACGTTGCTCTCGGTCATGGAGCCGGTGTTGGCGACGCGAATCTCATAGGTATTTTCCGCGCCGACCTCGATCGGATCGAACTCGTCCATCACTTCAAGCAACAACGAGGAGACGCCCTCGACGCGGGTGCTGATTTCCCGCTCCGCCTTGAGTCCGCGTGCGGCGGCGACGATCGCCTTGTGCTTGAAATCGCCGGGCGTGGTGGCCTGCACTTCCAGTTTGACCTCTTTCGCCTGGCCCGGCGCCAGGTCGCCGACGACCCAGGAGACGTTGCGCGTCGCGGGATCGACACGGCCGCCATCGCTGGCGGAGACAACTTTGAATCCGGCCGGAACAATGTCTTGAATCGTGACGTTGCTCGCCGGCAAATCGCTGGGGTTTGACACCTTGAACGAATAGGTGGCTTTGCGATCGACGTAGCGGAGAACCGGGCCCGCGACGTTGATGTCCAACCGGGGCAAGATAACGGCGACCAGGGCGCGGTCCTGCGCCTTGAGGTTTCCGTCGGCTTGTGCGGTGCATTCGCACGATTGCTGACCACCCATGCGGCTGGTGCAGATCACCTGCACGCTGCGCGATTCGCCGGGCGCGAGCGTGCCGATTTCGAAGCTGTGTTGCCGGCCCTGCGGATGATCGAGCCCTTCGGACAGAACCGCGTTAATGCGAACTTGTTCGGCCGGGCCATCGCCGTTGTTCGTGGCGGTGAACGTGAACGGCACGGTGTCGCCGGCGTTGACTTTCTGCGGCCACGCCAGCTTGACGACGAGTCGCGGCTCGCGGACGCGGAACTTCAGCGTTGTGTTGCCGGTGAACGTGACCGACGTTTGCGGGCTGAAGTCGCCGCGGCGTTGACCGACGAAGCGCACTTGAATCTGCCGGTCCTTTTTGGGCGCGAGCGTGCCGAGGTCCCACAAAAGCAAGTCGCCTTGGGGAACGACGGTCGGCTCGGCGGCGATGGCGTTCATCCCCGCGGGCACGCGGACACGCACCGCCACCTGCGAGAGCGACGCGTCGCTCATGTTGCTGACGGTGAGGGTATAGTCGCCGGGCTGGCCAACGCGCACCACGGTCGGCCCGGTCCACTCCATCGTCACGGCCGGTTCCTGCTTGCTGTTGACCGCCTCCGCGGCGCCGGCGTAGGCGACCGATTCGTCGGCCACGGTTGGCATGCCGGGCGGCGGCGCTGTCGGCGAGGCTTTGGGCGGCGTGCCGGCCGGCAACGTCGGCGATCGGTGTGCCTGTGCCGATACGTTCGAGGGCGGCATCGTCGCGGGCAGCATTTCCGGAGCAGCGCTACGCTGCGCGACAGGCGGTTGCGGCCAGGGCGCCGCGGCGGACGCGTTCGTGGGCGGCGACACCGGCAGGCTCGGCGGCGAGGAGGGCTCGGTTACGACGATGCGCGGCACACTCGGCGTCGGCGCCGCTGCCGGGGACGCGAGCGGCGGCTCCGCGCCCGTCGTCGGTTGGCGGCCCGAGTTGGGCTCCGCAGACACCAGAATGATCAGCCCAGCGCACACCAGCGCCAGCCGCACCATGCCACGTCGCTTCGTCATCTGTCTTCCTCCCCGCACGAGCGGCCGTCTGAGTTCCCACGGCCGCGTAGCTTCCCCATAACTGGGTCGCGCACGGTGTGCATTGGGCCGGCACTATAACGGGGAAACAGCGCGGGTCAAGGCGGATTGACAGGCGGGCATGCGAAATGAGGCAAAAGAGGCGATGCACGGCGCGCGCCCGGCGGGCGCCGGCCGCGCGCCGTTTTCCGCGCTTACGGCGCGGGCGCCGGCGCGATTTTCACGGCGGTGCCGTACGCCAGCACTTCGGTGACGCCGCCCATGAATTCCGTGGCGTCGTAACGCATGCCGATGAGCGCATCGGCGCCGTGCTCCTCGGCGTGCTGCACCATACGATCGTAGGCGTGTGCCCGCGCCTCTTCGCAAACGGCTTCGAAGGATGCGACGTTGCCGCCGATGATGCTCTTGAGCCCGCCAACGATGCCGCGGCCGATGCCGGTGGCGCGCACCACGATGCCGCGCACGATACCGAGGTATTGCGTGATGTAGTATCCCTCGCAATGATTGCCGGTCGTGACGATGATCTCAGGCATGACTTTTCCTCCTCAGCGCTTATGACTCCAAGCTTCTGAGGAGTATTTCGCCCGTGCCAAGTTGTTCTTGCGCGTCGCCTCATTCTCCGTCCAGCCGGCCGGAACCAATTGCCAGCCCGTGTGAAGCATGAATTGCCGGCTCACTGCCTCCCTGACTTGTACGGCATCGAGTGTCTGGCCGCTCAATTCTTGGATGCCGGCAAGGGCCGGCGCGTGTGCAGATCGCGCCAGGAGAATGCCGCCGTGTTGCATGAGCGCGCCGCGCTGCTTGCGCTGCGCGCTGCCCACGACCTTGGCGGCGGCGACGACAAGGTCGCCGGGCGTGAAGTGTTGAAAGCAAAGAACCGGTCCGAGCCGCTGGTCGCTACCTGTCGGCTGAGGACGCGCCGTGACGCCGAACTCACCAAGCGCTGCGGCGATGATGTGGTGCATGCGGCATAGCCACGATTCCCCGGTCTGCCACGGAGGCGCGGGCGGCAAGGCAAGGCAGTAAGTCACCTCATGGTCATGGACGAGCGTTCCTCCACCGGACGGACGGCGGACGAACGGCAGTTCCACCAAAAGCGGATCAGCGCGGCGAACGCTTGAGGATTGGAAGTAACCGACGCTGACGGTTGGTGGATCCCAGCCGTAGAAACGCAACGACGCCTGGCCCGCGACGGCGGCTTCGAGAAGCGCCTCGTCCGCGGCCATGTTGTGCGGCCCTTCAGCTACGGCGTAAGGCAATAGGCGAACGATTACGGCTTCCACCGCAGCACCGGCTCCTTTGCCGCCTTCACTTCATCCGGCCGGCTGATCGCCAGGTTGTGCGGCGCGTTGTGCAGGAAGTCGGCGTCTTCCTCACGGATGTGAAGCAGCGCGTCGGCGAAGGCGTCGAGCGTCTCGCGGCTCTCCGTCTCGGTCGGCTCGATCATCATCGCTTCGGGGACGACAAGGGGGAAGTACACGGTCGGCGCGTGGTAGCCGAAGTCCAGCAGCCGTTTCGCGACGTCCATGGCGCTGATCTTCTTCTCCCGCCGCAGGGTGCGGGCGCTGGCGACAAACTCGTGCATGCAACGGTCGCCGTACGGCACTTCGTAGCCGCTCTTCACCAAGCTCAGCAGATAGTTGGCGTTGAGCACCGCGTTTTCGCTGACTTCGCGCAGACCCGCCGGACCGAGCGTGCGGATGTAACAATAGCCGCGAATCAAGATGCCGACGTTGCCGAAGAAGCTACGCACGCGGCCGATGGACTTGGGGCGGTTGTAATCGAGGTGGAACGCATCGTCCCGCTGCGCGACCACGGGGGCCGGCAGGTACGGAGCGAGGAAGTCGCGGACAGCGATCGGTCCCGCGCCTGGGCCGCCCGCGCCGTGCGGACCCGTGAAAGTCTTGTGGACGTTGTAGTGCATCATGTCCACGCCGAAGTCGCCGGGCCTCGTAATGCCGAGGATGGCGTTCATGTTGGCGCCGTCGAGGTAAACAAGCGCGCCCTTTTGATGTAGGAGCTTCGTGATCTCGGCGATTTGCACGTCGAAGAGGCCGAGCGTGTTCGGATTCGTGATCATGAACACGGCGGCGCGGTCGTCGAGCTTTGCACTCAAATCCTCAAGATCGACAAGGCCACGGGCATCGCTTTTTACGCTAACGGCGTCAAAACCGGCGATGGCGGCGCTGGCGGGATTCGTGCCGTGGGCGCTGTCAGGAATCAGAACCCGCGTGCGGCCCTCCTCACCCTTGTCGCGGAAGTATGCATGGGCCACGAGAAGTGCGGTCAGCTCACCGTGGGCGCCCGCGGCGGGCTGAAGGGAGACGGCAGGGAGGCCCGCGATTTCCGACAGGATTTCTTGCAGCTCCCACAGCAATTCGAGCATCCCCTGCGAGGTTTCGTCCGTTTGCAACGGATGCAGCTCAGCAAACCCGGGGAGCGCAACCAACCGCTCGTGCCGTTTGGGGTTGTACTTCATCGTACACGACCCCAGTGGGTAGAAATTTGTGTCGATCGACATATTCCGCGTCGAGAGATTGACGTAGTGGCGGACCAGGTCGATTTCGCCCACCTCCGGCAACGGCGGCGGCGCGTCGGCCAGCGCCGACGCGGGCACCGGCAGCGGGCCAGTCGGCACGTCGCAGTCCGGCAGGCGGTGCGTACGGCGGCCGGGATGGCTTAGCTCAAATAACAACTCGGTCGATTGCGGTTTGTCCATAGGAACCAACTCGTTCAGCGGCGGTTCGGCGAACCGCCGGTCATTCGCCTAAACGTAGTCTTTGAGAGCCTTCGCGAGCCCGTCGATCTCCCCCTTGGTGCGTTTCTCCGTTACCGCCACGGTGACGGAATCATGAAGCGACGGATACCACCGTCCGAGGTGCAGCCCCGCGAGATAGCCCGCCTCGCCTACTTCGGAAAGCAATTCCGGCACGTCGCCCTTCACCGACAGCGTGAACTCGTTGAAGAAAGGCTGGTCGAACCGCATGCGCACACCGGGCGCCTTTGTCAGTTGATCGGCGGCATAGTGAGCCTTTCGCAAGCAGTGGTCCGCCGTCTCCTTCAAGCCTTGCGGGCCGAGCGCGGCGAGGTAGACAGTGGCGCGCAGCGCAAGGAGGCCCTGGTTGGTGCAGATGTTGCTCGTCGCCTTCTCGCGGCGGATGTGCTGCTCGCGCGTCTGCATGGTCAGCACCCAGCAGCGCTTGCCGTTGCGGTCCACCGTTTGACCGACAAGCCGGCCCGGCATCTTGCGCAGGAACGTGTCGCGGCAGGCGAGCATGCCGAGGTACGGCCCGCCGTAACCCATCGGCGTTCCAAGGCACTGACCTTCCGCAACGGCGATGTCGGCGCCGTACTGTCCCGGCCGTTTCAGCAATCCGAGGCTGATCGGGTTGAAGCTCACGATGAAGAGAGCGCCGCGGTCGTGCGCCGCTTTGGCGATGGCCTCCACTTCTTCCAGACAGCCGAAGAAGTTTGGGTGTTGCACGATCACGCACGCCGTCTGGTCGTCCATCGCGCGCCGGACGTCGTCGGGATCGAGAAAACCTTGCGGCGTCGGCAGCATTACCGGCTTGGTTTCCAGGTTGGTGAGGTACGTCGCCAACGTCCGGCGGTACTCCGGATGGACGCTTTCGGCGACGAGCACTCTGCCGTGTCTGCCGGTGACGGCGAGCGACATCAGCACTGCCTCGGCCACGGCGCTGCCGCCCTCGTACAGACTGGCGTTGGCGACGTCGAGGCCGGTGAGCTGGCAAACGAGCGTTTGAAACTCGAAGAACGCCTGCAAACTTCCCTGGCTGGCCTCGGCCTGATAGGGCGTGTAGGCGGTGTAATACTCGCTGCGGCCGGCGATCGCGTCCACGACCGCCGGGATGAAGTGGTCGTAGCTGCCGCCGCCGAGGAAGCAGACCGCCTTGTCGCCCGATTGATTGCGTGCGGCCAACTCCTGCATGTGCCGGGTCAGCTCGATTTCGGTCAGTGCCGGCGGCACGTCGAGCGGCCGCTTGAGCTGCAACGCGGCGGGGATCGACTGGAACAATTCCTGCACCGACGCGACGCCGATCTTTTCCAGCATGGCCCGGCGATCGTCAGGCGTGTTGAGGACGTAGGACAAACGAACCTCCCGCAAAAACACCGATCGATCAAGCGTACCGTCACGGGATAAGACCGTGTTGCCGCAGCCATTCGTGAAACGCATGGATGAGAGCGGCATCGCTCAAATCCTGCGTCGTCAACAGGAATCGGACAAACTCCGCCAGGGGCAACGAGGGGAACGCCGCACTATGCGGACGCTCTTCATAATTGCCGTCTGCCTGGAGATGAAAAACGCGCAGCGTATCGTCGCCGAACCGCCAGACTTCCGCTACGCCTAAAGCCGCGTAGATCGCCATCCGATCGACGGCGCTCTGATGGACCTCTACTTCAATCCCAAGGTCCGGGGGCGGGTCCTGGGTAATGTCGATCACTCGGGGGCCGCGCATTCCCGAAAGGTTGCCGATGTAGAAACACTCGTCCGACTCCAATCCGCGCTCAATGTCCCGGCGGCGCTGCGTCATCGAGCCGTAACCTTGCACGTCAACACCCAGTGCGCCGCCCAACAGTCGCACGACAAAGCCGAGTCGTCCCTTCCACCACTCGTGTACTGAGCTGAGCGTCATGATTTCGAGCATCCCGCGGTCGTAGGTTACGCGCGCCGGACGTTCGCCGACCGCCTGCAGGAACTTTTCGTACTCGTCCCAAGTCACGTCGTGGAAGACGATGCGGTTATCCGTGGGAATCATGGGCGCGGACGGCGCAACGGTCGGTGGCAATCTGGTGGTCGCGATAGTCATGTTTCTGCTTGTCCCGTTAGCGCTTCCTGTCGCAGATGGCTTCTCAATGCCCCTGCGATGCAATCTGCTTTTCGTACTGTTCCAATGTCATCAAATGATCGAGCGTCGTGCCAGGCTCGACCTTGACCTTGATCATCCAACCCTTGCCGTAGGGGTCGTTGGCGACCAGCGTTGGATCGTTGAGCAACTTCTCGTTGTTGGCCGTGACCTCGCCGTTGACCGGGGAATAAAGATCGCTGACGGCCTTGACCGACTCGATCTCGCCGAAGCTGTCGCCGTTGAAGACGTTGTCGCCGGGGTCGGGCAGCTCGATGTAAACGACGTCGGTAAGCTGCTCGACGGCGAACTTCGTGATGCCGATCGTGCAGGTGTCGCCGTCGAGGCTGGCCCATTCGTGCGTCTTGGCGTAGCGCAGGTTCTTCGGGTCCATCGTGGCTCCTGGTGAGTCGTGAGTGGTGAGTGGTGAGTGGTCCGGTGGACCGACCACGACTTATCGCTCACTCATTTCGCTCGGCGGTAAAACGGCAGCGGCACGACACGGGCGGCCGCAGTCTTGCCGCGGATGTCCACTTCAACCGCGGTTCCGGTTGCGGTCAAGTGCGGCTCCACGTATGCCATCGCGACTGCTTTATTCAGCGTCGGCGTGAGCGTGCCGCTGGTGACGCGGCCGACTTCGCGGCCCGCTTGCAATACCGGCGCGCCTTCACGGGCGGGTCGCTTGCCGTCCAGTTCCAAGCCGACGCGCTTCTTCGCGTTCGGGTCTTGTCGGCGGCGTTCGAGCGCAGCTCGGCCGATGAACGCGCCCTTGTCCATCTTGACCGCCCACGCCAGGCCGGCCTGGAACGGGTCAGTGTCTTCGTTCAGCTCGTGGCCGTAGAGCGGCATGCCGGCTTCCAAGCGCAGCGTATCGCGAGCGCCGAGGCCGCACGGCTTGGCGCCGCGGGCGAGCAAATCTTCCCACAATTCCACCGCCTGTCCAGCGCCAACCATCGCTTCCAGACCGTCTTCCCCGGTGTAGCCGGTGCGGCTCACAACACAACCCTTTTCATGGTAGCGCGTCGGCGTGGCGAAGTAGTACGGGAGTGCCGAAACGTCGGCGTCGAACATACCCTTGCACATCTCAAGTGTCTTCGGGCCCTGTACGGCGACCATGCACGTCGAGGCCGTCTGATCGACAAGCTGCACGTCGCGATTCCCTTTGTGCTCGTTCAGCCAGGCGACGATTTTCTCGCGGTTGGAGGCGTTGACCACCATCGCCCAACCGTAGGGCCAGCGGTAGATGAGGATGTCGTCGCGGATGCCGCCTTGCTCATTGCACACAAGGCTGTAGCGGACCTGAAAATCCTTCATCGTGGCGGCATTGTTCGTGCAAATGTGCTGAATGAGATCGAGCGCGCCGGGACCGCCGAACGACAGCCGGCCCATGTGGCTGATGTCGAACAAACCTGCCGCGGAACGGACGGTTTGATGCTCTTCCACGATGCCGGTGTACTGCACCGGCATGTCCCAGCCGCCGAACTCGACCATGCGGGCGCCGTGCGCGACGTGCCAATCGTAAAGCGGCGTGCGGAGAGGCATCGAACGGTCCCTTGCTCGCGGGCAGAGGCGGTATCCCCTTATGTTATGGGAGGGGTTCGTTGCGTCCAAGCGAGCCCGGTTGTCTCGTGGGCATCGAGCAAGGAAGGCTTTCCTGCGGCGCCGTCCGAGGCGCCGCGGCAAGCATCCCTCGTGACTCGCGCGGGCGACCGTGCGGGAAAAATGGATTACTTACATTACACCCCAGACACTGTTTTCGAACCAAATTGAGGGGTGTAACGAATCGGGCGCCGCCTAAAGCCTGGGCTTTTCGTCAGCAACGTCTTTTTGAATAACGGGTTACGGCAAAGCAGCGCTGGTCGCTCAAATTGGCGGTACGGATCCGGGTCTGCAACACCCAACTGTTCGGTGTAACGAATGTCACGAAAGGGAAAGCTGGTTCCGTATGGGAGCAAGGTGTGTCAGCTGCGGAAGCTTTCCGCGCGCGGATGCTCACTGCTTGCCAACTTGCTCAAAAATGAGTGCAGACGCGCTGTTAGCGGACGAGTCGCCGGCTGATCTCGTTTTCCAGCGTACGGAGTTGGTACTGGTCGAGACCGCCGTTGCTGCGCCAGATGATTTGGCCGGTCTCGTCCAACAGGATCAAGGTGGGATAGGCGTCAATTTGAAACTGGTCGCGCACCGGGCACGGGTTGTCTTTGCCGCTGCCCAGGAGGAGGCGATACGGAATCTTCAAGCGGTCGCGGAGGGCAGTGACTTTGCGCGCCTGCGCTTGCGGCGCGCCGGATTCGTAGGCGATGCCGACGACCTCAAGGTTGTACGGCGCGTAGAGTTGGTGCAGGATCTTCAAGTGCGGAATCGCCTCGCAACAGGGCGGGCACCAGGTGCCCCAGAAGTCGAGCAGCACGAGCTTGCCTTTGTGCTGGCGGAATTCCCACGTGCCGCCATTTAGGTCGTTCAACGCAAAGTTCTCGAGGTGCTGTCCGGTGAGTTGACAGGAGGGAACGGCCGTGGCTGCACTCGGCGCTGCCGGCGTGCCTGGTGACGAAGCCTTCGCGTCCGGCTTGAACCAAGGCGGCGTAACGATCAAGTGCGGTACATCCTGGGGTCGGGGCGCGGCGACGGCGGGCGGAGCGGAGCCCGGCCCGATGCTTCCCGGCGTCCCGAGACCGACGCCGGCATTGCTGCCGATGTTGTTCGTCCCGGGCGAGCTCGGCGTCGTGCTCGGCGGCGCCGGCAGCGCGGGGGTCGTCGGGCCGACAAAGTCCTCACTGACGCGGATCAACACACGCGGGTTGGGTGTGCGCACGATCGTCGTGCCGGCCATCATGCGGTTGCCGTCTTGGATGCGCGCGGTGAGCTGATAACTGCGTCCGAGATCGAGATTCGGAATGGTGAAGTAGCCGTTCGCGTCCGTCGCGACTTCGCGCACGGCGGCGCCCGCGGTGTCGTCGCCGTCCTTGATGAGGGCAACCTGAATCATCGAGCCGGTCAGGCGGCGGTTGTAACTATCGATGACCTGGCCCGCGAGAATGCCGCCGGTCGGCGCCGGCGTCGGCGTGGCGTTGAATACGGCGCTGCCGGGAACGGGTCCAGCGGCCGCCACGGAGCCGCCGCGGCCGCCTGCGGGCGCGGCGGTTGTGTTCTGCTTGTTCTTGCTGAACAAACCGCAGCCCGCGACGGGCCCGAGGCCGATCGCCAAAATACCAACATAGGCGATGACGCGCACGGCTCGGCCCTCACTTTGCAGTCCGAAAAGGGGGATGGACCTTTTCCTCGTCGGACTCCAGGTCTCTCGGGGATGCGCGTCCAGGAGCAGCTTCCGCGTCCATGCAGGGGTTGCAGTGAAGGGCACCCTGCGGGAGACGAATTCGTCTCATCAACGACAGGAAATCGACGTATGCCGCGCAACTATTCCCGCGGATCGGCCGCACGTCAAGGCGGACTGGCGTTCGCCCTGCGTCCTTGGTCATTTGTCCATTGTGCCTAAGCCGCAGAATCGACAGAGTCCGCCGGGTTGGTACCGAAATCCTCAAAATGCCGCAGAATGGGGAATACCGAATGTCGAATGCCGAATGCCGAATCAATGCCCAAAGTCCAAATGACAAATGCCCAAGCACTTCGTCATTGGTTCTTCGCCATTGATTCGGCATTCGGCATTCGGCATTTCCCCTCCAACAGCCCTTGTGCCGCCGTAGCGCCGCCGCTATACGTCCGGACCGCGTCCTTGACGCTCTCCGGCGAGTGGGTTATCGTGAACTTTCGGCAGAATCGGAACAGACGCACCGAGGCCCTCATCGAGAATCCCGATGACCCCGACGGATCTGAACGCCTACCGGGAGCGGCTGCACGCGCTGTGTCAGCAGCACAACACAGACGCCTCCCACCTCGCCGACGAGGCCCTGAGCAAGAACGGTGGTGGCGGCAACCTGTCGAACACCCCCATCCACATGGCCGACCTCGGTACCGACGCCTTTGAGCAGGAGTTCACGCTCGGCCTGATGGAGAACGAGCAGCAACGCCTGACCGAAATTGGCGCCGCCCTCGACCGCATCGACAAGGGGCTGTTCGGCAAGTGTGAGCAGTGCCAGAAAGCGATTCCGAAAGCACGGCTGCAAGTGATTCCGTTCACGCGCTATTGCGTGGACTGCGCACGGAAGCTCCAACAGAGTTCCTGAACATGAATGAACGCTCGTTCCGCCGCTTGTTCTGGGTGCTGGCCTTTTTGGGCGCCGGCCTCGACCAGGCCACCAAATACGGCGTGTTCGCCTGGCTTTATAACGAGGGCCAGGGCTCGCAGTACGCGGTGGCGCCGCAGTGCTTCGACCTGGTGGCGCACTTCTACCGCGATCCGGAGGGCGCAGGCGGCGCGGTGCATCCGCAAGTGAATCACGGCGCGCTCTTCGGCATCTTCGGCGAACACAAGGCGCTCGCGAACCTGACATTCGCGGCGGTCAGCATCGCGGCGGCACTGGCGATCATTTATTGGAGCAGCCGGCGTGCGACGGCTCACGACTGGTCGCTCTGTGCGGCGCTCGGCTTGATTCTGGCCGGGACGATGGGCAACCTCTACGACCGCCTCGTCTTCGGCGGCGTGCGCGACTTTTTCCACTTCTACTACAACACGTTCGACTGGCCGGTATTCAACGTCGCCGACTGCTGTCTTGTCACCGGCGCGTTTCTGTTGTTGGCGCAGGCGTTTCTAACGCGCCACGCGACGGAACGCCCCGCAGCGCGTGACATGGTGATGGCGACGCAGACGGCGGAAGCGCGCTAGCAAATTCCGACGAACAAATCAGCAATTGTGCCGCTGTTTGTACTCAAGCGGCGGCACAAATGCATGCTCGCTCATGGTTGTTGTAACCGGATGAGCGTCACTTGCAATTCGGCTTGCGGTTCCGCCATGATGCTCACGCACGAGGCTCTGGCCCCGCTCGCTTGAAGCATGAAGTAGGCGGCGCTCGTCCCTGCAAGAGTCACTGCGTGTTTGCCCGCGCGCAGCGACAGCGCTTCCATGCGCGGTCCACTGAGCAACTTGTCGCCTAACTGTCCATGTAGGTTAATCCGACGCAGCGGCGCTGGCGCGTCCGTCCCGAGCGCTAGCGCCACGCACCATTGGCGGAACACCTCCGCGAACGGCACGCCGGTCGCCGCTTCCAGGTTCGCTGTCCCCACGAGATTCGAGCGGATCAGCCGCGTGGGCAACTGCGGCCCGAAGCGATCCGCGCACCAACGCAGGAACAAATAGGTTGCGCCGCGCGTGCCGGCATCGCGCCACAACCCGGCGTCGTAATAATCGGCGACAACAAGCCGATAGCGCTGGGGCGCCGCGAGGAACGCGCTGACACGATAGTCGATGTTGCTCCAACTGTAGCCGTGGCGGTCCTCGTTTAGATGCGCCAAGGCCTCGTTCAGCCAACTCTGCTCGTCTTCGTGAACGCCGTTCGGCAGGTAGTCGCCAAAGACGTGTTCGCAGTAGCAAACCGCGTGCGTGTACTCATGGGCGAGCAGCGTGCGCAGGTGCGGCCCCGGATTGAGGTCGGTATTCAAATACAGCATGTCGCAGTGATTGCTGTACGGCGCGGGAAGATCGCGCTCGAAGTCGCTGCCGCGGACAAAGCCGCCGAGTGAAACCTTGCCGTTGCACAGTTTGCCGAGCCAGCCGGTGAAGAGCAGCGTGAAACGGCCGTCGCGATCCACGTCGAGAACGCGGCCCAGGTTCTTGTCGGCTTGCGGAAAGACTTCGTCGTCGAACGTGCGGAGCGCGTCCTTCACCGTTGGCTGCAACGCCGACCGCTCTGCGCAGTCGCGGTCAATGTAGACCTGGCCGTGACGGCCGACGGCAGCCAGCTCGCCCGTGACGGCGGTGTAGCCCGCACGATTCGTGAAGTCGCGTTCCTGCGTGAAGAGGTAAAAGGTCCGCTGCTTTGGCGGATCGGCGGCTGGCGCTGCCGCCGCTTCGAGCCCGTTCGTTCGCTGGGCGCGATCCATGCGGTCACGCTGCGCGCTCACCTTTCTCAACCAATCGGCGTTGGCCGCGGTGTTGGCGATCGGCATGTCAGAACGGACGGCGGCGGACGCGGTTGAAAGTTGAACTCGGAACGGCCCGGCGGATTCTGACAGGGCGCCGACGATGAGCAAGTATTTGGCGTCCGGTCGCTCAGCCGGAAGAGTAAATTCGCAGCGGCCGTCGCGGACGATGAGCGGGAGGATACGTTCCGCAGGCGATGGTTCGGCGCGGCCGTACTTCGCGGCCAGCAGCAACACCGCGAGGGCGAGGCATCGCAGCCGTGCGTCCATGCGGCGGTGTCTCCAGGTGCGGCAGCGCGGGAGGGGACTTCCTCTTTCCTTTTCGGCGTGATCTATCCAATTCACGCAGAAAACTCGCCTCTACGTACATGCGTCTTCGGCCCGGGTGAATCATGAGGCGGACAACCCGCAAAACTTGTCTATCCCGTCGACGTGTCGAGGGATGTGAGGACAGGCTCCGGCGCTGCGTAGGGAGTGCGTCTGTCTTGGCAAAGAGGCTTTCTACGGCTGGCTCGCTACGATAGTCTCGGAGACGATGGAAAAAGCAACGGCCGGTGAACTCTTTCGGGAGGCCTGCGGTAATGGCCAGGGGAAGTTTCATCACAGCGATATTCATGGTCGTCGCCGGTCCCTGTGTCGGCACAGTCGTTGCCGCCGATCCGGAAACCTTGCAGACCGTCGCGGAGAAGACCGACTACCAGGCCACGTCGCGGCATCAAGACGTCGTCGCATTTTGCGAGCAGCTCGCCAAGTTGTCGCCGGTGGTGCGTCTCGGCGAATTGGGCACGAGCAGCGAGGGCCGCAAGCTGCCGCTCGTGATACTCGCCGACCCGCCCATCGCGACGGCGGCCGAGGCGCGGGCGAGCAAGAAACTGGTTGTGCTGACCATCGGCAACATTCACGCCGGCGAGGTGGACGGCAAGGAAGCGCTGCTCATGCTGGCGCGCGATCTTGCTACGGCGAAGGAGCGGCCGCTGTTGAAGGACCTGATCCTTGTCTTTGCACCGATCTTCAACGCCGACGGCAACGAACGGATCACGAAAACGAATCGGCGTGAACAGGCGGGGCCGGCGGACGGCGTCGGCATTCGAGCGAACGCGCAAGGTTTTGATCTGAATCGCGATTTCATCAAGCTCGAAAGCCCGGAAGTGCGCGCTTTGGTGCGTGCGTTCAACGAATGGGACCCAGCCGTCTTCGTGGACTGCCATACGACCAATGGGTCTTATCATCGGTACACGCTTACGTACGAAGGCGGTCACTGTCCGGCGGGCGATCCGAACGTGGTCTCGTATGTCCGCGATGAAATGCTGCCGCAAGTCGGCGAACGACTGCACCGGATGACCGGGTTTCACAGCTACTTTTACGGCAATTTCGCCGCGGGCCGGACGCAGTGGGAGAGCGTGTTGCCGACGCCGCGGTTCAGCACGAATTACTTCGGATTGCGCAACCGCATCGGCATTCTCTCGGAGTCGTATTCCTATGCGTCGTTCAAGGAGCGCGTGACCGCGAGCCGCGGCTTCGTGCTCAGTATCCTGGAACACACGGCGGCGAATCAGGAGAAGATTCGCAAGCTGTTGAACGATGCGCGCGAACGGACGATTCAGGCCGGCAAGGAGACGAAGCCGGATGACCGCGTCGCCTTGCAATACAAGGCGGCGCCGTTGGGCCGGCCCTATCCATTGCTTGGATTCGTCGAGGAGATGAAGGACGGCCGCCGGGTCGCGACGAAGACGCCGAAGGAATATGAGCTCATCTACATGGGCGGCGCCGAAACCACGCTCGCGGTGCGGCGGCCGGCTGCCTATCTCCTTCCCGCGGCGCTTGCGGAGGCGGTCAAGCACCTGGAGCTGCACGGCATCAAGACCGAGACCTTGCCCACCGAACGCGAGCTGGAAGTTGAGGTCTACCGCGTGGACAAGATCACGCGCCTGCCGACGTTTCAGAAGCACCAGCCGGTGTCCGTGGACGTTACGCCGCGGAAGGAGAAACGCCGGGTCGAGGCGGGGACGGTGATCGTCCGCACGGCTCAGCCGCTCGGCGACCTGGCGGTTTTTTTGCTCGAGCCGCAGTCGATCGACGGGCTGGTGACGTGGAACTTTCTGGATAAGGCGTTGAAAGAGGGAAGCGATTATCCAGTTCTCCGAGTCGTTGACGCCGCCGTCCTTCCACAAGCCCGCTGAGCCCTTCGAGGTTTCATGTCCGAAGCGCACGATCCCTACGCGGCTTTGCGCCATCCGCACTATCGCCGGCTGCTTCTCGGCAGCGTGCTGGCGAGCGCCGCGTCCGAGATGCTGAGCGTCGCCATCGGCTGGGAGATTTACCAGCGCACCGAGCGCAAGGACGCGCTCGGCTACGTCGGCCTGGTGCTGTTTTTGCCGGTCGTCCTCCTTTCCTTGCCGGCGGGTCACTTCGCCGACCGGCACAACCGCAAGGCGATCCTGCTCGGGACGCAATTGCTGGCGGTCGCGGCGTGCATTGGCCTGGCGCTCCTCTCTTTCTCCGAAGAAGTGCTCCTGCAGCACCGAATTGCCGTGATTTATGGGCTGCTCCTTCTTTTGGGCGCGGCCCGCGCCTTCGGCGCGCCGGCGCGGTGGGCCCTCGTATCGCAGCTCGTACCGGCCCAGACACTGGGAAACGCCATCGCCTGGAACAGCAGCGGCTGGCAAGTCGCGTCAATGACTGGCCCTGCGTTGGGCGGCCTGGTGATTTGGCTCACGGACCGTGCGGCGTGGACTTACGTCTTGTCGGCCGCCGGCTGGTTGATGTGTGTCGGGCTGGTGGCGTCGCTGCGGCCGCGCGGACAGCCGCGACTCAAGGAGGAACTTTCCGTGCGGTCGCTCCTGGCCGGCGTCCGCTTCGTCTGGCAAACCAAGCTGATCCTGGCGACGATCACGCTCGACCTGTTCGCCGTGCTGCTCGGCGGGGCGACGGCGTTGTTGCCCGTTTTCGCGAAGGACATCCTGGAAGTCGGCCCGGCGGGGTTGGGCTGTTTGCGCGCGGCGCCGTCGGCGGGCGCGCTCGTCATGGCCCTGACGATGGCGCACCGGCCGCCGCTCCGCCGCGCGGGACAAACCCTGCTCCTCGCCGTAGGCGGCTACGGATTGGCGACCATCGTCTTCGGCCTCTCGCAGAACTTCCTTCTTTCGCTCGCCGTGCTCGCCGTCACCGGTGCGCTCGACAACATCAGCGTCGTCGTCCGCGGCACGCTGGTCCAAGTGCTGACGCCGGACGCGATGCGCGGCCGCGTGTCGTCGGTGAACATGATTTTCATCAGCTCGTCGAACGAGATCGGCGCTTTTGAATCGGGCATGACCGCCCAATGGTTCGGCCCGGTCGCGTCGGTCGTCGGCGGCGGCATCGGCACGATCCTCGTGGTGCTCGGCGTCCTCAGTAAATGGCCGGAAGTGCTGCGGCTTGGGTCGCTGCGTGCAGCGGAGGTGGTCGAGCCGGCGGATGAGGAACGGCCGGCGCGAGGGGATTGAAACCACTCGCGTCACGCATCATTCACGCAATGTTGTGCTGGAGACACGTCTAATCGGTCCAGGAGACGGGTTCGCCGCCGCTACGTGTTGCAAGTGCGGGCATCAAGTCATCAGCAGAATAAGGGAGGAAATGAACAGAGGCGTCGGCAAAAAGGAAGTTAGCACCTCCCCCAATATGCGGGCTCCAATAGTGGAACATGTCGCAAACCCCGCGAAGGCTCCCCGGGCCAAAATGGTATGGCCCCTTTGAGCAGGCACCGTACTCCAGGTGCGCGCGTGCATTGAGCTCGCGCACACCCAACACGACGTCGGCCGAGCCGTCTTTCGATTGGCCCCATCCCCCGTACCACCAACCAAACCGTTCATTCGCGCTTGCGGGCCGCTCGCCGACCATCAGCGTGAAACTCGAACCGTCAGCGATGTCACCCAGGCGCACATGCGAATCAAGGTACAAGACGCCGTCCTCGCGGTACTGATTAGTCCCTTCCACTCCCAGATACGAAGTTAGCGCGACGCTGTGGGGGCCGAACATGGCCAACTTCGGCCTTGGGTCCGAATCGCAAGCGTACGAAGGAAGAACGACATGCAAACCGGTGTGGGGCGGATCGTTGCGGAAGAATGCGTCTTGATCAAACGCTCTCGCCGCGGAAATCCACAGCGCGTCCTGCTCGATGTAAGGTAGTATTCGGGCGCTCCACGACAGAAAGGGATAACGGTCACCGCTCGCGAGCGACGTGAGCCCGGGAGGAAAGGTGCGGCTGCTCGCGTGATAGCCATGAAGGGCGACGCCGATCTGCCGCAGGTTATTACCGCATCTGGTGCGATGGGCAACGTCACGTACGCGCTGAATCGCGGGCAAGAGTATGGCGAGCAAGACTGCCGTGAGCGCAAAGACGACGAGCGTCTCAACGAGGCTCAACGCCTCCCGCCTGTGCGTGCTCATTTCTTAGCCGCTCCACCCGAATCGACTGTGGTGTTACAAACCAAGTTGAGTGGTCCTGCGTCCAGGAGAAAAACAAGACCCCAGGAGAAAAGCAGTGTTCCAACAGACAGGAACGCTAATGTTCCGGTGTGCATCATGACCTGCATCCGACCGCGAGGCTCACCGATGAGTAGGCAGTCTCCTCTCCAGGTGTAGTGTTTATCAAACCATTCCGGTGTGCAATCGAACAGCCCAAATCGGTTATCGAATAGCAGAACTCGATCCTGCTCGAATCGCACGAAGGCGATGAAGTGATTTCCGTTCACGTGCAGAACGGCCGGCACGCCCAGCCCGTCGAGATCGCGAAGCGTGGTCCGAACTGAGCGGATCGGAACCGAGAGGCGTTCGCCGGCACCGATTAATTCGCTCATTGACACACCCTCAAAGCCGACGGGGAGTCCTTTTTCAAGCTCCACAAGAGTGGCGTTTTGCACGAACGAACTCAGACTAAGGCAAAAGAACAACGTCTCCGCGCCACACGTCCGATGCGATGATGGCCGGATTTTGAGGCGTGCCCGAAAAGCCTCCTCGGCGCGCGCTCCGCCGTGAGTCAACAAAGAAATCAGGAGTATCGCCCACGATACTATGGCCCGGATTGGTCGAGTGCGACGCTGACCGGTAACACTTTCGAGCATGGCTGCCTCAACTTAATTCGAACGGTGGTCGGGTATCTCGAACTTTGGATCGGCGTATTTGGAAGCGATAGGGTGATGAACTTTACAGGTTCGGGCTCTTCCCGAAACGATGCACTGACGAGCCCACCAGACTCGCATGCGTCAATAGCAATTCTCTCGCCCGACACATCTCGAACGGCTATGCGCGTGATCCGTCCCGGTTTCAATTTCACTATCGAAGGAACCACATGAATTCGCTGGCGGCGATGAATGGTGAGCGGTATCCGCACCAGTTCATGGTCCGAATCGGAGGTCTGTAGGACGACCGTCTCACCGAGTTCAGCGCGTTCCTCACTTGGCGGGTCGCTGTAACTTATCTCAAAAGAATATCGCCAACCCGGCGAATACTCGGCCGGCTCTTCGGTGACGCGTATGTGGCATCCCCCTGACGTAACGTTCGTACCCACAATTCTGAGGGGGACACGGCGGTAATCGACGAGGGCGAACGATGTCGAAGCGTTTTTCCCCTCCACAACGTCCAGAAACAGCGCCCCAGGGATTATGCGGACGTCGGGTTCATACGCCACGCGCACCCAGGCAGTGACAATCTTGACACTGCCTCCTTCGTACTCGACGGTGACCTTGAACCGGTGGCTGCCTGGATTCTTTTTAGTAACATCGGCCTGGAACTTAACGTACCCTTGTGAGTTCGGCTCAAGCAAATTACGATCGGCTTCGGAAACGAGGCAGGAGCAGGACCCGGAAACGCGCAAGATCTTAACGGGTTTCGCGCTGACATTGCGATAACTGCACTTTCTGTGAAATCCTCAGAGCCGACTGCGGCGTCGAACTGAGCTAGGCAAGAGAACGGCTCTCCAGCACGATAGCGGTGCATTACCCCCGCATCGCACCGGAGAGCCAAGGATGGCGACTCAATGTCTGA
>JBGQKZ010000078.1:0-31303 GCA_041499805.1 Gemmataceae bacterium
AGCCGAGGCCGTGCCGGCCTGAGCAACTGGGACGGCACGGCGCATCTCAAAGAACGACCTCTGCTTCGCCGCGCCCGGTGACGGTACGCGCCGCACCACGGGGCCACATCGCCCACGCTTGGGTTATTGAGATGTTACTGGAAATCTCCCTAAACTGAAGAAATTAAAAAGGTTATTGCAAAAAGACCGGCACAAGTGTTAGTGGCGTTGGGAGCAGGAGGCTTTTCTGACGTAAGTTTAAGCTATGAAGTGTCTTATGAAAATTGCGCGAAACCAAAAAAATCGAATTAGCGGTGGTTAACGGTGGTTATGGGTTATTATGAGTTGCTTCGGCGCCCAATCGGACCTGGATTGCTCACCGCCGAAGCGCTTGAAAGCGCTTTGCAGCTGACTCCGTCCGCACGACCACGGGGCCGCCGTTTTGGTCGCCCTTGTACCGCCTTCGTTTCTAAAATGAGCGGGGATGGCGAATAAACGTGTCCCCTAGAGGAAGGCTGTATGCAGCAAACCTTGATCCTTCTCAAGCCCGACTGCGTCCACCGCCGGCTCGTCGGCGAGATCACCCGTCGCTTCGAGCATAAGGGCCTGCGGCTCGCCGCCTTGAAGCTGGTGCATCCGGCGCGCGAGTTGGCTGAAAAACACTACGCGGTCCACAAGGGCAAGCCGTTTTACGAATCGCTGCTGTCGTTCCTCACCGCGGGGCCGACCGTGGCGATGGTTTGGGAAGGGCGCGAGGCGGTGGTCGTCGCCCGCACGTTGATCGGCGCGACGGACGGCGTGAAAGCGGCGCCGGGCACCATCCGCGGCGACTTCGGCATCAGCGTGCAGAACAACCTCGTCCACGGCAGCGACAGCCCGGAGAATGCCGCCGCGGAAATCGCGCTCTGGTTCCGGCCCGAAGAGTTGGTGCTCTACGAGCCGATCGACGCGCCGTGGGTCGCGGGGAAATAGACAAACGGGTTTCTCGCATAGGCGCAAAGTTGGCCAAGAACGCAAAGGCTCCATCACCCTTTGCGAGAAAGCTGTTTGAATAACACACCGATGCCTGAACGCGAACCGCGTAACCCGTTCTACTTCCTGCTCCTTGTGGCGGGCGTGCTGTTCGCCGTCACCGCGATTGCGTATGCCGTGTTGCCGGTGTTGGAAGAGAAGGCGACCGCCGCCGGGCAACCGCCGCCGCCGTCGCCGTTTCGCGACGCTCTGCGAGAAGATGGTTGGTTGTGGTTGCTGATCGAACTCACGGCGGTGGCTCTCTTCGGGTTCCTCAGCATGGTCCTCGACCGCCTGCGAAGCTTGAAAATGCAGCGGGCGGCGGCGACAATGCCGGCGGAAAGTGGGGTCAGGGATCAGAGGTCACGGGGAAGTGATCCGGCGTCGGATACCCGCCACTGATACCCAGTCCCCGATTCCTGATCCCTAACCCCTAACCCCTCTGGCCACATGCCCTCTCTCGCACAGCGTGCCGCCGAGCTGCGGAAGCTCGTCGATCATCACAACTACCTCTATTACGTAGACGCGAAGCCGGAGATTTCCGACCGCGAGTTCGACCGGCTGCTCGACGAACTGAAACAGCTCGAAGCCGAGCATCCGGAGCTAATTACGCCCGACTCGCCGACGCAGCGCGTCGGCGGGCAGGCTATCGAAGGCTTCAAGACCGTCGAGCATCGCGAGCCAATGTTGTCGATCGATAATACGTACAACGCGAACGAGCTGCGCGAGTTCGACCGTCGTATGCGCAAGGTGTTGGGGGGTGAGGAAGTCGTTTACGTCGTGGAACTGAAGATCGACGGCGTTGCCATTTCGTTGACCTACGAAAACGGCAGGTTCACGACAGGCGCCACGCGCGGCGACGGCGCCCGCGGCGACGACGTGACGCACAATTTGAAAACGATTCACGACCTGCCGCTGGTGCTGAAGATCAAGCAGCCGCCGGCGCTGCTCGAAGCGCGCGGCGAAGTCTACATGGCCCGCGCCGAGTTGGCGCGCGTTAATCGCGACCGCACGGATAAGGGTCTGGAGCCGTACGCCAACCCGCGTAATCTCGCCGCCGGGACGCTGAAACTGCTCGATCCGCGTGCAGCGTCGCAGCGCCGGTTGCGGCTCTTCGGCTATGCTTTGGGCGCATGCGAGGGCGTCACGGTCAAAACGCACTTGGAGTCGCTCGACCTCTTGAAGCAGTACGGTTTCCCGATCAATCCGAACATCAAGTCCTTCGACACGATCGACGGCGTGATCGAGTATTGCAACAGTTGGGCCGACCGTCGCAATGACCTGCCGTATGAAACGGACGGCATGGTCGTAAAGGTCAACGACCTCGACCAACGCCGGCGGCTCGGAACCACGAGCAAAGCCCCGCGCTGGGTGGTCGCCTACAAGTTCGCGGCCGAACAGGCGCTGACAAAGCTGCACAGCATCGAAGTGCAAGTCGGGAAGACCGGCACGCTCACGCCGGTGGCGAACTTAGAGCCGGTCAAGCTTGCCGGTACGACGGTGAAGCGCGCGAGCCTGCACAACGCCGACTACATCAAGGAAAAGGACATCCGCATCGGCGACATGGTCGTCGTCGAAAAGGCCGGCGAGATCATTCCGTACATCGTCCGCTCCGAGCCCGCCGCCCGCACCGGGCAGGAGAAGCACTTTCGTTTCCCATCGAAGTGCCCGGTCTGTGCCGGCACCGTGGAGCGAGACGAAGGCGGCGTCTATTACCGTTGCACGAACCCCGAATGCCCGGCCCAGCTCAAAGAACGCCTCCGCTTCTTCGCCCACCGCAACGCCATGGACGTGGAAGGGCTCGGAGAGGCGATTATCGATCAGCTCGTCGACGCCGGCCTGGTGCAGTCGTTGCCGGACGTTTACCGCCTCACCGTGGACCAGCTCCTCGAACTCGAACGCATGGGTAAGAAGTCTGCGCAGAATCTGGTCGAGCAAATCGCCGCCAGCAAAGATCGCGGCCTGGCGCGCGTTCTGACCGCGCTCGGCATCCGCCACGTCGGCGAATCCAACGCGGAAGTGCTCGCGGATACGTTCGGCGACATCGAGCCGATTGTGAACGCCAGCGCCGAGCAACTGAGCGCGACCAAGGGCATCGGCCGAGTATTGGCGGAAAGCGTGGCGCGCTATTTCCACAGCCCCGCCGGCCGCAAGACGATCGAAGATCTTCGCGCCGCCGGCGTCAAGCTGACGCAGCCGCGCCGGGCCAAACCCGCCGGCGCCACCGATTTGACCGGCAAGACGTTCGTCGTCACCGGCACTCTCGAAAAGTACAGCCGCGACGAGATCGAAGCACTCATCAAACGCCTCGGCGGCAAGGTGACCGGCAGCGTGTCGAAAAACACCGACTATGTGGTCGCGGGTGAAAAGGCAGGGAGCAAGCTCGATAAGGCGCTCGCACTGGGCGTGCCGGTGCTGACAGAGGCGGAGTTTGACAAGATGACTAAGGCGTGACGGAGCGTCCGGCTGGCACACAAACCCAGACGCGCTGTATACTGCGAATGATTTCGGAACGGCCCGCGGGAGGCGGAACGATGGCATCGACGATCGTAAAACCTGCTACAGCTGTAATTGCTTATCCGGATTCGGATGGTAAGCCAATGGCTGAGACGCCTTTGCATCGGCGGAACTTAACTGACCTCGTCGAGACGCTCGACGCCTGGTTCGCTCCCGATCCGATGGTTTATGTGTCGGGCAATATGCTGATGTACTACATCGAGGATAACCCACGGCGTCACGTTTCGCCCGACGTTTTTGTAGTCAAAGGGATCCCTAAGCTGCCCGAACGTCGGCACTTTCTTGTGTGGAAGGAGGGAAAAGGTCCGGACGCTGTAATCGAACTCAGTTCGCCCTCTACCGAAAAGGAAGACCTCGAACGTAAGTTTGAGCTGTATCGAGATTTGCTCAAGGTTTCAGAGTATTTCTTGTTTGATCCTTATGGCGAATCCCTTGTACCGCCGCTAGTCGGCTTTCGCTTGAGCAATTGGGAGTATGAAGCGATTGCACCGGTCAACGGCCGGCTGCCGAGTGAGGTACTCGGACTTCATCTTGAGCGGGATGGGTGGCAACTGCGGCTCTATGATCCTGCCGCGGGCGCGTGGCTCCTCGTACCGCGCGAAGAAGGTGCGGCTCGGCGCCGAGCGGAAGCGGCTCAGAGTGCGACCGACGCAAGGCTCCGTGAGGAGACTCAGCGCCGCCAACAGGCTGAGGCAGAAATCGAACGCCTTCGCCGCGAGTTGGACGCCCTGAAGCGGGCAGCAAAGAAATAGTTACAGCCGCCGACGGACCGTCCTGTCATTCCTGCAAACTCCGCAACTCTTTTTCGTCAAGCGGCTGCGCGAGCGCGCATCCCACAAGCCATTTCTTCGGACCTGACGACTGGAAGCGCACGACGCGTCCGTGCAGCGTGCGCGACGGGCTGTCGGACGTTGCCCCCAGTTCAATGCGGAGCAGCGTGCCTGGCTCGAAGCGGCGGTTGGTGAACAGGGCGATGCCGGTTGTGGAAACGTCCTGAACGCGCGCCGACCAGCGAAATTGATCGTCGCCGTCCTCGGGTTGACAGAGCCCGCACAGGCACGATGTGTAGCGCGTCGCTCCACGTCGTTCGGTTCGTCGCGTTCGGTCCGAACCGTTTTGCGTCGCCGTGGTACGTCCCGTCGCGGCGGCGGCCGAACGCACACGCACGCCGGACGAACGTTTGCCCGTGCCGTTCACGGTGGCCCGCAGCGAGGCCACGAATTCCTCGCAGGAACGTGGTCGGACGGCGGGATCGGCGCTGGTCGCGCGGTGGATGGCTCGTTCCACCGCTTCGCTGATCGTGGGCACAAGCCGCCGCGCGGGGACGAGATCGTTGGCCATCTTCTTCTTGAGAATCGTCCCCAGATTCTTGCCCTCGAACGGCACCTTGCCCGTGAGGGCGAAATAGAGCGTCGCTCCGAGGGAGTAGACGTCGGCGCGCGCGTCTACATTCTTCGCGCTATGGAACTGCTCTACGGCCATGAAATTCGGCGTGCCCATCCAATCACTGGGACGGGTCAGGTCGGCGCCGCTCTCCAGGTCTTTTACCAGGCCCAGGTCGGTAAGCTTCGCCTGGTGGGTCGCAGTGACCAGAATGTTGTCCGGTTTAACGTCGCGATGAATCAGCCCGTGCTCATGTGCGAACTGCAAGGCGTTGCCAACCTGCGTGATCAGGCGCACGGCGTCCGCTTCAACCAGAGAACCCTTCTGTTGGGTCAAATGCCACAGATCGACGCCCTCCACGAATTCCATGACGAGGTAGTAAACGCCGTCCTCGAAACCGAAATCCAACGCCTGCACGATATGAGGATGCCGCAGCCGATGCGCCGTCGTGAATTCGCGCTCAAAACGCTGGAGCAGATCGGCGTCCGCCGCCATCTCGGCGCGTAGCACCTTGATGCAGACGATCGGCCCGCCTTCGCTCCGGCGGCCCTTGTAAATCTCGGCCATGCCGCCTTCGGCGAAGCGTTCCAGAACCTCATACCGGCCAAGATGTTGCAGCTTCTTCTTGGCGGTCTTGAATAGCGCCATCGCTCCACCCTCGAAAGTACCTATCGCGCTATGGAATACTGGGTTAGCGCAAGTCTAGCTCACGACGCGGAGGAACGCGGTTCTGTCCGGCTTGTGGCCCACGGGCCGCATGCCTAGAATTAGAAAGCCGAAGGTGATTCGGCGCCGCTCTTAACTATGAATTCGAGGAGCCCGCCATGAGTTACGGTCTTGAGTACGGCCACGACGTTGCGGCTCGGGCACAGCCGTCCGCGCGGGCCATGTTTATCCGGAACACGTACGCCCACCTCGCCGGGGCGGTGTTGGCGTTCATCGGCATCGAGGCGGTCCTGCTGAGCATCCCCGGCCTCGGCGAAGAGGTTACCCGGTTGCTTTTGGGCGCGCGGCTCACGTGGCTGCTCGTCATCGGCGCGTTCATGCTTGTGAGTTTCGTGGCCAATCGCTGGGCCCAGTCGGATATGCCGGCGGGCATGCAGTATCTTGGCCTTGGGCTTTACGTGGCGTTCGAGGCGATCATCTTCGTGCCGCTCCTCTGGATCGCGAACACGTTCTTCCCCGGCACGATTCAGACTGCCGGAATCTTAACGCTGACGGTCTTCGGCGGTCTCACGGCGGCGGTGCTCCTGACGCGACAGGATTTCTCTTACCTCCGTCCATTCCTCGCCGTAGGCAGCTTCCTAGCGCTCGGCTTCATCATCGTGGCGACATTCGTGAACATTGACATGCTTGGCCTGTTCTTCTGCTTCGCGATGGTCGCGCTTATCAGTGGCTTCATCCTGTTTCAGACTTCCAATGTGCTGCACCACTACCGCACGGATCAGCACGTCGCCGCGGCACTGGCTCTTTTCTCCAGCATCGCGACGTTATTCTGGTACATCCTGCAAATCGCCATGATGTCCAGCCGCCGGAATTAGTGTTGGTAAGAATAAGACAATTCGCAGATTCCGCCGATTTCGCAGCGGAGCGTTCAATGTGCGAAATCGCTGGAATCTGCGGACTTCGTCACCCCACCCACTGATACTCCCGTATCGCGTGCATCGCGTCCGGAAAGCGAAAGTTATCCGGCGTCTGGTCCGACACGCTGCCGATTTTCTTGGCGGCGGCGTTCCATAGTTCGCACGAGCACTCCTTGAGCCATTTCCACGTCGCCGTGCTCTCGGCGGTACGACACACGATGCCGACGAACGGCTTGGTATCCATCGTGTCGATGAGATGGCCCCGGACGACGAGGACACCGTGGCCCGACCAGCCTTTCTTGGCCTCGGCGACCAGCCGTTGAAAGTCATAGCGGGCGCCGCGATCGTCCTTGATGGGCAGCCAGTGGGCGTCAATGCGGTTGTCGGCGAAGCGGTTGATGAGGGCTTCGGCGAACACTTTGCTGAGGTCCGCTCCCGCGCCGCCGTTGCTTTTGTTCTCCGGCAGCGGCGTCGATGACGCACCCGGTTTCCTGAGCGAGCCGAACAAGCGCTTGAAAAGGCCCGAGCCGGAATCGGGCTTCCGGACCAGCGCGGCGGCGGTCGGGACGTCCCGGATCGCGTAGATGAACTGCCAATTCTCGCCGCCGAGGCTCGTTTCCAGGGCGTCGATGCGTTCGCCGTCCTTTACATTTTCGATCGCTGTTTTCAGCGTCACTTGTTTGCCGAGTTGGTAGGCCCGCGTCGGCTCGGAGGTCCGCGGCAGCCCGCGTTGGGCGGCGTCGAGGAAACCAGCCTCGTTGTCGAAGATCAACGCAAGCAGGCAGAGATCGTGCAGCGGAACGTTGCCGCGGTCCTTGACGTCGTCGTTGTCGAGCGCGCGCCGCAACACGGCATGGATGATCGGCCCGGCCTCGTCGTCGCGCAAGCAGGCGAGGGCTTCGGCAAGGATTACAGCCAAATGCGTCCGCGTCTCCTTTTCGAGCAGTTCGCGGAGGGCGACGCGCACGCGCTCGATCTCCGCGAACGACAGGCGCAGCAAGACCAGCTCCCGGGCCAGGTCGCTGACTTCCTGGTACATTTGGCCTTTGCGTATCGCATCGGTGAAGCGTGCGAGCACGTCGTCCGCCTGTGCGCGCGTCGCGGCGGGATTCGTCGCCGGCACGGGAGGCGTGGCAATGGTCAGTTGCGGCGACCGGAGTTCGCCGGTCTTGCGTTCATCGTCGCGCATCGCGAAGTCGCGCGTTTGCGACGGGGCGTAGACAAAAACTTCGGCGCCGTCCTCCACGAGATGGCTGGACCAGCCGATCCAAACACGGGCGCGGCACTTCGGACAGGCGAGATTGGCGAGCGTGCCGCCCAGACCCGGCCGGCCGAAGACGCCGCCGGCGAATGGAAAAACCGCCTGGCAATGTCGGCAAACGACCTCGCCCTTGACCGGCAGATCGTGCTCCAACGCGCTGGCGGAGTGCAGCCGAATGACGCCGGCCCGCCCTTTGACGATGACGCCGGCTCGTTCTGCCCGCTCGGCAGCCTGGGGCGTCGCGTCGATTTCCCAGTCGGTCGCGGTCGGCCCCTCCAAGGACGCCGGCCGCGGCACGACGACCACGCGGCCGCACGCCGGACACTTGACGCGCTTGTCCGCCAGCTCCTCTTTTGCTTGGAGCTTCTTGCCGCACTTACAGGGAAACATTAGGGGCATGGCGTCGGGCTGCCGGCGCAACCCCAGCGACGGGGCCGCGCACCTGCATGATCCTCATAGGTGGTGGAGAGAACGCCAGGTATTTGCGGGACTGCGGCTAACCAGTGTAGCAGGCGGGGAGACGGGAGGCAATCGGCCGCGCAGCGCCAACTCTAATCCTAATTCACCGATTACGTCCGCGGCGCACGTGTTGCCAGCGCCTTCTGCAATCCAGAAAAGTCAATCGGTTTAGTCAAGTGCAAGTCGAAGCCGGCTTCGCGACTGCGACGCCGGTCCTCCTCCTGACCGTACCCGGAAAGCGCGATGAGATACGCTTTCTCCATGCCCGCGGTCTGCCGTAGTGCTTGGGCCACGGCATAGCCGTCCATGCCGCCCGGCAGGCCGATGTCGCAGAGGACCACGTCGGCGTGGAAGCTCCGTGCCAGGACCAGCGCCGCCGGGCCGGCGTACGCGACTTCCACGTTGTGGCCAAACAGTTCCAGGAGCATTTTCATGCTGTCGGCGGAGTCGCGATTGTCGTCGATGACAAGGATGCGGTCGGCATCTTGCCTGCCGACGGAATCGACCTGCCCGCTACGAATAGCCGCGACCGTTACCTCGCCTTCGCTTACCCGACGGCACGGGGCGTCTACCTCCTGTTCGAGTTGAGTCACAGGTTTCCGGGTTGAATCCATCGCCGCCTTCCAAATCCAAACCCAGCAATACCGGTTCCGAACTCGCACAACTGGTGCAGCGTCGCTTCACGCGCCGGATGAACAAGCGCTCAACCTTGGCCGTTCGGAAGAAAAGGCGGTTGGGTTTTCATGGCGCTCGTTCTCTACGGACATTACGCCATTCGGCGTTTGAAGAGTTCAGCGATTCCGCTTCAACGGGCGCGGGGGGGGGGTCCATACAATTGCAAACCCATTTCGCGCTTGTTCAAGCGACGGAATTCTTCATGGCGGAGATTCCATGTCGCTTCGTTAACACGTCCGTCGCGTGCCGTCTGTCCGGTGCCGGACAATGACACGCCTTGGAATTTCGGAATCCGCGCTGCGATGGAGCCGTGCGCGGTGAACCGAACGTCGCGTTGTCCGTGGCATTCGATTTGCAAATCCATTTACGGAACAGATTTCCCCTGGAATCTGAACCTGATGCGGCGTGTTCGCGCCGGGCGAGCACCGGCCAAATCAGGGATCAACTACGCGGCGGTGGAGCAGCAGCGGAGATGAACGGAGCACGAGCGCCGCGCAATGGGACAGAGGCCTTCGACCGTTTTCGAGGTGTATATGGCGACTACTGGGATAAGCGGATTGCGGAATCGCCTGCTCGTTCGTCTGCCCGAGGCGGAGTACGACCGTTTGGTGCCTCTCTTCGAGCCGGTGACGCTGGCGCCGAAGCAACTGCTGCATCAAATCAATCACCCGCTGATGCACGTGTATTTTCCCCTGCGCGGCATGTTTTCGCTGATGATCTTTATGGAAGACGGCAAGCAGGTGGAGGTCGCGTCAGTTGGGCATGAAGGCATGATCGGCCTGTCGGTTGCCCTCGGCGTTGGCTTCGAATTGCACCAGGCGGTCTGCCTGGCGCCGAGCGAGAGTCTGCGTTTGCCGTCGCGCACGTTTCAAGATGCCCTTATCCGTAGTCCGCAGCTCGATGTCATTACTCGCCGTTATGCGGCGGCGTCGCTGCGGCAGGCGGAACAACTGGCCGCGTGCAACGTTTTTCATCCTCTTCAGGAGCGCATGGCCCGCTGGCTGCTGATGACGCACGACCGTGCCGAGGACGGCCGTTTCCCGCTCACGCACGAGTCCCTTGCGCAAGCGCTCGGCGTCCGCCGGCAAACGGTCACCGACGCGGCGGGCGTGCTGCAAGCGGCCGGTTTGATTGCCTATCGCCGCGGCGGTGTGCAAGTGACCAACCGCCCCGGTCTGGAAGACGCGGCATGCGAATGCTACGGCGCCATGAAGGCCCAATACGATGCGTTCTTGAAGTAAGCCTCTAGCGGCGCGGCGCGTCGGCGTAGCGGAAAAGGCATGTTAGTCCGTTGGCACTCGCCGTCGCGACGTGGCGACCATCGAGGGCGAGCGCCAAGCCGTACAGTCCATTCGGTACCCGCCAGTCGCGCGGTCGATTCCCGTTCGGCAGGTCCCACGCGGTCAGCCGGCCGTCGCGGCTGGTCGAAAAGAGTGACTTACCGTCCGGCGTGAAACCGGCGGCGGTCACGACGCTGCTGTGACCCAGGAAAACCGAGCGCTCGACCAGGGTCGCGCCGTTCCAGTCGCCGAGCCGCAGCGTGCCGTCGCCGCCGCCGCCCGACACCAGCAGTTGACCGTCGGGACTGAACGCCGCCGCATAAACCCAGCTCTTGTGGCCCTCATAGACAAACGCCGTCCCGGGCGTCCCCAGGTTCCAAAGCCGGAGGGTCTGATCCTCGCCGCCCGATGCCAGCCGTTTGCCGTCGGGACTAAACGCGACGCAGCAGACGGAGCCGGTGTGCCCTTTCAGCGTGAGCCGCTCCTGCCCGCGGACGCTGTCCCACACGCGTACGGTTTGGTCTTGACTCGCCGACGCAAGCGTCTTGCCGTCCGGGGCGAACGCGACGGCCAGCACCATGCGCTCGTGCCCGCGGAGAACGGATTTCTCCGCGTTCGTCGCCACATCCCAGAGCCGAACCGTTCCGTCGTGGCTTGCGGAGGCAAGCAGTTTTCCATCGGGGGAAAACGCGAGCGACGTGACCGGCCCGGCATGGCCGGCGAGTGCATCCTGTTCCTTGCCTGTAGCGCCGCTCCACAGGTGGACGTGTGTGTCTTGCCCGCCGGTCGCGATGAGCCGGCCGTCGGGATTGACGGCCACGGCGTAGACTGGACCATCCTGCCGCGGTTTCGGCCGGCCCAGCACGGCGACCAGCTCTTTTGGCTTGTTGGGAAAACGATCCAGGACCACGTTCTTTTCCAGCTCCATCTTGTCCAGCGGCGACGGCAGCGTGCCGAACAACTCCCCCGCGCGGCGCGCCTGCGGCGTACCGGGAAATTGCACGCGGAAATCGAGCAGCGCCTGGCGCAATTCGTCCGCGTTGGTTTTTGGATTCTCCGCTTTCGCGAGCAGCGGGCGAAATGCGGCGAGTGCCGCGTTCAGCCCCGGCGCCTCTTCGTCGGGCGGCCGCCGGGTCGCTCCCGGTCGCGTCGTCCGGGAGAGTAGAAAGAGGAAGATGAGCAGGCTGGCCACCAGCGCGGCGCCGCCGCCGACTCCCCATAAGAGCAGCCGGCGCCGCAACTGCGACTGCCGGCCCCGCGCGTGCGGTGCCGCCGGTAGCGAATTGTCGGCCGCGAGCAAGGAAGCGAACACTTCATGGGTGGCGGCGCTGTCGAACGGGGCCGGTTCGGCGGCCGTCGGCGCTTCGCCGGAGGGCATCTTCGGCGCAGCCTCGCCGTTACGAACTTGTAAGGCATCTTCGAGAGCACGGACGAAGTCGGCCGGCGTCTGATACCGATCGTCCCGGCGCTTCGCCATCAAGCGTGCGACGACGTCCGCCACGGGAGCGGGCACCTCGGGGTTGACGAGTTGCAACGGCCGGGGCTCCTGGTCGCGGTGCTGAAAGATCTTTTCCATCGCCGTGCTGCCGGTAAACGGCACGTCGCCGGTCAGCGCGTGATAAAAAGTGCAGCCGAGACTGTACAGATCGGCGCGGATATCAACCTCGTGCGGGTTCAGCGCTTGCTCCGGCGCCAGGTAGTCCACCGTCCCGATCACGGAGCCCATCTGCGTGAGCGACGTGGCCGCCGTGCCGTCGTCGACCGGCAGTTGGAGGCGGGCGAGACCCATGTCGAGAATCTTGACTTGGTGAGTGGTGAGTGGTGAGTCGTGCAGCCTTGTTCGTGTCCGTTGACCACTGACCACGCTGCCACTTACCAATAAGTTCGACGGCTTGATATCCCGGTGTACCATGCCGCGTTCGTGAGCGTGTTGCAGACCAAGCCCGGCCTGCCGCATGTAGGCGCACGCCTGCTGCACCGGCAGCCGGCCCGACTCCTTGAGAATGTGGCCGAGATCCTTGCCCTCGACGTATTCCATCGCGAAAAAGTGCGTGTTGCCAACGCGATCCGCGTCGAAGGCCAGGACGACGTTGGGATGCGACAGCTTGGCGGCCGCTTGAATCTCGCGCTCGAAGCGGCGGACGGCGTCGGGATTTTCCAGCCGTTCCTTGCGGATCACCTTCAAAGCGACGATGCGTTCCATGCGCACGTGCTTCGCCTTGAACACTTGGCCCATGCCGCCTTCGCCGAGCGGCTCGAGCAACGCGTACTGTCCCAGGAGCAGTTCGTCCGGCTTTCCCTGAGCGAGGCGTTTGAATTGAAACGTGGTGAGCCAATTCCGCTTGACCAATTCCCGTGCGAGAGCCACGGCGTCGGGAAAACGCGCGGCCAGTCCAGGCAGCTCTTTCCGCTGTTCCTCGTTCAACAGCCGGCTCGGGCGCAGGACTTCGATCAGATCAATGGCGTTCTTGATCGGCATGACCGGTTTAGGCGCTTGGCGGAGCAATGGGTGCTTTCATTTTGAGGAGGATCGTCGGGTTGCTCAATAGGGAGCGGACAGCCCGGCGGCTTGCCACTGCCGAAAAAGGTCGGCACATTCGGCCCGCAGCGGCCCGGCCTCCACACGCAGTTTGCTCCCGCCGAGTGCCGCGAGCTGCGCCGCGGCGACGTACAACTCCGTGAAACCGGCGGCCGCCGCGTCGGCTATGGTGGCTCCGTACACCATGCGGTCGATTTTCGACCAATGGATGGCGGACAGGCACATCGGACAGGGCTCACAAGTGGAATAAAGCGTACAACCGCACAAGTTAATGCTGCCCAGTGTCCTGGCCGCTTCACGGATGGCGTTGATCTCCGCGTGGGCCGTCGGATCGCCGTCACGCCAAACGCTGTTGTGTGTCGCCGCCAGAATTCCGCAGGTGCGCGCGATAACCGTCCCGAACGGCGTCTGCCCGGCGGCAATGCCCTCTTGTGCCTTCGCGATCGCCAGCTGCATTCGTTCCCGGTCCGACACGCGCCATACCTGCAAAACTCTGAGGAGACGGCGAGCGAAAATCAGCGAGCAACTCTATCCTCACGGATACTTCATACGCTTTTTCCTTGCCTTGGGCGTCGTCCTCCCTTAAACCATTGGCAACTCTCTCCTCTTGTTGACAATCGCGGTCATTCGGCTTTTCCTTCTTTCGCAAGCGAGGGACCCCTCATGAAGAAGCGATCTGCGTTCACGCTGATCGAGCTGCTCGTCGTGATCGCGATCATCGCGATCCTGATCGGCCTGCTGGTGCCGGCGGTCCAGAAGGTCCGCGAGGCCGCAGCTCGTGTGCAGTGTACCAACAATCTCAAGCAGCTCGGCATCGCCACCCACAACTTCGAAGGGATTTATCATCGCTTCCCCGCCGGGGTCAACCTGCCCGTCGCCAACCAAAGCGGCGCGATTTTTCCGACCAATCCCTTGATCACGTCCGGCAAGATCGGCCAGCCGCCCGACCCCGGCAAATTCATCAGCCTTTTTGAAGCACTGCTCCCGTACATCGAGCAGGACAACTTGCAGAAAAACCTCGATCTTACGCAGCGGGAATTCGCGAACTGCAATGGTCCCAATTCGACCGGCGCGCAGGTCATCAAGATTTTGATCTGCCCGTCGGACTTCCTGGTGCGGCAGCAATCGCAATTCACGTCCGGCGGGACGGTCTTCTGGTTCGGCATGAACAGCTATGGCGGCAACGGCGGCACGCGCTCCTGGTTCGTGGACATCAACTACAGCAACGACGGCGTCTTCTATCTCAACAGCCAGGTGGGCTTCAAAGACATCACCGACGGCACCAGCTCCACGTTCCTCTTCGGCGAGCGCTTCCACAAGGACGACAATTACCCGAACATCGGCACGCTCGGGGGTTGGGCCTGGGCCAACTTCAACGCGCCGCAAGACTATCTGCTTAGCAGCCGTGTTCCGATCAACTACCTCGTCCCGCCCGGACAGGGCAAGAATTTCAACGCGACCGACCCGCGCGTTTGCGCGTTCGGCAGCGGGCACACGAACGGCGCCAACTTCGCCATGTGCGACGGCTCCGTACAGTTTCTCTCCCTGACGAGCAACAGCGACCTGCCGCTGCTCCAGGCACTGTCGACTCGTATGGGCAACGAGCCGGTTTCCCTCCCGTAAGACTCTGCTTGCTGCGCCCGAGGCAACCGCCCGCCAAGGTCGCTGGAAAGAGAAGCGTGTTCAATGCACAGAGCGCTTGTTCCGTTCGCCGGCACGATATGCCTGCTCGGGCTGATTGCCTTGCCGGGCTGCAAGAAAGCGCCGCCGCCGCTGGTGGAAGTCGAAGGCATTGTTCTGTTAAATGGCAGCCCGCTGGCGCAGGCGCAAGTCGAATTTCTCCCCGACTTGGAGGATTACGGCGCTCAGATGAATAGCTCGGGCGTAACCGACGACCAGGGACACTTCACCCTGACCTGTGTCTTGAAAAACGAGCCCGGCGCCGTGGTCGGAAAACATCGCGTGCTGGTTACCGAGGCGCCGTTGACGCCCGAAATGCGCGGCAGCGATCCGGACAGTCAAGGGCGGTATGCGAAGTACTTCGCCGGCTTGAAGAATCGCCCCATCCCGGAGAAATATGGGACCGCAGGCCGGACCGATCTTTTCGTGGACGTTACGCCCGACGGCAAGAAGGTTGAGTTGAAATTGACGCGCTAGCGCGCCGACATTCGCGGTTGTGGCTAGAGCGGATTGCACTTGGATGTAGCGGAATTCTGGCGAAGTCCGCTACGACGAGCGCTGCACCCATCTTGCAGGTCGGTCTAAGTTCAACGGATAGGCTGCGCTGCTTCCGTGACTGGAGTCGATTGCTCTTTGCGTTCGCGTACGGAAACCGCGAAGCGATGCAGCGCTTGAAACAGCACACATGCCATGCCGATGCGCAGCGTGAGCCGACCCCACGTCGCGCGTTCGGGTGCATGATTGCTTTCGTCGAGCGCCTCTGCGGCGGCCTCCGTTGCCGACAGCGGCACGGCATCCGCGGCGTGCCCGAAACCGACGAAGAACGCGTCGCCCCCGTCCTCGCAATCCCCGCCGCGACTTCGCGCCGTCAAAAACGCGGTGTCCCGAAGCAGCGCTTCTTCCGGCAGTGCTGCCCACGCGTGCCAGGCGCTGGTTGGCGCGAGAGGTTCGTTGAGAAACTCGCCCCCGGCGCTCAGCGCCGGCATCACCTCGGAGCGTCGTTCACGGGCCGAAGCGTCGGCCGCGTCCGTCATGCCCATATCGGCGCGCGCCGCCGCGCCCCCGGCGTCAAGGAAGGATGCGTCCGTTTGCGTGCGACCGCGATCACCCGACGCCGCGCCGACCGCGACACCGCCGCTTTCCGCCCGCGCAGCATTCGACGAATCGCGGGCGCCTGCTTGAAGCCGCCCAATCTCCGTTCCAGGAATGCCGGGATCAATCCGCCCCGTCCAGGGTGTTTGCGGCGACAGCGCCGGCAGCAGCACCGCCGTCGCGCGACTGATTGCCTGCAAAGCCGCGGGCGCCGGCGCTTTCGGCACGCCAGCCGGTGCGGGCGCCTGGTCAACCTCCGCAACAGGCGGCGAATTGGCGACGGGCGGCGGCACGATCATGGGCACACGGACGACCATCAGCGAGTACGAGACCGTACACGATACAAGTAACTTGATGGTGCCCGCGGTAGAAAAGCTCACGGCGTCCGTCGCGGCGTTCACAGTAACCGTGCCGATTGCTCCCGACGGCTCCATTGGAACGGGCGACGTGCCTGGATTTAGGACCTCCAAAGCAACAAACGAGACGGTCACGGCGTATACGCCGCTTTGAGCGTACGTGTGCGCTCCAAATACCTCCCAGCCGCCGTTTGTCGCCTGCTGCCATAGACCGACCGAGGGCGGTGTGCTGTCGCCCCACAGGATAAAGGGCGTCCACGCGGCGGTCTGCGGCGCGTTCACGCGGGCGACGACGCCGGCAAACGTCACGTCGGCGAACGGCGTGACCGGCGCCATCGGCACGGCGGGCTGCACGGTCGTGAAGAGAGATATCGTGAAAGTAGTATCTGCCGTCGGCAAAACGGTTGAGAGAACGCGGCGATCTTCCAGCACCTCGAGCGACAGCCGACAGCGCGCGCGGCGGCGGCGCGCCGCGCTTGTCGGCGGACAGGCCGTTTTCCGCTCTCGTTGACGCCACCAGCGAAACATACGGCGATTCCTGTTTGTTCCGGCGCTCGCCCGCTCTGGCGAAGCGTCGCCTACGCATCAACGTCCGAACTGTCGAACCTGTTCTGCACGCTCGTCCAGTCGCTTCGCCTCTTCGGTCTCGCCCGCTGCCTGGAGCGAGCGGCCGAAGTTCGTCAAACTCTGCGCCAGGTCCTGCCGAAATTCCAGCACTTCCGGGTATTCCGCCGCCAGTTTCTCCCGCTCCGCAACGGCCGTTTTGTAAAACGTGCGCGCCTCTTCACCGCGCGCGGTTTGCTGCAGGAGATAGCCGAGGTTATTGCGAGCTTGGGCGAGGTCGTGGCGGTACATGACGCGATCGTCGGCGGCGGCCAGTTTTTCGAACTGTTTCACCGCCCGCCGCAGCGCCGCTTCGGCTTCCGGCAGACGGTCGAGCGACTGTAGGACCAGACCCTCGTTCACGTCGGTCCCCGCTTGCCCTTCAAGGGAGGTCACGCCGTCCAGGCCGCAGAAAAGCGCTCGCGCTTTCTCATAGGCCTGAAGTGCGTCCGACCAGCGCGCTTGTCCGCGAAACAAATTGCCGCGATTGTTAAGGCACACCGCCAGCTCGCGACGATACTCCGCCTCCTCGGGAGAATCTTCCATCAATTGCGCGAACAGCGCTACGGCTCGGTCGTACGCCGCTTCGGCAGCTTTAGATTCGCCCAAACGCTGCTGAATGTCGCCGACGCGGCACGCCGCCTTCGCCGTCTGCTCCCGCGGCCGCGGGTCCGTGCTGTCTTCGTGCAATACGCTTTCGTAATACTGAAGCGCTTCGAGCAAATACGCGCGCTGCACCGGCAGCAGCCGCGGCTGCCGACTCAACCAGCCTTCCACAAGGCGCGTGTGGCTCTTGTCGAACGCTTCCCACGCCGTCCGACGTTCGCGCAGCAAGCCGGCCCGTTGCTGGCGAACCTCGTTCCGCTGCTGAACCACGACGGTCGTAAACGAGCACAACGTGACAAGAGCCGTGAGCGCGACGCCGAGGCCCACCACCACCGCGGTTCGGTGCCGGCGCGTCCACCGCGCCAGCCGTTCGACCGGCGTCGCCCGTCGCGCGTGAATCGGTGCGCCGGCCAGGAAGCGCTGCAAGTCATCGGCCATCTCTTGTGCGGTGGCATAGCGCTTGGCCGGTTCCTTGTTGATCGCCTTCAGCACGATCGTTTCCAGATCGGTCGGGATCGTGCGGTCCCACTGCCGCGGCGGCAACGGATCGACCTCGACGATGCGCCGCAACAACTCCGCCCGATCCGACACGATGAATGCGGGCCGCCCGGTCAACAGTTCGTAGAGCGTCACGCCGAGCGCATAGATGTCGCTGCGGGGCTCGATCACGCCGCGCTTCGATCCGCCCGCCGCCGCTTCCGGGCTCAAGTACCGCAGTGTGCCGAGCAGATCGCCGGTGCGTGTCAGCTCGACTTCGGTCGGCAAGCAGGCCAATCCGAAATCCGTGATCCACAGGTGTCCGCGCGCGTCAAGGAGCAAATTCGCCGGCTTAATATCGCGGTGAACGACTCCGAGCTGATGGGCGTAATCCAACGCTTCCGCCGCCTGCACGCCCAGCCGCGCCGCGTCGGTCGGCCGCAGCGCGCTCCGCACTCCCGGCGCCGAGTCGGGCGACGATTCAATCGCGATACCGGCTTCCGGCCAGGGTGCGGTATCCGACCCTTTCCCGTTTCGTGTCGCCTTTGGTTGACCCTTGACCTCCGTCCGCTGACCTCTCATTACTTGTGCCAGGTTCCGCCCTTCGATCAGTTGCATCGCATAAAAGTGGACGCCGCTCGCGCAGCCGACGGCATAGACCGGCACGATGTGGGGATGGTGCAGCTGCGCCGCCGCGTGGGCCTCGTTTTGAAAGCGTTGCAATTGCCGCGGGTCGAGGGCCGACACGAACGGCAGCACTTTCACCGCGACGCGCCGGCCCAGCGACCGCTGTTCCGCTTCATAGACGACCCCCATGCCACCTTGGCCGATGACGCGAACGAGGTGGAAGTCGCCTAGCTCGGTGGTTGCGGGCGGAGCCGCGCTCGCGTGCAGATTCGGCGCGGCGGACCGAACGAAATCGAGCCCTTCCAAGCACGCGGCCAGCGCCTCGGCCACTTCCGGATGGCGCGCGACGAACGCCCGCCGCTCCAGCGGCTGGCCCGCCTCCACCGCGTCCAGGTACTCTTCCAGCGCCGCGATCACGCGCGGATCATCACTGGCAACCGCTTTTTCGTCGGCCACGGAATTCATGACGCCTCTCCCAGCGTGACGCGCAAGCGGACCAGCGCCCGTGCCCACAGCTTCTTCACGCTGTCTACACTCCGTTCCATCCGTTGGGCAACCTCGGGAAAACTCAATCCTTCCAGATGCCTTAAGATGATCGCCTCACGGTAATCGTTCGGCAAGCGATTTAAGGCGTCCGCAAGCAGCACCGCCTGTTCCTGTCGCGCCGCCTGCTGGCTCGGGGAGCTTTGGCGGGCAACCAAACCACGATCGAGAGCCCGCGACGATTCATCCACGTCCGCCGCCAGCTCGCGCTCCAGCCGAATGTCGCGGCGCTGCGTCCCTCGATAGTGGCGCACCAGATTCGCAAGGTTCGTCACCAAGATTTGTCGCAACCACGAGACCAGCTCCGGCTCCGAACCACCCTTGAACTGCACAAAGTCTCGATGCGCTTCAAGAAACGTTTCCTGCACCAGGTCCGACGGATCGCATTTTCCTTGCAGCCGCTGGTCGATTTGCAACCGTGCCAGCAAGGTCAAGTAATTGCGGTACAACTCCAGCAACCGCCCGAGCGCCGGACCGTCCCCGGTCCGAGCCAGCTTTAACAGGCAATCGGGATCCGGCAGAACGCGGGTCGAAAGCGGTAAAGCCATCTAATGAAAAAGGCACGAAACAGAGAGGAACGGGGCCGCGCGATCGACCTTTTTCTCGCGCCGGCACCACTGTATCAGACGAACATGTGACGAAGAAGGACTACGCTGATGCACGACGCGGTTTGGGCACCGCCGGGATGGTGCGTGGTTCGGCCCGCTGTTCCGTTCACCGCGTTTGAAAACGCCCACCGCACGAAGAGCGGACGAACCGCTGGTTCCGTGAAAGGCAAAAGCACCACCACTGCATCTGCAAGGAGCACGCGATCCGCAACATGCTGCACGCGTACTTGATCTATCGGAAGGAACGTATGTCGCCAACTGAACCGCCTCAGACGCTTTTGCCAAGAAAACGCCTGCTTATGGCGAGCGCTTAGCGTATTTTCCCAGGTACGGAAACGGCGCTATCATATTGCCGAGAAATAATCAAGCCTCTAGAATCTTTGCGCAGCTGGAGTATAAAGGAGGATAGTGTACGAAACATCATTATGGGCCGGGCCGCGATGAAAAGCTTCAGACGTTCGACTGTGGAGTATCTTGAAGGCGATTCTTCCATTCCGCCAGTCAATCTCTGGAAGAGCCAGGTAGAAGACTACGCTGGGCGCGTCGCAGGAACGCTGAAATATCGACCTGGCGAACATCCCGCAGCGCTTGTGGAGAAGCTGGGAGGCAGGATACACTTTCAAGACCTCGATGAATGGTTGGAGGAAAATGGATCAATCTTTGTGCATGGGAAAGGGGACTTCGATATTCTCTTGCCGCAGTACACGAGCCCTCGAAGAGACCGTTTCACAATTGGGCATGAACTCGGCCATTACTACCTTCATTCCGATCAGGGTGAAGTCCCGATAATCGCCTACCGTCAAGGCTCAACGCGGATAGAATGGGAAGCAAATTGGTTTGCGGCGGCCTTGCTCATGCCGAAGGATGAATTCCTCGCGAAATGGAGTCAGTGCCGCAACCTCGTCGAAGTCGCACAATTCTTTGGCGTCTCGCAAGACGCAGCAAAGGTCAGAAAGGATGCCCTCGGAATCTGACTGGCGATGGAAACTTCGGCTCTTCGTCAGCGCCGATCTGGTTGGATCGACTGCGTACAAGGCTTCTCAATCAGAGAAGTCATCACCCATTTGGGCCTCGACTTTCAAAGAGTTTTTTCGAGAATTCCCAGCCACCATCGAAGCGCAATACGCCAAACTCCCAGACAAGCACGTTGACTGCAATCATCATTTCAAGCCTTGGAAGTTCCTTGGCGACGAGATCCTCTTCAGCGTAGAATTGAGAAAATTCCAGGAATCCGTTTCGCATATCTGGGTATTCAAAGACGCCATTTCGGAATTTCCCAAAAGCTGGGCACGGAAGAACGTTCCACTGTCGCTAAAGGCGACGGCATGGTTGGCAGGGTTTCCGGTCACGAACACGGAAATCGAGATACAAACGGAGACTGGCAATTCGCTTGATTTTATCGGCCCGTCAATTGATCTCGGATTTCGGATCGCTCGCTATTCCGAATCGCGGAAGTTCGTTCTTTCGGCCGACCTCGCACTCATGGTGCTCGACGCCATCCACGACACAGAAATTCACGACGGAAAGTACCAGCTCATACTGCACGGTCGCGAAGCACTGAAAGGAGTAATTGGCAACCAGCCGTATCCGATTACATGGATTGACATGCGAGATGGCGATCCGGAAGTCGAAGAAGAGTTGCTAGGCGTATCGCATACGCATATTCCGAACAAACTGACAGACTATCTCCGACGCTTCATCGACTCATCGTTTCCAAAACTGCGGCGCCCGTTTATCGATGGTGACCCTCACGAGAAGTACGGCCACGTTCCCGAAGATCTCAGAAGCATTCGAGAGCAAATGCAGGCAGAAGAGAGTGATCGCGGATTCTTGGACCCAGGTGCCCAGCCCGACCCAGCCCCATCCGGACCGCCGCGGCAGCCGGACGAACCTCAGCCCACCCAACCTGAGTAATACTTTTGGCGCTATCCCATCAGCGCCCGCTTATCAATAAAAACCGAACAGTCTCGATTTCCAATTGACACCCTTTGACATTCTGTAGTAGGATCAAGCAACTACACGACGTAGAAGAGGACACTCAATCGTGGCGGCCCGGCAATCCCCGATCAGTGAAACTGAGCTGGAAGTGCTCAAAGTGCTCTGGGACCACGGTCCCGGAACCGTGCGCGAGGTCGACGGCCATCTCCGCCGGCAAAAACGCCGCTGGGCGTACACCACCGTGCTCACGCTGCTGCAACGGCTGGAAACGAAGGGCTACGTCCGCAGCGACAAGCGCGACCTCGCTCATGTTTTCCATCCGGCGGTGACGCGCGACCGGCTGCTGCGGCGCCGCATCAAGGACCTGGCGAACGAGTTGTGCGCGGGAACCGCGGCGCCGCTTGTTCAGGCCCTCGTCGAGGGACAACGCTTTACGGCGGAAGAGATCGCCCAGTTCCGCCGGCTGCTGGACGATTTGGACGACAAGAAACCATGATCCCGCTCCGCGGGGTGCATGAAAGCTACACCTATGCTCTGGTGGCTCGTCCACAACACGGTGTTGACGGCGTTGCTGGCCCTCGGCGTGGCGCTGCTCTGCTGGCTGGCGCGTCCCCGGCCGGCGTTGCGACATGCTTTGTGGTTGATTGTCCTGTGTAAGCTCGTGACGCCGCCGATTGTGTATTGGCCGTGGCCCGTGCCGGCGTTGGCCTGGCTCGGCGATTCCGGCGCGCATGTCGAACGGCCCGCCGACGTCCCCACGTTCGCCCGGCTCATCATCGAGGATCGTTTGCCCGAGCAGCTGAAGGCGCTTCCGCCTGCACCGGTCGAGCGCAGTTCGCCGTCGCCAGGCGTCGTCGAACAACTCGCGTCGCCGCCGGAGTCCGCCATTGAAGAGGATGGCGCGCCGCCGCCTCTTTCGTGGTGGCAAGTCGTTTCGCCCGAATTTGTGTTTCTGAGTCTCTGGGCATCCGGAGCGATGGTCTTGCTGGCGATGCAAGTCGTCGGCGCGCTCCGCTTTTGCAAGCGGCTGCGCGTCGGGTTGAACGCGCCGCCGTCGCTCGATCGGGAACTCGCGCTGCTCGCACAACGGATGCACGTGCGACCGCCGCGCGTGCGCATCGTCGCTCCGTTATCCTCCCCGTTGCTCTGGAGTCTTGGCCGACCCGTGCTGCTTTGGCCCGCGGAGCTGCTCGACCGGCTGTCGGCGGCGTCGCGCCGCGGCGTGCTGGTCCACGAGCTGGCCCACTTGCGTCGGCGCGACCACTGGGTCGGCCGCCTGCTGCTCGTCGCCGGTTGGTTGTGGTGGTGGAATCCCCTTTACTGGCTCGTCCGCCGCGAGCTGCACCGGAATGCCGAGCTCGCCTGCGATGCCTGGGTCGTCGGCACGTTGCCGCGCGACCGCCGCCCGTATGCCGAAGCGTTGCTTGAAGTCATTGAACGTGTGTCGCGGACGACGGCGCCGCAGCCCGGTCTTGGCATGGGCACGAGCCGTCGCGACGTCGAAAGGAGATTGACCATGATTATGCGTGAATCGGCGCCGTGCCGCGTGCCGGCGTGGGGCCTGCCGCTGCTTGGGCTCTTGGCCGTGCTGGCCGTACCGGCATGGTCGCTGGCCCAGCAAGAGACGAAGGACACCGCCAACACGCCGCCCCCAGGCGATGTAATAAACCTCTCCAACGGCGGTGTGGCAGGCCTGGTTATCGACAAAGATAATCGCATCAATGTGAATCACGTGCAGGGTCGCGCCGTCATTTTCAGCGACGCGGAGGACAATCTTAATCAGGCGCAGAACTGGATTTCGGTCCTAAACCAAGTGGAAGACCCCACGCCGGACGCGGATCGAGAAAAGCGCCTGGAGAGACTGGAGCGGCAGTTACAAACGATGCTGAAGGAAGTGCAAGCGCTGCGCGGCAAGGCCAAGGCAACGCAGCCGGCTCGCCAGCAGCAGGCGCAAAACCTCAACCAATATTGGACGACCGGCCAGTTCGTGCCGCAGGCAAACTGGTCGTCCGCGGCGCCGCAGGGCAACGGCACGTTGTGGTTTGCCAATACGCTTCAGCAGCCGCAGAATTATCAATGGAGTTACCCCGTCAACCACGTGTCCGACCCGGTTCCGGGCGTAACGTTGAGCCGAGTGACCTATGCCTTGTCAAAGGACAAGGCGGACGTGCTGGCTTGGTTCTTGCGCGACTACGTCAAAGCCCAGGTGTTTGAAACCAAGCAGGACGGCGAGAAGTTGACGATCACAACGACACCCGGCGTTCAAAAAGACGTCGGCCGCTTGATTGCGTCCATGCAGGGCCAGGCGGTGCAACAATCCAATCAAAAGTCGGCTCCAAAATCCCCGGAAAACCCGAAGGCAAAGCCGCAGGAAAAACCGCAGCCGAAAAGCTCGTGACTTTATGCCCGGCCGCGATTCAACCTCGACCCGGCGCCGACTACTCATCGGCGCCGGGTTTTTTGTGCAAACGCGGGCGCGGCGCAGGGGATAGAATGGTGTGAATCAACGAGGAGAGAAAAGAAAGCCACGCCATGAACGCCGCGCTCTCGGCCGATCTGCTCGAACGCACGCACGATTTTCCGTGTACGTTCACGTTCAAGGTCATCGGCAAGGTGGACAACGGCTTTTCGGCCCGCGTAATCGCGGCGATCCGCGAAGCACTCCACGCCGAAGCCGATCCGCCGTTCCGAGTCCGCGAAGCAGCCGGCGGCCGCCACATTTCCGTCACCGTCGAACCGCTGGTGCAGACCGCGGAGCAGGTGCTGGCCGTCTACCGCCGCATTGCGCTGATCGCGGGGTTGGTGCTCGTGTTTTGAACCCCTCCGGTAGATCAAGCAACGCGAAGTTCATGGATCAATCAGCTGTGGAAACGCTTTCGCCGCATGAAGGCGGCATTGCCGCGTTGAAACGCCGGCTATTCATCGGGCAAAGTGCCGTGTTCTACCAGATAGCGCATGTCGGCGGGGCAACTGGCCCAGGCCGCTTGATAGGTGCTCTCCAGCGGCACCGGGACGTGGTGATCGGCGTCGAGGTAAGCGGGCATGTCCGGGAGAGCGTTTCCGACACCCACCGGTTCAACGTACGCCCGAATCGAGCGGCCGACGCTCATGTCCCCGGCGACATAAGCGGCCAGCGTGAGCAGTTGGTCGGCGGGCAGTTCAAACGGCACGTCGGGTTCAAGCTCATCCCAGATCGCTTTATGGATTCCGCCCGGATCGCGCGGCGTGGGTGGGAAAAGGTCCACGATCAGCACGTTTACGCCCGCTTCCAGGAACTCGCGCGTCTTTTCCACAAACGACCGCAACGCGCCACGACTGGCCTTATTTCCGGGTGAGACGATTTCGATGATGCACACAACTTCGCCGAGCCGATGGCGGATGGCAATCCGGTTGGCCCGACGAAGGAGGGCGTTTTCTCTCGTCTGAAAGACCATGCGCGTCCTGGGCGGAGCAGCCGTTAGCACCCCGCCCGCCGGTTCCGTGGTCCGTGCGCCGTTCTTCCGGCGTTGCAGCGCCAAGAGGTCCAGCACCAGTCCGGCCGCGTGCTGTTCAACGAGGGCCGAGTATCCGGGTGGCAGCAACCCGGAATTCAACGCATTGCGAAGGTTGATCGACCAGGCCTGATGAAAATCGTGGAACACGTTGGCGTCAACGCAGCTCCAATCGTGAATCGGCATGGCACGATCTCCTGTCGAGGATTATAGCCGATGCGGGTCATGATTTCCTTGGTTCCGTGCGCGTCGGGCTGGCTTCCCGTTCCGCCAGCAGCTTCTCGAAGTCGTCCCGTTCGCGCAGAGCCGCGAGGAAGATGTCCTTGACACGTTGGAAGTCGGTGTTCATCGGCGTTGCCTTTCGCTACAGCGGACTCAGCTCGCCCCGTTCCTCATCGTGGGCGGGTCGGTTACAATGGCTCACGTGAGGACACCGCTATGCCGCTCCGTGATCCTTTTCGCGCGCCGCTCAACAACCGTCATTCTTGGGAAGAAATCCACGGTCAGTGGCCGGGGATGATCGTGCAACAGCTCTTCACGGTCCTGCCCGACGGCTACGAAGCGGCTCCTCGAGTTCGCTTGGGCGCTTTCTTCGAGATCGACATCGCGGCCTTCGAGGCGGATGAAACTCTGCCTGCCGGCAATACGCTGGCGGCCAGCGGCGGCGGGGCCACGGCGCTGGCAGCGCCTCCACAACCCTCGCTCAGCATCGAGACCGATTTACCCGAGCAAGATGAGTACGAAGTTCGGGTATATGACGCGCAGCGTGGTCGGCGGCTGGTGGCGGCCATCGAACTCGTTAGTCCCGGCAACAAGGACCGACAGGAACACCGCCAAGCATTCGTGGCCAAATGCTCGTCGTTGCTCCAGCAGGGCGTGTGCGTATTCATCGTCGATCTCGTTACGATTCGCGACTTCAACCTCTACGCCGAGCTCCTTCTTCAGGTCCGGCCTGGGGACCCAACGCTTGCAGACGCGCTGCCGCCCCTCTACGCGGTGACCTGCCGAACCCATTCGCGCGACAAACGCGGGCGGTTCGACGCCTGGACCTATCCGCTCACCTTGGGCGAGCCGTTGCCCCCACTGCCCATTTGGCTGGCCGAAAATCTGCACGTCACGCTCGACCTCGAAGGCAGCTACGAGGACACCTGCCGCGTGTTGCGCATTTCATGAAACGGGGTGATTACGGCTTCATCGACGCCTTTTTGAGCGTTCGCCGCTTCAAGTTCCTGCCGCCACTTCGCCGCCTCGTCCTTCTTGCCCCAGGCCTCGTAAAGCTGCACGGGCCGCTCCACGGCTTCGTTCCGGCGGAGCCGGCTGTTGCCGGAAATCTTGGCTTCACGGTGCTTCATCCCCTCGTCGCCTTGCAGCACGAGCTCGGCGTCGGCGTACTTCGGCTGGCCGAGCAGCGTTTCGCCGAGCATGGATTTGGTGTTGAACGTCGTCCAATCGGCGGGCGCGTTCTTCGCGCAGATGGGCAGGGAGTCGGGCAGGATCCGTTCGGCGTTGGCTGCTGGACGGTTAGAACTCGACAAACTCTTCTGGATAATGCGACAGGTCGAGCCTCTCCTCGTCCGGAACCGGGCGTATGCCCCAATTCTGCATGGCGAGCGCACCGAACAGAATGTCGATTGGCTTGCCGTCTTCGTCCTTGCCGATGCGATCAATGACCATGGCGAGGGTCGAGATGCGGTGGCCCTCCACGGTGGCCTCCAGAATCGCGGATTGTTTGGATTCCTGCACGCCTCCTCCGAGCGCCGTCCGGAACGGCGCATGAAGTTTGGAAGTTACCAATTGAGAGGCAACTCGCGGCACGACGTAGGTATTGCGCGCCCCGGCGTCAAAGAGGGTCCAGAACTTCCTGCCGTTGACCCTGATGTGCTCGCGAACACGACCCATAGTGTCACCCGTGCGGATTGTTTATTGGCAGTCTCTGGAGCCATTATAGGGTCATGGATTCTTCTCCGTCGCCTTCGCCGCCGCCAGTTCCTTCCGCCATTTCGCCGCGTCGTCCTTCTTGCCCGTCGCTTCGTAGAGTTGCACCAAGCGCTCGATCGCTTCGGGTATGCGCACCTTGCCTTGCTCCGGGATCGTCTTCTCGCGCTGTTTCATCCCCTCGTAGCCGGCCAGCAGCAGCGGCTCGGCGTCGGCGTATTTCTTCTGGCCCAGCAGCGCGCCGCCGAGCAGCGACTTGGTGTTGAATGTCTGCCAGGCGTCGGGCTGCGTCTTCTCGCGAACGGCCAGGCCCTCGCGTAGCACGGCTTCCGCGGCGGTCCACTTCTTTTGTTGGAGCAGGCTCCCGCCGCGAGTTGGTCGGACTTGAGTTCGCCGCGCGTACGGCTATTTCTTTTGATCCACTGCCAGTGCCGCCATCAGCTTCTTGAAGTCCTCCCGGTCGCGCAGGGCGTCGAGGTCCTTTTCCCTCGCCATGTGGGCCGCGTCCTTATAGCCGGCGGCGACGGCTTGCGTCAGCCAGGCCACGGCGCGATCGGCCTCTTCGTCAGCGAGCCGGATCGCGTCAGCGCCCGTGGTTTCCTTGCAAACGGCGCACGTAACGCTTCTCATGCGCGCGGCGGCGTACAAACTGGCCGCGTCCGTCCGGTTAAGCTTTTCCCACACTTCGGCCGTTCGGCGGCACCCGCTGGCGTCCTTCATTTTTTCGAAGTGCCGCAGACGAAGATCGAGCAGTCGCGGCAGCATACGCGGATCGACGATCTTGCCCGCGGCACGCTGCACGCATTCGTCAATGACCGGAATGGCCTCCGCGCCGCGATCCAGCTTGACGAGCACTCCGGCCTTGCCCCACATGCTAATTAGGGTGTCGGGGTGATCGGCGCCGAGCTTGGCGATCAGTCGCGCCAGGGTCTCGTCGAAAAGTTTGAGCGCGTCCGCATAGCGGCCGACGTCGGCGTAGCTTTGCGCCAGATTGTGTATGATCGCGAGCGTGTCCGGGTGATCGGCGCCCAATTTGGTTCGGTGAAGCGCCAAGGCCTCGTCCAAGAGCTTCACGGCGTCGGCACGGCGACCGAGATGGGCGTAGCTGATGGCCAGATTCGTCATGTTGATGAGCGTGTCCGGATGCTCGGGCCCAAGCTTGGCTTTATTGAGCATCAGGGTTTCCTCAAAAAGCCTGGCGGCGTCCGCGTGACGGCGTAGTTTGCCGTAGGCAACGGCCAAAGTGGCCGCGCTCTTCAGCGTGACGGGGTGGTCCGGGCCGAGCTTGGCTTTCAGCCGTGCGAAGCTCTCTTCGACGACCTTCAGCGCATCGGCGCTTCTGCCCAAGCGGTCGTAGCTGATAGCCAGGTCGTTCATGGTCCTGAGCGTGTCTGGGTGTTCGGGGCCGAGTTTGGCTTTCTTCAGCGCCAGCGTCTCCTCACGGAGTTTGAGCGCCTCGGCGTGCCGGCCCAGGGCGTCGAGGCTGACGGCGAGAGCGTCCATGGTCATCAGGGTGTCTGGATGGTCGCGGCCAAGTTTGGTCTGTCGCAGGACAAGCGTTTCCTCACGAAGCTTGAACGCTTCGGCGATGCGGCCCAGAGCTTCGTAACTGTTGGCGAGGTTGTACATGCTCATGAGCGTGTCGGGGTGCTCGGGGCCGAGCTTGGTCCGCCGCAGCGCGAGCGTTTCTTCGCGAAGTTTCAGAGCCTCGACGTGCCGTCCGAGCAGGTGGTAGCTGTTGGCCAATCCGTTCATGCTGCGGAGCGTCTCCGGGTCGGTGGGGCCGAACCGCGCTTTGCGCCGCGACAGCGTCTCCTCATAGAGCGTGGCGGCCTCGGCGTTCCGGCCAAGGACTGCGTAACTATTGGCGAGGTTGTTCATGCACCGCAGTGTCAGGAAGTTGTCCGGACCGAGGTGGCGGGCGCAGAGCGCGCGGGCCGCCTCGTACTGTTCCGCCGCAGCTTGGGCGTCCCCGAGGTAGAAGAAGGAGACGCCGAGTGTGAGCCGCAAGCGGGCCTCATTCAAGGGTTGATCGGCGAAGCTGTGGGCGACGAAGGGAACCGCGGTCTCGACGGCGCGGCGGAGGGTGACGTCGTGGCCGAGGCCTCCTTCCTGCCCTTCGGGTCGCGCCGCGGCAATGACCTTGTTTTCCACAAATTCCAAGACCGACTTCGATTCCGCTTCGCGCGCCTGGGCTGCTTCCTTGGCGGCCTTTTCGGCGGCCGCGGCGGCAACCGCTCTCGCACGCTCCTCCTCCATTTGCGAAAGCGCCCAGAGCGTTCCCCAGCGTTCTTCGCGGGCGATTGCTTCTGCTCTTCTTGCGCGAATTGCCTGCCAGGTAGCGACCGCGGTTCCCGCAACGAGGACTGCCGCGATTCCCGCCGCCGTCAACACACCCGCTCGGTTCCGCTGCACGAACTTCTTGACCTTGTAAATCGTAGACGGGGGCCGGGCGACGATCGCGTCGCGGCGCAGGTAGCGTTCCACGTCTTCGGCGAAGTGCCCCGGCGTGGCGTAGCGTCGGTTGCGGTCCTTCTCCAGCGCCTTCATCACGACCCAGTCCAGATCGCCGGCCAGGAGTTGTACGAGCCGCTTCGCGTCGAGGCCGCGATTGCCCGCCAGAACGGTGGCGGATTCGCCCAGCGACGACAAGCGTGTGCTCGGCCGCGGCGCCTCCTCTTCGCGAATCAACCGCTGCATCTCCGCGTAGCCCGCCTCCCGCAGCCGCCTGTTTTCCAACGGCGTCGTCCCGGTCAAGAGCTCGTACAGCAAGACGCCCAGCGAGAAAATGTCGCTGCGCGTGTCGATGTCCAGGCCGCTCATCTCGGCCTGCTCCGGACTCATGTACGCCGGCGAGCCGACGATCTGGCCGAAGGCGGTAAACAACGTCTTTTCCGTCAGTTTCTGCGCGATCGCCTTGGCCACGCCGAAGTCGATCACCTTGACGACAGGCTGGCCGTCGTGCAGCGTGACCAGCACATTCGAGGGCTTGATATCGCGGTGAATGACCCCTTTGTGATGCGCGTGCTGAATCGCGTGACAGACGTGGATGAAGAGTTTCAAGCGCGCCTCGGGCGGCAGATGATTCTTGTCGCAAAACTCGGTGATCGGCACGCCCTTAACCAACTCCATGACGAAGTACGGCCGGCCGCTGTGGGGCAGGATTCCGATCCTGCCAGCCGGTGTGGCAGGATCGGAATCCTGCCCCACGCGAACCGTGCCGGCGTCGAGCACTTTGGCGATGTTGGGATGATCCATCAACGCCAGCGCCTGCCGTTCCGCCTCGAAGCGCGCGATCACTTCGCGACTTTCCATGCCCGGCTTGATAATCTTCAACGCCACCATGCGGCGGATCGGCTCCGCCTGCTCCGCCATGTACACGACGCCGAAGCCGCCTTCGCCGATCTTTTGCAGCAGCTTGTACGGGCCGATGATGGCGCCGGGGCCTTCGGCAAGTGGCTCATAATCCACCGTGGCGATGGGGCGCGCGACGGCTGGCTCGCTCAGGAAGCTGCCTGCTGCAACGTGGCGACGCAGCAATGCTTCCACTTGTTCGCGCAACGCCGCGTCGTCGCCGCATGCTTCGACGAGATACGCCTCGCGCTCCGCCGGGCTCGGCTTTTCGACGGCGGATAGGAAGATCTCTTTCACACGCTGAAAATCGGCGCTCATCGCGTGGGTCCTCGCAGGGCGGCTATCAGCATAAGCGCGTTTCGCCCCCGGATCGTCTCAGAAAACGACGCGAGGCGCCGATTTCGGCGTTACAATCGCGGAGAAGGCGCGAATTGCCATAAACCACCATCGAATAATATCTTAGCCGGGCTTCGTTGCATGCGTTGCATGCGTTGCATCGAGCGCACTTCGTTGCACCATGACCACCCTGTGAAACGATGCAACGTGCAACGAAGTGATGAGAAGTAAAGGAAACTGCCAAAACGGCAGCCGAGGCGAGCTCACGGTCTCGCTTCATTCCCCAGTTCATTGAGCAGCCAGGCACGGGCAAAGGTCCAATGCCGGTAAGCCTGGGCTCGCGAAATGCCGAGCGTTTCCGCGGCCTCTTCCACCGAGAGGCCGGCGAAGTGACGTAGCTTAACAACCGCTGCCGACGGCGGATCGAGCGACGAGAGCTTTTGGAGCGCTTCATCCAAGGCGAGAAGGCGTTCCGCATCGTCCGGCGGCGCGGCGACGGCGGAATCGAGCGGCACGCGCTGCCGGCCGCCGCCGTGCTTCTCGCGTTGCTTGCGGCGGGCATTGTCTACAAGGATGTGGCGCATCGCCTCGGCCGCCGCGGCGAAGAAGTGACGGCGATCCGCGAAACCAGGCGAGCCGGGAGCGTCAGCGGCCGGAGTTCTGTCTCCGGAAAACTCCGGTCGCTCACGCTCCCGGCTCGCCAAACGCACGTACGCTTCATGCACGAGCGCCGTGGCATCGAGCGTCTGCCCCGGCTTCTCCCGCGCGAGCCGCTCCGCCGCCAGCTTCCGCAGCTCGTCGTACACGAGCGGTAGAAGCTGGTCCGTCGCGTGCGGATCGCCTTGGGCGAGAGCATCCAGAACTCGTGTCACCTCGCTCATTTTCACGGGCACGCTTCAGAGTGGTGGGGGCGGGGCGCGGCGCGGCGCGGGGGGGGCGCCGGGGGGGGGGGCGGGCGCGGTGGGGGTTG
>JBGQKZ010000079.1:0-31273 GCA_041499805.1 Gemmataceae bacterium
AAGTGCGTCGTCCCTGGCCGGCACGAGAGCCGCATCGACCGCCCGCAGCACCGAAAATCCTCAAGATGGGAAGCGACCTTAAACACCTAATGGATAGGCTTTTAGAGAGTGTGTAAACCTGCATTTGTTAGTGGCGTTGCCGAGAACAATGTCGTCCCGCGGAACACCTGCCGCGAGCAGTTCTTCCGCGACAGGTCGCGAGGTGCCATCGTACTGAATCCAAATCTTTCCGTCGATAATGTCGAGATGCACGACCGAGCCGTGAATCCGCCGCGTCTTGTCCCACCCGACGTGCAGAACCTCGAAGTGGTCCCGTTCCGGATCGACGATCGCTTCCGTGTCAATTTGACCGTGCGACGGCTTGAAGCGGGCGTACTCCTCGATGAGCTTTCGCGCGATCTCGCGATAGCGCGTTACCTTATCCATTGAACAATCCTCTGTTGCTTTTCATCGAATACCAACACGCGCAATTCCAAGAGCGTTCGGAAACAATGAAGAAAACGCGCTGTTTTTCAGGCTTTCGGCTCATTGTTTCCGAACGCTCTTCGTGCGGCGGCGCGGCTCACGGTTTAGGATGTTGCAAGAGTCTAACGGCGAACCACAACGCTCCCAACCCCGTTCACGGGGTTTGTCCGCGAACGCGGTTGAGGCCCGCCGTTGGACGGCGGGTACGCGGCAGTACGAGCGAACCCCGCGCCAGGCCCGTTCACGGGCCTTCGCGCGGTGGATGCTTGAGCGCGGAGGGAGTCAACGCCGGAACCGCGAGAATCCCCGTGTACGGGGATTGTGCAGTTTTCGCGGCGCGGCGCGTACCCGCCGTCAACGGCGGGCCTAGACCGCTGCGCGGGCAAGCCCGGTGAACCGGGCTCAAGCGAAGGTCAATGATTCCACGAAAACTCCGTGGAATTGACCAGCGTCCAATACAAATCTTCCATGCGCCGGGCCCGTTCCGGACCGCGCGTGCCGGCGAGCCGGTCGGTAAAGTATGACGCCTCGAAGGGCGTCGGCGGACGAGTCAGGGCGGCGAGATAAGCGATTTCAACGGCGCTGCCATCGTCCGGCGCCATCATGCCGATGCGCGTCGCCGCGCCGAAGAGACTTTCGCGCGTCCGCTCGTGGACCAGGGTGCCGTTCATGGTGAGCAAAAGCTGCGGGATCGTCGCGCACCGCGGGGTGAATTCGTCTTCGCCGGGGTCGCCGTAGCGCTGCACGAATTCTCGGTCGCGGAGGTACGCGAACATGCGCGTGAGGATGTGCGTCTCGCGGTTGACCGTCTCCAGCGAGCTGGCTTGCAGCAGCTTGCCGACGACCTGTTCCGGCCGCAACCGCGTTAAGGGGAATTGCGCGAATTCCCGCTCATAAACTTCGCTCTCTTCCTGGGTCAGTTCGGGAATCTTGCGGCTGTCGAGATGGAACGGCGCCGTCGCCGCGATCAGGCGGATCAACCGCTGCAAATCGAAATCGTGCTCGGCGAAATCCGCGGCGAGAACCTCGAGTGCCGCCGGCAAATCGCCGGACGCCGGCAAATTATCGACCGGATCGACGAGCGGGCGGCCAAAGAGCAACGCCCACGTGCGATTCACCGTCACTCGGGCGAAATATGGATTGCGCTTGTCCGTTACCCACGCGGCGAGCTGCTGGCGACGGCCCCCTTGTGCGGGGAGAAGATCGGGCAAGAACGGCACGTGCGGGGAGATCGTCTCGTGTTCGCCGGTCTTGCGATTCTCAACGGAAAACTCGCCGGCCGCGTCTTTGATGCCGCTGAAGCTGTTCTTCACCTGCCCGAAGTACGCCGCCAAACCTTGGAAGTCCGACTGCTTCCATTTCTCGAAGGGATGATTGTGACACTGGGCACAGTCGATGCGGATGCCGAGGAATGCGCGCGCGACGCGACCCGCGAGGCGTTCCGGATCGGGACCGCGGTCGTTTTGAATGGTGACGGTGATGAAGTTGGTCGCGGGTTGATCGGTCCACAAGCCGTCGTCCGCGATCAGCTCGCGGACAATCGCATCGTAGCCGCGGTTGACGGCGAGTTGGTCGCCGAGCCAACTGACGAAGCGGCGGCGGCGATACACTATGAACGGGCCATCTTCGGTGCCGACGAAGGCGCGGGCCAAACGCTCGGCGACATAATCTGCGTAACGGCGATCCTGAAAAATGCCCGCGAGCCACCACTCGATTCGTTCCTCGGCGGGACGTTTCTCGAACTCGCGGATTTCCTGCACCGACGGAATCGTGCCCATCAACGCCAGCGAGAGCCGTTGAGCGACGTGCAGGTCGTCGGTCCGCTCGGCGGGCTGAAGTTTGAGTTCCTCCCATTGCTTCTGGAACGACGCATCCACGCGTTCGACGACGGAACGAAAATCGGCGGGTTGTTGTTCGGCGGAGTTGAAGTGCAGGACGCGCGGCGGCGTTGGTGTCGGAAACAATGCCGCCGCCAGCGAACCGACGCCGGCGAGCAGCAGCCCCAAAAAGACCACGTTCCGTAGCCACATGACCGTTCCTCCTTTGTCCCGTCCGATAAGTCTACCACCGCCAAGGAGAAACGTTTCAACGAATTGCCACGGCCTTCACTTGGCGAAGAGCGGCCGCAGCTTCTCGCGCTCGGAAACGAGCCGGTCGGCGTCCTCCTGCAAAAGGTAGCGGCCCTTCATAAGTTCCGCGCAACGCGCCGTGAAGAGATCGCGGTAGTGCTCGAAACTCGCGTAGCGCTCCTCAATGGACGCACGGGGGTCGCCGGCCGCTTTGCGCTCTGCCCCCGTCTTGGGAAAAGGGATGTACGAACCGGAAAGGCTGAGCAACATGCCCTCCGCGCCGGGGTCGCGCCGCCGCAAGTTCCAGCCGGTATACGTCGCCAGAGGCACGGCGACTTCCGGCGGCGATAGACAGCCGAGATCGTTGCCGTCCGCTCCGCTGCGCGGCACGAGCACCGTGTAATGGCCCTTGATCCGCGGCGGCAAGGTGGTAAGGAGGCCCTTCGTCGCGAAATCCGGCCCGTGGTCGAGAGCGGGGGGCTGCTGGATGACCTCGGGATAGCGGACGCCGGGGATCGCGGGGAAGCCGGTGCTTCGCTGCCGCCAATCGACCAGCGTGCCTTGATCGATTCGCGGATAAACGCTGGGCGGCGGTTCCGTGCCGTTGCGCACCCAGGCGTCGACGGCGTCGAGCAGGCCGCGGAGATACGGGCGGTAATCGCCGGGATTCAGCAAGTTGTCGCCGTTGCCCCGCCCGGGTGGATTCGACGCCGGACCGTGCTGCGTGCCGCCGAACGCGTAGATGCGGACGTTTTCGGGAATCTCGGCGTCGGTGTGACCCAGCGGATCGGTATGCACGAGGGAGCCGCTGCGATGCCAATACTCGGCGGCGCTTTGCGTGTGCATGATCTTGGGCAAGCGCTCGGGTTCCGTATGGCGCGTGAGACTCTCGACGCCGTTGGCGTTCTTGAATGGGTCGAAATTCCGGTTGAACGGGTCCGCCGCGTCGCCATAAGCGAAGGGGAAATAGTCGCCGGGGAAGAGGTGCTCCTCGTGCTGGCCGTTGTGCCGCGTCGGTTGGGCGAAACGATGATTGAAGAACCCCAGCCCGCCGCCGGCGACGTGCGGCATCAGGCCGTCGAACACCTTGCGATTGGACTCATCCCCATTGAAGCCAAGGTAGAGATAGTTCCGCAGAAAGCGGCCGCTCTGGGAGACGCCGAAACCGTAGACGCGCTGAATCGCCGACTTGTCCGCGCTTCGCAAAGGATTGCGCTCGCTGTTGTCGTTGCGAAGGAATGACAACAAGTCGCGCACGCCGACATAGCCGAGCCCCTGCACGATGGGCCCTTCCGCTTCGCAAATCAGCTCGTAGAGATAGCCGGGCCGAAAGCCGCCGCTCAGCCGTAGCCGAATTTGCGGCAACGTTCCTGGCCCGCCGTGTTCGATTTTTGGAATTGGCATCCGTTCCAGCGACCATTGTTCTTTCGGAATCGGCACGCGTTCACCGGTTTCACGCATGCGCCAGGTGAGCGTTCCCTCCGCTTCGCCGTGTGCGGTTGGCGGATACGAGCCATGCCCTTCGCGTCGGGACAGCGGCAGCGTCTCGGCGGCGGTGTCGCTCACCATCTCGTAGCGAACCTTGCCGCGAATTGGCTGGCCGCTCTCCGTGGCGATTGGGGCGCGCATCAACAGCCGATTGCCGCCCGGCAGCAGCTCGCCGATCCAGCCGCTCCAGACGACGGTGTAGCCTCGGCGAAACAGAAAACCGTCGCCCGCGTCCGCCGCGGTTGTCGGATCGTTGCCGCCGCCGCGATTGAACATGCCCAGGGCGAGCTTATTGCCGCGGTTGTTGACGTCGTAGAGAATCGCGCCGTTGCCTTTTGCGGCATCCTTCGGCGCGAGCATGTAAACATCGGTCTCGAATTCCACGAAGCCTTGGGCGTTGCGCGGCGCCAGCGACAAATCGACGACGGCCTGATTGCGTGAATGCTTGGGATCGACCGCGAAGCGGGCCACGCCGACGAGTTTCTCGTACGCGCCCGTGTCGCCGAACGCCATACCGCCCGCGAAGGGCTCGCGGCGATAGATGGTCAATTCCTTCAGCTCCGCCTTCGCGCTCCCAACGAGCGCGAGGAAAGCAACGAGCCCCGTGGTAAAACGTCGCATAGCGGCACCTCTTGGCAGGTCAATCGTCCGCGGACTTCGGCAGCGTCACCGGTATCTCAAGCCGCTTGCCGTCGCGCAAGATGTTGTACGTGACGCGGTCGCCCACTTTGTAGTTCAGGCGCACGTAGGCATTGAATCGAAGCATCGTCATTTCGAGCTTTCTGTCGTCGATGCCCAAAATGATGTCGTTGGCCTGAATGCCCGCGGCTTTCGCCGCAGGCGGTACAAAACTGCCTTGGCGAAATGCCAGGGCGGTCGCTTCCAGCCCGATTTCCTTCTTCTCCGCGGCCGTCAGATCCTTGCCGTAAACCGACGCCTGCGGCTCCAAACCCCACATGAACGAGCGCCAAGCAATATCGGTCTTCCTCCAGCCGTCGGGCAGCACGATGTTGCCGCTCAACGTTCGGTCGCCGCGTTGCCAGGTCGCATGGACCGTTTTACCCGGCGTGTGCCGGTGCAACACGAATTGCACGTCGGCGAACGAATGGACCTCGCGGTCATTCAACGTTTGCAGGAGATCGCCGCGTCGCAGACCCGCGCGCTCCGCCGGCGAATCGGCGGCGACGGCCTGCACGCGGCTGCCAAGCTGCGGGTCGAGCGTGAAACCGAGATTATCGGGCAGCGGCGGCAGGAAATCCCATGTCTGCTCCTGCCGCCACTTGCCGGCGCGCTTCAGATCGTTTCGTTGAAACTGGTAGACCTGGTGGCAGTGAATGCACGCGTTCGAGCGCAACTTCTGGCTGGCCGGATTCTGCTCCGGCGTTCGCGGCGGCTCGGGAGAGATCGCCGGTTTCCCATCCGGCTCCCGGCGATAAGCGGCCAGCGCCGCCTGCATGGCGTGCTTCAAGCCGGCCACCGTCAAATACGTGTCCGCCGACTTCGCATCACGGCCGCCGAACCGCCCGTAAACCTTTTCGTTCGCGTTGAGGAAAAAGCCCATCCACGTTAGATCGTAATCGAAGTCAAAAACCTTCAGATTCACGCCGCGCATTTTGACCACGCGGACCAGCACGAACCGCTCCGCCAACTCCGCCAACTCCTTGTCGAGACGAACAACCTGCTCGTCGAACCCTTGGCAGTCCACTCACCGCTCGCAGCGGAAGACGACGAACAGCGGTTTGCCCAAGACACGGGCGAGGTTGCGCGCCTTCGCGTAATCCGTCTCCCACGGCGGCTGCGTCGCGTCGCTTGCCAGCGCGGGTCGAACTGCGAATCCGAAAAGAAGGAGAAGAGCAAGTCCGTTGCAGCGAACCAACTGCTGAGACATTGAATCAAACTCCTGGGGCGCCGCGCCCGACGCGTCAAATTGACGGTCTGCGCGGGTCGCCTTATACTGCGGTCATCGAGTGCCCCCGTAGCTCAGAGGATAGAGCAGGGCTTTCCTAAAGCCAAGGTCGCAGGTTCGACTCCTGCCGGGGGTATTTCTCCACGCACATGGATTTCGGACTTCAGGACAAAGCGATCCTCGTCACCGGCGGCGCCAGCGGCATTGGCGAAGGCATCGTCCGCGTTCTGGCGCGCGAGAAAGCGTTTCCGATCCTCATCGACCGCGACGGTGGGCGCGCGCGGAACGTGGTCGGCGAGATTGCAGAGCAGGGCGGTCAAGCGGTTGCCGTCCAGGCGGAGCTAACGCGGACCGAAGAATGCGAACGGGCGGTGCGCGACGCGGTTTCGTTCCGCGGCCGCATCGACGGTCTCGTCAACAACGCGGGCGTCAACGATCGCGTCGATCTGGAACACGGCGACACGGAACGGTTTCTCGCCTCGCTGCGCCGCAATTTAGTCCACTATTACGACGTCGCCCGGTTTGTTTTGCCCGAGATGAAGAAGTCGCGCGGAGCCATCGTCAACATCTCGTCCAAGGTGGCGGAAACGGGTCAAGGGGCGACGTCCGCCTACGCCGCGGCGAACGGCGGCCGCAACGCCTTGACGCGCGAATGGGCCATCGACTTGGGCAAGTACGGCATTCGCGTGAACGCCGTGATCGTCGCCGAATGCTGGACGCCGATGTACGCGACGTGGCTCCAGACCCAGCCCGATCCCGACGCGGCGCGCCGCTGCATTGAAGCCACGGTGCCGTTCGAGCAACGCATGACAACGCCGGAAGAAATCGCCAATGCGGTCGCCTTCCTCTTGTCGCCGCGCTCGAGCCACACGACGGGTCAACTGCTTCACGTGGACGGCGGTTACGTCCATTTGGACCGCGCTGTTTCCGGATGATGCGGTGCAATCCGCGCGGTTCGGTCGGTTAAAATAAGCAGACAATCCGAGGCACGAGGACGCCGCCATGACCTGGATCAAGACCGTGCCGGCGCAACAAGCTGATGGCCGCCTGCGTGAATATTACGCCGCGATGTACGCCCATTATCCCGCCGAATATGGGACCGAGGTGCCCGCCATCCGCCGGCCCGACGGCACGTCCGACAGCATCAGCGCCGCGCACAGCTTGATCCCCGAGGCGATGCTGCACGGCATGTCCACGCTCGGCGTATTGCTGTCGCCCGACCTGCCGCTTAGCCGCCGGCAACACGAGATGATCGCCACCGTTGTCTCGGCCCTCAATCGCTGCTTCTACTGAGTGGAGAGCCATGCCGAGTTCCTCCGCCGGGTTAGCCTGGACGACGAACTCGCCGCCGCGTTGCGGCGGGATTACCGCGAGGCGCCGCTCTCCGAGCAGGATCGGGCGATGCTCGACTACGCCGCTAAGCTGACGACCGGCGCCTACCGCGTTACGCCGGAGGACTTGCAGCGACTGCGCGCCGCCGGCTTCGACGATCGCGGAATCTTGCAGATCAACTTGATTGCGAGTTGGTTTAACTACATTAATCGCGTGGCGGATGGACTGGGCGTGGGGCGGCCTGATCCGTCGTGACGGCCGATGTTTCGAGTCGTGGACAAACAAGGTGGAATTGCACCGAAGGGGAGATGCCAGCATGCGGATTGGCTTCGTCTTGTGCGCATTCGCGATCGCGGCCGTCGAAACGCACGCGGAAGACTGGCCCGGTTGGCGCGGCCCGCGCGGCGACGGCACGTCTCTCGAAAAGGACGTCCCGATTCGCTGGAGTAAGACCGAAAACGTCCTCTGGAAAGCCCCAATTCCCGGGAAGGGCCATTCTTCGCCGATCGTCTCCGGCGACCGCGTCTTCATGACAAGCTGCACCGAAGAAACCCGCCAGCGGATTCTATACTGCCTCGACCGCCGCACCGGCAAACGGATTTGGGACCGCGTTGTCCTCACCGCGGACCTGGAACGACTGCACCGACTGAATAGCCGGGCCAGCTCGACGCCCGCAACCGACGGCAAGCACGTTTACGTCACCTTCTTGGCCGGTTCGCGCTACGAAGTCGCTTGCTACAACTTCGACGGCAATCTGATCTGGCGGCAATCGCCGGGCGAGTTTCATTCCGTCCACGGTTTTTGCAGCCCGCCGGTTCTATACAAGGACACGGTAATTTTGAACGGCGATCAGGACGCCGTCGCCTGGATCGTCGCTCTCGACAAAAGCACCGGCAACGAACGCTGGCGGACCGACCGCCCGAATCGGACCCGATCCTACTGTCCGCCCTTGATCGTGGACGCCGACGGCCGGCAGCAGCTCGTTCTCACCGGGAGCAAATGCACCGCAGGCTACGATCCCGATACGGGCAAGCAACTCTGGGTCGTCGACGGGCCGACCGAGCAATTTGTCGCCAGCATGGTCTTCAACCGCGGTCTGTTCTTTCTGACCGCCGGCTTCCCGACGTATCATCTCATGGCGATCAAGCCGGACGGCACGGTCGCGTGGCATCACAACAAGGTCAGCGAGCGCCAAGCCGCGTACGTGCCGTCGCCGATCGCGCATGGCGATTGGTTCTTCGTCGTTTCCGATAAGGGCTACGCGAGCTGCCTGGAAGCGACCACGGGCAAACGTCTGTGGTTCGAGAGGCTCGGCGCGCACCACAGCGCCTCTCCCGTATCGGTCGGCGACAATCTGTTCTTCACCAGCGATGAAGGCGACACCTACGTCGTCCGTGCCGGCCCGACATTTGAGGTCGTGAGCAAAAACGCGCTCGACGAGGAAGTCTACGCCTCGCCCGCGGTGTCCCACGGTTGCCTTTTTATCCGCGGAGTCCATAACCTCTATTGCATCGGCTCTGAAAAGGCGAACGTCAAGTCGGCGAGGTGACAGCGAATCATGAAGATTCTGGTGCTCGACGTCGGCGGCACGCACGTCAAAGCTCTCGCTACCGGACATCGCGCCGTCCGCAAAATCGAGTCCGGTCCGACGCTGACGCCGGAGCAGATGGTGGCCGCCGTCCGCGAGGCGACCAAGGACTGGGACTACGACGTCGTTTCGGTCGGTTTCCCGGCCCCGGTCAAGAATGGCAAGATCGTGAACGAGCCGGTCAATCTCGGGCCGGGATGGATCGGCTTCGACTTTCACCACGCCTTCGACACACCGACACGGGTCATCAACGACGCCGCCATGCAAGCCCTCGGCAGTTACGAAGGCGGCAACATGCTGTTCCTCGGCCTCGGCACCGGCCTCGGCACCGCGATGGTCGTGGACGGCAAGGTCTTGCCGATGGAACTCGGTCACCTGCCATACCTCCGCGGCCAAACCTTCGAGGACCATGTGGGCAAGCGGGGCCTGGAAACCCTCGGCAAAAAACGCTGGCGCGAAGTCGTCGCCGACGTTGTGCAGCGTCTTCAGGCCGCACTCAATGCCGATTATGTCGTTCTCGGCGGCGGCAACTCGAAGAAACTTAAGGAATTGCCGGCCGGGGCCCGGCTGGGCGACAATCGCAATGCCTTCACCGGCGGTTACCGGTTGTGGGAAGACAAAACGCGATAGGTCCCATACGACTCACAGGCACAATAGGCGTATTGCGTCGCGGAGAAAAACAATGGCATCCGATCCCCCCAAGGTCTACACTCCCGAAGAAGCGGACGCCCGCCGCCAGCAGCTTGGACTCACCGACTGGTATCTGGAGGAAGGCTGGCTCCGCCGCAAGTACAACACCGACGGCTGGCCCACGACGCTCATGCTGACCAACACCATCGGTTACTTGTGCGAGGCCGCGTGGCACCACGCCGATTTGAACATCACCTGGGGCAAACTTTGGGTGAAACTGAAGACGCACTCGGCCGGCGGCATCACCGACAAGGATTTCGCGTTGGCCCGAAAGATTGAAGACACCGTGCTCTGGCGCCCCGAATCCGGCGGACCGCTCGAAGGTACGCCGAACAAGTTTGTGTTTAGCAAGAAATAGCGCGAGACAAAGGCGAATTGGACATGAATTCCGCTATCCTCACCGCATTCGCGTGCTTGGCCGTCACCGCGAGCGAGCCGAAGGTGGAATTGTTGTGGCCCAACGGCGCGCCTGGCGCCGTAGGCACGGACGCAAGGGACAAACCGACGCTCACGGTGTTCTTGCCGCCGAAGGAACAGGCAAACGGCGCCGCGGTCGTCATCTGTCCGGGCGGCGGTTACGGCTTTCTGGCGGTCGATCACGAGGGCAAGCAGATCGCGGAGTGGCTCAACGCGCGCGGCGTGACGGCGTTTATGCTGCAATACCGCATCGCGCCCCGCTATCACCATCCCGCCCCGCTTCAAGACGCCCAGCGCGCGATCCGCCTGGTTCGATCTCGCGCCAAGGAATGGGGCGTCGATCCGAAGCGCGTCGGCATTTGGGGCTTCTCGGCCGGCGGACACCTCGCTTCGACGGCGGGGACGCACTTCGACGATGGCAAAGCGGACGCCGATGACCCAATCGAGCGGGTGAGCAGCCGGCCGGATTTCCTCATCCTCGGCTATCCGGTTGTCACGTTCCTGCCGCCCTACACGCACATGGGTTCGCGACAGAATCTGATCGGCAAGGAACCCGACGAGAAGCTCATCGAGTTCTACTGCAACGACAAGCACGTCACGCCCAAGACGCCGCCGACCTTTCTGTTCCACACCGACGCCGACAAGGTCGTGCCACCGGAAAATAGCGTGGTCTTCTACCTCGCCCTGAAGAAGGCCGGCGTTCCTGCGGAATTGCACATCTACGAGAAGGGTCCGCACGGCGTCGGCTTGGCGCAGCGCGATCCAGCCTTGAAGACCTGGCCCGACCGCCTCGCAGCGTGGCTAGACGGCCGCGGCTTGCTGAAAAAAGCGCAATGATCCAGGCATGCGACGGAGACCCAACATGCTGCACGCGGGCTTCGGCGTCGGCGACATGACGCCGGACATCGGCATGGAGATGCCCGGCGGCTTCTTCAAGCGTACCGGCAAAGGCGTCCGCGACAGACTCCTCGCGGTGGCATGTGTCGTCTACGACGGCACGACCCCGGTCGCACTCGTCGGCATCGATGCCTTATTCATCACCAAGCCGACCGTTCAATCCGCCCGCCGCATGATCCAGGAGAAAACGAAGATCGCGGGCGACAACGTGCTCATCGGCGCCAACCACACGCACAGCGGCGGCCCCATCGCCAGCGCCCTCGGCTGTGACGAGAACACCGCCTACACCGAACGTGTCGCCAAGGCGATTACGGAGGCCGTCATCGGCGCGTGGAACTCGCTGCACGCCGCCGAAATCGGCATCGGCGTCGGTACGGAAAGCTCGATCTCCTTCAACCGCCGTTTTCTCATGCGCAATGGCCGCGAGATCACGCATCCCGGCAAACCCGGCACGCCGCATCATGCGGAGATCGTCTCCCCGGCCGGTCCCATTGATCCCGACGTCGGCGTGCTCGCCGCCCGCGACCCGATGGGTAAAGTGGTTGGCGTTGTCGTGAATTTCGCCTGCCACGGCACGGTGGTGGGCGGCGATCAATTCTCGCCCGATTACGCCGCCTATCTGCGCAAGCATCTGCAAGTACACTACGGCGACAACACACCCGTCGTCTTCCTGCTCGGCGCCTGCGGCGACATCACCCAGATAGACAACCGCTCCACCGCGCGCGAGTTCGGCGTCGAGCACGCGAACATGATGGGTTTGAAGCTCGCCGCGGAGACGATTCGCACGATCGACCGCATGTCGTGGCTCTCCGAGGCGCCGACGGCGGCGGGGCTGGAAGCCGTCATCTGCTCTATTCGGCCTGAGCCGGATGCAGAGGCGGAAAAGCCGGCATTCGGTCTCGGCAGCGACAACAGCAAGGAACAGAAGATCAACGACGCCTACGCCAACGAGCGCAAGTTGGTCGCGGAACAACGCCGCAAAACGCCCAAAATTCCCTGCGCATCGCAGGCAATCCGCATCGGCCCGCTTGGCATCGCGGCGAACGGAGCGGAGTATTTCTGCGAGTACGCGCTGCGCATCAAGCAAGCGTCGCCGTTCAAGCCGACATGGTTCGTCAGCCTGGCGAATGAGTGGATCGGCTACGTGCCGACCGCACAAGCGTTCGTCGGCGGCGGTTACGAGCCGCGCACGGCACGCAGCAGCAAGATGGCGTTGGACACCGGCCAACGCCTCGTGGAAGGGGCGCTGAATACGCTCGGCCGTGTCGCGCCGAAGTAATTCGGGGAGCTTGTCATTTCTCGGCCGGCACGAGTTGATACGTGTGCGCGACCGGTTTGCGCAGCCGGGCGATCTCTTTTTCCAACCGCTCGATGAGCGGATCGAACTGCGGCACTTCCTTCGCGTTCTGGCCTTGTTCCTGTTTGCGGAAGCCGAAGAGGTAGGTTTCGTTTTCGGGGCGGTAGCGGTGGAAAAAGAGGCGGTTTTTTTCGACGATGGTTTGGCGGAGCTTCTCGGCCTGATCGAGTGCGGGTCCTTCCGTCACGATGACGATGGGCGGGGAACAGTACATCCACGTTTCGGCGTCCTGACCCGCGCTCGGCTTCCGGAGCAGCCGCCCGCGAGCTTCCGGTGTTGCGTTTGCCCAACTTATGACATCGGTGGTATGCACGCGCTTGCCGTCGATTTGAAGCCAAAACTTCCCCGCTTTGAGGCCCGTTGCACAAATCGAAACCTCGGAATGCAAGTCGCCCACCCATCCTGAATCGGTGCGGGGCACGGGACTGTTCGGCAGCACAGTCTGGACGAGCCTCTGCAGGTTCAACCCGTCGAGCTCCACGCGCTTGTTCGACTCGGGATTTGGCACGTGCAGCGCGTTCAGTAGATTGGCGCTCGTTCGGTAGTAGCCAAGCGTCGTCAGATGCATGCCGTCATCCGTCCACGTCGGCGTCCCGTATCGGTAACACAGCTCGTCAAGAAAGAGCGCCCTGTTCGCGTCGGCAATTTGTCGGATCGCGCCCGTGTAAGCTTCCAAATCGCGGCGGCATTTCTCGAAGGCGCCCGCCCGCCATTTCTCTTCCTCGAACATCGGCGGCGCCATAAGAACGATACGGGCGCGCGTGGGCGCCAAGTCGCTGATGAGTTTGTTATATTGTGTGCGAAAGCGCGGAAGGCCTGTTACTCCGTCGAACGACTCATTCGTCCCATAACAAATGAAAATCACCGTCGGCTTCAGCGACAACGTCAACTGCACGAGCCGCTGATACCCTTCTTTCGAAGTATCGAAGGCAGCTCGTGCTTCGCCCCACACCGTGTCGCCGCTCCACCCGATGTTGCGGAACGTGATATTGCGGTCCGGCCATTGTTTCGTGAGGGCGGTTTCCCAATAGCCGTAACGCTGCTCGCGTTCGATGATCGTGCTGCCGAGGAAGACGACGCGGTCGCCGTCGCGCAGCTCGAACGGCTCTGCGGCTGCGGCGCGGAGAGGCGACAGGGCCAAGAGCAACAGGGAGAAAAATGTCCAACGACACATAGCAGGCTCCATCATTTCGCTTTGCCGATCATTTGCAAATACGCGATCACGTCCGCCACTTCCTGTTTGCTCAACTGCATTTCCAGTCCTTCCGGCATGAGCGACTTGCTCGTCGCGGAGATTTCGTCGATGTCGCCCCGCAGGAGCGTGTCTTCCGCCTTCTCGGCGCGGCGCAACGTGACGCTCGACGCCGTCTCCGCCGCGATGAGGCCGGTGAACACGCGGCCGCTTTTCGTCGTGATCTGATAGTTAATGTACCGCGGATCGACGTCCCGGCTCGGGTCGAGGATGTCGAAGAGGAGCGTCTCGGGCGTTTTGTTGCGGAGGGCAGAGAGCAGATCGGGGCCGACCTCGATCCCTTCATTCTCCAGCCGGTGGCAGGTGGCACAGTTCTTCTTGAACACCGCCTTGCCGCGCGTGACATCGGCGGGGAATTCCAATGCGGGGCGATACTCGTCGAGGACTTTCTGCCGGTCGCTCGTGCGGCCGGCGAGCAGCGCTTGGGCGCGCCGCCGAATCTTGGCGTTCGGGTGCTTCCGCAGTTGTTCGACGCGCGCCGGTTCGAGCTGCCCGGCGAGAATCTGCTTCCTCTCGATCGCGTCCAACAACTGCTGCACGCGCCCGGGGCGGGCCAGGAGCGCTTCAAGCGCCTCACGGCGTAGCGTCGGGCCGTAACTGTTCCAGGAAGCCAGCAGCGCCTCGGCCACACGGGATTGATCGTGTTGCGCAAGCGCACGCACGGCGGCGAGTTGCAGATCGGCATCGGTCTGTGGCGTCAGCAAACCTTGCAACACGGGACCCGCCTGCGCGAAGGGTGCGTAGCCCAGCAATTGGGCGGCGGCACGACGCTCCGCTGCGGGTTGCTTGTCATTTTTGGCAACGGCGATGGCCTGCTGGAAGAACACCTTCGCGCGTTCAACCGCCTCGCGCAGCGCGGGCGGAGGGTCGTCCCACATCCGGTTCAACGGCCGGCTGCTGTTTTGCAACCCTTGACCAAGACCTTGCAAAATCGCTATCTGCCACGGTTGCGCGGTCTGCCGCTGTGTGGAGAGAAGAGCAAGGGCGCGACCCAAGTCCGTTTCCTTCCCGCCGGCGCTCGCGAGAGCGGCGAGCCGTGTAAGGAATTGCAAGCGGCCGGCGTCGGTGTTCTTGATGAATTCGGCATCGCGAGCCAGGTTTTCAAGCATCGCCGGTGCGCTGCGGCTCGCGGAACTGAGGACGGCCGTCTGCATCCACGGGTCGGCGAAGTCGTGCCGCGCGACGCGCGCGAGCGCAGTCGTGGCTTCCGGCGCCGGACTCGCCCCGAGACTGAACGCCAATTGAAACCGCACACGCGGCGAGGGATCGTCCGCCAGCTTCACGGCCAACCTTAATAGATCATTCGACTTGGCAAGCCGTTCCTCGGCCAGCCGCAGCGCTTGTTCACGAACGCCCGGCGCGTCGTCTTCCAGGCCGCGCTCGATGTCCGTATCTGCCAACAGGCCGAGACCGTGCAACGTCCAGAGCGCATGGACGCGATCCACGGGTGTCGCGCACTTCGTCCCCTTACGCAAGGCCGGCTCGACGCCGCGGTCTTGCCGCTCAACCAGCAGGCGTTGGGCCGTCAATCGCCACCACGCGTTGGCGTCGGTGAGGTGTCGAACGAGCTGCGCCGAGGTCGCCCGGCTCAACACGGGTCGCTTTGCTTGCGCCGTATCGTCCGGTCGCACGCGCCAAATGCGGCCACGGCCGCGGCTTTCCAGGTTCAGTTTCTTCTTGATGTCATCCGGCAGCGACAGCGGCGTCTCGATCACTTCGCGGTAGAAATCGAGCACGTAGAGCGCGCCGTCCGGTCCGAGAGAAATCCAGACGGGCCGGAACCAGTTGTCGGTCGAGGCGAGAAACTCGCGCTCGGCGTCCGCGCGCTTCGCGACGAAGGTCGCGCCGTGCGGTTCGAGAAGGTCGCGGTGAAGCAAATTGTTGGCCGGGTCGCAGACGAATGTGTTGCCGCGATACGCTTCGGGAAAGCGGTCGGCCGTGTAAACCACTGGGCTGCACGCGGACGTGATGTAGCCGCCGGGAACCAATTCCGTGGACGGGAATCGCTGAGCATCGGGGCCTTCACGGCGACGGGTCGTGCGTTCGACGCGCCAGGCCTCGAACGGACTAATGCGATGCACTTCGCATGCTGCGCCGTGATCGGGAATATCCAGCGTGACGGCGCTGACCGGCAGCAGCGGGTTGCGGCGCAAGTAATGATCGGGCAGGACGATGTGCCGCAGATGTTGGCTGTTGGTCGCGGTGAACCACTGACCCCATTCGTCCGCCGCGAGGCCATACTGGCCGCCGCCCGACGTCGGCTCCAGACTGCCCGGCTGATCGGGATGGAAGCGAAGGCCGCGATTGCGCAGCGTGATCGGCGGCGTGTCCGGTTTCTCCGCCGAGCGGATTGTGCCGCCGTTGCTGCCGGCACACGCGTAGACCCAGTTGTCCATACCCCATTGCAGGCTGTTCAGGAGGTGCTGGATGTTCGCCAGCTCGAAGCCGGTGTAAAGCGTCCGCCGCTCGTCGGCGTGGCCGGTTCCCTTCGTGTCCTTCAGATAGATCAGCTCCGGCGAATTCGCGACGAGCACGCCGCCTTTCCACGGCATGACCGAGGTTGGGAAACGCAGGTTGTCGGCAAACAGCGTGCTGGTTTCATAGAAGCCGTCGCCGTCGCGATCTTCCAAGAGTCTGATCCGACCCGACGAGATGTCGCCCGTGCCGACGCCGGCGTTGGGGTAGCCGCGCATCTCGCAAACATAGATGCGGCCGTCTTCATCGAACGCCATTGCGACGGGATCGACCACGTCGGGTTCACACGCGACGAGCTCGACTTTGAAACCGGACGGAACGCGAAACGCCGCGCGTTCGCCTCTTGGCGAAAGCGGACCGGGAGCGGACGGCTCGGCTGCCAACGCGGACGCGAACACGCACGAGAGGAGCAGGCCAATGAATGCACCGCGCGCGCGGTCCATGGGAAGGTCCAATTCAGGGCGGGTTGTCGCAGGCAGGCTGCGCCAGTGTAATCACCGGGGGAACCAAGAGCAATCGGAGCCCGATTTGCAGGCTTTGGAAACTCGTTGCGACCTGGTCATCGTCGGCGCCAGTGCCCGCGCCGCGGCGTTTTCCGCATTGCGGGCGGGCCTGCGTCCGTGGTGCGCCGACCTCTTCGCGGATGCCGATTTGCAAGCGGTTTGTCCCGTTGTTCGCGTGCCGGCGAAGGGGTATCCGCAAAATCTCATCCCCGTGCTCGAACAAGCGCCGCCAGGCCCCGTCGTCTATACCGGGGCGCTTGAGAATTGGCCGGAGGTGCTCGACGCCATTGCGGAACGGCGACCGTTGTGGGGCAATCCAAGCAGCGTCTGCCGCCGTGTGCGTGACCCCATTGCCGTCACACGACTCCTCCAAGCAAAGGGACTCGAATGTCCGCGCGTATTGACCGAAGGCGAAACGCCGCCAGAGGACGCGCGTTGGCTGCTCAAGCCCAAGTCAGGCGCGGGCGGCGTCGGCATTCGCTTCTGGACCGGCGAGCGGCGGCCGGACGAACGACATTACGTTCAGGAGTTCATCGCAGGAGAGCCGATTTCCGCGGTGTTTGTCGCGGACGGGTTTAATTCACGCTTGCTGGGCGTGACGCGACAACTGATCGGCGAGCCGTGGCTGAACGCGCGGCCGTTTCGGTATTGCGGCAGTGTCACGCTCAACCGCAGGCGGAGTGCATCGATCGCAGCAAAAGTGCTGTGGATGGGCCTTGTCCTCACGCAGGCAACTGGGCTGCGCGGTCTTTTCGGCATCGACTGTGTGGTGCGCGATGGCACGCCGTACCTTATCGAGGTCAATCCGCGTTACACTGCATCCGTCGAAGTGCTTGAGTATGCATTTGGGCTCAAGGCGCTGTTGATGCAACGCGAGGCGTTCGCGGAGAATGTGGGTTCTCTTGCGACACTTGTCACGGCGCATCCGTTCCACGGTCACGTCGGCAAAGCGATTCTCTACGCACACGACCAATTCGTATTTCCGGCGGACGGTCCGTGGAAAAAGAGGAGCCGCGAGCCGCAGGCCGCGAGCGAGATGCCTACACTTGCCGACATGCCAAAGCCGGGCACAGTGATCGAAGCCGGCAAACCGATCCTGTCGGCGTTTGTGATGGGTAGGACGCCGGCTTCGTGTCTAGAACAATTGCAAGAAACAGCGAACCATTTGCCGTTTGGCGCCAAAGAGTATCAATCGGACACTGATTTGTTGTTGTAACCCGCTTAAGAAGGCATCGCCGGCGCCTGTTCGAGCGAATGCAAGAGCTCGGCGCAACGCACGCAAGTCGTTTCGTAGTTGGGGCCGGCGATACCCGCAGCACGTGTAGCCTGCTCCGCTGAAATCGGGTTATCGCACACGACACAACGGAGCGTATAGAAGATCGGCCTTGTGAGTTGACGCTCCCAGGCCATGATCCTACACGCTTCCACTAAAGCCTCTTTCGGTGTCATCCGTCATGCCCCAGGGCCAGCCCAGTGAGCGAGTGGATCGCGGGCGTTCACTCATGGTCGTGATGTTACTTCTGGCTTAGGAGTTGCCGCAACACGTATTGCAAAATCCCGCCATGCTGGTAGTAGAGCACCTCCTGCGGCGTGTCGATGCGGACCGTCGCCTTGAACGCCTTCGGCCCGCCCGTGCCGCGAGCAGTCACGGTCACCTCTCGCCCGCTTGCAAATCCGCTGGCAATGCCGGCGGCGAGGCCGTCAATGTCAAAGACCTCTTCGCCGGTCAGTCCGAGCGTGGCGGCGTTCTGCCCAGCGGGAAACTGCAACGGCAGCAGGCCCATGCCGACAAGGTTGCTGCGGTGGATACGCTCGTAGCTCTCGGCGATAACGGCCCGGACGCCGAGAAGGAGCGGACCCTTTGCCGCCCAATCGCGTGAGGAGCCGGAGCCGTATTCCTTGCCCGCCAGAACGACGAGCGGCACTTTCTCCTTTTCATACTGGACGGACGCATCGAAGATCGACATCTGCTGGCCGTCGGGCAGGTGTCGCGTGACGCCGCCTTCGGTTCCGGGGGCGAGTTGGTTCCGCAGGCGGACGTTGGCGAACGTGCCGCGGACCATAACTTCGTGGTTGCCGCGGCGGGAACCGTAAGAATTGAAATCGCCCTGTTGGACGCCGTGTTCCAGCAGGTACTTGCCGGCCGGACTCTGCACCTTGATTGAGCCGGCGGGCGAAATGTGGTCGGTTGTGATGCTGTCGCCGAGAAGTGCGAGCACACGAGCGCCGCGGAGGTCGGCGACAGGCGACGGTTGGCGGCCCATGGTCACAAAGTAGGGCGGGTGTTTCACGTACGTGGATTTTGGATCCCATTGATAGAGGTCGCCTTCCGGCACGGGCAACGCGCGCCACTGCTCGTCGCCTTGGAAGACTTCGGCGTACTGCTTTTGGAACATCTCGGAACGGACCGACTTTTGAACGGCGTCGGTAATCTCCTGCTGGGTCGGCCAGATGTCGCGCAGAAATACCGGTTGACCCTTGCGGTCGCTGCCGAGCGGTTCGCAGGTGAGATCAACGTCAATGCGGCCGGCGAGCGCGTATGCGACGACGAGCGGCGGCGAGGCGAGATAGTTGGCGCGCACCTCGGCGTGAACGCGGCCCTCGAAATTGCGATTGCCGCTCAGCACGGCGGCGACGACCAGATTGTTGTCCTCAATCGCCTTCGATACCGGAGCGGGAAGCGGTCCGCTGTTACCGATGCAGGTCGTGCAGCCGTACCCGACGAGATTGAAACGCAACTGCTCCAGCGACCGCATGACGCCGGCGTCGATCAGATAATCCGTGACGACTTTGGAGCCGGGAGCAAGACTTGTTTTCACCCACGGCTTCGTCGCCAAGCCGCGCTCGACCGCCTTCTTCGCAAGGAGGCCCGCCGCCAGCATCACGGATGGATTCGAGGTGTTGGTGCAGCTCGTGATCGCGGCGATGACGACCGAGCCGTGGTTCAAGTCGCCCGGTTTTGTATCGGGTGCGCTCGCCAGTTTCGTCTTTGCCTTGCTGAGGAAGCCCTGCAATTCGATTGCGAAGTTCTTCTTCACGTCGCCCAGCAGCACGCGGTCTTGGGGACGTTTCGGTCCCGCAAGGCTCGGTTGCACGGTGGCGAGGTCGAGCGCGAGCGTGTCGGAGTAAGCAGCTTCCGGCGTCGCCGCCTTGTGGAACAAGCCCTGCTCCTTCATATAGGCCTCGACCAAGCGGACGAGTTGCTCGGGCCGGCCGCTGAAGCGGAGATAGCGCAGCGTTTCCGCGTCCACCGGGAAGATGCCGCAAGTAGCGCCATACTCGGGGGCCATGTTGGCGATCGTCGCGCGATCGGCAAGCGACAGGGCGGCGAGGCCGTCGCCGTAGAACTCGACAAACTTGCCGACGACGCCTTTCTTCCGCAGCATTTCGGTTACGGTCAAAACGAGGTCGGTCGCCGTCGCGCCTTCTTTAAGGCGGCCGCGCAATTTGAAGCCGACCACTTGCGGGATCAACATCGACACCGGCTGGCCGAGCATCGCCGCCTCCGCTTCGATGCCGCCGACTCCCCAGCCGAGGACGCCGAGGCCGTTGATCATCGTCGTGTGCGAGTCGGTGCCGACGAGCGTGTCGGGATAGGCCAGAGGAGTGCGGTCCGTGGATTTCGTAAACACCACCCGCGCGAGGTATTCGAGATTGACTTGATGCACGATGCCGGTGTCGGGCGGCACGACTTTGAAGCTTTGAAACGCTTTTTGCCCCCAACGTAGGAAGACGTAGCGCTCCTTGTTCCGCTGCATCTCCAATTCCGCGTTGCGGCGGAGCGCGAGGTTGCTGCCGAATTCGTCCACCTGCACCGAGTGATCGATAACCAGCTCCGCCGGCAGCAAGGGATTGATCTTCTTCGGATCGCCGCCCATTTTCTTCATGGCGTCGCGCATGGCGGCGAGATCGACCACTGCCGGGACGCCGGTGAAGTCCTGCATCAGCACGCGCGCCGGCGTGAACGCGATCTCGCTTGTCGGCGCCGCCTGGGGCGCCCAGCGGGCTAATGCTTCCACGTCCTCGGGCCGCACGGTCATGCCGTTCTGGGTGCGCAGCAGGTTTTCCAGCAAAATCTTGAGCGAAAACGGCAGCCGCGCCGCTTGCGGAAACGTGCGCTCCACCGCCGAGAGCCGGAAGATGGTGTATTCCTCGTTGCCGACGCGCAACGTCGCTTGGCTGCCGAATGCGTCGCCCATGATCGTGATCCTTCGCGTCAAGTGATTGAAGGCGGGGCTGGTTCCGCAGAGTTTATTGTGGGCGCGAGGACGGCGAGCGGCAATGTGGCGGTTGGTGAGTGGTGAGTGGTGAGTGGTGAGTGGTGAGTGGTGAGTGGTGAGTGGTGAGTGGTGAGTGGTGAGTGGTGAGTGGTGAGTGGCGAGTGGTGAAGGGCGCCTTTTACCATTCACCACTCACGACTCACCACTCACCAGCGCAAAAAAGGAGCCGCCGGCAATCCCCTCACTGCCGACGGCTCACAAAGTCCTCTTCTTCTCCCCAAAGTTGAGGACACCGCAAACCTAGGCTACGCGCTGTGCGAATGCAAACCGCCGTCGCACACTTTTTGCTAGGCGATGCAGTTACTTCGCGGCCATAATAGCGGCCGGTAACGCATTTTAACAAACGGTGAATCGCCATGCGTTTCGTCGCGTGTCTGCTGCTTGCAATCATCGCCCACGGGACATTTGCGGCCGAACTGGAAAGCCGGGTGCTGACGCACTACGTGCCGCAAGACTTCCTCGAGAACGTCGTCCGCACCGAAGCATGGACCGAGTTGCCGGTGGACGTGAAAGGCGGCGTCCGCAAAGACGACGTGGTCCGCATCTGGGCGGGCGGGCTCATCGACCGCGGCAACGGCGACCAACCGGGCGAAAACACGAACGGTCCGGAAGGGGTGGCGCTGGCGGGGAATGTGACTTTTGCGTTGTCGCCTCAATCGGGGCGCCAATTCGCGCTCCTGCTGAAATCGGAGTCCACCGCGGCGACGCCATGCAAGCCTGCGGGCAAGCCGCTGGAGATCAAGCTGACCAAGGACAAGGAAAAAGTGTGGATCGGCTTCAACGACGAGCGCGGACGGTATGCCGACAATCACCTCGGCAAAGGCCGCCGCCATGAACTTGACCCGCTATGGGTGCGTATCGAAGTCGTGCGCGTGATCGTGGATTGAGGACGAGCAGACGCCGAAAGCGTAAAATCATGTCGATGACAAGCCAGCTCAGCTGCCCGAACTCGGCCTGTGGCCGTGTGCTCATGGTCAAAGCGGAGTACGCCGGACGGACCGTGAAGTGCCCGGCGTGCGGCACGTCCATGGCGGTGCCGGCCTTGACGGGAGCGGCGGCGGCGGAGCGAACCGACACGAGTCCGCGTCCGGTACGTGAGGGAGGAAACGGGGCGCAGACGAACCCTGTCACTTTCTCGGAGAGTCGTCCGGGGTCGTCGCCGGCGCTCGTCGCGGAGACCGTCCCAGCGCCAATCGCAGGCGGGCGCCGTTCATCCGGCATCACGATCGCGATGGCGTTCGGCGCGTTTAGCGTCGCGGTCGTTGGCTTTTCACCCTACCTCAGTTGGCTGACCTCCGGTCCGGGCAACACGCACTTGAACAACCGCCTGGTTCTCTACGCGGCCAATGTGTTTCCAGGCGTCGGCACGGTTTTGCCTCAGAGTTCCCTCGTCGTTGCGGCGGTGGTGCTGATCGCGCTGATCCTTGGTCAGTCGCGCGACCGTGAGATGGCGGAAGGAGCGCTGGCGGCGGCGAGCGCCGCCGCATTCGCCTGGGCATCTTGCAGTTTACTTTGGACGGGCGGATACGTTTGGAAAATCTTGAACTGGCCCGTGCGCGACATCCGGGACAGCGTTTCCGGGCAGATTGTGCGCCTGCAATGCCTGCCCGGCATGGGCCTGTGGATAGCGGTCGGCGGCGCCGGCATCGCATTGGTGCTGTTCGCGTTCATCCTGGTGCAACGACGCCGAAAAGCATGGTTGCTCACCGCACTCCTGATGGGCCTCGCGCTGGGAGCGGCGTTCCTCTATCTCGTGGTGCGGCCGTGGGAGATTCACGAAATGCAGTTCCTGCCGGGATGAACGGGAAATAGGAATCGGGAATCCGGCCGGCCTGAGTGCAGATTGCCGATTCCAGATTCCTCGCTCCTCACTTCGGCTTGCACGTCCTCGGCGACTCTACTACGATGCAAGTTTCCGGCCTCCGAACGGGCGGCTGCATCGGTCCTAAAGGTAACGGCGATAATGCATTACGACCCCACGAACCCGCTCATCGTGCAGGGGGATCGCACCGTTCTCGTGGAGGTGGACAATCCAAAGTATGCCGAGGCGCGCGACGCTTTGGCTCCGTTCGCCGAGCTGGAGAAAAGTCCCGAGCACATCCACACGTATCGCCTCACGCCTCTCTCGCTTTGGAACGCCGCGGCGGCCGGGATGACCGCTGCCGCGATGATCGAGGTGCTGGGGAGTTACAGCAAATTCCCGCTGCCGACCAACATCGCCACGGACCTGGGCGAGGTCGTTGGGCGGTACGGTCGCGTGCGGTTGGAGCGGCTTGACGGCGCGGAGGGGGGCGGCGTTCCGCGGCTGCGTTTGGTTTGCACCGACATTCCGCTGCTGGAAGAATTGGCCCGCCAGCCGAAGGTTCGCGATTATCTCGGCGAGCGCTTGGACGCGGCGTCGTTCGCGGTGGACGCCGCACATCGTGGCGTGTTGAAACAGGCGCTCATCACCGTCGGCTATCCCGCGGAAGACCTCGCCGGCTACTCCGAAGGCGCAGCGCTCGCACTCGACCTGCGGACCATTGCCCGGTCGGGCTTGCCGTTCAGGGTGCGCGACTATCAGCGCGACGCGGCGGACATCTTCTACGCCGGTGGCGACGTTCGCGGCGGCAGCGGCGTGATCGTTCTCCCTTGCGGCGCGGGAAAAACGATTGTCGGCCTTGCTGCCATGGCGCAAATGCAGCGCTCCACGCTCATCCTCACGACCAGCATCACCGCGGTGAAACAGTGGCACCGCGAGATTCTCGACAAATCCACGCTGGCGGACGATCAGATCGCCGAATACACCGGCGAATCGAAAAACATCGCTCCCGTGACGCTGGCGACCTACCAGATTCTGACGCACCGGCCTGACAAGAAGGAAGAGTTTCCCCATTTCAAGCTTTTCGATCAACGCGACTGGGGTTTGATCATATATGACGAGGTACATCTGCTCCCCGCGCCGGTCTTCCGCGTGACGGCGCAGATTCAGGCCCGCCGCCGGCTCGGCTTGACCGCCACGTTGGTGCGTGAAGACGGCCGCGAGGGGGATGTCTTCAGCCTCATCGGCCCGAAGAAATACGACGTGCCGTGGCGTGAGCTGGAATCGCGCGGTTGGATCGCCGAGGCGACCTGCGCGGAGATTCGCGTTGCCTTGCCCGAGGCGCTGCGCATGGAATATGCCGTCGCGGAGTGGCGCAACAAATACCGCATCGCCAGCGAAAACCCGGCGAAGGAGGAGATCGTCGCGCGTTTGCTGGAACGCTATTCCGGAAGTCTGGTGCTGATTATCGGGCAGTATTTGAAGCAGCTTCGGCTGCTCCGCAAGCGTTTCGGCATTCCCCTCATCATGGGCCAGACGCCGAACGATGAGCGCGAAGACCTTTACCACAAATTCCGCCGCGGCGAGGTGCGCCAACTCATCTTGTCGAAGGTCGGCAACTTCGCCCTCGATCTGCCGGACGCGAACGTCTTGATCCAGGTGTCGGGCACGTTCGGTTCACGGCAGGAAGAGGCACAGCGGCTGGGACGCATTCTTCGGCCGAAGGCGGACGGCCAGGTCGCGCACTTCTATACGTTGGTGACGCGCGACACGCGGGAACTGGACTTCGCGCATCATCGGCAGCTCTTTTTGACCGAACAAGGCTACAGTTACAGCATCGCCGACGCCGCGGACGTGCTCGCGCCGATACGCAAAACGGGCTGAATGTCAGTTGTCAGTCGTCAGTGGTCAGGTGTCCGTCGTCAGTCGCAAGTTGGGACCACTGACCACCGACGACTAACCACTGACCACTGACCAATGACCACTGACAAGTATGAACCCACCTGCACGCCCCAATCCGGCAACGCGCATCCCCGTGAAGCTCTATCGCCGCGTGGCGCTGATCCAAACCGAGGATGCGATTCTGGCCGCGGAGATTCTGGCGCGGCGAAAACTGGCGGCGGATCTCGTCGGCCGGTTGACCGACCGTGTGTTGCTCGTGCGGCCGGGGCGCGTCGATGCCGTGATCGAAGAATTGCAGCGCATGGGTCATACGCCGCAACGGATTGACGAACGCGATTGACTTCTGTCGGGGCACGACGCGCAAGGGCGGGTGGGCGGAATCTCGCGCCCGCGCGTCGCGCTCTGGAAGACGAGCCTTATGTCCGACAGTGATGCCAGTGCATGGTCGAATGAAGTGCGCCGGGCGTTACAAGGGTACGCCGAGCCGCTGCTGCGTCAGGTCGCGACGCGGCTACTCCGGCCGCGCAATCAATGGCCGGTGGAAGAGTTGATCGATCGCTGCGTCGCCGTCATGGACAACGCGCCGGTCATCGATCGGCGCATCAAGGAGTTGCCCGCGGAATCGCGCCGGTTGCTGACGTTTATCGGCCATAGCCGGCAACCGCAATGGCGCTTGGGTAGTTTGCTGGAGTTGCTCGCCGGCAGCGGCCACGCCGAAGGCCCCGCGCCGGCGCTCGCGCTCCTGGAGGCGGGGCTGCTTTTTCCGGCGCCCGTAACCACTCCGCCCGGCGTGGCGACCAATCGTTTGAAGACCTTTGAACAATGGCTCGGCCAGGGAACCGTCACCGGGTTCGGTGTCTTCACGCACCCGGCGGCTGCGGCACGGGCCATCGGCGAAGATCTTGGCTTGCCCGAGTGCCCGGGCGCCGTCCCCGCAAGCTCCGTAGGGGTACGCCCCGCGGCCCAGGAAGCCGACGGCCTTGAATGGCTGCTTCGCATGAGTGTCGTTTGGCAGCGCGTGACCGCCGCTTCACTCCGGCAAACGCAACAGGGCGATCTCTTCAAACGCGATCTGGAACGCCTCCGCGACGATCCGCTTCTCTCCAGTCCGCCGGCGGAAGCGCTCGCGGAGGCGCCCAACGCCGCGCTCCTCGCCTTCAGCCTCGCTCGCGCAGAAGGACTCGTGAAAGGGCAAGACGGTGAATTCGTCGCCGACCGCAGCACGCGCGCGGTGGCAAAAAGTCTCTCCGCCGCGCTTGCCTCGCTGTTTGCCGCCCTCCCAACCCTCGAGACCTGGAATCCAATTGACGGCTACGCGCCGCAAGACGCCGGCGCCAGTCCGTATCCCGCTGCTTATCTGCTGGCTCTCCTCTTACTCGCGAAGTTGCCGCAGGATGCTTGGGCCGATCCCGCCGCGGTCGGCGCGTGGGTGCTTGCGCGCCATCCGTATTGGTCCGCGGAAGCAGTTCGACCGTCACGCCTGACGAACTGGATGCCGGCGTTCTTGCTGGGCGTCGCGTATCCCATGCGGTGGTTGCAAGCGACCAAGAGCACCGACGGCAATTGGCTCGTCCGGCTGTCGCCGCTGGGGCGGTGGCTGCTGGGCTTCGCGGCGCCGCCGCCGGAAACGCCGACGTTTGCGCAGACGCTGCTCGTGCAGCCGAACATGGAAATCCTGGCCTATCGTCAGGGATTGACTCCGGGCTTAATCGCGCAGCTCGGCGCCTTCGCTACGTGGAAAAGCCTCGGCTCGGCGTGTACCCTGCAACTGGAGCCGGAATCGGTCTACCGGGCGCTCGAGAGCGGCGAAACGTTCGAGAGCATCTTGCAAACGCTCGAACAGCACGGCATGCGGCCGACGCCGCCTGCCGTCAAAGACGCGTTGCGCACGTGGTCGAACAAGCGCGAACGCATTTCGGTCTACGCCTCGGCGACGCTGCTCGAATTCGGCTCGCCGGAAGACTTGAACGACGCGCTGGCACGCGGCTTGCCCGGCGTCCGCTTGTCCGACCGGCTCGCCGTCGTGGCGAAGGAAAGTGCCGTGGACTTCCGCCACTTTCGCCTGCTCGGCAGCCGCGACTACGCGCTGCCGCCGGAACGCTGCGTCGAGGTCGAAGCGGACGGCGTCACGCTGACACTCGATGCCGCCCGCTCCGATTTATTGCTGGAAACCGAGCTGCCGGCGTTCGCCGAATCGCTGCCGCGCTCTTCGTCCAACGGTCGGCGGCAATACCGCCTGACGCCCGCCTCGCTGGCGGCGGGTCAGGCCGGCGGCTGGTCGTTGCCGGCCTTGCAAACATGGTTCGAGCAGCGCACCGGGCAGGGATTGCCGCCCGCCGTCCACTTGCTCGTCTCCGGCGCCGACGCGCCGCCCGCGGAGTTGCGACGGCGACTGGTGCTCGAAGTCGCCACCGAAGAGCTCGCGGACGGCCTCGTCCAGTGGCCGGAAACGCGGACGTTCGTCGAACACCGCCTCGGGCCGACGACCCTGGCCGTTGCGGAAGAAGGCGCCGCCGCCCTGCGGGCAAAACTCGAATCGCTCGGGCTCCGCTTCGAGTCGACGAACTCCAAGCACGAATCGCCATAAGCACGTCTGCTTCGGCCACGTTCTCATCTTTGCCGGAAGTTGCTTGATCTCTCCAAGCGCCGCTGCGACAATTCGCCTGCCGTGGGGTTTATCTTCAGGTTCCCTATTGACCGCTGCAAAACCAATGCAACACATCGGACACAAGCCTGAGGCGCAAGCGAAGGAATCGACGACGCCCCTTCGCTTGCGCCTCAGGCTTGTGTGGCAGTGGTTGCGCAGTCCTCAATAGTCGCGACACGATCGTCGGAGTTGCAGGTTACAATCTGAAACCTGCATTCTCAAATCTGCAATCGTTAAGGAGGTTTGCCGTGCTTCCAAGTCGCTGCACCCGTTACGCGGGGCCCCTCTGTCTGCTGGCCCTCTTGGGGCTCTTTTTCCTGCCGGTCGAGCCTGCCGCGCTCGCGCAACAATCCGAGCGCAGCAAGCAAATTACCGAGCTGCAAAAGCAGATCGCCGACCTGAACAAGAAACTCGCCGCCTTGCAGGAACCCGGCGCGAGCGGCCAAGGCACGGGCGAGGCGGCCGAGGCCGGCGCCCTGGCGAACGACGATACGCTCCCCGCGGACTGGGTCAAAGCGCTGCACTGGCGCTGCATCGGCCCGGCGAACATGGCCGGCCGCATTACCGCGCTCTCCATCTATGAAGCCGACCCGTGTACCTACTGGGTCGCCACGGCGTCCGGCGGGCTGCTGAAAACGGAAAACAACGGCATTACTTTCACGCATCAATTTGACAAGGAAGCGACCGTCTCCATCGGCGACGTCTGCGTTGCTCCCTCGGACAAGAACATCGTCTGGGTCGGCACCGGCGAGGCCAACCCGCGGAATTCGGTCGGTTACGGCGACGGCGTCTACAAGTCCACCGACGGCGGCAAGACGTGGAAGAACATGGGCCTGAAGGGCACGTTCCAAACCGGCAAGGTCCTCGTCCACCCGAAAGACCCGAACATCGTCTACGTCGGTGCGCTCGGCCGGCTCTACGGCGCGAATCAAGAACGCGGCGTGTTCAAGACAAGCGACGGCGGCAAGATCTGGAACAAGATTCTTTACACCGACGACCGCACCGGCGTCATCGACATGCGCATGAGCCCCGCCGATCCCGAAACGCTCATCGTCGCCCTGTGGGAACGGCAACGGGATGGGTTTGACGGCTTCTTTGGCAGTTTCGAGGGCGATCAGTACGGCCCCATCGTCAATCACGCGTCCGGCACCGCGTTATACAAGACCACGGACGGCGGCAGTTCCTGGAAGAAGCTCACGCAAGGGCTCCCCAAGGAAAAAATGGGCCGTGTCGGTCTCGACTGGTATCGCAAGGATCCGAATCTCGTCTATGCCTTGATCGACACCGACAAGGCGGGCACCTCCTCCGCCGGCTATCTCGGCATCATCGGCGACAATGCAAAGGGCGGCGCGAAATTGACGCAAGTCACCGAGAACGGCCCGGCCGCCAAGGCCGGACTGAAAGTCGGCGACCTCGTGACCAGCCTCGGCGGCGAAGCCATCAAGGATTACGACGCGCTCACGAAGCTGCTGCGCGCCAAGCGCGTCAACGACAAACTCAAAGTCGAGGTGCAGCGCGACGGCAAGAAGCAGGAAATGGAAGTCACGCTCGGCGCCCGCACGGCCGATGCCGCCCGCACGCAGAATCTCACCGCCGGCTTCTTCGGCGACGATGTCGAGGAAGGCATCAAGGTCGTCCGCATTATGGGTGAGGACATCGGCCTGCAAGAGAACGATGTGATTACTTTGCTCGACGGCAAGAAAACGCAAGGCTTCCGTGAAACACTGCAAGACCTGTCGCAGCGGCACAAAGCAGGCGACAAGGTGAAGGCGATGGTGCAGCGTGGCGACCAGACGAAAGAAGTGGAGCTGACGCTAACGGCCGGCCGCTTCGGCGGTGGTGGTGGCGGTGGTGGCGGTGGCGGTGGTGGCGGCGGGCGCGCGGGCGGCAGCACGCGGCCCTTTAGCTCCGGCTTGGGCGGCCAGCGCGAGAATGTTCAGGAAGAGCAGGGGCCCGACGGCGACCACACCGGCGGCCTCTTTGTCTCCAACGATGCCGGCGAAACGTGGACCCGCCTCAACAGCATCAACCCGCGGCCGATGTACTTCAGCAACGTCCGCGTCGATCCGACCGACAACAAATACCTCTACGTCCTTGGCGTCTCGATGTACCGGTCGCGCGACGGCGGCAAGACGTTCACCGCCGACGCCAGCCGCGGCGTGCATTCCGATCAGCACTGCCTGTGGATCGACCCCAAAGACGGCCGCCACATGATCGTCGGCTGCGATGGCGGCTTCTACCAGAGCTACGACCGCACCGGTAACTGGGATCATCTCAACACAATGGCGATCGGCCAGTTCTACCACGTCGCCATCGACACGCGGCGGAATTATTACGCCTACGGCGGCCTGCAAGACAACGGCAGTTGGGGCGGGCCGACGATGGTGAAATACGGCTCCGGCCCGGTAAACGAAGATTGGATCAGCGTCGGCGGCGGCGACGGCTTCGGCTGCCTCGTCGATCCGAACGACCCGGACCAGATCTATTCCACGAGCCAGAACGGCGCCATCAGCCGCCGCAACCTCCGCACCGGCGAGCAAGGCTCGATCCGGCCCCGTCCCGAGCCGGGAGCCGCCGGTGCGCCCGGAGCTGAGGGCGGAGCACAGCGCGGCGGGCCGGGAGGGCAGCGCGGCGGGCCCGGTGGATCAGCCGCCGCGTCCCGCTTCCGCTTCAACTGGAACACGCCGTTCATCCTGAGCCACCACAACTCGCGCATCTTCTATTCCGCGGGCAACTTCGTCTTCCGCTCGCTCGACCGCGGCAACGATCTGCGGATCATCTCGCCGGAGATCACCGCGAGCGAAAAAGGCACCGCCACCGCCCTCGCCGAATCGCCGCGCAACCCGAACGTCCTCTACGTCGGCACTGACGACGGCGCCCTCTGGGTGACGAAAGACGGCGGCCGCGAGTGGACCAACATCGCCAAAAACGTCGGCCTCCCCGGCCCGCGCTGGGTCGCCTCGATCGAAGCCTCCCGCTTCGCCGACGGCCGCGCCTACGTCGCCTTCGACGCCCACCGCTCCGATGACGACAAGCCGTATCTCTACGTCACCGAAGACTTCGGCAAGACGTTCAAGCCGATCACCGCCAACTTGCCGACCGGCTCAACGCGTGTCTTGCGCGAGGACCTCTTCAACCAAGACCTCCTCTTCTGCGGCACCGAGTTCGCCGCCTTCGCCTCGATCAACCGCGGCAAGTCCTGGACGAAGATCAACAACAACCTGCCCACCGTCGCCGTTCACGAGTTCGCCATCCATCCGACCGCCGGCGAAATGGTCATCGCCACGCACGGCCGCAGCCTCTGGGTCGTGGACATCTCCGGCCTACGCCAAGTGACGGCTTCAACGCTCAAAGCCGACGCCCAGCTCATGAAGCCGACGACCGCGATCAAGTGGAAGAACGAGCCGAACCACGGCCGCACCAACCGTCGTTTCGTCGGCGAAAATCCCGTTACTGGAGCGACGCTCTTCTACGCTCTCGGCAAGAAGGCCGATAAGGCGAGCCTCAAGGTGATGGATCACGAAGGCAAAACCGTGCGTGAAATGACCGTTTCCACGGAGCCGGGCCTGCACCGCGTCGTGTGGAATCTCTCTGCGCTCGCCTCGGCTCGCCCCGCCGGCTCGGAAGGCGGCGATGCCGCAGCAGGCGGTGGACGAGGCGGTCGCCGTGGCGGCGGCGCTCCTGGCGCCGGCGGTGGCGGAGCCCCCGCGACTCAACCTGGAAACCAGCCAGGCGGCGGTGGTCGCAGTGGCGGCCCGGCTGGCGGTGCGCCCGCCGGCGAGCAGGCCCAACAACAACCCGGCGGCGGCGGCCCAGGCGGCGCCGGACCGGGCGGCGGCGGCTTCGGCGGCGGCTTCGGCCGCTTTGGCGGTGGCCGAACGGTAGCGCCGGGCAATTACCGCGTCGTCCTCGTCGTCGACGGCAAGGAGTTCTCGCAGACGCTGCGCGTGGAAGCCGATCCGACGGCGCCAGCGGGCGATTTGATCGCCGCGGAGCCGGAGGGTGATGATGAGGGGGACGATCCGCGCTGAGAAAGCCGATGTCAGATACGTCGCGGCTCATGCACTAGCCCAAGTTACTGAGTTACAAGAAAAAAGCGCGATTTTCCGGCTGTTTAGCGACGCAAGTCCTTATTTGGCAATGCGCGCTCCGGCAAATCAGCGTGTAGTGAAGACCTACCCCCTTGCATCGGCCCTTTTGCATG
>JBGQKZ010000080.1:0-31204 GCA_041499805.1 Gemmataceae bacterium
AGCCATAAGCCGTTTCTCCGTTAGCGATGGTGTCGTGAACAACTCCATCATGGCGGAGAACGGCTTCTTCAGCTGCGCCAACCGGCGCACATTTCTCCCTTTACCAGCTGGGGCTGGAAATCTCCCTAAACTGAAGAAATGAAAAAGGTTATTGCAAAAAGACCGGCACAAGTGTTAGTGGCGTTGGGGGCAAAGGGGACAGTTTACCGAACTAACCTCAAGCCCTACAGTTGCGACAAAAATGGTCCCTCGTTGGACCCACGTGCTGACGAGCGTCACCGACCGCGACGGCCGCGTGCGCACCTTCGGCTACGACAACGCCGGGCGGCAAACCAGCGAAGTCTGGCGCGACGGCAGCAATAACGCGATTCGGACGATCTCGTATACCTACGATGCCGCCGGGAACCTTGCGACCCTGATGTGCCAGTATGGCGAGATGGTGACCGCCACGACGAGAGAGGCTTTCTCGTGAGCCGCCGCGACCGCCACTTCTTTTTCCGTTCCTGTCAACCCTTCGGATCGGGCAAGAATCGCAGAATGTGGACATTGTTCACGGTCACCAGCCCCTCGCCGATCATGCCTTCCAGAGCGGCCAGGAGCGGCTCGATACGTTCGGGCATGTCAACGATGTCGATGCGTACCGGCAGATTCTCACTCAACTCGAGCAGCCGGCTCGTGTGCAAGTGCCGGCCGGCGCCGTAGCCCTCCATGCAGCGCGTCACGGTCGCGCCGGCGATGCCTTTCTCTTGGCAGAGTTGCACGATGGCGACATAAAGCGGACGGCCGTGCCACTGGTCGGTGCCGTTGACGAACACCATCACCTGCTTGGCGTCTACTTCGACTTTCATGGCATCTCCTACCCCTTCCTTGCCGCGGCGCTGCACGACTCGCCTCTATTTGACGATCAATACCGAACAATGGCTGTGTTCGCTGACCCGGTCGCTGGTGCTGCCCAGAAAGAAGCGTGCGATCCGGGAGTGCCCGTGCTGCCCGACAACGACCAGACCAACGCCCTCGGACTACGCGTAACGCGGTTCGACCAATGCGACACTGACGTTGAAGCGGATGGACAGCAAGCTGGCGACCAACGCGAGACCCATCCAGACCGCGGCATTTCCCAGGCTGTTTTCCATGACCTTTCCCTCGGGGATCGAGTGAACGGGCGAACGATCCAGCTTCACCCGTTCACCCGTTCGCCCGTTCTCGTTCACCCGTTGCCGTCGCCTGATCCCTAGTCCCTATTGAGGACTGCGCAACCAATGCAATACATCGGACACAAGCCTGAGGCGCAAGCGAAGGAATCGACGACGCCCCTTTGCTTGCGCCTCAGGCTTGTGTGGCATTGGTTGCGCAGCTGTCAATAATCCCTAATCCCTAATCCCCGACCAATGACGCTGCGCCGCGGCAGCGATCAAATCCACCGCCGTCGGCCCCAGCCGTCCGCTGTTGACCGTGATGTGGTACTCAAGCGGGCTGGCCCAGTCGGCGCCGAAGTAGTTCTCATAGAAGCCGCGGCGCTCGGCGTCCGTTTGGGCAATCAACTTCCGGGCTGGACCTTCCCGCAGCCAGCGGTGCTCCATGACCCGGCGCACGCGGACGTCCGGCGTGGCGACCAGGCGGACGTGGAACGCCCCGGCGTGATCCTTGAGGAAGCGGCTCCCACCCCGCCCCACAAGCAGCACGTCGCCGCGCGCCGCCAACTCCTGCATCAACCGCCCGAGCGCGTCAAAGTAGCGCTGGTAGAGGCTGCCGGGCCGGAAGCGCTCGAAAATGCCGGCCGGCTGCTCGTCCACTTTTTCCACTTCGCCTTCGCTCACTCCCAAGCGCACGGCCTCTTGTTCCAGCAATTCCCGATCGTAGGGCTTGAGGCTCAGACGATCCGCCAACGTCGGCGCGAAACCAGAGTCGCCCGCGCCCAGTTCGCGAGAGAGGGTCAGCACGCGCGGACCGGCCCTGCCAAGATGTTCCGCCGCCTCATTGCGGATGATCGCCGCCACGACGGCCACGATGTCTTCCAGCGGGACAAGGCCCGTATTGGCGATCAGGTCGTACTGCCACGGCCGCAAGGCCTCCGCGCCGAAGAAGTATCGGGTGAAGCGCTCGCGCGAACGGTCCACCTCGGCACAACGAGCCTGAGCTTGCTCGGGCGTCCACGCCTCGCGCTCGGCCATGCGCGCGACACGCCATTCCTTGGGGGAGACCAACCGCAGATGGAAGGCGTTAGGTTGCTCGCCGAGCAACTGCCGCGTGCCGCGGCCGACCAACACGACGTTGCCCCGCGCCGCCGCCTGTTTGGCCGCCTGCGTCAGTCCGTGCATGTACTGCTGGTGCGGCGGGCGCAGCCGAAACCGGTCGGCGAGCGTCAGGGCTTTCTCATCGAGCCGTTCCAAATCGGCGTCCGGCACGTGCTCCACGGCGGCGGCCTGGTGCAGCAGCTCCCGGTCGAGCAGCTCCCAGCCGAGCGCTTCCGCCAGGCGGCGGGCGACTTCGCCGCCGCCGGCCCCGTACTCGCGGGACACGGTGATGACGTTCATGGCACGCTCCCTTTCGGGATCACAACGAAGGGCGCAAGAAGAAGGCCCCACCGGGAACGCGGTCCTCCCGGTGGGGCCTGGATGCTTCCTCAGACACCCCACCCCAAGGAGAACCCTTCGAGGTAGGGGTCATCAGCGACGGCTCCGGTGAGGGAATCGTTGCGGTTAACGGCGAACCCCATCCGCCATGCGTGAGTCTAACCGACCGGTGCCCCGTGTCAACCGCCGACTCGCCGACTTGTCTCGTCGCACCGGGCGGTCGCTTTCTTTCACATGGCCGGGGGAAACGGGGCACGTTCCTCATCTTCCTGTGGAACGTGTCTCCGTTGCTCCGTCCGCTGGCGGTGAAACTCGCCAACGTGCCGCTAGCCCCTGTGAGACCACAGGAGCCACGCAAGCCAACCGAGATTCGCCAATCCTATCGCCAAAAAAAGCAGCGGCAAACCGAACCGCAGACTGCGGCTCTCCCACGTCGGTCACGTCCCGCACAATTGGGTGACAAACGGCTTGTCGGCGCCGCCCACGACTCCTTTGGACAAGCCGTAGAGCTTCAAGGATCCGATCAACGTGAACGTCGCCCCGATCAGGGCTGGAATGAGCCAGTCGATGAAGGAGAGCATGGTTGCGTCCTCCGCTTTGAGGGAACGGGGAGCAAGAAGAGCAGGAACAACAGGAACGCCAGGTTGGCGAAGTTTCCGGTCATGAGCGCAACGACGCTAAAGAGGCTGAAGAACGCCGCCAGTCGGAGCGGTCGCCAGTACCCCGCCCATTGTGGGTCCGCAGTTCCTGTAATCATCGACTTGAGCGCCGGGAAGATGAGCCAGACCGCGCCTATTACCGCCGCCACGCCTGTTCCGCCGTAGATCGCGTGCCACACATTCGGGAACCCCAACTCGTAGGAGGCCAAGAAACCGTAGCCGCAGAAAAGGGCTAGGCCAACAAGCAGAATGGCGCCCAGAAGTTTGGCGGCCATACGGTTTTGACTGCTCATGGATCACTCCCCTTCTTGGCCGTTCACCGGCGCCAAGTGCCTTCCGCTCTCCTTCACTGCCCGAAAGCCAAGATAACCCCAGTGCGCATGCTTGGGCCGGCGATACACTTGGCCGTTATACACGATGATGTAAGCCTCCCGCTCGTTCACCTCAGTTTCCGTCCACCAATAGATGACTTGAGAGTGAACATCCCACAAGGGGGATTCCTTGTCAGGCATTCGCTGGTATGCGGGTTTGCTGCGGGCCGCGTCCCAGGAGCCACCGCAGTTTTCCCCGTGCCGCTGAAGCGAGCGAACAGCCTCATCCACGGTTGGCAAGCGCCAGACGTGCTGTCGTGACTCCGCCAGAGACGAACCATCTTCGGTCAAGTGTCGGCAGCGCCGCATCGCCTCTTCCCATGCCACGCCGTCACGCGGCCAGCCGGGGCCTTCGGGCGCCCAGATCAGGTCCACACCGTTGCCCTCTAAACGCCGAGCGGCGCGTCCTCCGTCGTCCAGTCTGCCGGCAACGCGGTAGGCCGGTCCCACGCCGCAGACCAATACGGTGACAAGGGGAAACCCCGCGACCGCGGCGACAGCCCACCGGCGCGGCTGGGTACGCCCAAACCAATACAAGATGCCCATGAGCGTCAGCGGGCCGACCATGAACGGATAGAGCACGATTGGCGTCGCTCCGCGAAAGAACCACGCGGCCACCAGCGCAGCGGCAACGTGGATCCCGCCCCCGATCCGTGGCCAGTAGATGGCCGTGAGCCCCGCCCCCACGAACAGGAGCATCGGCAACAGGTATTGCGCCAGCATCAATCCCAGGTTGACCCAGAGCGAAGGATACCACCAGCCCTCGTGGAAGTTCTCCAATGTGCCCCAGACGGCCCAGTAGCAAGCGGCAACGGTCGATAGCCCCACCGCTGTCCAACCCAGGAAGCACTCATGCCGCCGTGGCATCGAACCAATCGCCCGGCGGTCGGTCTGTATGAAATCCATCGTTGCATTCGCGGTGTATCGTGTGGCGACTTGTCCGATCTGTTTCTCTTTCTGCGTAGGATCACCGACTGTGCCAACGAAGGATGCTTCGGTTTTTACCCGCACGTGCGCTGTTCCGCCGGCTGCTTCATGCTCTCCTCGAAGAGCGCGGTGAACTCCGGGCTAACGTGCTGGGCCTCACCGCGAAGTTCGTGGAGGAACTTGCGCTCCTCGTCCTCGATCTTGCCATCGGCGAAAAGCATCCGCCGCAGCCACGCGGTTTCTTCCGCGTCGATGCGACCGTTCGCAAGAATGTGGTCCTTGATCGCTTGGTAGAAGAATTGCTCGAAGGCGGGCGTCACGTGTTGCACACGCTTGTGCAGCTCGACGAGGAAATCGGCCTCTGAGCGACCGATCTTAGCCCCCGCGTAAACCCGTCGGCGCAGCGCTTCCAGTTCTTGTCCTTCGACCTTGCCGACGGCGAGGATGTCCCGTTCGATTTGTCGCAGTTCCGCCATGACTTGATCTCCGTGAGTACGCGATCAAACGAGGATGCTCTCCTCGGCGTGGCGATACTCTACCGTCTCCACCGCCTGCACCAGAAGCACCGCCAGGTAGTCCATTGGGCAAGGACAGATGCCGCTCCGGAGGAAAAGGCACTTTTCGCACACGTGCTTTCTGTCGGTTTCCAGGTAAGGCTCGATGCTATCGCTCGTGACGCCGCGAATCGAATCGAGCAATTCCGGCAGGTGCAGCTCGATGCCGCATTGCTTGCCCAGCGGCGCACACGGCGGACCGCCCGGGGGGCGCTCGATGCACCGGCTACAGACTTGCGTTCGGATTTCATCCAGGTATTCCTGCAATTCCGCGTCGCTGTACATGATTTGCTCCTCACATTTCGATCGCAGCGGCCGGTGCCGTCGTAATCTTCTTCGGTACAACCGAGCGGCGCCGCTGCATCGGACGTGGTCCGCGAAGCGTTGCCGTTCGGCTCAGAAACTCTCGCGCCCCCCGGGGACGGCTGGCAATTCGACACCTTCGCTGCCGGTTTCACGTAAGAAGAGCCCGCGATGGCCGGCAGCGAAGGGAGACGCGGCGGCGCCTTAGGTTTTGACGGCGACGCGCCGCGGTTTGGCCTCTTCCGACTTGGGCACGTGGACCTCCAGGATGCCGTTCTTGTAAGTGGCCTCGATTCCATCGGGGGCGACGAAGGCGGGCAGCGTAATGCTCCGCTCCAGGTGACGTTCCGTGTAGTCGTATTCCTCCTTCTTCTTCATGGTCTCTTTCTTGTGCTCCGCCCGCAGGGTCAGCACATTGCCCGTGACGCGCACGTCGAAGTCTTTTGCCTCGAATCCCGGAGCTTCGACGAAGATCACGAATTCCTTGTCCGTTTCCTCCGCCTCGAAGTCCACATACGACTCAGGATACGGCCAGCGCTCGTAGGCATTGGGAAACCCGCCGAACATGCGATTGAAAATGGTGTCGAACTCGCTGCGCATGCGCGCCAGCGGATGACCGAAGGCAAACATCTCTCTGTTGCCGTTCCCCACTTTTTTCGGGATCAGGCCAAACATACATCACCCCTTTCGTCTCGAACCACAACTTGACTTCCGACGCTTTCCACACTTCCTGCGATTGCTCTTGGGGCCCCACCTCTTCGTAGGCAACTTCCGTTCCCATCTGGCCGGCGGAGCGTGCGAACCGCTCGCACGTAACGGAAACAACGCCTGCCCCAAGATTTGCACTTGCGGACAAATAAACTCGCCTGGGGTAACTTCCCGTAAGAACGATGCCGCTCCCGCACAGCAAGGTGTGCGGATGCATGCCAGTATGCTGAGCGCACGTCGGGAAGCCACGGGGTCCGGAAGGAGGCAGCCTAGGCCGTTTGCCGAGAAAGCGCGCTCGTGAAGCGGCGCGCAGGTCGGCCGGCAATCTGGCATAGTTCTTGCGAAAGAACAAAGAGTTCGACGGCTCCGCTCGCCCTTCTGGCCGGGAGGATTCCACCATGATGCCACAACTGCTCGCGTGTGCCCTGATAGCGCTGGCCGCCCTGCCTGCCACGGCCCAGGAGCGCCCCGCCGTGGAGCAGAAGCGTGGCGCCTACGTCGTCCAGTACGCCGCCGCGAAGAACCTGGCCGGCATCCTCGCCAAGCACTTCAAGGGCGCCGCCGAAATCCAGACCGGGCCCGAGGGCACTAGCAACTGCCTCCTCATCAACGCCCCGCCCGCCGTCTTCGACGAGGTCATGAAAACCCTGGAGCAGCTCGACCGCCGGCCGCACTCCGTCGCCGTCGAGGTCTTTGTCGTCGAGCTACACGCGAAGGGGTCCGACGATAAAGAGAGGCGGCTCGACGCAGAGAACGTCGGCGGCTCCATCGACGATGTGGCCAAGCGCCTGGACGCGATGGTTAAGAAGGGCGAGGTGGCTGGCTTCAGGCGAATCCAACTGAGTACCCTGGAGGGCCAATCCGGCGCGCTGATGTTGGGCGAGAACAAGCCGTTTCCGATAGGGCCCAACCAGATCAACTACCGGAACGTCGGCACGCAGGTGAAGGTGAACCCACAGGTCGCGGCAGACCGATCCATCACACTCGACCTCACCCTGCAGGACAGCCGCGGCCGGGACTCCGCGACGGGGGGAACCGAGTTCGTTCAGACGACGTTTACCGGGAAGATCAGCGTCGCGTCAGGCAAGGCGACGCTGGCCAAGGACGCCAAGGTCACCTTGAAGGAAGGCCAGGCGGAGACGCTCATCATCGTCGGCGCCCGCGTCATCGAGTCCGAGGCCAAGGCGAAATAGAGACAAGTGGGTATTGGCCGAATCAGCCCTCGCAGCAGACGGCGCCGGCGTAACGGCTTTCCAGGCATGAAGGTTTCGCGGCCGGCCCCGCTGCTGAGTTTTTTGTTCGCTTGCCGCATTATCCGGAGGTTCAGCAATGGCCACGGCAGTCCGGCTTACAGTGCTTACCGGGCCTCACAAGAACCGTCGCTTTTGTTTTTGCGGGCCGATGCGTTGCCAAGTGGGCAGGGATTCGGATTGCTTTATCCAGCTTTGCGGCTCGGAGAGGGATCTACTCATTTCGCGCTATCATTGCCTGCTCGATATTGAGCCCAACCTCGATCCCCCTTCGCTTCGGATTTGGGATCTGGGCAGCAAGAATGGCACGTTCATCAACGCACGGCAAGTTCCGTGGAGACCCGACCAGGCGTCTGCCTGCACGGGGTCCGTGGTCAACCCAGGCGACCTGCTCACCATCGGGGGAACGACGCTGAGCGTCGATCTTATCGACTGCCCCCACGGGGGAAGTAAATCGGCGCGTCCGCCCGGTTGGGAATCTGGAGCACTCGCGAAGAAGGACTGTACTTTGCACTGCTGAACGGGGGCCAGAAAAGAGGACGCGTCTTTCGCGTCCACTCTGGGCCAATGTCGATGCGTGCCGTCCCGCCATTCTCAGTTGGCCGAGCGAAACGCGTTGAAGCGACCGAAGGCGCGCTACGGCAAACCGCCCTCTTCCTGAGTGGAGACGGTCGGCGTCGGCGGGGCCGGCGGCACAGCGCCAGCGGGCGGGGCTTGGTCGCGCAGCTCCTGGATCGGCTGCGAGAAGAAGAACCGCTTGGGCGACGGCTCGACGGGTGGAGTGGGCGGCGGAATATCATTCCAGCGACGCAGGAACTCCGTCAGCTTGGCGTACTCCTTACCTGTCAGATTGGCGCGGACGCGCATGTGCGCGGCGACGTTCTGGAAGTTGGAGAACGGCCGTTCCGCCAGAGCCGGGGCGTTATGGCAATAGTTGCAGTACATCGAGAAGATCTGGCCGCCGGTGAGCGAATCTTCGTAACAGCCGCACGCTTCCGCCTCCTTCGCGGGGGAGGGTATTCGTAAGGGCGCCGGTCCAACCGCATAGTCCGAGGAATCAACCGGGGTTTGGTGACACCCCGCTGCGGCGAGGATCCCCAGGAGCAAGACGACTGAGCCGGCCGGCCAGGGGTTTCGCATGCTCTGCATGGCCCCGTTCTCCTTCTTATTATTTCTTGTGTCGCCCAGGTCCTGTCTTCTCGCCGGCGCCATTCGCACGCGGATTTCACGTGTTGACTACCAGCCCCAGGCCAGCTCGGTGATGAACTGATTATCGTGCAAATGAAACGCGGTTTCGTCGTTGATCTGGTATGCGGCCTTGAGAACCATCCGCGGGTAGAAGTAGTAGTTGATGCCGACCTCGTTTTGTTGCCGCCGCACTGGTATGTCCACCGGCGTCCCGAACGCCGTCAAATCCAGCTCGTACGCGTCGATGCCGGGGAAGTTGACGTAGCAATAACGATAGACGAGCTCGACGTTTTGCAAGTACCGGTTCGAGGAATCGCGCGGACGGTAAGCGACTTGGCCGTAAAAACCTTCGCGGCGAATCGCAGCGCCGTTAAACGTCCCTGTCTGCTGATGGGTCGCGCCATACTCGGCCCGAACGTCCCAGTTGCCTTTGTGGTAATTGACGTCCACCGCCCAGAGACTCAAGGATTCCTCAAAGCCGCCGCTAACGTAGTCGCCGTTGTACATCGCCGAGATGCCTGCCTCTAAACCGACTTCAGGCCACCACAGGCCGATGCGCCCGCCAACCGCCTTCTCGTTGGTAATAATGTTGAACGTGTTGGTCATTCCCTCCAGGTCTGCGAGTTCAGTTAGCGTCGGGGCGCCTGCCGTCCCGGGCGTCAGATTCATCCCGTTCGAAATGTAGGCGTTGTATTCCATCTTGATTGGGGAGCAGCCGAGGTAAAAGGAGCCTTGCGCTTGCACGCCGAGCAGAGCCAGCGGCGGCAGCACTTGCAGCCACGGCAGCGGCGCGCCGCCGGGCGCGTCGCCGGGAAGTTTAACGATCCAGGGGTTATTCAAGCGTTCGTTATAAAAGCCGATCGGCGCCACAAAGCGGCCGGCGATGATCGTCAACCAGTCGTTGACGAACCAATCCGCTTGCGCGAAGGAACCGGCGCTCACCGAGCCATCAGCGCCGATGCCAATCTCCGCTTCCAGGAAGAACTTGTCATTGAGCTTGAGGATAAAATCGGGCGTGAACTCACCGAAGTAAAAGCCGCCGGGCGTGGTGGGGCGACCGATGCCGTTGGCGGCGCTGGCAGTATCCCCGAGGATCTTGCTGTAGCCGAACGCCAGCGCACCATAGATGCTTAGAGGCGTTTCGTTGTTCCCACCGGGTAGAAACAACTCCTTGAGGTGCGCGGGCAACGTCGGACCATAGCGCTCGACGGCATCTTGATGTTCCACAACGTTGTCCACGGCGCCGGCCAACTCCTGATCGCGCTGCGCCGCCTGGCGTTGCCGACCGTCGAGCGTGGCTGTTTGCACTTCTAACTTTTGCAAGGGGGCGCCCGCCGGCGTTTTTTTTACTTGGTCCAGCAGCAGTTGGATCATCTTCTGCTGGGTTTCGATCTGCTTTTGCAGGATTTCCAGTTGCTTCTTGACGTCTTGATCCTGGCCGCCGGCGGCCTGAGCGGCGGCCTGCTGCTTCTGGAGTGTCGCCGCGTCCTGAAGAAGCACGACGATCTTTGCATCGATGCTTGGTTGGTTGTCGATATGTTGAGCGCCGTCGCTTGCGGGCAAGAGGGGCGCGGGTTCGCTCGTGGGCGCGCCAGCAGGCGGTTCGGCCCTTGTTTCGCTAGCACCGCACATGACAAGAGCGCTAACGAGCGCCAGGCGGAGTTCAAGTCCCATGCCGTTCTCCCCACAATGGCCTCGACCCGTGAGTCGCGGCGGCACGGCTCAGGTCTCACGCGAATGCCGGTAGCGCATTCGCCAGAGGACGGCTCTGATCCTATGCGTAAGAAGCACCGGGTTTGTCCCTTGTAGGGGTAGTATCGACAAAATTGAGTGTGTCGATTAGCAGAAGTCTGCCAGCTGCGTGGGTGATTCAGTGGAGAGCCGCCGAGCTTGGGAAGACAGAAAAGCCCGGCAATTTCGCTCCCGCATTGTCCGGACGGTGTTCGGAGCAATTCGGCCAACCAGAAAAGCACAAGACCAGACAGCCCACGCTTCAAATCGTGTCGGCGGCCTGGTCTTATGCTTGTTCGCCATCGGCGAGGATCACGGCGCGCGCTTCGGCGCCGGCGGCGGAACTGCGGGCGCCGGCGCAGGAGCGGGCTTCTCCGGCGTGGTGAAATCGGGTCGAGAAACCTCCGTCCCCGGAACAAGGCTGCGCACATAGCGGGCCATGGCCCAAGCTTCTTCCAAGCTCAAGGTGCCGCGCCACGGAGGCATGACGGAGCCGCGCCCTTCCAGAATTGCCCGAGCTAACTGGCCGTCCGTGCGCGACGCTTGCCAGCGTGAGTTGGTAAAGTTGGGCACATCCGGGATGTCCCAGACGCCGCGGCCGTCTACGCCGTGGCAGCGAATGCAGTAGCGATTGAAATGAGCGATGACCGCCCGTTTTTCCTGCTCGGGACTACGCAGCCAGTACCAGGCTCCGCCGCCTTCCACGCACGGCGGAGGTTCCTCACCGCACCCCGCAAAGGGCTCGGTGCAGCGTACGCGTTCTGTGCCACAGGCAACGTGGTTTCGCAGCCAGTCAAGTGGCGACCCCGCCAACGCGTGTGCAGGGCCCGGAATCAGAACCATCATGGTTCCGAGCAGCATACACAGTCCACCCGTTACAAAAAGGCAGCGGCCGAAGCGTTTCTTGGCTTTCATAATCTTACTCTCGCCCTGCTCCCGTGGATTCCCCACCCCTCCAGGCTGTTTCCTGGCTCGTCGCGCTCTTGCGCCAACGGTTAAGAGCAATATCGGCTTAAGCGATAGTTGCCGCCCAATCGGAATCGACGTTTTTGTGGAACTCATCCCACTTCTCGGTACCAGACAGGAGCACTTCACCCGGCGACGCGGGCCTCGGTTGCTGCGATCGGATCACGTAGTGGTACAAGCGGGGCTTTGCGAAGGGCACGAAAGACAACAAGGAGAAAGAGGCCGGCCGCGCCGAAAAACAGACCCGCCTCGAGCGGTCCGGGAACGGGTGCGATGGCCTCCTGCGAAGGAAGCACCATGACAGTAAGGTCCACCCAGCGTCCTACGAGAACGAGCGCCGCAACGGCGCCCAGGATTCGCGCATCGCGCTTGGCCGAGCGGAAGAGGAGCACAAGGAAAGGAATGCCCCAATTGAGGGCGAGATCGAGGAACAAGAACAGCGGCCAGGGCCCGTGCTGACGCTGCCGAAGGTAGACCGTCTCCTCCGGATTGTTGACGTACCAGATCAGCAGGTATTGGCAGAACCAGATGTACATCCAAAAGCTGCTGAACGAGAAGAGCAGCGTCCCAAGATCGTGCAAGTGGTCGTCGTTGAGCACGCCTTTCAGAGGACTGTGCCGTCGCAACCAAATGACCAGAAGGATGACGGCAGCCAGGCTGCTCAAGAACAGACTCGCGAAGTAATAGACCGCGAAGATCGTACTGGCCCAATCAGGCGTTAGCGACATGATCCAGTCGTAACTGGCCAACCAGCACGTGACGCCAAAGACCACAAGAAAGGCGGCCGACAGCCGCATATTGTTCACGGTCGGCGCGGAATTGTTCTCCGAATCCTGTCGGCGAGAATTGCGGACGACCAGCGCAGCAAAAGCCAGCCACACCACAAGGTAGACCAGCGAGCGGACCAGAAAGAATGGGCGGTTCAGCCAGAAATGGTGCAGCGGCGACTCGCCGCCGTGCGGCGAAGCGGTGTCCGACCAAGAATACAAGGAGGGACAGCCAAGCAAAACGGCGGCGAGCCCAAGTGCCGCCACGGGTAAGACCGCTGTCATTGCTTCGGGCACGCGTCGTACGGGAAGACTCCAGCGCGCGCCTGTGACATAGAGGAAGGCAACCAGCAGAAGCGCGCCCAGACCCAGCCCAATCAGGTAGTTGGCGATCACGAAGACGCTGATCCAGGTACGCTTTCCGTCCTGGGCGAAGCCCACGACCAACATCGTGCCGCCGAGAACCGCCAAAGCCTGAAGCAGCAGGACCGCCCTCGTCGGCAGACGATACGTAAGTTCATTGGCAATCATGCTTGTTCCTCACTTGTCGTCCAGGAGTGCGTCGCCGATCACTTCTTGTCCCGGACCTTTTGCAGTTCCTTCTGCAGCTCCTTCCACTGTTCCTCGAGCTGGCGGTACGCTTTGTCGAAATCCGTGTCGGTGGCGTGGGGTTTGATGGCGAACGCTTTTGGTCCAAAGGCCCGGACATAGGCGGCGAGATCCGCAGCCTGGACGTCCGTGACTCGGCCGCGGTTGGCCGGCATCAACGTCCCTTTGCCATCCAGAATGCTGACGACCAGCTGGGCATCGCTGCGCTCGGCGTGGAAGGTCGGACTCCTAAAGTCCGGGATGGGAGGCAGAGCAGGCCGCATGGCGGTTCCGGTCCCATCCGTGCCGTGGCACACGATGCAGTATTGGCGAAAGATGCTGGCTCCCATGCGAATCCTGGCGGCGGTTTCTTCTGATTCGCGCTGCAGCGCGGACTGCTCGCCCTTAAGCGCGTCGGCTTTCTTCTGCGCGTCGGCGTCCATATTCTTGGAAGGGGGAACGGGCGTCTCCACAAGGACGGGCACTTGCGGGCCGATGGCCTTCGGTTCCTCCACTGGGACGATCTGCTTGCCACCTTCAAAGCCCCGAACCAGCGCCACCATTTGTTTCATGTCGACGGTTCCCAGCTTGTCGGCGTTGGGGAGCATGAACTTGCCTTTCCCCAGCAAGATCGATTGCGCGAGATCGGTATCCTTCCGGGATTTTTGCCAGGTGGCTGAGGTGAAATCGGGCAGCTCCGGCATGGCGGGCCGAATCTGCCGATTGCCCTTGCCGGTGGTATCGTGACAGGCAAAACAATATGTGCCATAGACGTTTGCCGCCGTAAGGTTGGATGACGGAGGGACCGGCACGCCAGCCGCCGGGTGCCCGGCAAACGAGCGCACATAAACCGCCAGACTGAGGATTTGTTCCGTGGGCAGCTTATAACGGAAGGCCGGCATCAAGGGATGGGAACCATACTCGATTTGGTTAACAAGGGCCATTTCCGTTTGCGACATTTGCCAGGCCAGGCTGGTGAAATCCGGGATCAGACGCCAGACCTTGCGCAGGTTGTTGCCGCTGCCGTCTTCGCCATGGCACGCTGCGCAATTCTCCCGAAATAATCGGGTTACCGCTTGAAAACGCGACGGAACTGCGCTCGGGGTGGAAGGTCCCTGGAGCATGCGGACGTGCAAGATGACACTCCAGCGATCCTCGCGCGACAGCTGGGCGTTGAAGGCCGGCATGTTCTGCTGTCCGTAGGTGAGCACGTGGAACATCTGACCGTCCGTCATCTGCACGGCTCGGTCGGCGAGAAGTGAGGAGGGGGGAGGGAAACCGCCTTGCGTCACTGGTCCATTGCCCTGACCAAGCGGCCCATGACACACCTGGCAATAGTTCGTGAAGACAAAAGTCCCGCGGTCCCGGCGCGCGGTATCGTCTCGCGCAAAGGGACTTTGCAGCTCCAGTCCGGCCCGCAGCCCATCCTCCACCGTCGGCTTGTAGTGGAGCGGCATTTGACCACGTGCGATGGCGCCCACAGGAGGCGTGCGCAACGTGAGGCCGTCCGGGAAGTTCTCGTTGGGCGAAAAGGAGTCGTAGGCCACGCCTTCGGACATTTGCCTTTCCGGCACAAACTCGTAGTTCGGCCGACCGACGTCGCGCTCCGGCACAAACCAGGCGAACGCGCTCATCCCCGCAAGCGCGAGAAACAGTCCGACATTGATTCGATTCCAGGACTTCACCGCGGTTCCTCCTCGTGCCGTTCTTCCACTTCAATGGCGTGGCAGATGTGGAACACGTCTCGAATCCCCTGCGACTCGACGGCCGGACCCGAGTCACGGATAGCCAGGGCGAAGCGATCGTCGGTCAAGCCGGCCAGGGGCAGCACGGCCTTTTTTCCCGGGTACATCCGGCAACGAGCCAACCAGGCGAATGCCAGACCGAATCCCGCGAACAAGACCATCGTTTCAAAAGCGACCGGCACAAACGCCGGCAGGGAATTCCACGGCCGTCCGCCCACGTTCATGGGCCAATCGGTGGCCGATGTCCAGAACTGGAACCACAGAGCCAGGCCGGCGCCGGCGGCGCCACATAAGAAGCAGGCGACCGGCAACTGAGACCGCGGCCAACCGAGTTCCTTCTCCAGTCCATGCACCGCGTACGGCGTGAAAACATCGACGATGTCGCAGTCGCGCTCGCGCACGGCCCGAACTGCATCTAGAAGGTCCTTTTCCGTCGCAAAGCTCGCGACGACGATTGTGCCGCTCATGAGTGGCCCTCCGGCGATGGTTCGGCGTTCGGGCTGTGCTCGGCCGGCAGAACGCCCTTCACCTCCGCCATGGCAATCACCGGCAAAAGTCGGCAGAAAACCAGGAAACAGGTGAAGAACAGGCCGAAGCTCCCAGCCAGCGTGGCAAGCTCGATCAATGTCGGCGCGTAGCCAGTCCATGACGAAGGTAAGAAATCGCGTTCGAGCGAGCCGACGATGATGACAAACCGCTCCATCCACATGCCGACGTTCACCAAGACGCAAATGACAAACACGACGAAGAACTGCCGACGTATGCGCCGGAACCAAAAGAGCTGCGGGATGAGGACGTTGCACGCCACCATCACGCCGAATCCCCAGGCCAGCGGTCCCAAGGCGCGGTTCATGAACGTGAACGATTCATTCGGGTCGCCGGCATAAAGCGCCGTGAAGAATTCGATGGCGTAGGAAAGGCCGACCAGGCAGCTGGTCGCTAGAACCAGCTTCGTCATGGCATCCACATGCCGTGGCGTAATGTAGTCTTCGAGGTGCATCACCTTCCGAACGAGGAGCATCAGCGTGAGCACCATCGCCATCCCCGAGAAGATGGCGCCCGTTACGAAGTACGGCGGGAAGATCGTCGAGTGCCAGCCGGGCAGCAGCGAGGCGGCGAAGTCCATGCTCACCACCGAATGCACCGACACCACCAGAGGCGTCGCCAGCCCGGCCAAGAGCAGATACACGACCTCGTAGCGGCGCCACACGCGGTACGATCCGTTCCAGCCCAGGCTAAGCATCCCGACAAAGCGACGGTACCAGCCGGGTCGCGCCCGATCGCGAAGCGTGGCCACGTCCGGAATCAATCCGACGTACCAGAAGAGCAAAGAGATCGAGAAATACGTGCCGATCGCAAAGAAATCCCAAATCAGGGGCGATCGGAAATTGACCCAAAGCGGTCCGCGGTAATTCGGGTAAGGCAACACCCAATAGAACAGCCACGGACGGCCCATGTGGATGACGGGGAAGAGCCCCGCACAGATTACGGCAAAGATCGTCATCGCCTCGGCCGAACGATTCACCGACGTCCGCCACTTCTGCCGAAACAGGAACAAGATCGCGGAGATCAGTGTTCCGGCATGACCGATGCCAATCCAGAAAACGAAATTTGTAATGTCGAACGCCCAGCCGACCGACCGGTTCAAGCCCCACGTGCCGATGCCGACGAACAGTTGGTAGGTGACAGCGACCACTCCCAAAACCAGCACGCCGAACGCCAGCAGAAACGTCAACCACCACCAGCCGCTGGCTCGCCGTTCGAGGGGAGCGCAGATGTCGGTCGTGACCTGTGCGGCGGTCTTGTGACCGCCAATCAGTGGTCTTTGCCCGGAGAAGCTAACGCTAGCCATGCTTTTCGCCTTCTCCTTCCACCGGACGATTGCGTACCAGCGTAAGATAGCTCACCGAAGGCTGAACGTTCAGCTCGGCCAAGACCCGGTAACCGCGCGATCCGGCGGCAAGCCGGGCGACGCGGCTCTTGGGATCGTTCAGATTGCCGAACACAATCGCCTGTGAAGGACACGACTGCTGGCAGGCGGTTTGGATGACGCCGTCGCGCGGCAGCGCGCCGTTTCCACCGGCGTCGCTCCGGGCCGCGTCGATGCGCTGCACGCAGAATGTACACTTCTCCATGACGCCGCGCGAGCGCACGGTAACGTCCGGGTTGAGCACCAGGTTTTGCAGGTGGTCATCGTGCGCGTAGTCGAACCAGTTGAAGTGCCGTACCTTGTAGGGACAGTTGTTGGCGCAATAGCGCGTGCCCACGCATCGGTTGTAAACTTGCTGGTTGAGCCCGTCTTCGCTATGGACCGTGGCCAGGACAGGACAGACGACTTCGCACGGCGCGTTGCCGCACTGCTGGCACATCATGGGTTGGTGAGCCACGTCCACTCCATCGTCGCGCTCGGTGTAATAGCGGTCGATCCTCAGCCAGTGCATCTCCCTTTGCCGGCGAACTTCGTCCTTGCCGACCACGGGAAAGTTGTTCTCCGCCTGGCAGGCAATGACACATGCCGAACAGCCGGTACAGGCATTGAGGTCGACGACCATGCCCCAGCGTGCGCCCGTGACCGGATGATCGTCGGGCCAAAGATCGTCACTCTTTGGAAAGGCTTCGGTTTTTGTCTTTTGCAGAGATTCTTGGCGATAGTCCGCCAGCGTCGTGTCGCGGATGATCGGGCGCCGTTCCCGCCCCGGTACGTCGAGGTGTTTGGGCACATTCAGGTGATAATCGCGCTGTGTGGATGCAAGGGGATGCTGTCCGCCGACCTTCGTGAGTCGCACGGTGGACTGGGAAAAACGCAGGCCGCCCTTGACCCAAGCAAGGAAGGAAGCCGCATTCTTCCCGACGAGGCCGTCGGACCCGACCGTGGGTCCGGCCTGGAGCCAGCGCGGGCCGATGTCGGCAAAGCGCTGGCTGAGCACACTGCCGTAGCCGACGGCGACCGCGACCACCTGTCCGTGCAAGCCCGGCTGGACGAACGCGGGGAGTTCCAGGACAGCCGGGCTGTCCTGTGTGGCAGAATCGAGGCGAACGATGTCGCCATTGCTCACGCCCAGACTTGCCGCCGTCGCCGGCGACAGGCAGGCATAGTTATCCCACGTGATCTTGCTAATCGGGTCGGGCAGTTCGTGAAGCCAGGGATTATACGCATGGCTCGCATCAGGCATCCCGACCTTGGAATAGAGCACGACGCCGTACGATCCCTCGGGCAAGCGATTCGGGGACGCTGCGGGATGAACGGTCGCGGTATTGAACGGTCCCGCCTTGAGCGGCCGCGGCGTCACCGCGGCGAAACCGTCGTGCAGGGTGCGGTCCCAGAAGTCTTGGAAAGTGAGCTTTTGCGTCTGCCGTGGAAAGACGCCCTTCTCCCAGTGTTGCCACACAATGTCGTATGCCGTCTGCGGCTTGCCCGTCCACGTTGCGATGCTCTCCGGAAGGGCGCGTGTATTGCCAAGAGGATTAATAACGGGCTGCACCAGACTGGCCACCCCGTTCACCGGCTCGGCATCGCTCCAGCTTTCCAGATAATGGTGGTCAGGGCAGACGAAGTGCGCCAGCCGCGCGGTTTCGTCCAGGCGTGGCGCGAGGCTGACGACCAGGGGCACTCGCTTCAAATCCTCCGCGATACGGTCACCCCCCGGTAGATCGTGAATGGGATTGCTCTGATGAATGAAGAGAGCGGCGACCTTGCCTTCGTGCAATTCCTTGAGCAGAGTCTCCAGCGCCTGGTCGTTCTCGTCCCGCTGAAAGGAGGGCCGGGCAAGGTCCACGGTCGCCCCGTAGTTGCCGAGTACGTGGTTGAGGTAATTGGCAAGCGTCTGGAGTTCGACATCCTGGCTGCCACACAGGATCAGACTGCGCTGTCGGTTCTGCCACAGATGGTTCACCAGGTGATCGAGGAAGCTCACGCCGCCAGACGGTTCTGCCGGGTCGGCATCCTGCCAAGATAGACCTGCCTTGGGGGCCAGGCGCGCAGCGACGTAATTCATCACGGTCGCCAATTCACCGGGAGCGATGCACACGCGCCGGTCGGCTTTGCTGCCTGTCAGCGACAGGAGAGACTCGAATTGAACGTGATACGATAAATGTGCATCGGGCCCGTCCAAGCGCCGACCGGACTGATAAGCCGCCGTGAATTCCACAGGCGAAATCCAAGTGCCGAGGAAGTCGGCATCGAAGCTAACGATTACCTCCGCCTTATCGATGTGGTAGTGCGGTAGCAATCGAACGCCGTGGGTCCGGCCGTGCGCCTCCAGAATGGCCGAACACGACCGCGGCTCGTGAACGACGTGGCGACCGTCGGCAAATGTTTTGAGGAATTGCGCGAGCGCCGCGCGGCTGGCGGGACCGACACCCGGGCCGGTCAGGAAGCGCACGGATCCTTTCTGTTTACGGATGGCATCGAGCTGGCGCCCAATTGCCTGGTCCGCTTCAGCCCATGCCACCGGCTGACCCGCTTGGAGCGGCTCTTGCAGGCGCTGCTGATCGTAGAGGCCCAGGAGTGACGCTTGCCCCACGGCACACAGCCCGCCGCGCGACAGCGGATGCTCCGGATTTCCTTCAAGCTTGATCGGCCTGCCGTCGCGGTTCTTCACGAGCAGGCCGCAGCGGGCGCTGCACCCTTCGCACGTCGAGGCATAGTCGTACGATCGGCCGGGAACGATTTCATCAGGTGGAACGAGATACGGAACCGCGTAGTGAACAGGGGCACGTTGGCAGCCGGCGAAAGCGGCCCCGGCGAACGCGAACCCAGCCAGCCTGAGGATGTCCCGTCGACTGGGGGCGCTGCCGCCGTCACCGGGTGCCTCTCTCGACTCATCGGCGTGTTGTGCAATGGTCTCAGACCAAGCCACAACGGGGAGGGAACGGGCGAAGGATGATTTTGGTTGCACAGGCATCCGCGCGCACTCCCGGTTAGTGATGACACGTCGCGCAGTCCGTCGCCGGACGAACCGCCTTACCGTCCACGCCCGTCCGACCGGTTTCCCGATGGCAGTTCACGCACCATCCCATCGACAGGTCCGAAACCTGGCGCAAGCGGTCCATCGTTTCGACGGGACCGTGACAGCGCTGGCACTCCACGCCGGCCTTCGTGTGCGACCGGTGATCGAAGCACGTAAACGCAGGGAGATGATGCACCCGGACCCACGAAATGGGGCTTGGCGTTTTGTTCGGATCCGGCTCCAGTTTGCTGTCGAGGCCCAACGCATCGTAAAGCTTCTGCAATTCCGGCGCGATCACGGGCTGGGGCGCTCGATGGGCCTTCCGCGCTTCGAGGAGTTCGGGAACTACGACCTTCTGCGAAGCGGTCACGAACCGGTGGCAGGTCATGCAAGTGCTCGCCGGCGGAAAGCCGGCGTGCCGACTGCGCTCGGCCGCGCCGTGACAATAGAGACACGAAATCTGCAGGTCGCCGGCGTGCTGCCGGTGGGAAAAGGCGATCGGTTGTTCGGGTTCGTATCCCTGCTGGTTGCCGGGCAGCGGATAGCTTTGCAGCCGGCGAACCACGATCACAGACGTGAGCGCCAGCGCCACGAGCAAAATCGTCGTCAGCAGCCGTGTAGCCAATTCTTACCCTCCCAGCAAGGGATGGCGGATTGCGCGAATAAACTCTACTTCCACCTTTGTCGCGACTGCCACGCTGAGGGCGGCGGCGTGCTCAATCTCCCTGGCGACGGTAGAACCCGTTGAATCGACGATCCCCTGAAGCCACGAGTGTGATGGCGTTTCAAGTCCATGAATGCGTTTCCGGCCGTGCTATCCCCAAATGACGCCATGCATTGCCGTGCATGGCAAAAGGCGTGCCCCACGCCGCGCCTGCGCACCCGCCGTCCGCCGGTTGCTCTCAAAGAGTTGGAATTCACAAGTATTTCGTAGTACATGAAACGATTTAGACCAGCAGAATTCAAGGGACCACGGAGGTGATTGAAGAATTCGGGCGGATCCGCACACCGGAGGAAGAGGGACGCACATCGACTGACTTGGGGCCGTAGCGAGTTGCTTCGAAGGATATCGGATGTCCTTTCCAAGGCTCACTCGACCTCACAGTGGTTGCCGACGAATGCTTTAGCTCGTCGAGCGTCTCAATCTGAATAAGCGGTTTCTGCGGAAACGGCCCCAGTTACCCGCAATGCGTTGCGCATAACCTTCGCCGACGGTTCAACACTTGCCAAGACTGATGCCCGCAAGACAACTATGCTGTCGTCGGAGCAAAGGGTAAGTGCTTTCGCAGCCGCAAGTTAAGTGGGTTTTCTGCCAGAGGTGGCAGGAATGAGAAAAGCGCGTTCGCCATTACTCAATATCCAGAATCCAGACGCCGTTTTCGTCGTAAACGCGCCGCGAATATGGGGGGGCGGAGTGGCAGGAATGCGCCGCCAACCGCAGAAAACAGGCACCGTTCAAAACGCGCCAGATTCAGTTTGCAAGCGGCAGGTCGCGCTCGGCGCGTGCAGCCCCAGTCCGCAGACGCGACGCGGCGGCAGCACGCGGCGTATGACCGTCAAGACTTCTCTTGCACTGCCCTCGCTCGTCCGGCATCGTGAAGAACTCCGGATGCAACAGGAGATGAGGACCGAGCATGGGCGAACTCCCGCGGGAGCCGATGCGGTGGGGCGTTTGGATCGGCGTTCTGGCGGCGCTGCTGGCAGCGGCCGGCGGGGGCGTCGCGCTGTATTTCTCCGTGTCTTCCGTGCCGCCGCCGCCTCCGGCGCGGCCCGCCGCCGTGGTCGAAACCGGCGATGTCACCGACAAGGTCCACCGTTTCTGCGCCGCGTGCCACGCGTATCCGCCGCCGGAGACATTTCCGCGGTTCGCCTGGAAAGACGAAGTGGAACGCGGCTTCATCTTCTTTCGTGAGTCGGGCATGACGCTCGAGGCGCCGCCCATCGACGCCGTGGTGAAGCATTACGAGGATCGCGCGCCCGAAAAGCTGCCGTTGCCCAACCTGGAACCGGCGGCCACGCCGCCGCCCGTGCGCTTCGAGCGCGTGGACCTGCCTGGCCTGCCGGAGTTGTCGCCGCCCGCGATTTCCAACGTGAATCTCGTCCACCTCGCCGACGACCGCCGGCTCGACGTGCTGGCGTGCGAGATGCGACACGGTCGTATCCTCGCGCTGAGACCTTACGAGCCGACGCCGACGTGGCAAATCCTCGGCAAAGTGAAGAACCCGGCGCACACGGAAGTCATCGATCTCGACGGCGACGGCATCAAGGACATTCTCGTCGCGGATTTGGGCAGCTTCATGCCGACCGATCAGCGCACCGGCAGCGTGGTTTGGCTGCGCGGCAACCGCGACGGCACGTTTACGCCGCATACTCTTTTGGAAGGCGTCGGCCGGGTCGCCGACGTGCAAGCCGCCGACTTTCGCGGCGTCGGCAAGCTCGATCTGGTGGTCGCGGAGTTCGGCTGGCAGACGGCGGGCAAGATCATCTACCTGGAGAATCAGACGACCGATTGGAACCAGCCGCGTTTCGTGCCGCGGACGCTCGATCCGCGGCACGGCGGCATTCACGTGCCGATCGCCGACCTGAACGGCGACGGCAAACCCGACTTCGTCGCCCTCATCAGCCAGGAACATGAAACCATCGTCGCGTTCCTCAACGAGGGAAATGGCCAGTTCCGCAAGGAGACGATTTGGACCGCCCCGCATCCGGCTTACGGCTCCAGCGGCATTCAGCTCGTGGACATGAACGGCGACGGCGAGCTGGACGTCGTCTACACCAACGGCGACACGCTCGACAAGCCGTACCTTCTGAAGCCGTATCACAGCGTGCAATGGCTGGAGAATCCCGGACGCGGCAAGTTTCCGTTCAAGCACCATCCCGTCGGCGTCATGTACGGCGTCCACCGCGCCGTGGCGGCCGACTTTACCGGCACGGGACGCAAGGATATCGTCGCCGTCAACTTCCTGCCCGGCGAGTTTTTCCCGCAGCGGAAGGAGATGAACCTCGACTCGGTGCTCTATCTGGAACAGCAAGGCCCGGAGCGCTTCGCCCGCCATCCGCTGGAAACCGTAAGCTGCGACCACACGACATGCGCCGTCGGCGACATCTTCGGCACGGGACGCATGGACATCGTGACGGCGGCGTTCAGCTACGAGACAAAGTTGCCGAGCGTGTTGACGATTTGGAAGAACATGGGGCCGCGTCCGGCGCCTTGATGATCGTGTAATTCTGTTCCAAACGCGCGTTCTCGTTCGGTACAATGCCAAGGTTCACCGATGAGCGAGAGGAGTTGGCGATGGCAATGTTCACCAGGAATTGTCGGGCGAGCCGCATTTGCCCGGCTTTCATGTCCCCGTGGCGCGGCTGTTTGAGTGACGGCATTCCGTCCTGATTCCCAACTCCTTGTCCAATATCAGGTTCCTCGCGGTCACACCCCTGCGCATGGGGTAAACGCTATCGGCGTGACTTACGGCCGCCGGTCGGAAGACGCGGCCGGTGGATTGTTCGGCGCCCGCGCACGGTAATAGGCGGCTTTCTCATCGTCTCCCTGCTGTTGATAGAAGTCGGCGAGCGCGGCGAGCGCGGGGGCGTAGTTGGGATCAAGATGGAGCGCGCTTTGTAACCAGCTTTCACCCACTTCCTTGTGCCCTTGGCGAAGCAGCAGCACTCCCAACTCGCAATGGAGAGCCGGGTCGAAAGGCCGCACCGACATTTTTCTCCGGCTCACATCGGCGATGTGCTCTTCCAGATCTTTGATTTCTTCGGCGCGCGCCGCTTGTTCTTTAGCTTCGGCGTCCTTCGCTTGCTCCTGGAGCGCTTGCACGAGTAGCCAGCTCGGCAAGTACTCGTGCGGCGAGGCGTGAACGGCTTGCCGCAACCACTGCTCCGCCGCCGCGGGCTCTCGTTGCGCCAACGCGATGCGGCCGCGGAGCAAAAGCGCCTGGCCGTGGTCGGGATGCTCGGCGAGCACACTTTCAATATTCATCCGCGCGTCCTCGGTCTGCCCAACATCGTGTTGGCAGCGGGCGATATTGACGAGTAGCTCGACATCGAGCGGTTGCGAGCGCCGCAGGTATTGGAAGTGTTCGAGCGCATCGGCATAGCGGCCGATCTTGCTGAAGCAGATTGCCAGCCAGCGCCGGTCTTCAGCGCGGGTGGGATCGAGTTCCACGACGCGCGTATACTCGTCGGCTGCTTTCTGCGCGGCGCCAAGCTGCCGCCACACTTTGCCGTAGATTACGTGGGCCTGCACGTTGTCCGGTTGCGCGACGAGCCAGCGATCGAGACACGCGCGGGCATCGAGCAGGCGGTACATGACAATGTAACCTTCCGCCAGCGCTTCCCAAATCAACGGCGCGTGCTCCACTTCGTTCTCGGCACGTTTGCGCAGAAAGTCTTCAACGCGGTCCAAGTCCCCGCCGCCACGCGACGCCTGAAACAAGGCCCACTCCAACAAGAGTTCCGGCGACGACTTCCCTTGCAGCGACTGGCAGCGGTCGAGGTGGACCTGGGCAGCCGCGCCATCGCCCGCTCGTCGTGCCGCGCGAGCGGCAAGCAGATGAACCGTCGGCTGCGAGGACCAGATGCGCAAGCAGGCGTCGAGGTGTGCGCGCGCTTCCGCGGTGTGATAGTTCTCCAGAGCGGCTCGGCCCTCTCGAAGGTGATACCAGGCGGACGCATGCCGTCCCGCGAACAAGAGCAGGGCCAACACGTCGCCGACGATAAGCAGCACCAGCAAGCGCTGAGCGGTGCGGTTGCGCCGTCGCCCCGCGCTGGGCGCCGGCCAAGATGCCGGCGGCGGCTGGCTCGCGCTCGTGGATTGGTTCTGGTCGATCACGACTTCACCGGAGTTGCGGGCACCGAGGAAGCGGGTTCCGCGCTTTTACTTCTGGCCTTTTCCGCCAGGTCCCGATGGCGGGCGGAACGGCCCATATTGCCCGCCAGTCGATAATACTTGGCGAGAGCCTCATGGCTCGGCGCATGATCGGGGTCGTAGCGCAGCGCATTTTCAAACCACTTCACCGCCTCGCCGACCGCGCCGGCGCGCCAAACGATCATCCCCATTTGATAGTGCAGCGCTGGATCGTGCGGATTCTCCTGCATGCGTCGGCCGAGCACTTCGCGAAGCTGGCGATGATCGTCTTCTAGCTGTTTCATACGGGCGGAACACTCGCGCGCGGCGTCGGTCTTGCCCTGTCGCGTAAAGCAGAGTTCCAATTGATAGAGAGCGCGCGCGTCGCCCGGTTGAAGAAGGCAGGCCTCTTGCAGCATGCCCTCTGCCTCCGCTGCCTGTCCGTCCGCCAGCGCGAGACGGCCGCGCTCGGCAAGGGCTGGTCCGAAGTGCGGTTCTTGTGCCAGCACTTCATCGAGAAGCCGAACGGCCTCTTCCGGCTGACCGAGCGCTTCGCGGCACTGGGCCAGCAATACGCGCACCCGAACGTTCCGCGGATGCTGGCTCGCCAAATACGCCGCGTGCGGGGCGGCCTCGCTCGGCTGGGCGAGCGTGACCAGCAAGCCGGCCAGCTCTAACCGCGCGTCATCCCTTTCGGCGTCCAATTCAACGACATGACGAAAGCTACTCGCAGCATCGCGCAGGCCGCCAAACGTGTCATAGAGCCGTGCCTGGAGGAAATGAGCCTGCGGATTCTCCGGCTGCCGTTTCAGCCACTCACGCACGCAGAGCTGCGCGTCCCCCAAACGCACCTGCCGGATAAAGCCATCCGCCAGCGCTTCGAGAATAAGCGGCGTGCCGGGGTGGTTCTGCCGGACGAAGCTTTCGCACACGGCGCCGACGGCGTCCACTTCGCCGCGATGCGCTTGGAGCAGCACGCGCTCCAGAGCGAGTTCGTCCGCCAACGGGCCGTCGCGGCGCGCAAGCCGGTTGCACTGATCCAAGTATTGTTGCGCGTCTTCAAAGGCCCCCAGCCGCCGGGAAGCACGGCCAAGCAGCAGCAGCGAGGCGGGATCGTCGGGCCACAGGCGCAAACTATCCTCCAAGTGCGTGCGCGCTTCAATCGGGTGGTACCGCTCCAAAGCCGATTTGCCGACGTGAAAATGGTAGATAGCCAGAAGGCTGCGGCCGACGATTGTCGCCGCCAGTCCCAAGAGCGCCAGCACCACGACCAACGCGGTGAAGCGCCCGGGACGCCGCGCAGGATAGACGAGCAACCGCTGCCAACGCCTCGCGCCGGCGCCTACGGAACATGGCGGCGGCGAAACGGTCAACGCGCCTTTCGGTCCGTCCCCTGCCGCGAGCAAAGCAGACGCGACGACATCATGTTCTGGTTCAGTCGCCATTGTCAGGCACGACGCCTCGTGCGGTTGGTTGGCAAGCGCCCGGAAACAAAAGAAGCTGCGCGCGCTCCAATGCGAGACGCGCACAGCTCCACGATAACGGATCGGCGTCGCCCCGCGAAGAGGACACAGGCCGCTGTCGCGTTCCTTATTTCTGTAAATCGAGGTTCTTTTCGTTCTTGCCGCTCTTTACGTCGAGGGCGAGACCGGACTCTTCCGGTACCGAATAACGATTGGGGATGGCAACGTAAATGCCCTTTTTCGCCTCATTGGGATCGTAGTTTGGGGCTTTCACGTCCTTGGGCGGAACGATCTTAGCGCCGGACGGCATTTTGGTCGGCTTCTGCGACGCGGTCTCGACGGTGATCTTCGCCGGTCCGGTCGGCACGTTCGAGATCGAGTAGTTGCCGTTCTGGTCGATCGCCCCCATTTGTGCCGAGCCCGAGGAAGGGATGACGGTCACGTTGCCGCCCGGCACCGGCTTACCGTCGAACGTGACCTTCCCCACGACCGAGCCCACGGTCGGCCCGCAGCCGGAAACGACCATGAATAAGCCGAGAATCTGAACGCAGCCCGCAAGTCGGGCCGCACGCCGCCAGCGCAATCTCATTGTTGAAAACTCCCGTTCAGTAAACTCGGTGGTCCAGTCGCTCCCCGCGAACGGGTAAGGACTGGACCACGATTGACGCTTCATGAACTGTGCGAACGAAGAAGCCGCCTACCAATCGTTGCCGGCCACGTCGCCGGAGCGCGGCGTGATGACCGCCCACCAACTCGCGGTGCTCACGGTACCCGTCACGAAGCGGACGCTGCCGTCGCCCAACGCCGCGTTGATGCCGCCGCTATGGCCGGCACTGGCGTAGCACGAGCTGCAAACGGCCGCCCCGCCCGCAAGAGGCGGCCGGGCTTGGATGATCGCATTGGTGGGTCCCAGCGGGCAACCCAGCTCGTCGCTGTAGAGCGTCGGGCCCCAGTCCGGCCAGTAGTTATCGAGGTACGGGTCAGACGGGACACTCGGCGTCCCATTGCAGTGCATCATCTTTTCGGTGAAGAACATCGTGTTCGACGTGCCGTCGATGATCCACGCCGGGAAACGCATCAGATCGCCGCCCCAGAGGTCCTGGCGAAAGATCTGCGAGTTGTGGCCATAGCTGGTTCGACCATTATCCACGCCGTTGGCATCGATCGAGTAGTCCGACGGACAGATGTACGTCTGGACGTGCGAGTTCTGGATCGCGGGATTCCACTGCGAGAAGGTCAGATTGTTGCCGTTGCGATTGTCGGCGCCGTCGCCGTTGGGGTACTGCGAGGCCTTGTACAGAATATCCTGTTCAAGGTAGGGCAAAATCATAAGGAATGTGCCGCCGTCGCCGTTCCCGGCGACGCCGGTATACGCGGGGACCTTGTTTGGATAGAGACCGATGCCCGGCGGCAGTTTGCCGCCGTTGCTGTCGGCACAGTTCACGGTGGCCAGCTGAATCTGTTTCAGGTTATTCGTACATTTTATCCGCGCCGCGGCTTCACGTACTTTCTGTACGGCCGGAACGAGCAGGCCGATGAGGATCGCGATGATCGCGATGACCACCAGCAACTCGATCAGCGTGAAGGCACGCCAGCGCCGAACAAGCCTTACGAGCGGCATCGAACACCTCCCAGGAAAAGGTAATGAATGGGATGGATTACGAGCTTTGTCAGACCGGAAGCGTCTGTTGGACTCGTTTGGCCCGTGTCCCGATATTCCGGGCCCAAGCCGTCGCAGGTGTGCGACGGAGAATGACAAGCGCTACTCATTCTCTTCCGATTCGGCTTTTGTCCCCCTCCTTCTGTACCCTTAATCCCGCAGAGTAAGCGGGTTGGGCGCAGGAGTCAAGCGAAAAGAAAATGAGAAATAGAACGGATGGAACGTGGGTGCGTGTGCGCCGTTCCGGACAATGAGCCAATGAGAGGGACAGGAACACGATTCGTTCGCTGGGTGCATACGGCCGCTTTCTTTTTTGCGGCCGTGCAACCGCGTCTTGTTAAGCGAAGTTGATTTCCAGATCGTACCAGGTGTTTGGCTGACACGCTGTCGCGTTCGGGCGGCCGGGGAATGCCGGAACGGGTGCTCCGCGCCAATTGCCGCCCCTCGGCCGGAGGCGGAATCGAGGACGCCGCCAGTCTACGATTGCCGTTTGGGCCGTCACGGGCTGACGCGAGGAATCCAAGAACTCGATCTCCAAGTTCCAGCAATCTACGGCATGGCCTGGCAGCGCTTGCTGGTTGGGCTGCAACGCGAACGCATACTGAAACGGCTGGAACGGCGGCTGGCCGGCGACGACCAGGCGGGGAGTCCGAACGGACGGCGCCTTCACACCCCATGCCTTGGGTCCGCCCGTGGGCGCTGGGAAGGAGACCGCCGCATTCATCAAATCATGTGTCGGCTTGTACCATTCGTTCGTCGGATTCCGCAGCACGTGCGGCGGGTAGCGAAAGGTTTGCAGCGCTTGCGGATCCTCGACGTCAATGACGGTCGGCGGCGGATTCAGTTGAAACGCCCACAGCCGGCCGGAAGCGCGTCCGAAGGGGGCCAGCTTGTGTTGATTGGTCAACAAGGCGCTGCCAATGCGCTCGTGCCAACCCAGGGCCTCATAAAATGCTGCCTCCGTAACGCTGACGAGGGGGTCCGAGGCGGCATAAACAGTTTTGAGGCCGAGGTTGTTATAACGGCTGCCCTTTTGGCCCGCGTAGAAGGTTCCTTTGCCCGAGAGGACGTCGGACCATCTGCGTCCGGGGCCGATTACCCGATAGAAGACGGTATCGGCAGGCGGCGTGTGGTGCATAGACGGGGTAGGCGAGAGACGCGCTGCAGTTGCCGGTTCAAGCGTGTGCCGGCACGACGCCTGGCATGGACAAAAACGCGATCAGTGCCGTTATCGACTGGGCCCCGCCCTGCGCGATGAGGTTCAGGAGAATGTCTTCGCGTTCCTCTTCGGGAATCTCCCCCAACGACAAGGTCTCTCCCCCAGGCCGCGCTACGGAGAACTCTCGATCGAGAGGCTGGTGGAGTCGCTCTTCCAAAGCCTTCCAGTCAAAATGGTAAAAGTCGAGCGCTTGGTAGATTCGCTCCTCGGCCCACGACATTTGCGCTTCGCTGAACGTCTCGACAGCTGAACTCCAACCGACGCTCCCCTCTTCACACTCCTCGGCATCCAATCGAGAAACTCCCATCAGTCGGAGGAGATGGTATTGCCGGATGCCCACATTTTGCGTCAGCCACTGGAGGCGACGCGGCAACGTCTCAGGGTATTGCCGCTCGAACTCCTCGGCCCAAGCCCTGGTTTGTTCAAGCGTCGGCATCTCTCTTCTCCGGTCGGGCGAACTCAGGCGCGGTGCGTCGGCAAGCCGCGCCGCACAGAAAGAGCTTACTACATCCATTATCGCCCGTGCAGCCGTCGCAACAAGCGGAAAGTCGCTTTCCGCGGGTCATAATCGTAAGCGTGGCGTCCCGGCTGCAACGTGTCGGCGTGCCGAGAGACGCTTCACGTTAAGACATCACCCCCGGCCGTCCAATCGCTACCACCCGACTTCCCCGCTAACGCTGCCCTGCCCTACCTAGTTTCACCGATCAAATCAATTGACAGCCGTTTCGCAACCTTTACACTTAATATTCAGCCCCGAGAAGAGGATGCGCTGCCCCCCACGTCAACGTAGCGGCTGCGCAGTGGCTTGTTTAACGCATATCCCTGTAGCCCGTGAGGTTGCTCCATGGCCAGCAAAAGCGGCGATTCCAAACAAGGGCTCATTATTGCCCTGGTGTTCTGCGTGCTCATTATCATCGGTCTCGGCGTGACCGCTTACTATGGCTTCGCCGATCAGCAACGCCTGACCGACGAAGCGAAAAAGGCGAAGGCCGACATGCAGGCCATTCAGAAGGATCGCGACGCGAACCGGTATTTGAACCTCCTGTATCGCGCTTACATCGGCGCTCCGGGCGACAAGCTTGATGAACTCGGCGAGCTGGGCGCGACGAAAGGCGCCTACGACGCGAACGCGTCGAAAGATAAGGACAAGATCGATAAGGTCATCGCGGCCATCGACCAACGGCTCCAAGGGTGGGACGCGGCGGCCAACAAGCCGAAAAAGACGTACAACGGCGAGCTTCAAGCCCTGGCCGCCCAACTGACGGCCCGCACCGGCGAGCTGGATCAGCTCAAGACGGACGCCGAAGGGACCAAGGAACGCTATCAGCAGCTTCTCACCACGAGTGAGAAGGAAAAGAAGGAACTCGCCGACAAGCTCACCCAAGCGGGGAAGAAGGCGGAGACCGACCTGAGCAAGTACCTGGCCCAGATTCAGGAGCAGCAAAAGGCGCTCGATCAGCTCGGCCAGACCCTTGAAGCCGAAAAGAAAAAGGCCGACCAAACGGTCGCCGGCGCCAATACCGAGGTCGCCCGCTACAAGAAAGCGATCGCCGATCTGCAAGCCAACATCGAACGCCTCCAAGATCAGCTGCCGAAATTCGACATCGTGGAAAAGGACCAGCCGAAGGGTCGCATCGTCAGCATCGATCGCAGCGGCTCAATGCCGTACATCGACCTCGGCTCGGCGGACAACGTTAAGCCGCAGTTGACGTTCACGGTATACGGCGTCGGCCCGGACGGCCGGGCGCTCCGCCAGGCCAAGGCGACCGTCGAAGTGATCAACGTCGTCAGCGACCACCGCTCCCAGGCGCGCGTCACCAGCGTGAAGGATCCCAACCGCGACCCGCTGGTTCCGGGCGACCTGCTGTTCAACCCGGCGTGGAGTCCGTCGATGCAACAGCACGTCGCTATCATCGGCGTCATCGACATCAACGGCGACCTGCGCGGCGCCCCCGCCGAAACGCAAATGCGCGCCCTCAATGAATTCAAACGCAGCCTCGAAAGCCAGGGCATGGTCGTGGACGCTTATCTCGACCTGAAAGACCTCAAGATGAAGGGCGAGATGGGCCGCCAGACCGATTTCCTGATCCTGGGCGACACGCCCGAACAGCGCTTGGGCGATACCAAGGAAAACGACCCCAAGGCCGAACGCGCGGTCAAGATGGGCGCGCTCATGACCGACATGCAGAAGAAAGCCGTGGCCAACGCGGTCACGGTGATCAACGTGCGCAAATTCCTGGCCGTTACCGGGCATAAGTCGCGCGGCGCCGACACGGAGCCGACGCGCGGTTCTCTTCCGCGTTCGACGCTGTCCGCGCCCGGCAAGTAAAGACACGGCAAAACGAGCGGCCGGCAGCAACCGGCCGGTTCTCCGCCTCGCTTGACGCACGCGCATTCGCGCGACACCCACAAGCGAAAGCATGTGCGACCAATGGAAACGCAGCGGCCGGCTCACGCCGGCCGCTCGCGTTTGTAGAGCGCGCCGCCGAATTGACAGCTTTTGCGGCAGCCACTAGAATCCTGCAAGTTCGCCCGTCGCGTCGGTTACGCGCCGCCTTAGCTCAGCGGTAGAGCACCGCTTTCGTAAAGCGGGGGTCCAGGGTTCAAATCCCTGAGGCGGCTCTGGGCAGACTGAAAGTAGATCGTTCGCAGAACTTCACACGAGTGAATTCGAGAAGGCGACCCGGATGATGCCGGGTCGCCTTTCCTTTTCGATGCCTTGTCTGCTGTC
>JBGQKZ010000081.1:0-30878 GCA_041499805.1 Gemmataceae bacterium
ACATTTCTCCCTTTACCAGCTGGGGCTGGAAATCTCCCTAAACTGAAGAAATTAAAAAGGTTATTGCAAAAAGACCGGCACAAGTGTTAGTGGCGTTGCTTCGTCCCTCTGTCACCTTCGTCCCGGGATGCAGTTCACGGGGCCGGCATTTACTCTTTCCGGGCCAGAAAAGGGGACGCGGATCATTTCCTGGAACTTTTCTGGTTGAAATGATCCGCGTCCCCTTTTCTGGCTCGCCAGTAATCCGCGAGCGATACCCATGAACCCCATTACCCTTGAATCCCTGGCCCAACGCGTTGAGGCGCTGGAGCTTGCTCTTGCGGCGAAAAGGAAAGAAAAGGGGACGGGGATCATTTCGTTGACTTAGACGACCGGAAATGATCCGCGTCCCCTTTTCTGGCTCTTTTCTGGCTCGAGCGATACCCATGAACCCCATTACCCTTGAATCCCTGGCCCAACGCGTTGAGGCGCTGGAGCGTGCCCTTGCGGCGAAAAGCCAGAATCACGCTCCGAAAGACTGGCGCAAGGTGGTCGGGATGTTCCGCGACAGCGATTTCATGCGCGACGTCGATGATGAGTGCCAGCGCATGCGCGAGGCCGAGCGTGAGGCGGCGCGGCGTGAGGAACCTCAGGAATGATCCTTGTCGATACGGATCACGCGACGTTGCTGAAATACCCCGAAAGCGAACGGGGACGCCGTTTCCTTGATCGACTCAACTTCCGGCGTGCAGAGCCGTCACGAGTACGGGAGATACTCCACGCGGTTGCGCATGTCGTCCAAGTCGAGGACCTTGGCGGCCAACTCCAGATCGCGGACCGCCTGGCCGACGGAGATCGCCAGCTGGTGCGCGTAAACGACGCCGGCGAAAGCACGCGCCGTTTGTAATCGTTGCTGTGCGATCGCCAGCAGGTCCTCGTCCTGACTAAATAGCACGCGCCCGAGCGATGTCGCGCGGTCCAAGAGCGGGTCGTCTTCGAGCGCTGCCGAGCCGTCTTCCTCAGCGGTCAATACGTCCACGCCGCGCCTGCGTAATCCTGCCGTAATGGCGGATGGCACGTGATGATCCATGTAAAGAAGCAGCATCAGGAGGCGAGCCCCCTGCTTTTCAGCTTCGCCCGCAGCACCGACTCGCCCTCCTGCCCGCGGAGGCGTTCGATCGCGCGTAGCTGCTCTTCGACGGTCCGGTCCAGTTCGTCCTGGTGGTCATAGTAATACGCCAGGCAACTATGGATTTGTCCGAGCGTCAGATGAGGGTGCTGGCGCTGGATCTCGTCAGCGTCCCAGTGATGTGCCAAGCGATCCAGGGCGACTTCGAGGACCTTCGTTTGCGTCCCCGTAAGCCAGAGCTTGCCATCGGGGCGCTGCTCGATGTGAGGGTAGGAGAATTGCGTGGACATGGCTTGCAGCTCCTTGTGCGGGGCGGGCACGGATCAGCGATGCATTTTACCGAGGGTAACCAAGGCCACCAAGCTCGTCTCGTCGCGGGTAGTGGTACAGTTTGGTCTGGAGAAACCCGGTTTCTTCAAGAAACCGGGTTTCTTGGTCGCGAAACTGTACCACAACCTCGTCGCGAAGCGGCCGCCTCGCCGGCGTGGACAACCCCTCAATAAAGAGACGGGCGGTCCGAACTCAATCGGTCCTCCCTACATCACTCGGAACCGCGCCGAGCCCCGGTCCTGTTAGAACGCCGGTTTGCATCGTGCCGTCCGTGATCTTGAAGATACCGGGAAATCGTTCTTCCCACGGCTTGTTCGCAGCGGGGCAGTACTGGCGGGCGTTTGACTCGATCGCGGCGACGCCCGGCACATGCGCTGCCAGGCCCGCCGAGTGGATCAGCGACGCGCCGGGACAGGTCAGGTCTTGCACACACAGGAACATGCCGTACTTCTGTGCCGCCGCCGCGAGGATCAGGGATTGGCTTTGTCCCTTGCACGCCTTCAGCGCGGCGCCGGTGTAGCCCATGTCGCGCGCGAGTTGCAGGCTTTCCAGATCGATCAGCGATTCATCAATCACGACGGGCTTGATCTTGGACGCCTGGTGCATGGCGTTGTCGCGGTGGGCTTTCAAATCGCGGGCGGTCGGCTGTTCGATGTATTGGATGCGGTCGAAGGCCGCCGGCCGTTCCTTCTTGATGCGTTTGTGGAATTCCAACAGATAGGCGACGTGGGCGCAGCGTTCGTTGAAGTCGAGCGAGTAAAACCAGCGCTTGACGCCGCGCTCGCGCTGCACTTCCTCGGCGATTTCATCGACACGGACGACGCGGAAAACGTCCCAGTCCACGTCCTCGCCGTTCAGCTTGATTTTCAGGTGCGTCAGGCCGTCGCGGCGGATCCACTCGGCCAGCGTATCGGGCATGCCGTCGCCCACCGGAGGCTGGTCGTCCTCGTCGGTAAGGCGATCGAGCGCGCCGATCAAGTGATAGAGCGGCAAGCGCGGCTGCGGTTCGCGGCGGATGTAGTTGTGGAGGCGTTCGCCCGCGAACTCCGGTCCGAGATAGGTGCCGAGGCCGTGCTCGAGAAAGTCGGGCCCGTAGGTGTGATAGCTGCTGACGCCGTGGACTTTCCCGAACGCATCGTGGAGGGCCGCATCGAACGGACTGGCGGCGACCAGCGTGCAGAGGTCGGGGATCGACTCCGCGAGTTGCAGCCGGCGCGTGATTTCCCAGGCCGCCGCGTGGTAGCGGCGTTCGAGCACCCAGGTCAGATCGATCGGGTGGCCGGACTCGGGGTGCGCCTGCGTGAGCTTGGCGATCTCTTCGACGAGCGCCTTCATCGCCGCCAGCGTCGTGTCGTAGGAGAGACGCCGGGAGGGAAACGACCAGACATTGCCGAGCGGCATCGAGCCGAAACCCTTGGCGACGCGGCCGGCGACCGTCTCCACCACGCACTCGACGTTGACGAGCGTCGCCCGGTCGAGGGCGACGCCGCCGAATTTGATCGGCATGCGGTAGAGGTGATCTTCGTAGGAGAACGAGACTTCGCGGATGCGGATGTCGGTGCTGCGCATGGGAGACTCCTCGGAATCGTTGGAGTTATTGTCGCGGCACGGGCTGCGTCCGGCAATTCAGACTCGCATCCCGACCCCGGATTGTTACCATGAACGGTATGAACGCTTCTCTCGTTCGCTCTGTGTTGCGGTGTGTCCTTTTCGTAGCGGTCGCGACCAGCCTCGGATGCGAAGCGGAGCCGCCGGCGAAATCCGAGCCCAAGGCGACGCCGCCGCCGGCCGCGACGGAATCCAAGAAGGCCCAAATCGGCAAGAACGTCTGGCTGGAGACGATCGGCGACAAACGCCGGGTCTTGGTCAGCGCCTATGTGTGCCTTCGCGAAGGTCAGCTTGAGCACCTCATGTGCCGCAAGCAGACCAAGGAGCATGAAGCGATCCTCGCGGCGGATTGCGACGCCAGGCACATTCACGCCGCGTTGGAAGCCGCGCGGGCAATGCCCGGGTCCACCGTGAAGTTCCAACCCAAGTACCAGCCGCCGACCGGAACCCGCATCAAGATCAGCTTGCGCTACGAAGAGAACGGTCGCGAGGTCATTGTCCCCGCCCAAAAGTGGATCAGGAACGCGAATACGCGGAAAGACCTGGACCAGGATTGGGTCTTCGCGGGGAGCCATCTCATCCCCGATCGCTTCGAGCCCAACAAGCCGCCCTACTACCTCGCGAACGACGGCGACGTGATCTGCGTCTCCAACTTTGAAGGCGCCCTGCTCGACCTGCCGATCAATAGTCCGAAGGACAATTCCGAGCTGGTCTTCGAGGCCAACACCGACCGAATTCCGCCGAAGGACACGGTGGTCGTTGTGATCTTGGAGCCGGTGCTGGAAAAAAAGAAATAGCCGCCCTCGGGTAGTGGTACAGTTTCGCAACCAAGAAACCCGGTTTCTTGAAGAAACCGGGTTTCTCCAGACCAAACTGTACCACTACGCACCCCCGCTGTGCCACTTCTCGCGTTGCGCCATTCTACCCACATTCCGATCATGTTTGAGCCCGCGCCTTGACGAAATGTGCATTATGATGATAAAGTTTATGTAGGTTCGTTTCGCCGGCACCACCGCGATCCACCGGCCCCTGAGCGGCTGGTGGACGGTTATCGTACACAACAGGCATTGCCTAAACGACTTGCGCGATCAACCGCCGGTTATGCGATGCCGAAAAGCGGTGGATTCCGGTGGAAATGGGTGTACCGCTGGAAGGAGGAGCCGATGCTCGCCGAGACGTTAGTCTTTTCCGCGGAGCAGATTGCGGACGCCAACCGCCTGCTCGACGGCCAATCCGCCGAAGACATCCTGGGCTGGGCGGTGGAGACGTTTCACCCACGCCTGACGATGGCGACGGCGTTTGGGGCGGAAGGCTGCTGTATCCTCCACATGCTGGCCGACATCGAGCCGAACGTCCGCATTTTCAACCTCGACACGGGCTACCAGTTTCCCGAGACGTTGGAATTGCGGGAGCGGATCAAAGACCGCTACGGCATCGAAGTCGAGATGGTGCAGCCGGAAACGACGGTCGCCGAGTACGAAGCCGAGCATGGCGGTCCGCTCTACCGGCATCGGCCGGATCAATGCTGCCACGACCGCAAGATTCTGCCGCTTCGCCGCGCCGTGGAAGGCTACGATGCGTGGATCAGCGCGATCCGCCGCGATCAGACGTCGCATCGGGCGGCGGCCGGGGCTGTCCAATGGGACGCCAAGTTCAAGCTCGTGAAGGTCAACCCGCTGCTAAACTGGACGCGCAAAGACGTTTGGGCGTTTGTCGCGAAGCACGGCGTACCGTACAATCCCCTCCACGACCGCGGCTATCCGAGCATCGGCTGCTGGCCGTGTACCGCTCCCGTCGCCGACGGCGACGACGAACGCGCCGGCCGCTGGGCGGGTTCGGTCAAGAAGGAATGCGGTCTCCACGTGATCGAGCACGAGGGAGGGAGCGGGATTTAGGATTCTAGATTGCAGATTGCAGATTTGAGATTTTCAAATCTGCAATCGGGAATTGGCAATCTGCAATCAGAATGCGTGTTTTCGCCAAGGCCGTATTTGGGATTTGAGATTGCAGATTGCAGATTTGAGATTTCCAAATCTGCAATCTGCAATCTGCAATCTGCAATCTGCAATCTGCAATCAGAATGCGTGTTTCCGCCAAAGCCGAGTATGCCTGTATCGCCATGCTGGAGCTGGCGGCCAACTACGCCGAGCCGCAGCCGGTGCGCGTCAAGGCCATCGCGGACGCCCACGGCATCCCGCAGCGCTTCCTGGTGCAGATTCTCCTGCAATTGAAGGGCGCCGGGCTGGTCGCCAGCATTCGCGGCGCGGCGGGCGGCTATCAGTTGGCGCGCGCGCCCGAGACGATCAGCCTGGCGGAGATTCTCAATACGATCGACCGTTCCCCTGCCCCGCGCCCGGCGCCGGTCGCCTCGCCGCACTCTTCCTCGGTGCAGACCGTTCGCAAGGTCTGGAAAGAGATTCAGACGGAAGAGCAGCGTATCCTCGAAGAATTGACCCTCGACGAGCTGGTACGCCGCAGCGAGCAGACGAGTGAGTTGTCGTATCAGATTTGAGAAAATGGTGAGTGGTGAGTGGTGAGTGGTGAGTGGTGAATAGGAGACGATCCATGCCCGATTTGATTGCGCCGCATGGCGGTGTGAGCGAGCCCGTCAATCGTAACGTACCTGCGGCGGAAGCCGTGGAGTTCCGGAAGCAGGCAGCCGGTCTCAAACGTGTGCCGGTCAGCGATGCCGACCTGTCCACGCTTTATCGCATCGGCGACGGCGGCCTGAGTCCGCTCACCGGGCCGATGGATCGCGCGACATTCAATCGCGTACTTGACGAAGAGATCCTGCTGCACAACGGCAAGGCGTACGCCTGGACGATTCCGCTGTCGTTCCCCGTGGACGACGCCGGGGCAGGCTCTCTGAAGACGGGCGAAACCGTCGCTCTTGTCAACCCGCGCGATGAGATCGTCGGCACGTTGGCGATCGCCGACATCTTCGCGTGGGACAAACCGAAATACATCGCCGGCGTCTACGGCACCGCGCGCACCGATCATCCCGGCGGCCGCATGGTGACGAGTGATGCTCGTTCCAAGTTGCTGGGCGGCGCCGTGCGCGTGCTGCCGCAGCCGAAAAACCCGGCGTATGGCCAATTCATCCTCTCCCCGTCCGAGACACGCGCCCTCTTTCGCGACAAGGGCTGGAAGCGCGTCGTCGCCTTCCAGACGCGCAATCCGCTGCACCGGGCCCATGAATATGCGCTGGTCGCCGGCCTCGAGCGCTTGACGCGCGCCGGCCATCTTGCGGGCGCCGTCCTGAATCCGCTCGTCGGCGAAACCAAGGGCGACGACGTGGACGTCGTCACGCGCATGCGCACGTACCAGGCCTTGATTGAGAACAAGGCCCTCGGCGAAGGGGACAAGGACGAGGCCCTGTGGAAGCAAGTCGGGTGCGACATCACCGATCGGATTCTGCTGCTCGGCCTCGATATTAAGATGTTCTACGCCGGGCCGAAAGAAGCGATCATGCATGCCATTTATCGTCAGAACTTCGGCTTCACCGACATCGTCATCGGCCGCAAGCACGCCGACGCCCCGTACGACGACGGCAAGGACATCTGGGACGGGCTCGCCGCCCAGCGGAAGTTCGACGAATTGAAAGGCGAATTGCTCATCCAGCCGGTGAAGATCGGCTTTGCGGCGTTTTACGAGGAACTCGGCCGCGTCGGCCTGGTCGATGAATGTGCGCCGAAGGGCTACAAGCAAGTTTCCATCAGCGGCCGCGACCTGCGCGAAAAGCTGCGCGCCGGCGAATTACCCGACCCGCGCGTGCTCCGCCCGGAAACGGCCCGTATTCTGATTGAATCCATGCGTGGAAAATAGGGGTTAGGGGTCAGGGGTCAATCCGCTGACTACTGACTACTGGCTTCAGCCGACCTTCACCATTTTGGCGACGCGCGTCGTCGTGCGCGACGACGTGACGCTGTTCGGGCGAATTGCTTCCATGACTTGTTGACGGATCGCCAGGAATGCCTCGGCGCATTCCGGATCGAATTGTTTGCCGCTCTGTTTCTGCACTTCCGCGAAGGCCACTTCGGGCGCCATGCCGCGCCGATACGGACGATCGGAGGTCATGGCGTCGAACGCGTCGGCGACAGCGACGATCCGTGCCAGACGCGGGATTGCCTCGCCCGCCAAGCGATCGGGATAGCCGCGACCGTCCCACCGCTCATGATGCGAACGCACGATCGGTAGAATTGGGTCGAGATCGGGAATGGTTCCGAGGATTTCGGCGCCCTTCGTCGTGTGCGTTTTCATCTGCTCGAATTCTTCGGGCGTTAGCTTGTCCGGCTTGCGCAGAATGGCGTCGTCGATGCCGATCTTGCCGATATCGTGCAGCGGCGTACCGACGCGCAACCACTCCAGATCCGCATGGGTCAGTTGCAGCTTCTGGCCAAGCATCAGGCTGAAATTGCTGACGCGGAGCGTATGGCCGCCCGTGTACTCATCGCGCAATTCCACGGTGCTCGCCAAAGTCGTGATCGTGTTGAGGAAAAGGTCGCGCTGCTTACGGAGCAACTGCGAACATTCAATGCCGAACGAGACGTTCGCGGCGAGCGCGTCGGCAAGGTGCAGATCGTCCGCGGTGAAGGGCTTTTGCCAGGGACCGCGGTCAAGGTGCAGCACGCCGAGCCGTGTGCGCGGCGTGCGCAGCAGCACGCAGAGCACCGAGGACATCGTGCCGTCGGCGATGCTCTGCGCGACCGCCAATTCCGGGTCTTCCTGGGCGCTCTGGCACAGAATCGACTCGCCGCGGCTGAAGCAACGGAGCGCGGCGCTTTGGCTGAAGCAGGGGCGGCCGGAGACTTCACGCCCAGCGGCCATCGCGCGCGGCTCGCCACGGCCGGTCATGATCTTACTCGGCTTGAGCGCTCCGTCGGGGCCGTCCGCGAGGACGATTGCGCCGCGCTGGGCATCGAGCACATGAACGGCGTCGAAAAGAATCGACTTCAGCAGCTCGTCTTCGGATTCAATGTGGACAAGGTGATGGCCCGCGCGAAGCAGGGCGAGCAGCTGCTCCCCCGGGCGCGGACTGCGGTTGCTGTCGAGGGCCAGCCCTTCAATGGCCGCTTCCCACGTAGACTTGGCCGTCGCTTCGACGCGCAGTTCATCGGGCGGCGGCGTCTCGGTGTCGCGGCGTTCTTCTTCAAGCGCCTCGACGACCAGGGTGAGGTCGCCGATGGCCACCATATCTTTGACGCGCAGCGGCCACTGGCCCGAGCCCAGACGCTGGCCGTTGAGAAAGGTGCCGTTGGTGCTGCCGAGGTCGCCGATGCGCCAGCCCTGTTCCGTCGCCCGGAACTCCGCGTGCCGGCGGCTCACGGAGTCGTCGTTGAGCACAATCTCGAACAAGTCGATTCGCCCGACGCGCAGCAGCGTTGCCGACTCCCATACTTGCCCTTTGGCAATACCATTCATTCCGCGCAAGCGAATACGCCGCTCCACGCCCAACTCCTCCGGACGCCGCCGACGGGGCTGCGAGGCGCAGCGGTTGGCGAGCGAGTGTTTCACGAAACTATAGCTCGCGACTTCAGGAAACGTCGGAATCGGGCGGAAGAAACGCATTTTGATCGGACGTGAATCCAGACAGTGGGAGCAAAACCGACATACGCAAGTCGCACATCCGCGGAGGGAGGGAATGGCGGTCGCGCAGGCACGCCCTTAGCGGTTCGGCCTTCCCGCAACGTCCGTGGCACACGTCCGCCGCGACACCGCGGCGACTTGACACTGCATGAGACTGCGTCTAAAGTTACGGTTCTCCCGGCCCGCGTATCGGGAGTGGGGGTGGACACGAAGCAACCGCATCGCATCAGCCGCAGTCGCGCCCGTCGCACGTCCCTTCCACGGCTGCGCCGCTAGGAATCTGCGTTCATGCACGAACTACAAGACACTCCCCGGATTGACCTCTCGCGGATCGCCCAAGACTTGCAAGTACGCAAGGTGCACGTGGAGGCGGTGGCCCAGTTGCTCGACGAGGGCAACACGGTGCCGTTCATCACCCGCTATCGCAAGGAACGCACCGGCGGCCTCGACGAACTGATGATTCGCGCGATCCAGGGCAAGCTGAATCAGGCTCACCACCTGACGGAACGCAAACAGACGATTCTCAAGAGCGTCGAAGCGCAGGGGAAGTTGACGGAGGAGCTGCGGGCCGCCATTCTTGCCGCGGAGACGCCGAAGCGTCTCGAAGACCTGTATCTCCCGTACAAGCCGAAGAAACCGTCGCTCGCCACGGCGGCCCGCGATAAGGGGCTGGGGCCGCTCGCCGAGGCGATTTGGAACCGCGAGCCCGCCGTGGCGAATCTTGCGGAAGTCCTGCCAACGCTGATCAACCCGGAGAAAGGGCTCAACACGCCCGAGGAAGTTCTGCAAGGCGTCGGTCACATCATCGCCGAGCTGATCGCCGAGACCGCCGACGTGCGGGCCGTTGTGCGCTTCGTCCTTTGGGACACCGGCAAACTCACGACCTCCAAGAATGAGAAAGTGAAAGAGGGAGAGGGGCTTGATTTTAAGGATTACTTCCAGTTCACCGAGCCGGTCCGGCACATTCCGCCGCACCGTACCCTGGCGATCAACCGCGGCGAACGCGCAAACGCCCTCCAAGTAAAACTGGAATTTGACCCAGAAGCGCTGAAATTCGCCGTCTTCGTCGGCAGCGAGGACCGGCCGCCGGCGCTGGCGTTCGGCGATCATCCGCATGCGGAATTCCTCCGCACGGTCGCGGACGACGCGCTGGGCCGACTGTTGATTCCAAGCCTGGAACGCGAAATACGCCGCGAGCTGACGACAAAGGCCCAAGAACACGCGGTGGATGTCTTCGCGCGGAACCTCTGCAGCTTACTGTTGGCGCCGCCGTTGCGCGACCGGCGCGTGCTGGCCATCGACCCCGCGTTCCGTACCGGCTGCAAACTTGCGGCGCTGGATGACACCGGCAACTTGCTGGAAGACGGCGTCATTTATCCGCACCAGCCACAGAATAAGAAGAGGCAGGCCAAGCACCGCCTGGAAGAGTTGATCCGCCGGCACCGTGTGCAGGTGATCGCGATCGGCAACGGCACCGCCTGCCGCGAGACGGAAGAGTTAGTCTCGGATCTGATCGAAGAGTTCGACCGGCGCCGGCGCGGCGATGCGCCGCCGGCGACACCGGCCCCCGATACGTTGGCCGTCACGCAAACGCCGACCGCCGTGCCGGCGGCGCCGCTTGCCGCCGCTGAGGTTCCGGCGACGCCCGCGCCGGATACGCCGGTGATGAGCGCGCCGGCGCATTCCCCCGCTCCGGCAGAGCCGCCGTTGCCTCCAGCGGTTCCGCCCGCCGAAACACCGACATTGTCCGCGGACACACCGACCTTGGAAGCCGGAACTCCGGCAGCATCCGCGCCAAGCGGTGATATTGCCGCCGCGCCGACGGAGGCTCCGCCGCCGCCGGCGGTCGTCGCGGCCGCACCGCCGCCGGAACCGCCCGCGCCGCTGCCCGACCTTTCCTCCTTGCCGGAACCGTTAACGGAGCTGGCGTACATCATCGTCAACGAAGCGGGCGCGAGTGTTTATTCCGCGAGCGCCGTCGGCCGTGAAGAGTTCCCCGATTTCGATGCCACCCTGCGCGGCACCATCTCCATCGGCCGGCGGTTGCAAGATCCGCTGAGCGAGTTGGTGAAAATCGATCCTCAGAACATCGGCGTCGGGCTCTACCAGCACGATGTCAGTCCGAAACATCTAAAGGAATCGCTGGAAGGGGTGATTGAGTCTTCCGTCAACCGCGTCGGCGTCGATCTGAACACCGCGAGCGTGCCGCTGCTGCGCCACGTCTCCGGCTTGAATCAACTCGCCGCCCGCGAACTCGTCGATTACCGCAAGCAGAACGGCCCGTTCCGCAATCGGGAGCAGCTGATCAACGTTCCGAGCATTGGGCCCGTCCGCTTCATTCAGGCCGCCGGCTTTCTTAAAATTGTCGGCGGTGAGAATCCGCTCGACCGCACGTGGATTCACCCCGAGAGTTACGCCATCGCCCGGCAACTGCTGATCGACCTCGGCTACGGCCCCGAAGTGTTGGAACAGAAAGAGAAGAACGCGGAACTGCAAGAGAAACTGAAGTCGGTCGCACCGGAAGAGGTCGCCGCGCGCCTGCAAATCGGCGTTCCGACCTTGTGCGACATTCTTGAGGCGTTGGCCCGGCCGGGCCGTGATCCGCGCGAAGACCTGCCGCCGCCGATCTTCCGCAAAGGCATCTTGAAGCTCGAGGATTTGCAGCCGGGCATGGAACTAAGAGGCACGGTTCTTAACGTCGTCGATTTCGGCGCGTTCATGGACATCGGCTTGAAGGACAGCGGGCTCGTCCACATCAGCCAGATGGCGAACCGCTATATCAAGAGCCCGTACGAAGTGGTGTCGGTCGGCGACGCAGTGGACGTCTGGGTGCTGACGGTGGACAACGACCGCCGTCGGGTCTCGCTCACCATGATTAAACCGGGAACGCCGCGGCATCCCCCGGAACGGCGCGACCGGCCGGCGCGTCCGCAACGCGGCGAGCATCGCGAACAAGGAGAGCAACAACCGCAACAGGGCGATCGCGGCCAGCGCCCGCAGCACGGCGGACCTCCGCCGCGCGGCCGCCACCAAGGCCCGCCGCCGCGCCGGGGGCAAGGCCGGCCGCCCTATCGAGGAGCGGCGCCGCAACAGCAGCCTGGGGCGGATCAGCCCGCGGGCGCCCAAGCGCAGCAAGGACAGGGCGCCGCGCCGCAGCAAGGGGCGCCGCGACACCCCCCGCCGCCGCAACGGCGACCGCGACGCCAGGCGCCGCCTCCCAAGCTCACGCAAGATGCGCTTCAGGGGAAGGCGCCGCTGCACACCTTCGCGGAATTGAATGCGTTCTTCGTCGCGAAACGAACGGAACCGAAGGTCGAGCCCGCGCCGGAACCTGAGCCGGTTGCGGCCGAGGCTGAACCTTCGCCGCCCGCGCCGTAAAGCGAGCGGCCGGCTTACGCCGGCCGCTCGGCGTTCGCTTCGGCGCTCAGCAAGCGCTCAAGCAGAACGGGATTTACCTCGCCGCGGAACCGCGCCTTCCCGTTGACCAGCACGACCGGCACTTGCGCGCCGTACTCCGCGCGAAGCGCCGCATCGCTATCAACATCAATCACGGTCAATTGAAAGCCATAGCGACGCTGCCCTGCGCGCAACCGATCCCACGCGGCGTCGCACAGGTGACAACCGTCACGGGTCAAAAGTTGAATGTGCGACGTGAGCGCCGGCCGCGCGGCACGTCGCGTTATCCAGGAACAAATGCGGTGAAACGGCATACCCTTCTCTCTTTTCTAACACCGCGCGGCGCCGTTGCGGGCACGCGCCTCTGCATAGTCACGTTTCGCGGCTTTTGCTATCCTAGACAAAAGGCCTGGAAAGGGATGTCCGCCCGTCGCACGGCGGCCCCAGGCGCTCGCTTGAAGGAGTGTCCATGCCCCCGCGTCAGACTCCGCCGCCTCCTACCAAGGCCCGCCGGAAGCCCGGGCCGGTCATGCCCGGCGGCTGGATCTGGCTGCTTATGATCCTCATCGTGCTCAGCTGGATCTTCCTCAGCAACGTGAACCCGAATCGGCTGGAGTGGAGCGATTTCGTCAAGCTCGCCTACGATAAGGAGTTCGACGGCCGCCTGAAGAAGGTCACGTTCGTTGGCGTTGAGCGGGTTGACGGCGAAGTGGACGACAAATCGAAGCTTCCCGACGACATGAGCAGTCATATCTCCAAAGAAAACAAATTCAGTACCGTCAAACCGCCGATTGATGACCTCGAACTTTCAAAACAGCTCAACAAGCTGTCCATCGAGAAAGGCGTCAAGGTCGATCGCACGGAGGAGCACTTCGGCTGGCTCACGCCTCTTGCCGTGCTGCTCTTGCCCGTCGTGCTCCTGGTCGGACTGTTTCTGTTCATTTTGCCACGGATCCGCGATCCGTTGGGCGGCGGCTTCCTCAGTAGTTACATCAAAAGTCCGGCGAAGCGCTACGAGCGGACGAAAATGCGCGTCACGTTCGACGACGTGGCCGACATGCAGAACGCCAAGAGCGAGCTGCAAGAGGTCGTGGATTTCCTGCGCAGTCCCGAGAAATTCCAAAAGCTCGGCGCCCAAATTCCCAAGGGCGTTTTACTCGTCGGGCCGCCCGGCACCGGCAAGACGCTTTTAGCCAGGGCCGTCGCCGGCGAGGCGGGCGTGCCGTTCTTCTCGATCAGCGGCTCGGAGTTCATCCAGATGTTCGTGGGCGTCGGCGCCAGCCGCGTCCGCGATATGTTCAAAACCGCGAAGGAAAACGCGCCCTGCTTGCTCTTCATCGATGAGATCGACGCCGTCGGCCGTATGCGCGGCACGGGCGTCGGCGGCGGGTCGGACGAACGCGAACAAACGCTGAATCAGATCCTCAGCGAAATGGACGGCTTTCAACCGAACGAATCGGTGATTGTCATTGCGGCGACCAACAGGCCCGACGTACTCGACGCCGCGCTGCTTCGACCCGGTCGGTTCGACCGGCACGTCACGATCGATAAGCCGACGTGGCAGGGCCGTCTTGCCATCCTCAAAGTCCATACGCGCAACAAACCGCTGGCCGACGATGTCAATCTTGAGCAGGCCGCGCGCATGACCATCGGCATGACGGGGGCGGATTTACGCAATCTCTCGAATGAAGCGGCCCTGCTGGCCACGCGTGAAGGCAAGAGCAAGATCGACCAGAGCGACTTCAGCAAGGCGTACGACCGCGTCCTGATGGGGCCGAAGCGCGAAGAGGTGCTCACGCCCGACGGGAAGAAGAAGACCGCGTACCACGAAGCGGGCCACACGCTGGTGAGCTGGTTCGAGCCGGAAGCCGACGCGCCGCAGAAAGTCTCGATCATTCCGCGCGGCCGGGCGCTGGGGGTGACGATCCCCGGCACCGATGAAGATCGTTACCACCACGGGGAGGATTACTACAAAGCGCAGCTCGCCATGCTGATGGGCGGTCGCGCGGCGGATCGGTTGATCTACGGCCAGCCCTACTCCGGCGAGGAGAACGACCTGAAACAGGCCACGCGCCTGGCGCGCTACATGGTGACGCACTGGGGCATGAGCGACCGCTTAGGCCCGATGGCGTTCCGCGTCGGCGAGGAACACATGTTTTTGGGCAAGGAGCTGCAAGAGCCGCGTGACTTCAGCGAAGGCACCGCCGAGGTCATCGACCAGGAAGTGCAGAAATTCCTGATCGAAGCGGAACAGCGCGCCGCCGACATTTTGCAAACGCATCATGCCGAGCTGGACCGCCTGGTCGAAGCGCTGTTGCAGAAGGAAGAGCTGATGCACAACGAGATTGCCGCCGTCGTCGGTCTGCCCAAGGCCGGCGGTCAACGGCCGACCGAGACCGTGTTCGCTCCCGGCGCCCCGAAGATTGAAGTGCGCGGCGCGGAACAACCCGCGGTCACTTAGAGCTCTCAAGATAAAGAAAGCGCCCGTTTGACCTGCGCACTCACGGGTGGAGCGGAATCCAATCGGCGATATCGAAGCGGGCGTGGGGCGACGACGTGGGAGCGGTCGCGGAGTCGGCGTACGCGGCCCGGCAAGTCCGCAGTATGCGGTGCAAATCGAGCGCGCTCAAATAATCTTGCTCGCGGCAGAAGGTCAGATCGGCCTGGCCCGGCACCTTGACGAGCTGTACGTGGGGGAGCACGCGCTTGGCCTCCTCGCCGTACTGTTTGCCCGCGTCGCTCGCCGGAATGAGCAAGAAGCTGACCTGTTCGTCATCGTCCTTGCCGCGCAGGAGCGGCGCGCTGTTTGCGAAGTACTCTTTCATCTGTTCGCCGATGTCGGCGTTGCTTTCTTCCGCGGCCGCCAATTCCACCTGCGCGACGTCGGTGATCGGCAAATGATCGCTGAGGCAGGCCGCAGCCTGCTCCAAGAGCGGCGCCGCGAGATGGCGTGTCAGATCGGAGCTCGTCATGCACACGCCGTGCAGGCCGCCCGACGGGGCCAACACATTGTCCTGTAATGCTTGATCGAGCTGCATCCATTGCTCGGTCTTCAACGACGCCAGAAAACGCAACGCGGCCCGCTCCAGGTCCGCCTCGCCATTCGGCAACACGACGCGCGCCGTTGCCGACTGGCGAATGGCCTCCCAATACGACTCGGTCGAAGTAATCGGCGAATGGCCCGGCGTGCGGTCGGCGTTCAGCGGGGCGAGCTCCAATTCCTCGGATTCGGTGCTCGGGGCGTCGAGCGTCTCCTGGAGGTGCCGCAATCGCTGCCGGCAGAAGGAGAGATCGCGCAGTCGATCCTCCATCATGCCGCCGAGCGTGACGAAGACGTGCTTCACCGCCGAACCGACATCCTCGGCCAGGCATTGGCGTGCGAACGCCGCGAGGTAATCGACAAATACGCGGAGCGACCGCCGTCCCCGTCCGCCGCCGAACAGCGAGAAACCGCCGTTCCCCGCCAAGCACGCCGCGAGTGCCGTCTGCAGCTGGTCCCAGGTCTTTTGCGTGCGCTGCGCTTGCTGCTCGAGACGCGCGCGGTAGGCGTGGCAGGTCTCGTCACAGAATTGGCGGAACTGTTGCAACGCCGCCTCCGCGGCGGCGACACGGCGGCCGGGGATCTCCATGAGGCCATACGCCGCTTCCGCCAGCCGCTGGGATTGCGCTTCGGCGACTTGCTGCGCCGCTTGACCGAGAGCGCGATTCAATTTGCTCTTGCGCCACTCCGCCCCGTCCTGCCCGCCGCCGAAGCCGGTGCCGAGCATGTCGCGCACGCGCGTCAGCGCCTGCCGGGCCCAGTTGCCGGGGTCCTCAAGCGCTACCGACTGCTGCGATTGTTCCTCGAGCGAGGCAAGCATGCGCGTGAGCGCTTCCGCCGGCGAACCGTCCAGCGGGTTGCTGGCCGCTTCCTCAATGCGCGCGGCGAGCGTGTCGGTGCGGAGTTCCGGTTCGGCGAGCGCTCGTGCGCAGGCGGCCTCAATCTCGTTGAGTGCGGTCGCGGCCCCGGCCGTCTGCCAATCTTCCATAATCCGCCGGCACGCTTGCCGCGCCGCCAGGTGCAACAGCAACCCGCGCGGGAACCACACGCCGTAGGTGCCGAAACTGCGGAACGGCGTCGTACCGACGGATGCGTGTTGGATACGGGCCTGATCGAGCCGCAAGCCGAGCGGTGTGGTCAATTCGTGGAACAGATAGCTGCCGAGATGAGCCACGGCGTCGCGCAGCGCCTCCGGATTGCGGTGCGGCAGCGCCAGCAGATAGGCGGAGTCGAACGGCTGACCGGTGTCGGCGATGCGCGGGCCGTCGGGACTGTACTGGGCGCCAAAGGGAATGGCCGGGTCGGCGAAGTGATTGACTTCGGTCAACGTCGCGTAGACGTTGGCCAATTCCTGCACCGGCGTCGCCGGGTCTTCCGGGGCGCCGCAAAAGAGCATGGTTGTGATCGGTGCGTCGTTGTGCCGCAGCTGCTGCAACATGCGCCGCAGGGCGTAGCCGAGGTCCACCAGGCAACCGCTATTGCCGCCGCCCGCCGCCCCCACGACGTACACGCGCGGTACGTTGTCGCGCAACGCCAAGCCGGTCTGATTCACCGCCTGATAAAGCGCATCCGGATGCGTCGCCCGCTGCACTTCGTGCCGCAGCCGTGTCAACAAACGAAGGTGATTGTCGGCGAACGCCAAGCGGCCGAGCGCGCGCGAGCCTTGCGTTTTCAAGGAGCGCGGCAGGTTGTAAAGTTTCTCGCGCGGCAGCCAGTCGACGAGCTGTTCCAACTGCCGCCGGCGGTAATGCACGATCGGCTGCAACGCGAGATGGTAGATTTCGCTTGGCGCCAGGGCGACTTCCGCGGCGCCACGCGCTGCCGCCTGTACGGCTTCCGGGTCCGTGTCGATATAGACGAAGCGCAAGAGCGGAATCTTACGTAGATCGCCAAAACGATCGAGGAAGCGGCAACGCAGCTCAAGCAACGCCCGGCGGCCAAAGGCGCCGACGCCGATCAGGATCGTCGGCCGCAGCGCGCCGGTTTGCGGCTGGGCCACCGTCACGCCAAGTTGCGAAACTTCTATCTCGTCCAACGCGGGCGGCGGCTCGGGCGGGGATTCGGCGTCGAGGAACTCCATGTGGAGGTCCTGCATCGAATCCGTCGGCGCGTGCGTCTTGCCGTTTGTCCGTGACGCATCGACGACGAGCGAGTGTGCCGTCTTCTCGAGCCGTGCCGGGGCTCGCGCCGAGTACAAGGCGCGCACGAACGACAGGCAATTGGGAAACCGCTTCGCGGGGTCCTTCGCCAAGGCCCGCGCGACCACGGGCCGCTCGCCTTCGGGGAGAGAGCGCAGGTCGGGTTCTTCGTTCAAATGTTGGTGCGCGAGCTGGCGAATGTTCTTGCCGTCAAACGGCCGATGGCCGGTGAGCAGCTCTTGATACACAATCGCCAGGCTGTATTGATCGCTGCTGGCGCTGATCTTGCCGGAGAGCGTTTCCGGCGGCGCGTACAGCGGCGTCACGCCGCCGAGGATGCCGGAACCGGTCTGGCGTTCGAGATGTTTGACGAGGCCGAAGTCCGCGACCTTCACACGGTCGCTCACGACGAAGAGGTTGCGCGGCTTAATGTCGAGATGTTGGAGATTATGCTTTTCGTTCATGTGGTCGAGCGCCTCGGCCGCGTCGCGGATGAAGCGCAGGAGGGCATCCCGCGGGATGCCGACCATGCCGGCCGCCTGGCACTCGGTGTAGCTATCGTGGAGGCTCTTGTCCGCCAGCTCCATGACGATAACCAGCTCGCCCTCCACGATTTCGATGCGTTCGGTGGAGAGAACAAACGGATGGCGGACTTCCTTGACACGTTGCAGCGCCTTCAGCTCCTGTTCGGCGCGCACGCCTTCGATGTCCAGGGAGTTCAGATTCCCGTAGACGAATTTGATCGCTTTGTAGAGCCCGCCGGGCGCTTCACATTTCCAGACTTCGCCAAAGCCGCCGTGACCAAGCGGCGCGATAAGGCGATAGCCGGGAAGCGGCTCGAAATTGGGCTCACGCGAGAAACTCATGGACCCAATCCTGGCTAAACCGGGTTCTAGGGTAGTGTTGGCGCGCGGTCCCGCGAGAGCAGGCCGTCCCCCCTTGCCCCTCGGGCGAAGCAACCGGTTCCACTCGTTACCATTGGGGGTTCTGAACAAAGCTAGGTCGGAAGCGCTCTGTTGTCCAATGAAAGGCACGAAAACTTTGGGCGGGCGTGAAAAATGGCTGCGCCCCAAGTCAAAATCGCGCCCTGGCCTCAGCGAAACCCCGTTGCTTGCCGCCGGCAAGGCCCTAGGCGTCGAAACCCAGGGCGACCAAATGCGCCCGCGTTGCCGGTTCGCGCACAAGGTCGCGGAATGCGCGTACCGCGGGCCGTTCGCTGCGGGCGCGCGGCAGCACAAAGTCGTAGCGTTCTTGTTGAAGCGGCAGAAAACCGAGATTGGCGCCGCGCGCGACCATCTCAATCGCCACTCCCCAGTCAGCGCGGCCCTGGCTGACGGCGACTGCGACCGCGTTGTGCGAGCGCGCCTCGGTGAGAAAACCCGCCGGCTGCGCGCCGCCAAGCAGCTGATCGAGAAGTACGCGCGTTCCGCTGCCGCGATTGCGGTTGACGAGCACGCAGTCGCGATCGGCGAGCGCGGCGGCGACCGCTTCGTCGATTGTCTTTCCCTCAAAACGTCGATCGCCTCGGCGAAAGACGATGCCCTGAAGCCGGCCGTAGCCGGGCACCAAGAGCTGCTCCTCGTTCAAGAAAGACTGATTGTACGTGCCCGTTTGCGGATCAAAGAGGTGCATCCCCGCCACGTCGCATTCGCCCCGTTTCACGGCCAGAAGCCCGCCCGAGCTGCCAACCGCGAGGAACTTGGTGCGAAAACCGCGTTCCTGAAGGCGGCCGAGCAGAAAGTCGAGCCCAACGCAGTGACTGCCGATGACGACAAGGTCGGCCGGCGCCAGCTCTTCGCTAATCAGTTGCACGCTTACTTCATCGCCGGCTTCCAAGTATTCGCGCTGCCTGGGAATGACCAGAAACCCGTCCGCCTTGCTGAACGTCGTCACCGAACCGGAGCCCTTGCCGAGCGGATAAGCGGTGTAGGGAACGGCCGCTCCTTCCATCGTTACAAGGTTCACGAGAACGTATTCGGTTCGTCCGCGCTCTGAGTTGATGCGCATCGGCAGACGGGCACGAACGACCGCTGCCGCCGGCTCGGGTCGGCCCGCCAGCCGCCGAATGACGGGGGCAATGAACTCATGGAAGGTAAATATCGCCGACGTCGGAAAGCCGGGGAGCACGGCGACGGGGACGGGTCGTTGCTTTCCGGGAGAGTGCAAGGCGGCGAGACAAAGGGGTTTGCCCGGTTTCAGCGCGACGCCGTGTGCAAGAATGCCGGGCGGTCCAAGTTCGCCGAGAGCACGGTACGAGACATCGCCCGGCCCTTTCGACGTTCCACCGGAGAGAAGCGCTACGTCGCAATCGAGCGCGATGCGCAGCGCCGCGCGCAGTGCGCTTGCCTCATCGGGCACGATGCCGAGCACGACCGGCTCCCCCCCCTGCTCCCGCACCGCGTCGGCGAGCACCGTCGCATTGCTGTCATAGACCAGTCCCGGCCGCATCGCCGCGCCGGGAGGAACGATCTCGTCGCCGGTAGACAGGATCGCCACGCGCGGCCGGCGAACCACCGGGATGACCGCAAACCCAAGGGCGGCAAGGACTCCGGTTTCACGCGAAGTCAGCACGTCGCCCCGGCGCAGCACGGTTTCACCGCTGCCGATGTCGGCGCCCGCGAAAGTGATGTTCGCGCCTGGAGCGACAGGCCGGCGCACCACCAACTTGCCGTCGGCGGCATCCGTGTATTCGATCATGACAACAGCATCGGCGCCGCGCGGCACCATTGCTCCCGTGGCGATCGCCGTCGCGGTTTCCGGTGCAATCGACTGTTGCGGTGTGATGCCTGTCGCCAACACCTCGGCGTTTAGGCGCAGCAGACGCGGTTGCGTCTCCGTCGCGCCGAAGGTGTCCGACGACCGCACCGCGAAGCCATCGACGTTGGCGCGATCGAAACCGGGCACATCCAACGGTGCAACGACATCTTCCGCAAGAACGCGCCCGCGCGCCGCGGAGAGCGCCGTGTCCTCTGGCTCCAACGGGCGAAGATCGAGTGCGGCCCGAAAGCGGCGTTCCGCCTCGTCGCGGTCGAGCACATTCAAGAACTGTTCTTGTTGCATGATGGAAAGGCAATTCAATCATACAGGTACACGTCCACGCTTTCGCCCGCGGCGTAGCCTTCGCTCTCGGCGGGCGCCAGCACGAACCCGTCCGCCCGCGTGGTGGAACTCAGGAGCGACGCGCCGCTGGTCGCCAACGGCTCGACTTGTTCGTTGTTAATCCGCACACGCACGTAATCGACGCGCCCAATTGCCGAAGCGATCTTGCGCGCCAGCGTCCGCCGGCAAGTGCGATACGGAAGCCCCACAGGCCGGCCCGCCCGGATCCGCACCGCCCGGCTTGCGAAGAGATCATACGCGCATAAGCATGAAACGGGATTGCCCGGCAACAGAAAGACGGGAATGTCGCGCAGAAAGCCGACCCCGGTCGGGCTCGCGGGCCGCAGAGCAACGCCATGCACACAGAGCTCACCGGCTTCCGCCAGCACGCGCGGCGCGTGGTCCTCTTGCCCTACCGACGAGCCGCCGGAAATGAGCACGACGTCCGCGTCGGCTTGAAGCAACATGTCGCGGACTTGTTCATGCACATCGGGAATGATCGGCGGTGTTTCCGGCAGTCCGCCATCACGCCGCACGAGGGCCTCAAGCATCACCGAATTGCTGTCCACGATGCGATACCCTTCCGGCCGGGAACCGGCGGGGAGCAGCTCGTTGCCGGTCACAAGAATCGCCACGCGCGGCCGGCGGATTACCGGAACGGGATTCGAGCCAAGCGAGGCGAGGACACCCACGTCTTGCGGCCGCAACACGCGACCCGCGCGCAATACGACGGCGCCGGGTTCAATGTCCTCGCCGCGCTTTCCAATATGTCGTCCCGGCGGCGCCGGCTCACTTACCCGCAAACAACCGCCGCTCTCTTCCGCGGCTTCTGCTTGCAGTACCGCCGTGGCGCCCGTCGGAAGCGGCGCGCCCGTCATGATCCGCACTGCCTGTCCCGGTTCAACGCAATTGGGGAACGGCCGGCCCGGATAGGCCTCGCCGACCACGCGAAACTCCAACGGAGTGTACGGTCCGGCCCCGAAGGTTTCGTCGCCCCGCAGTGCGTAGCCGTCCATTGCGGCACGGTCATACGGCGGCACCGCCACGTCCGCGACAATGTCACGGGCGAGTACGCGTCCGGCCGCGTCGTGAAGAGAGACGGGTTCTTCCGCAAGCCGGGACACGCGGCCGTCGAGCAAGGCGAACACGTCTGCCACTTCGGCTCGATCTTGGAAGCCGCGCATCCGAACGTCCTTGAACGCGGCGGGCGTGGCGGGACTCTTAGTGTGGAATCGTTCTGTCATGAAACGCCTGGTCCAATTTCTTCCCGCATCCTACTCTCCGCGCGTAACCGCTTCAAGCAACGCGACCGGCATAACCCGCAAGGCCCTCAAGGTCGGGCTTTTCCACCCGACCCGTGCGACCGGCAGACGGTCACACCATCCGCGGCGGGATTCTTGCAATTTGTTCAAAACTCATTGATCCGCCGGCGGCCCCGACCTACCGTGTAAGCGTGAGGCGGTTGTGCCCGCCACGCGCAAGGAAACAGGGACGCCGGAGAGTCAATCATGCGTTTGCGTTACGTCTGTCTGACTGGCTTGCTGAGCCTGGTTCCGCTTGTCGTCGGTTGCGACCACACGCACAAGTCGTTGTGGCCATGCTGCCCGGCTCCATGTCCAGCGCCGTGCCCGCCGCCGTGCGGCGCGGTTGTGCCGGCGCCCCCGCCCGGCGTAGTGCTGCCGCCCCAGTACTCGCAAAGCGGCTACGGTCAGATTGGGTTCGGCCGCTGATTCCCAGCGCCAATCGATCCGCGCGGCATTCCGGGAACAGCCTCACGCGCTTGCGCGGGGCGAGCAACACGCTTGCGCCGTACAGCTTCAAGTCCGTGCCCGCCCGATTCTCGGAATGCTTCCCTTGCGCTGTTGCGAACCGTCGCGACCAGCGCATACTCTCTTCAGAAAACCTACGGACCCGTACCCGCGGTCAGTCGGAACGGGGAAGCGCCGCCAGACGGTGCTTCCCGTGGTAGTTTCTGCTGTGTCGCTTCTGACACAGGCCCTTCCCACGTACGCCGCGGCGGCACGGCCGATTTCGGAATAACACCCGGAGGGCGGGTTCGCCCTCCGTTCGCTCGATGCATCACCAGGAAGAGAGGAGAAAGACCATGGTTCTGCGCCATGTTCTCGGCTTATTCGCCTGCACGGCCGTGCTGCTGTCAACCGGTTGCTGCTGGTGGCGGCACTGTTGCGCCCCATCGCCGTGCTGCACGCCATGCTGCAAGCCGAGTTGCGAATCCCCCGCTTTTTATCCGCCGTCCGGACCGATCGTCACGCCGGGCCCCGCGAGGTAGCAACGGAACTGGACTGGTCCACAACGACGATTCAGAGGCCGAGGATGGCACAGCGCCGCCTCGGCCTTCATTCTTTCAGAGTACCTATGTCAAATCTCACTCGATGGTTGAGCACCGGTCTGGCTGCCGGCGTGCTGCTCGGCACACAGTCCAGCGCCGAGGCGGCGCGGCTGCGTTTTCATTATGCCGCGGCGGGGAACTGCGGAACCGTCACGCCGCAACCGACCGGGCCGCATGGTGAAACCGCGGCGTACGTGTCGATGTTCGGCGAGTGCCAGCCGACCTGCGCCCGACCGCCCGGGCGCGCGATGCAGGGCGCCTACCAACATCCGTGTACCGGCCAGTTCGTCACGGTGCCGCTGTTTCTGCCGGAAGGTACGCCGGTGATCCAGCATCGGCGCAACGGCGTTACCTACAACTACGGCAGCTATGCGGTCGAAGTGTTCTTCCGCACCGACGGGTCGGTGGATGTGGATTATTACAGTCCGCTGGCGCGTAGTTTCTGACGCACGAGCCAAGATCGCGCTAGCCGCGTCCTTGTGCCTTCCACTTCTCCTCGGCCGAACTGGGTCGAAGGTAGAGCGGCTCCAGCGACCACACGTCGTCGGTCCGCTCGGAGACGAGCCGATCCAAGCCAAGGGTCAGCAGACTCGCGACCCGCGGCTCCCACTGGTCCGGATTCGCGATTTCGACTCCCGCCGGCATACGCTGCCCGTACAGCCGCAGCCCGGGACCGCTCACTGCGGCGCCGGGTCGAAGCGTTGTCAGCCAATCGGTCAGCGCGCCAATGGTCATGTCGTTCATCGGGGCGAATACGGCGTCCGCCGCGCGTTGAAACGATTGCACGTAAATCATTCCCTGCTGTGCATCGGCGATCACGTCCAGGCGCGCACTCTCTCCGTCGTATTGGTGCGCGATCGCCGCGAAGCTCGTCACTGCGACCACAGGACAGCCGATCGCGTATGCGAACGCTTTCGCCGACATCAGTCCGACGCGCAGCCCGGTGTAACTGCCGGGCCCGCGGTCCACGATCACGCCGCGAACGTCGCTCGGCCGCCAACCCTGCTGATCCAGCAGCGCCACGACCGCGGGCGCTAAGTCGCGCGCGTGACGCCGAGCTTCATCGAGCGTGCGCGCCGCCAGCAAACGGTTCCCCTCCGCAAGGCCGACTTGTCCCGATCGGCCGGAAGTTTCTAGCAGCAGAATGCACGGCGAAACAGGCATCGTTACGCTCTCAAAAACGGCGAAGTCATTTCCATGATAACGCGCCCTCACCTTCACGGCCGCGGTGCGTGCGTCTTATAATCGCGGGATGAACAACGGCTTCGCCGCCGAATTGGCCCGTTACGGCCCCGAGAGTGCGTATCTCCCGCCGAGCGTACCTGCCGCACGCGCCTATTGCGCCCGCCTGGCCCGAACGCACTATGAGAATTTCTCCGTCGCATCGCTCTTGCTGCCGCGCCGGCTGTTGCCGCACTTCCACGCGGTCTACGCTTATTGTCGTTGGGCCGACGATCTGGGCGACGAAACGGGCGGCGGAGCGCGGGCTCTGGCCCTGCTGCGTTGGTGGCGCGAACAATTGCTCACATGCTACGATGGAGCGCCGCGCCACCCCGTCATGGTCGCGCTGCAGCGGACCATTCGCTGCTTCAACATTCCGCCGCAACCGTTCCTCGATCTGTTGTTTGCGTTCGAGCAGGATCAGCTCATCAAGCACTATCAAACATACGGCGACCTTTTGAACTACTGCCGCCGCTCGGCGAATCCCGTGGGACACCTCGTCCTCTATCTGTGCGAATGTTATGACGTGAAGCGCGCCGCGCTCGCGGATTACATCTGCACCGCGTTGCAACTCGCGAACTTTTGGCAGGATGTGGCGCGTGATTACGCCATCGGTCGCGTTTATTTGCCGGAAGAAGACCGCCAACGGTTCGGCTACCGCGACGACGACTTGCAAGCCCGCCGTTTTACGCCGGCATTCGCACTGCTCATGCAGTTCGAGGTAGACCGGACACGCGACCTGTTTTATCGCGGCATTCCGCTGCTGGATCTTGTCCCGGACGGGGTGCGGCCGGACATCGAGCTGTTTCTGCGCGGGGGCTTGGCGACTCTTCGCAAGATCGAGCGCTCCCAGTACAATGTTTGGCACACCCGACCGACCCTGGCGAAGTGGGAAAAAGCCGCGTTGTTCGGCCAAGCGCTCCTCGGACGCGTGACGGCCGGGTGGCGCCGACCGGTCGCGGCGTCGTTTTGAACCATCCTCTCTGAATCTCTCGCATGTCGTGCGGCCGCGATGCAATGCTGGCGAAGTCGTATGCCTACTGCGATCGGCTGGCCCGGCGGGAGGCCGGCAACTTCTATCACGCCTTTCGTTTCCTGCCGTCGCGACAACGCTTGGGCATGTGCGCGCTCTACGCCTTCATGCGCATCGCGGATGACCTCAGTGACAGCCAGGCGTCCGCCGAGGACAAGCGGTCGGCGCTCGCAAGCTGGCGCGAACGGTTTGATCTCGCGCTCGCCGGCAAGCCCACGCACCGGCTGCACCCCGCGCTGTACGACACGATGACCGCCTATGCGATTCCGCCGGCGAATCTTCACGCCGTGCTCGACGGCGTCGAAATGGACCTCGCCGAGCGGCGCTACGAGACGTTTGCGGACCTGTACCAATATTGTTACCGCGTGGCGTCGGTTGTCGGCCTGGCGTGCATCCACATTTGGGGATGTTCGTCCGAGGAAGCGAAACAGCACGCCGAGGCGGCCGGCATTGCCTTTCAGCTCACCAATATCCTGCGCGATCTCGCGGAAGACGCCGCGCGCGGCCGCGTCTATTTGCCGCAGGAAGATCTGAAGCGATTTGGCTACTCCGAGGATCAACTGTGCCGGCATGAGCGCAACGAAGCGTTTCGCCAGCTCATGCGTTTTCAGGTCGAACGCGCGCGCACGTACTACGACGCGGCCCGACCGCTCAGCCGGCTGCTCCGCCCCGCCGGCCGGGCAGTTTTTCAAATGATGACGCGCACCTACCGTGGTTTGCTGGAGCGAATTGCACAGCGCGAGTACGACGTTTTCAGTGAACGTGTTCGCCTTAGCGGCTGGCACAAACTCTGTCTCGCGTTTGGCGCGCTGCCCGTGCGCATGGGCCTGGCTGGGTGGAAACCATGACCGCGGCGCCACGCCACGTTTTGATCGTCGGCGGCGGCCTGGCCGGGCTTGCCGCGGCGACCGCCCTCGCGCCCCGCGGCGTTCGGGTCACGGTGCTCGAATCACGGAATCGCCTTGGCGGGCGGGCGAGCTCGTTTACCGATGCGGCGACCGGACAGCTCATTGACGCCTGTCAGCATGTAAGCATGGGCTGCTGCACGAACTTCGCCCACTTCTGCAAGACCGTCGGAATCGGCCGGTATCTCCAAGCGCAGCCGTGCCTCTACTTCATGACGCCGGACCGCCGCGTGAGCCGCTTTCGATCGGCGCGCCTGCCGGCGCCGTTTCATCTCGCGGGGAGCTTCCTCCGGGCCCATTATTTGACGTGCGGCGAGAAACTCCGCATCGCGCGGGCCCTGCGCCGGCTGCCGCATGCCGACGCAGCAGACGATCCGCCGTTTGAAAAGTGGTTGCAAGAAAATGGACAAACGCCGCGCATGGTGAATCGCTTCTGGGGCCTGGTGCTCACCAGCGCTTTGAACGAGGCGCCGGATCGCGTCGGCTTGCGCTACGCGCGGAAGGTTTTTTTGGATGGCTTCCTCCGTCACCGCCGCGGTTTCGACGTCGAACTGCCCGTGGTTCCGTTGGGCCGTCTCTATGGACAGGAATTAAACGATTGGCTCGCGCAACATCGGGTTGAGGCGCTCCTCAATCTCGGCGTGAAGGCGTTCTCGGTTGACAGCGGCCGCGTCGTGAGCGTCGAACTCCGCCAGGGAGAGCCGCTGCGAGCGGATTGTTATATCGCGGCTGTCCCGTTCGGCCGGTTGCTCGACATCTTGCCCGCGGAGCTTGTCGAGCGTGAGCCCTACTTCCGTCAACTACGCAACTTGGAAACCTCGCCAATCACGAGCGTGCATTTGTGGTTCGACCGATCCGTTATGGAACTGCCGCACGTCGTGCTCGTGGACTGTGCCGGTCAATGGGTCTTCAATCGCGGCGAAATAGCGCCCGGCGAACATTATCTTCAGGTCGTCGTCAGCGCCTCGCGGCAGTTTCGGGGCTTGGCGAATGAGGACGTGCAACAGCGGATCGTTGAAGAGATACGATCCCTCTTCCCCGCCGCGGCGGGTGCAACGCTCTTGCGTGGCCGGGTAATCACGGAGCACGGCGCCACGTTTAGCGCCGTGCCGGGTGTCGATCGCTGGCGTCCAGGGCAGGCGTCCCCGATCCCGAATCTTTACGTTGCCGGCGATTGGACCGCCACCGGCTGGCCCGCGACGATGGAAGGGGCGGTGCGCAGCGGCTACCTCGCCGCGGAAGCGCTGCTGCACCAGTACGGCGTCAACGCCCGTTTCGTGCAGCCGGATTTGACCTAAGGAGCCCGACGAGGGGGCGAGGGCGCGTGGCGGCGTCCGCGCATTGCGCGTCGCGCTCCCCAGCGAAACTCTCGATCACTCAATCCGCAGGTTGGAGATATCGGTCGCCGGCGGCGGATACGACATGCGCATTTCGCGCAGCGTCCGCGTGATTACTTCCGCCACGACGACGTTGCGATACCACTTCTGATTCGCCGGCACGATGTGCCACGGCGCCCACTTCGTACAGCACTTCGACAGCGCCGCCTCGTACGCTTTGCGATAGGCGCTCCAATACTTTCGCTCCTCGATGTCGTGCAACGAGAATTTCCAGAAGCGCGTCGGATCCTTCAGGCGTTCCTCCAGGCGTTTCTTTTGCTCCTCCTTGCTGATGTGGAGAAAGAACTTCAGGATCACGACGTTGTTCTTGACCAGATGCCGCTCGAACTCGTTGATCTGCTCGTAGCGCCGTTTCCACACTTTCTTGGGGACCAAATCGTGGACGCGCACGACCAGCACGTCTTCGTAGTGCGAGCGGTTGAAGATACCGAGGCCGCCGTAGCGCGGCGCCGCCTGATGGACCCGCCACAGGTAGTCGTGGGCCTGCTCCTCGCCTGCGGGGGCCTTGAACGCCTTGACCTGCACGCCGAGCGGCGACAGGCCCGACATGACATGGCGGATGGTGCCATCCTTGCCCGACGTGTCCATGCCCTGGAGCACGATGAGCACGGCCCGCCGGTTTTCGGCGTAGAGCAGGTTTTGCAGCTGGATCATCTCCGTGAGTTGCCGCTGAAGATCGGCTTCCGCCTCTTTGGCGGAGCGGTACGGACCGGTATCGTCCGGATCGTAATCCTTGAGGGACACTTTGGTCCCAGGTTTGACGAGCATGTCTGTTCCGTTGACGTGCGGCTTGGCTGGAATGGCGCCCGAGGCGCCGGCGAGGAAGTTTGTCGTTGCTCGCCGGCGCTTCAGGCGCCCCGCAGACGCTGCCGCACGATGGGGCAGTCTCAGACGGCGAGCAAGTCCCGCTCCGCCGCTTCGATCAATTGAAGGGTGTCGGCGGCCGTCTCCGCGGCACGCAATTCATCCACGAATCCCGGTCGCAGAAGCAACCGAGACAGCCGGGCCAGGACGCGCAGGTGAGTCCGATCGTCACGGCAGCAGACGAGAAAGAAGATATCGGTCAAGCCGCCGCCGGGACTTCCGAAAGGAATGCCGTTCGCCGTGCGGCCGTAGGCGACGACCGCTTCACCGAGCGCCTGCGGCATGGGCCGGTGCGGGTGCGGAATCGCGACGCCGGAGGGCAATGCGGTGCTCGCCAACTCTTCACGCCGGCGCACCGCTTCGAGAATCGCCTGCGGGTCGTAGACGAGCCAGGTCTGCTCCGCGAGCTTAACCAGCTCGCGCAACACGGAGCCGCGCGTCGAGGCGTTCATCGGAACCGCCGTGCTGGCATCGCTCATGAGAGCGGAAACGAGAGGATCGCCGTCGGTAGCGCGTCCGGGTTCGGTCTCCAGGGCGCTCAGTTGCTGTTCCGTGTAGGCGTGCATTTGCGTTTCGATCCAGTGGTTGATCTCCGCCTGCGCGAAACGCCACTTGCCCGCCACCTTTTGTCCGGGCAGGTAGCCGCGGCTGGCCAATTTTGTTACCTCACGCAGGTCGCGCTGAAGGTACGTGGCCAGTTGTTCCAAATCCATCATCTCGTTCGCCATGAGATCCTCGTCTCTCCTCCGCTCCTGCCGCAAGTCGCGGGCCAACCTGCCTCGCGATGGAGGTTATTCCATTGTAGGGTGCTCAAGACGGCTCGGTGCAATGCACCCTACTTCGGACCGGTGAGCCCGGGCAAATCGAAGCCTTTGCCGCCCTTCAAAAGTTGGCGCTGCGCCTGCGTTTGCTGGCTCAGGCCGTGAATCTTGATAAAGCCCTGGGCCGCGGCCTGATCGTAATCGCTCTTCTCGGCGTAAGTCGCGAGCTTCTTGCTGTACAAGCTGTGCTCGCTCTTGCGGCCGACAACCGTCGCCCGGCCCTTGAACAACTTGACGCGGACGCTGCCGGCGACATAGCGCTGATTGCTCGACACAAACGCCGCGAGATCCTGGTGAAAGCCGCTGAACCACAAACCGTTATAAATCAGATCGGCGTATTCTTGCGCGACGAACGTCTTGAACCGATGGGCCTGCTTACTAAGACACAGGAATTCTAGCTCACGATGCGCTTCGTGCAGGATCGTCGCCGCCGGCGCCTCGTACAACTCGCGCGACTTGATGCCCACCAGCCGGTTTTCGACGTGGTCGATTCGGCCCACGCCGTGCTTGCCGCCCAGTTCGTTCAGCTTTTCGATCAGCGGCACGCCGTCCAACTTGCGGCCGTTGAGCGCGACCGGGATGCCATGCTCGAATTCGATTTCAACGGTTTCCGGTTCGTCGGGCGCCTTCGCCGGATCGACGCTCCAGGCGAATGCCTCGGCGGGCGGCTCATCCCAGGGGTCTTCGAGCACCCCCGCCTCGCAGCTCCGGCCCCAAAGGTTCTGGTCGATGCTGTACGGGCTCTCCTTGGTCGCCTCGACCGGGATGTTGTGCTTCGCCGCGTACTCGATCGACTCCGGCCGCGTCATGCTCCATTCGCGAACCGGGGCGATGATTTTCAGACTCGGATCGAGCGTCTGAAACGTCACGTCGAACCGCACCTGGTCATTGCCCTTGCCGGTGCAGCCGTGGGCGACCGCCTTGGCCTTATGCTCGTGCGCCGCGTCCACCATCAGTTTTGCGATCAGCGGCCGGCCCAGCGCCGTCGCCAGCGGATACTTCCCCTCGTACATCGCCCCCGCCATCAGCGCCGGCCAGACGAAGTGATCGACGAACAGGTTCCGGGCGTCGATCGCGACGGCATCCACGGCGCCCGTCTTCAGCGCCTTTTGTTTGATGCGCTGGATGTCCTCGCCCTGGCCCAGATCGACGGTGAACGTGACCACGTCGAGGTTGTATTTCTCGCCGATCCACGGCACCATCACGGAGGTATCGAGCCCGCCACTGTAGGCGAGGATGACTTTGTCCCGGGGCATGCACGCCTCGCATATTGCGAGGGAGTGAGTCGTGAGTGGTGAGTAGTGAGTGGTAACGGTACCACTCACTACTCACCACTCACCACTCACCGCCTCGTCGAGTTGGTATAGCGAAGTGCTGTAGCATCGGAAGGGTGGTTTCCCTTGTCAACACCATTTCACCTGCTCATTCCTCAACCCGTTTATCTGGCCATGCTCGCCCAGGCGCGCGACGAGCTACCGAACGAGTGCTGCGGCTTGCTCGCCGGCAAAGTAACACCAAGCGTTCACGAGAGCTTCTCACTTGGCATCGTGCGAAAGCACTATCCGCTCGTAAATGACGCAGCGAGCCCAACGGAGTATCTTTCGGATCCGAAGAGCATGTTCGACGCTTACCGCGACATGCACGCCGAGAACCTCGACGTCCTGGCCGTCTATCATTCCCATCCGACAAGCGATCCCGTTCCGAGCCGAACCGACGTGGAGCGTAACTACAGCCCCGACGTCGTAAACCTCATCATCTCTCTCAAGAACGAAACGCCGGACGTGCGCGGTTGGTGGCTCGATAACACAGGATTCCGCGAAGCGACATGGCGCCTCATTGGATCAGAGTAGTGGGCGCGCGGCGGGGGGGGGCAACCCAGCGCAAAAAGGCCACCCCCCAAAACGCCCCGGGGCGGGGTGGGATGCAGCGCGGAAGCGCCCCCCCCCCGATGAGGCGGGCCCCCCCCCCCCCCCAAGCGCGGG
>JBGQKZ010000082.1:0-30406 GCA_041499805.1 Gemmataceae bacterium
AACGCCTTGCGCCGCCACTGTCTGGAAGAAGAATTTCAAGCTGGTGCGGCACGTGCCGCGGTGCCGCGGAAAATCCAGAGCCTCTGGCACCGCGTGATCCGGCTCGTCATGTGAGCAAAGAAAATCTAAGAAAGCGCAGCGAGTGGAGTGCATACCGCATAAGCATCCAACAACATCATGATGAAAGGAGAAAGATACCATGTTTAATCAGTCTACGTGGAAGATCTGGCTGAGCATAGCGCTGTTGTTGCTTGGCGGCGTTCTGGCTGACAGAGCAATGGGAGATTGTGATAGGAAATGTCGTCCTAAACGACAGCACTTTGCCTGCGGCGGCGTTGGCGACCGCACCTGTTTCTATTTCTTGGCGGCAACCTGCCAGTTCTGTCCCGGATCGGACGGTACTACCTTTTGGTGCGTCAATGACGGCCCTTGGCTCAGCAGCCCTTGCAGCACTTCGCAGGTTGATGGCAACGGCTGCTTTTTTAGAAGCGGTACCTGTCCCGATCTGTGCGGTTGCGAGGAGTTGAACGCCAACACTGTTGAATCCTCGTTCACAATGCCGAACACTTCAGTTACTGTCGACCAAATGGGGTGCGCGGTATCGCCATGAAAGGCGATCCGGCAAAGGTTCTAGGCGCGAGGCGATTGATTGAGGGCCGGATAAATGGCTCATGACAGGCCGCGGAAGGGAATGACCCTAGTCGAAATGCTAGTCGTCATCGGCATTCTGGTGGTACTTTTGAGTCTGCTGACGCCTGCCGTGCAGAAGGTACGTTTCGCGGCCGCGCGCGTGCGCTGTGGTTCCAACCTGCGACAACTCGCGATCGCGGTGCATATGTACGCCGGCAACCACAAGGAATTGCCAAATGGGTGCGGTTACCCATTCCCGCCCTCCGGAGGTCATAAATCTCCGGGCGTCGGCATGTCGTGGCTTACCGCAATTTTGCCCTACGTTGAACAAGAAGAAATCGGGACCATGGCGTGGAACGCCTTGCGGCAAGATCCGCGGGGCCATAGTGCCGCCCATGTTGAAGTCCAGGCTCGCCGAGTCGGTATCTTTCTGTGTTCTTCCAATGCCACCTCTTTCGGAGGACCGGACTCCAATGGGGTCACATTCGGAGTAACGGACTACTTGGGGGTCGCAGGGACGAACGTTTACGCCCGCGACGGCATTTTTCACCCTGGGTTATCAGTCAAGTTCGGGGACATCACTGATGGCACATCAAACACGATCATGATCGGCGAACGGCCATCTGGCCCCCGTGGAGCGTTTAGCGCGTGGTATGCGGGATGGGGCTATACGGTTTGGCCGCTGTCGCAGATTCTGCCCGGGGTGAGCGAGGGGATTCCATCGCAAGGGAATGGTTGCAAAGCGAGTTCGAGCGCACTTCGTCCCGGGCGGATTGGGAATGGGTGCGATCTCGATCATTTCTGGAGTTTGCATGGTCAGGGCGCAAACTTCGCTTTTGCGGACGCCTCGGTGCATTTTCTACCATTCTCCGCGGATAGACTGCTGCCGTATCTCGCGACGCGAAGCGATGGCGAACCTGTTTACTGGATTGATTGAAGCGGGCGCTCTGCACGGCGGTAACTCATCTTGATCAAGCCTGCGGCACGCGCCAGCCAGCATCCCGGCGCGCCATCCGTGTTTGCGTCCTGTCCTTCAATCGGACCGTCTCGATTGAGGCAAATCAAATGGTCGGTCGCGACTTGATTCTGCCGCTCCAACCGCCGTACACCGCCACCGCTACGCGTTGGGGCAGACCCTACACCGGTCACGGAGTAGGACGGACTTCTGGGCACGCCGCGCGAGTGATATCCGGCCCACAAAACTCCCCAAGAGTGCCCCACTAGTGCGGCCTAGCACCGAAACGGAAACGCAACCGCAAGGAGACGCCGACTCACACAAGTCCCCAGCGTCTCCGCAGGAACCATTCCACGCTCAAGAGCGCCACGAACAGCATGAGCAACGCCGGCAAGAAGCCGCTGAGCGACGTGCGCCGCCAATCGGGCCAGGACACGGCTTTTTGTCGTCCCTGGGACACGGGCTGTGCCGCCAATTCCTGCAAATAGCGGGCAAGTTCGCCGGGCTTATGAAACCGACCGCCGCCGCCGGCCGCCAATTTCTTCAGGAAATCGTGATCCGCCGCCCGGCGGACCATCTCGGCGTCATCCTGGTAAACAAGAAACCGGGCCGTCGTCTCGCCGTTGATCTCCTGGCCGTCGGCGTCTTTCGCCGTGCCGCGAACGACGAGGCGATATTCGCCCGGCGTGTCGCTTTTCCAAAAGACGCCGCGGTCTTCGCCTTTGTCGCGCGCGGTGAGGACCGGCGTCTCGACGTTGTTCGGGCCGATGACCTTGACGTCGAAACGGCCGTCTTTGAGATCGTTGCCCCCCTTGCCGAGCATGCCGGCGCTGAATCCGAGCCGTCCGCCCGCGGCGAGACGACGAGTGTCGGGCTTCACCCAAACGTTGCCGGACGTTTCTTCCTGATGCGCGAGCCACAGAACGATTTGCTTCCAGAAACGAGCGTGGGCGGCGACGCCTTCGGGATTGCGGCGCCACCTTTGCGTGGTGTCGGCGGCGAAGGCAAGAACACGGCCCTTGCCGTACGCTTGACCAACCAAGACGGGGTCGCCTGCCTGCGAGCGAGCGAAGACCGTCGCAAGGCCGCGCGGCTGTCCAAGGCGCGTCACCCCTTTGGGCATGTCCGGCAATTGCGCCCAAATGCGTTTGTTGTCTTCCAGACGGTCGGCAAGATTCATGATGTAGTGTCGCAGCCCCGCCTCCGTCGGCTCGATCTTCACCGAGCCCTCGATCTGGCCGTCCACGTCAAGTCCTACGGGCAAAAGCTTATCAATGGGCGTGCCGCGCCAATCGCCGGTTCCGAAATTCTTCAGGCCGCCATACATCATGAAGCCGGACCCTTTGTCGGCGACCATGTTGTTGATCGTCCGCAGAATGCGCGGATCGCCGCCCGTCAATTGCTTTGCGGTTACGTCGCCAAGGATAATCACGTCGTAATGCTGTTTATCGAACTGGAACAGCTCCGCTTGATTCGCATCCGGCGCGTTTTCATCGCGGCGGAGCTGCACCGTGAAGACGCGAATGCGGGGATCCTGAGCAAGGGCCATGGCAATGAATTTCTGTTCCCACCGCGCCTTATCGACAAGCAAAACACTGACGCCTTCTTTCGTTACGGTCAAATAAGTGCTCATCTCGTTGTTCGCCGCCGTGATCTCGCCGTCGAGCGGATCAACCTTCAGCGTCAACCGCACCTCGCCCGGTTCCGACGGCGCGGTGATCTTCAATTTCACATCGTTGCCGACGGTGAGGCCGAGGCGTGGTTTGCCGTCGCCGACTTTTTGGCCGTTGACGAGGATGGCGTCGATCGGCACTTCCTTGTCGTCGATGAAGACGTGAAACGTGACCGGCGCGTTTTCAAAGCTATGGGCGTCAAGCATGGCGTTGATTGTCAGCTCGCCCTTGAGCGGCACGGGGGACGGCACCGGGTTCAGCGCCGTGATGGCGATGTCGCGTTGTTTTTCATTCGTCGCGGCATTGCCGAAGCCGACCGTGTCGATTCGGCACGGGAGCGCGCGCCACTGCGACGCCAATGTCAACGGCGGAAACTGCGTGCCATTGTCCGAGCCGTCGCTGAGGACGATAAGGCCGCGGAGCAGCGGCTCGCCGCGGTATTTCTCGTAGAGCGTGTGCAGCATGTCGCCGAAGTCGGTGCGCTTGCCGTCGGCCTGGCCTTGCGGATCAAAATCGGCGACCTCACTTCCAAAGCGGTGCAGAATGACGTTGATGTTGTGCTCGGTGCGAAGCCGGTTCAGCAGCGCTTCGTTTTCGCGCAACGTGCGCAGCAGGAGTTGCCAGCGCGATTGATTATCGTACTCGTCCTGGATGGTCATGCTTTCCGACGCGTCGGCGGCGACGATCAACGTGGACGGCGGCTGCTGATCGTCATGAAAGGCGTACGACGGACGCAGGACGACGGCGAGGGTGAGGAGCAGGGCGAGCAAACGGAGGGTGAGAACCGTGCAGAAGCGCCGCCACGTCATGCCGGGGACGCCGAGATAAGTCCAGAGCGTAATCGCCGTCAGCAAGACCGCCACAAGGACCAACGGCCGCACGCCGACCGTGGGCAATGACCACGGCGTGACCGGGTCGATGTCGGCGAACAAGGATAGGCGCGTGAAGTCGAGCATTGTTCAGCGGACTTACGTTGTTTCGATCGAGTCGCGGGGTCGATACCAGTTGCGGAGGCCGATCACCGCTCCTTCCACGGCGCCGACCATGAGGCCGATCACACAACCGGCGCGCAGAGCCGCGGCGTCGTCATGGAACCAGGCGCTCGGCAGGATCAACAGCCCGAGGACCGCGCCAACCGCGGCGCCGCGGATGACGCCGCCAATGATCCCTGTGCGCGACGCTTCAACGACGCCCGCTATCGCGCCCATCAGCAAGCCGATCATAGCGCCGACAAGTCCCCAGCCGACGGCGAAGACAACAACGGTTTGCAAGGCGCCGCTGAAACCTTGGCCGTAGCTCGTTCGGATGAAGCCGATGATGACGCCTGGCAACAGGGCAACCACGCCGCCCGCCGCGGCGCCGCGCAAGCCGCCGCCGAGCGTCTTGGCCAGCACGCGTTCCGCCGGTTCGGCGAGGAGACGTTTGGCGTCTTCGGGTTTGGCGGCGTCGTTGTGCGGCTGAAACTGCCGGCTCTTGTTGGCGAGGAGGTTCTCCAGCGCCAGCGCGAGCAACACGGCGATCATCAACCACGGGAGCAATTCAACCGGCTGTTGCCAGCGTCCTTGCAGCGCATCCCGCAAATCGTCGCTGTGACCCACCGGAACCACGGCGCCGGAACCAAGCAGGCTCTCGATCTGCTCGACCGGCACACGCTCCAGCTCGCATTCTTCCGGCTTGGCGTTGACGCTGAACGACTTGAGCGGCGGTCCTTCGCCGGCGCTCAGCGCGTAATTCCCGGGCGTGACGGCTTGGCGGAGTTGCAAGTCGCTTTGTCCTTCGACGCGCGGCACGCTTCCTTCCGCACCGCTCAGGCCGGGGCCGATCAAACTATAGACCGGCAAGCGTGAGGTCGACGGGAGTTCCACCGTCACCGTTTGCCCGCTCGTGAAGTTGTAATTCACTGCCTCCGCGTCGCCGGCAAGGTAGCCGACCGTTTTGTCGGCCAGCACCATCGCGAACGATGTCTCCCAGTAGTTGGTCCATAAGCGCTTTTTGCTATCGGACCGATTGCCGAACGGCGTGGTCAGAAGCAGCACCCGGCCCTTTCCCACCGTTTTTTCCAGCAGCACGGGACTTTGCTTGTCGTCGGCGTAGAAGGCAAGGGCCGAACTGGTGTCGGGCGCGTTCACCCGCCAGTAGTGAAAAGCGTGGGGTTCGCGTGCCGGGTCGGTGAAATCGACGCCGCCGAGTTTACGCCACGCGCTGAATGGCGCCATGAGCGGGTGCTGCTGCATTTTGCCCCAAGTCACGCCGGGCTCCGCCGGCGCGGTGACGATTTGATCGAGCAGCCCCGGCATGAGTTGTAGAGCGTTTCTGTCGCCCTGGTACGCTTCCTTTTTCACGTCGCCGGGGAACACCGCGAGGCCGCCGCCCATTTCCACATACGCTTTGAGTCGATCCCAAAGACTTGCTCCGGGTTGAGCCACATCGACCAGGCAAATAACCTGGTAGTTTTTCACAAGGTCCTCGGGATAGAAGTCGTTCGCCTTGCCGGTGTCCATCACCTCGCAGCGCCAGCGCCGCAGGAGCTCCAACGTCGGTTTCAAGATGGCGGCGTCGCGCGCGGAGTCGTCTCTCTCGTCCACGATCAATAAGACCCGCCGGCCGCCGCGAATCTCCAACGTCAGATAGCGGGTGTTGTCGAAGGGGAGGGCGTCGTTCGTCGCCAGCTTCAATTCGAGCTGGCGGAATCCCGGCTGCAACGTCTTGCCGTCAATTTCAAAAGGAATGATCTCGCTCTGGCCCGCTTTCAACACCACGGGCCGCTTCAAAACGACCGCTCCGTCCCTGCCGGGGACCTGGCAAAGAATCTCGGTGTTGTAATCCGCGCCGGTTGCGCGGACCGTCGCGTTGAGCGTGATCTTCTCATCGGGCGCGAAGACCTGCCGCGCGATTTGCTGATCGGTCTGCTTGGGCAGTTCGACGTTGACGATGGCCAGATCGGCGGGCTGCTCCACGCCGACGTCGATAAAAACCGAATGAACGCCGTCCGGCTGCTTGATGCTTTTGGCGCTGCTGCCGTCCCAGCATTCCGGAGTGCGATCGGATAACACGTACAGAAGTCGCGGCGGCAGCTCTTTGGCGTCCGTCTCCTGCTCCAGCCGCGTAAAAAGACGATAGGCCTGGTCGATCTGTCGCGTCACCGGGCTGTTCGCGGGCCGCAGGGTCAGATTGGTGACGAGATCGCGCGCGGCGGCGACATTCCCGGCCCATTCGCCGCCGGCTTCCGCGCTATCGAAGACGGCCACGCGGCTGCCGGGCGGCAACTCGTCCAACAATTCAAGTGCGCGCCGTTTGCCGTCGTCGAGCCGCGTGCGGCCGGCGACGGTGTATTCCATGCTCGGACTCGTATCGAAGAGGAATACCGCGGCGACCGGCTGATTGCCGCTGAAATTGAAGCGGTCGCTGAACAGCTTCGGGCGCGCCAAGGCGAGACAGATCGCGGCGATGAGGAGCACGCGCAACGCCAACAGGAGCAGGTGCCGCAGCCGCAGCGTGCGCTGGTTGGTGCGGTGCTTTTGCAAGAGAAAACGAAATGCGGGAAACGCCAAGTGCCGCGGCTTCTGCTGCATGATCAGGTGCAGCAAGATCGGCACGCCGACGAGGAGGAGGCCGCCGAGCAGTAGGGGATGGACGAACGTCATTGTGCCTTCCTCTATACCGCGATTTTCGCGAAGAAGGCGTCGTACCACCGATCCACGCGGTCTACGATCAAGTCAAGCGCTGCTCGATCGAGCACGTGGCACTCGACCTTTTCGGCAAGCGGAAGCCTCGGCTGTCCGTTGTCGCTGACGATGGGCTCGTAAATCCACGCGTAATACGCCTGGTCATCGGCCATTGTGAAATAGAAGCAGCACACCGGAAACAAAAACGGCGGAAGCTTACGGAAGCAAGCAAGCATCTGCTTCGCCCGCTTGTTCGCGGCCTCCGGCGTTGTCGCGTCAATCGTGGAGGTAACCAGCAGGCCGAATCGTCTTCTCGTTGTCACGCGCTTCTTGCCTAGGATAACGACGTAATCCAAGCCCTCATCTGCGCGGGTGGGATCGCTCAGGATGAGGTCCGGCCGCCGCGTCAAATGCATCACCGTCATCGCGTGAGCACGTTGCACCATCAACGCGTAGTCGTCGGCTGCTTGATTTGTCACGGTACGTTACCTCGCTGAAAAGATCGAATCCTTTTCGCATACGGGGCGTTGCTGCCAGTGCTCCTTTACCTCATGCCACAGCCTTTCCAAGTTTCGGCAATCGAGCGGATAGACTGCGGGAAGGGAGTGCAGTGCGTTCACCATTTTGCTGTGGACGCCGAGAATGTAAGCGGACTCATCGTTCGTATCCACGCCAACGACATACGCGGGTGCTGGTGACTGCGCCATCTTTTGGATGTCCGCTGCGGCGACGCTGACGCGCAAACGACGTAATCCGGCTCTCTCTATAAATCCCCGTGACGTAGCTCTAACCTGGACGAGAAAAAAAGGCGTCATCGGCCCGCCATCCACCAACTCAACGAAAAAATCAAAAGCAGGCCATTTCTCACCGAGGAAGCAAGGACGGAAATATGGCCGGGGACGGTTGCACGTTTGCATGACCCGAAAAACGAAAATCGACTCGCCGCGTGCGCCGATGTCATCGCTCGTCGCCATTGTACCAGGACCCCTCCAACATCAAAACCGCCGCTGCCGCTGTAACAAATACTCCATCAGGGCCTTGTCAAAGCTCACGCTCGTGTCCATCGGCACGTAGTCGATGCCCGCTTTCGCGCATTCCACGCGGTAGAACTCCTTGAACTCGCCGACCGCCTGCAAATAGTCGTTCCGCATCCCGCGCGCGTCGATGGTCAACTTCTGATCGTCCTCCACGTCCTCGAACTCGATGACGCCGTCGAACGGGAAGCGCACCTCGGCTTCGTCGAGGATGTGGAACAGGATCACCTCGTTGCCACGGTGGCGCAGGTGGTGCAAGCTTTCCAGCACCGGGCCCGGTTCGGTCAGCAGGTCGCTGAAGAGCATCACGAGGCTCTTGTTGCGGATCATGGCGGCGAGTTGGTGCAGGCATTTTGCGATGTCGGTTTGGCCCGAGGGCTTCAAGTTGGCCAGCACGGCGAGCATCGTGCCGAGCTGGGTGCGCTTGCTCCGCGGCGCCAGGCTGGCTTGGATTTTGGTGTCGAATGTCACCAGGCCGACGGGGTCTTGCTGGTGGATCATCAGGTAGCCGAGGGCCGCGGCGAGGCAAATCGCGTACTCGAACTTGGTTAATTCCTGCCGGTACGTGTACGCCATCGACGCCGACAGGTCCATCACGAGGTAGCCGACGAGGTTGGTCTCCGCCTCGAATTTTTTCAAGTAATACTTGTCGGTCTTGGCGTAGATGTTCCAGTCGAGGTCTTTCAAGTCGTCGCCGGGGACGTACTTGCGGTGCTCGCTGAATTCGACCGAGAAGCCTTGAAAGGGGCTGGCGTGCAGGCCCGCAAGAAAACCCTCCACGATGAACTTGGCGCGAAGGTCGAGGCGGGCGACCTGGCGGATCACTTCGGGCCGCAGGTATTTCTCGGCGGTGGTCATGGCACCATTTAACCACACGCGGACGACAATTGCACCGATGTACCGAGTCGCGGGTGTTTCCCCCGGTTTCCACCGCTTTCGCCGTAGCGCCCATCCGGTGGCGATCGACGTAAGAACTTGTGGATAAATTGGTTGTGGAACAAGAACGACCACCGGCGTCCCGGTAGGCGGTGGGACGTTGGCGAGTGCAAGGCCACGGCCTAACGCAAAAGGAAAAGAGCGGCCCGGCGCCGAATGCCCGAAGGCGTTGCCGTCCGCTCTTGGTGGAGAGTCATTTCCGCCGTCAGTGGCGGTGTAAGCGTCCGCGGGGTGGGACCATCAGCCGTCGTCCGCCCACGATGGACGCGGAACGGGAACGAGAAGAGCAACCGGCGTGCCATCAAGGCTTTTCGGTTCGTTCGTAGGCGCTGAGCAAGCCTTGAAGCTTGCCTAACTCCTCGGTCTTGACCACGAATTGATCGAAGGACACCTCGGCGGCGAGAGCGCGCGTGATGGGGTCGCTGTAGCTCGTCAGTGCGACAAGCAGCAGCTTGCGCGAGCCCGCGAATCTCCGCAGCCGTTGCGCCGTGGCGAAACCGTCGAGCCCCGGCATGTTGAGGTCGAGCAACGCCGCGTCGGGCAGATGCTGGTCGGCGGATTCGAGCGCGTCGCGACCATTGTAAACGACATCGGTTTCGTGGCCCCAGGCGCGCAGCAAAACCGCGAACGTGTCGGCGGCATCGGGATTATCGTCTACGACCAGAACGCGCATGCGCGTGTATCCAATACCTTTCGTTGACCGCCATGACCGAGTTCCTGGCATTCATTCAGCAAGGCACGCTGAAACAAAGACGAAGTGCAGAAACAATGCCAACAGCGAGCTTTGTTTGACAGCAGTGAAATGGGAGCTCGACCGAACTTGCTCACCGTTTCCGTTTCTCGTACTTCGGCGGCTCGGGATCGCCGATGGTCGCGAGGAGCTGCTCAACGATGTCTTCGCTGGTCTTGCCTTCGGCTTGAGCTTGGAAGTTCGTGCTGACGCGGTGACGGAGCACGGGCACGGCGACTTTCTTGATGTCGTCGATGGCGACGCTGAACCGGCCGTCCATGGCCGCCGCCGCTTTGCCGCCCATGATGAGGAATTGTCCCGCGCGTGGCCCGGCGCCCCAATCGACCATTTTCTGCACGAACTCCGGCGCCGTCGGGTCTTTGGGCCGCGTGGCGCGCACGAGACGGGTCACGTAGTCGATCACGTAATCCCCCACCGGCACGCTGCGGATCAGCTTCTGCAAGTTCACGATCGCCTTGCCGCTGAGCACCTTGGTCAATTCCAGCGGCTCGTCCTTGGTCGTCGTGGCAAGGATGCGCTTTTCGTCGTCGAGCGTGGGGTAATCAACTTTGATGTTGAACATGAAGCGGTCGAGCTGCGCTTCCGGCAGCGGGTAGGTGCCTTCCTGTTCAATGGGGTTCTGCGTGGCGATGACAAAAAACGGGTCCGGCAGGTTGTGCGTGTCCTGGCCGATGGTGACTTGCCGCTCTTGCATGGATTGCAAGAGGGCGGCCTGCGTCTTCGGCGGCGTGCGATTGATTTCGTCGGCCAGGATGATGTTCGCAAAGATTGGCCCGCGCACGAAGCGAAACTCGCGCTTGCCGTCCTGCTCGTCGAGAACCGTGGTGCCGGTAATGTCGGACGGCATCAAGTCGGGCGTGAATTGGATGCGTTTGAAGGTCACGTCGAGAATTTGACTGATCGAGCTGACCATCAGAGTTTTCGCCAGCCCGGGTACGCCGACGAGCAGGCAGTGGCCGCGCGTGAAGATCGCGGCCAGGATTTGCTCGATGACGTCGCTCTGGCCGACGATGATGCGGCGGAGCTGATCGAGCATGAGCGTGCGGGTTTGGCTGAACTGGGCCAGGTATTCGCTGATGCGGTCGGTGGACATCCGGCGACAATCCTTCCAAGAAGCGACATGAACGTTTCGATCATTGTAAAGGCTGGGCGTTGCGCGCGAAGGTGCAAACGGATGATGCCTTATGAGGCGTCGATCAAGGCGTAAGTCCGCGGAATCCAGCCGACCTCGCCGCTGCCCAGCTCGATTTGCAGCCAGTCGCTTCTCTGGGCGAGTAGCCGAGCCTCGACGCCGCGGTTGAGCGGCGTCTCGGAGCGCAACGGATAGGAGGGTCCGTTGCCGGTGCGGAACAAGACGCCGTCGTCGGCAATGACGACCAACGGATAGTGAGTCTCTTCCCAGTCGATACTTGCCATTCGAACAAACACGCCGACGAAGGCAAGGAACAAAACCAGGCTGACGCCAAGACCGGCGACGGCGACCGCCCGGCGACGTATCACCCAGAGCGTGGCGCAGAGCATGAGAGCGGCATAGCAGCCGAACGCCGCAAGCAACAGCGACAATCGCGACGGAAACTTGATCCACGCCGGCCACGCCTCGGCGGGCGGACGAGCGAACGAGCCGGTGACAGGGTAAGCGACTTGTTCGCGGGCATACGTCAGACCGTCCCGAAGCGTGCGATCGTTGTTCGCCAGCCGCAGACCCCGACGATAGGCGAAGATCGCCGGAGCCGGCTCCCCCGCCAGCAGGTGGGCGTTGCCTTGATTTTGAAAGAGTCCGCGACTGCGGTAGCCACGTTCAACAAGTGCGTCAAAATAGGCGGCCGCCTGTCGGAAAGCGGGTCGAGCCTCCGCCGTGTTGTCCCGGCGTTGGAGGCCGTCGCGGAACGACAGGTTGCCGAGCACAAGCATATCCGCGTCGGTGGGCCCGAACCAAGCGGTCAGCGCGCCGATGACGAAGACGTAGCAAGACACGATTATTTCTCCAGCGTGAGGATGAGGCGTGTCGCTGCGGCCGACCAATCCTCGGCAGGCGCCGTGACGAGCGGCGCGAAGCGCGCCGTGTCGCAGGAACGGAAAAAGGTCGTCACTTTTGCAGCGACGTGTTCGCAGACGCCTCCGCTCGCGAGCGACCGCGCCATTTCGTTCGGCGTCGGCTCGGCGGCTGGTATTCCATAGCGATCACGCAGATACTCGGTGACAACGGCGGCGACCGCGACAGCTCCGTTTTGCGAACCGTTCCGCGCCCGTAACGCTTTCAACGCCCGCTTGCCCGCCTGGCTATGGCGCCGGCGGACCGCCGTCGCTCGATTGGGATGAAGGCGCCGCCAAATGAGATACCAACCCCCACAGAAGAGGGGGGGCACAAATGCAAGGACTATCAAAAGGAATGGCGCCGGCTGCCAGGGCGGCTGCGGCCGCAGCAGCACGTCCGGGCCCTCCGCAAGAGCCAACACCGAATCGGGGGCTGGCATTGGTTTGCGCCCGCCTTCTACCGCCGCGGGGCTGACCTGGTCCCGCATTCTCACGTGCAAGGGAATGGCGTCCGTGTAGATCGTCTGATAGCCGCGGCTCGGCGGCAGGACGCCAGGCGTGTAGAAAACGAACGCCAGAGAAGGCACCGCCTTCACGTCCGCGTTCTTCGGCTTGAGGCGGTAGTGGAATCGCCACTTTTGGCCGTCGTCGGTCGGCGCGTTGTCCGGCTCGCCCTCGATATAAAAGGACTCCGCGAACGCCGGCGCCTTGGCGAGATCGGGGCGGCGCGGTGGACGTTGAGCGGCTTTCCCGACGGCAGCGATCGTTACCGTGAATGTGACCGGATCTTCGGCTTGCAGCTCGGTGGGCGCCGCATGAGCCGCGATCGTGAATGAGCCAATCGCGCCGCTAAAATTCGCCGGCCGACCGATGACCGGCGGCTCATCGGGCGGCTTTCCCGCCGCCGTGCCGACGAAGAGCAGAACGAACGACTGGAGGATTGCAGCTGGCCGCGCGCGTGGTCGTCCGCCCCGCGCGCGGCTGAGAAGAGAAGACAATATTCGATCCGAAACCACCAATCTGCACTCTCCTACCAATCCTTTACGCCACGCGCCGGTCCCTTGATGGTTTGCCGCTCGTGCGCGCGGCGCTCCTGCTGTATCCGGTCCGCGGCTTGTTGCAGGTAACGCAGCGCATCCTCGGGCGACAAGGCGACGGTCTCGTCGCGATCGGGAATCGGCGGCAGGTTGCCGACGCCGGGCGGCGGGGGCTGGTCGGTCGGGAGCGGCTGCTGGCCCGGCTGCTCGTCCGAACCCATCGTGCCGGGTTGAGGCTTGGTGTTCAGATCGTCGGCGCCGGGTTGCGTCGGACCGGGTTTCATGGCGCCGGGGTCGTTGCCGTTTTCACCCGCATCGGAATCGCGGCCTTCTTTTTTCTTCTGCGCTTCGATGAGAAACAGCTTCGCCACTTCCAGGTTATATTCGGCGCTGGCGCGCAAATCGGCGTCAACGTCGGGTCGTTGCAGGCATTGCTCGTACCAGCGGACCGCCTCCGTGAGCGCCTTCGTGTCGCGGCCCTGGGCGAGCTGCACCAGGCAGTTGCCGAGGTTGTAACACGCGCCGGCTCGTCGGGCGCCGGCTGCGTCGTCCAGACAGCGACGAAAGTGCAGCTCGGCGTCCCGGTAATGCCCCAGGCGGTAGAGAGCGGCGGCCTTGTCGTAGGCGACCAGGCCAGGGTCGTGGCTGCGTTCCTCGGCGCGCGTACACAAATCGAGGGCGGCGGCAAAGTCGCCTCGATCATACGCGCTCGTCGCACGGCGCAGCAGGTCGTCGGGATCGGCGGCCGGCGCGGCATTGAGCGCCGCAGCGGTGATTGCCAGCAATATCGCGTTTCGTTTATTCATAACATCGCCCGCGGCACAAGCTCCTGATTGCCCGGCGGAATCTCTCGTTTCCTTCGCCCGGCGCCGAGGAGCATTTCCAGCGCGAGCAGGCCGAGTGCCGGCGCGAGGAACCAGACGTAATACTGCCGGGGGACGGGAAGGCGGTCGTCATTTTCCTCCGCCGGGACACCGGCCTTTTCAATGCGCTCGCGGAACAGTTCGCCCAGCGGCAGCGCCTTGGTCTGTGCGGGGCTATGGGTTCCGCCCGTTGCACGTGCGATCTCTTGGAGCGGTTTCTCCTCCAGCTTGGTCAACACGCGCTCGCCTTCATATTCAAGATAGCCGTCTTGCAGCGGAATCGCATGGCCGGCGGCCGGATCGCCGATGCCGACGGTGTGAACGGGAATACTCTGCTGACGAGCCAGGTCAACGGCGGGCTGCCAATCGCCGTCGCGGGCCGGGTCGTCGCCGTCGGAGAGCAGCAACACGTCCTGGAAACCGTGCGCGCGCGGTTCATGATTCTGAAGCGCCGCGGCGAGGGCAAGTCCGATGCGCGTACCCGAAATGCTTTCGGGCTCGGCGGCGATCGCGGACGGCGGCTGGGTGGCGTCAAGCAGCCGCACCGTCTCGCGGAAGTGGTCGTAATCACGGGTCAATGGGCACGCGACCTGGGCACGAGCCGCGAAGATCACCAGGGCGATTCGATGCCCGCCACGTTGTTCCACGGTATTCGCCAGGTCAAGCACCGCCGTCCGGGCCCGTTCAAATCGGCTCGGCGTCTCGGCGAGCATGCTGCGGCTCATGTCGAGTACAACGATCCAATCGCGGCCGGCCGCCGCGGATTGTTCCCAGTCGCGGCCCCCTTGCGGACCGGCAACGCCAACGATGAGCATAAGCGCCGCGAGCGCCAACAGGAGCCGGCGCAACCAGCGCCGGCCGCCAGGGCCTACGTTTTCCCACGTCGCAGCGCCGCCGAGTTGGCGCAGCGCGCGCCGGCGCCGGCGCACCGCCAAGGTCGCGACCAGCGCTAACGGCGGCAAAAGCGCCAGCAGGGCGAGCAACCAAGGATGTGCAAACCAATGATGAAACATCTGTTTTCAGCGCCCGTCGCCTAAACGCGGGACTCGGTCATTCCTCGCTTATGCGTGGCCTGCTAGGGAACTCTCTGCCAAATCGTTCGCTCGAGCACGAACAGCCCGATAAAGAAGACGAACGACGCCAGCCCGAACCACGGGTAGGCCTCGTGATAACGCCGGTATTGAAAACTCTCGATCTCGCTGCGTTCCAAACGGTCGATGCGGCGGCACACATCGAGGAGCGCGGCGGTATCGCGGGCTTGGAAGTAGTGCCCCTTGCTGATCCGGGCGACTTCTTGCAAAGTCCGAATCCCTTCCGTTCGTTGCGCCGCGGACACCGGCGTGCGTTCGCGTTCCGAATTCGTCTTGCCGCCGGCGTCGATGGCGTAAATGGGCACGCCAAGGTTCGCCGCGACTTGAGCCGCTTGCCGCGGCGTCCAGTTGGATTGCGTTTGCGCGACGTTGTGCTCGCCGTCGCTGAGGAGCAGCAGCACGCGCTTCCGCGGACCGGCGGTTTGCAAGCGGTGCAGGCCAAGCGCGATGGCGTCGCTGATATTGGTCTCCGACTCGCCCGGCACGGATCGCGGTTGCTGCTCGTCAAGCATTTTGAGGAGCACGGCGTGGCTCAAGGTAAGCGGGCAAACGCTGGCGGGCCGCGTGGCAAAGGCAACGAGGCCGATTACGTCGTCGGGCCGCCCCGGCAGCATTTCGCCCGCTGGGTCCGCGCCGCCGGCGACGAACAAGTGAAACGCCCGCTTTACCGCCTCCAACCGGGCGATCGGTGCGTCGTCCCACTGAAAATCCTGCTCCGCCATGCTGCCGCTCACATCGACCAGCATCTCGATCGCAATGCCTTCGGTGGCGATCCGCGTCCGCAAATCGGGCCAACGCGGGCCGGCGAGCGCGACGATGAGCGCGAGAACGATCGCGCCGCGCAAGAGGGCGCCGGCCGAACGCGCCATCCAAGCGCGGCCTTTTGGCAGCGCGGTCAGCAGCCGAATATCCGGGTACCGCACCGCCGCCGGCCGCCGGCGCAACCAGATGTAAACCAGCGGCGGTACCGCCAAGGCGAGGAGCAAGCACGCGGGATGCGCGAATGTCGGCATGGGTATGGTCGCGAAGCGGAAGATCATTCCACGATAACACGCCGCCGCCGCTCCGAACAAGCGGCGTTGACGCTTCTGGGCGAGGGCGATGAATTGACGAGATTCACCGCGCCCTTCATAATGCCGTGATTCATTCCGGCGACTTAGCCGCGAACGAGCCGGTCGTGCCGGCCGTTTTCCTCAGCGAGTTCTTGCTCATGATCAAAGTGAAGTGCGGCCACTGTCAGCGGATCATCACGGCGCCCGATCAGGCGGCGGGCAAGAAAGGGAAGTGTCCCGGCTGCCAAGCGCTCATCACCATTCCAGCGCCCGACCCGGAAGTGTTCACGGACATTGAGCTGGTCGAAGAGGAACCGGAAATCGTCGAGGCCGTTGAGGCAGTTGAAGAAATCGAAGCAGCGCCGCCGCCAAAGAAGGTTGTCAGGCCGACCGCGCCCGTTCGCGCGGTTCAACCGCCCGCCAAGCCGCGTCGTATCGTCGCCCAACTGGCGGAAGACGACGAGGACGACGTCGCGGAAGCCGCGGAAGTTGTTGAGGCGGACGAATCGGAAGACGACCGTCCGCGTCGTCGGAAGAAAGCCGGCCGTACGCGCTGGCGCGGCGAATGGGCGGACTGTCCGAGCTGTGGCGCGCCCGGCGACGCCACCCGGCTGCATTACACGCTCTGGGGCGGTTTCATCGGCCCGATGATAATTTGTCACGTGCGCTGCAACCAATGCGGGGCCGCCTATAACGGCAACAAGGGCGACTACAACACCGCCCGCATCGCGATCTTCTTCGGCGTCAACCTCGCCATCTCGCTCGTCGTTATCGCCTTCGTGATTCTCGTGGCGGCCGTGAGCAATCGGTGAGCCCGAGATCTGTGCGGGAGTCTGTTCTTCCTGACTGCCACCGCGGGCGCCTCGTCCACCTCGCACCGCGAAAAAAACGCAACTATCTGATTGACCCCTCCCGATTCCTCGGGCAACATAAGGCGAGCGCTTGACTCGCCGTCCCACCCCGCACCACCTTGCTAGGGAGTCCGATTCCATGCGTTTGTTCAATCGTCGGGAGTTCTTGCAGGACTCGGCGGCGCTGGCGGCCACGCTGGCCGGCGCCGGCTTGCTCGACCACGCCGCCCGTGCCGAGGAATCCAAAACCGCCAAAAAAGCCGACGTCAACGACCAGCTCCGCGTGGCCGTCATCGGCGTCAACGGCCGCGGCATGTCTCACATCGATGCTTTCGCCGGCAACGACAAGCTCAACACGATCGTCGCGACCGTTTGCGATTGCGACGGCGGCGTCATTGGCAGCGCGATGAAGCACGTCGAAAACGCGCAAGGGAAGGCCCCGAAATTCGAACAAGACCTCCGCAAGGTCCTCGAAGACAAGTCGATCGACATCATCACGATCGCTACGCCAAACCACTGGCACGCGCTCGCGGCGATCTGGGCGATTCAGCACGGCAAGGACGTGTACGTCGAAAAGCCGGTCAGCCACAACGTCAGCGAAGGCCGGCGGATTGTCGAGGCGGCCCGGAAATACAACCGCATCTGCCAGACCGGCACGCAGAGCCGGTCAAGCACCGGGCTGAAGGATGCAATGGAGTTCCTCCATACAGGCAAGCTCGGCAACGTGAAGCTGGCGCGCGGCCTCTGTTACAAGTTGCGGCCAAGCATCGGCAAGGTGGACAAACCGACCGAACCGCCGAAGAGCTGCAACTACGACCTTTGGTGCGGACCGGCGCCGATGAAACCCCTCATGCGCAAACGGCTCCATTACGACTGGCACTGGGTCTGGGACACCGGCAACGGCGACCTGGGCAACCAGGGCATTCACGAGATGGATAAGGCCCGCTGGGGTCTCGGCAAAGACGGCCTTCCCAACTCGGTCGTCAGTGTGGGCGGCCGTTTTGGCTACATCGACGACGGCGAGACCCCGAACACGCAAATCTGCTTATTCGACTATGGCGATTGCGAACTAATCTTTGAAGTGCGCGGCCTCCCCTCCGTCAGCCCGTACCCCGGCAAGGACTACGGCAAGAAGCCGATGAAACCGCAAGGCTTTGTGGGGAACATCTTCTACGGCACGGAAGGCGTCCTTGTCGTGCCCAGCTACACGCACGCTACCGCACTCAACAAGAGCGGCGAAGTTATCAAGGAGTTCAAGGGGAGCGAAAACCACTTCGGCAACTTCATCAAGGCCGTCCGCAGCCGCAAAATGTCCGACCTGAACGCCGACATCCTCGAAGGGCATCTCTCCAGCGCGCTTTGCCACCTCGGCAACGTCAGCTACCGGCTCGGCACGTTGGCGCCGTTCAGCAACGACTCGAAGGCGTTCGGCGACGACAAGGAAGCGTACGAAACCTTCGCGCGGATGCAGGAACACCTCAAGGACAACAAGGTGGCTCTGGAAACAACCGATTACCGCGTCGGCCGCAAGCTGAAGATCGATCCAAAAACCGAGCGCTTCATCGGCGACACCGAGGCCGACGCGATGCTGACACGCGAGCATCGCAAGGGGTTCGTGGTGCCTGAAAAGGTGTGACAAAAGACCAGGAAGGCAAAAGCACCAAAGGCGGCGCTGTCGGAAGCGAGAAAGAGCGGCCAGCCGGGGCGGGTTGGCCGCTCTCTTTGGGTCGTTGTCGCGACTTTCACTTCGAGGCGCTCGTTTGCCGACGGAACGTGTCCAACGCCGCAAAACCCCGATACGGCGGGTGGGCAGGCGCTATGAAAACCCGTGGCGAATCCGGATCCGTTCGACTATCCTCGAGAACTTTGAATGTTTCGCTCAGCCTTAACCCGTTGACGAGCTTTTTTGTCTCTTTGGCGAACGGCGTCGTCCCGAGACTCAATTCTAGTTTGTCTTCCAGCTCGCGAATCGGGGCACACCACGCGAATAAATTAGGAACAAAGGCGTCCGCCGAGAGATTCCAGAGGGTGATTGCCGCGAAATACCCAGATGGGTGCTGTTCATACGCGATCACGGATTGCAGAAACTTGAGCGCGAACGTGACCAGGATTCCGCGTGCGGCCTTCTTCGCCTTGGGAAGGAAGTCAATGTCCGAATCTCGCGAGAAAAGCGGGACTTCGTCAAAAAACCTGCGTTGGTGATACCGCGCCAGGTCAGCGAGGTTGTCTTTCTCGAGGAGTCTCCAAAGTCGAGACTCGTACGCATTCCCATTATTCATACTGCCCATCCCGCCGCTCTGAGGAAAACCAACTGGGCTTTCGTCAATTTTGGTGGCTGTTGTCCCGCGGGCAAATGTCGCCACGTGCCGTCCTTGTTCACGGCAATACTACCGGGCCCCGCGGCCAGATGAGCGTGCCACTGCTCTCCCGGCAAATGAGCCGGGTCGACGCGATGAATGCCTGCGGGTCCTTGCCCTCTGAACACCGCCCGACGGGCCTGGCTTGGTGTCATTTGGGCCCTTCATCAAGCCTACCAGAACTCGAACCTCGGTTTTCTAGCAGGAACGGACCGTTTCAGACAAGAGCATGGCGTGCGTGGTCCAGCGTGCAAACTTCGTTAGACCAAATCCAGCCGCCGCTTCATCGTCCGCGCCCGGTTGCATTCGTTGCACAACCCGCGGATGACGAAACTGTGGCCGGTAACGTGAAATTGGTGCTCGGCGCACACTTCGCGGATGGCGACTTCGATCGTCGCATCTTGAAATTCAATCACCTTGCCGCACTTCTCGCAGTAGGCATGTTCGTGCTGCGGATACCCGTAATCGTGCTCGAAGAACATTCGCGGGCCAAGTTCCAAGCGGCGCAGGAGGCCCGCGTCCACGAGCTTCGTCAACGTGCGGTACACCGTCGCGCGGCTCACACGGAGACCCGCCGCCTTCATGTCGTCAATGAGCTGTTCGGCGTCGAAGTGGTTGTGCTGCGCGAAAATGAACTGCACCATGTCGCGCTGCTGCCCGGTGTACCGCTGCGGCTTCGGCCGACTGGTGAGGTATTCCCGGAACTTGCTCTCCGGACTTTGCGACACTTCCACCGCGGGTAACTGCACGACGCGATACTCCGAAACGCAATAATCAATAATCATTCTTAATTGATTATACGGAAGCGGGGAGATGTGCCAATGTTGGTGAGTGGTGAGTGGTGAGTGGTGGCAGAGGCCACGCGCCAGGCACGAATCACGCATCACCACTCACGCATTACGACTCACCACTCACCACTCACCAAGTTATTCCTCTTCCAAACGATCCATCAGCCGATCGAGGGCGGCTTGCCATTTCTCCGGCGTCTCGTACGTGCCCGCGGCGATTTCGCGGCGGATGCGTTCGACCAGCTCCACGCGGATGTCGGTCCGTGGTTGGTTCTTTCTCGGCGTGCGGTGATCCATGGTGCGCTTCTTGGTGGTATTCGCTCGTTTCCAGCAGGTGCGGGTCCGCGAGACAGGCCCTCTCAGACAGACGGGATTGTGCCAGTGCATGGGGTCTCCTCCTTTGCCGGCGCGGGCCGTGTGTGCGGACACGGGGGATCCCGGCGGCATCATCATAAGGAAAGGGGTCGTGCAGAATCAACCCAGCGGCCGCCCAGACGGGTTCGTGCGGCCATGCGGTGACGGGCTGTTTGCCGAGCCCGCGGGTCGATGCCCGCAGGTTTTTCGCGGTTTCGAGCACTGTTCAGGTGCTCACGTCCCGCGTGCTAGTGTCTTATATCGTCGCGCCGGCGGGGAACCTTGACGTAAATCCAAGAGGCGTATGGGTGTTGTACAGCACTGAACAGCGCGGCAGACCTGTTGCACGCAGGATGCCCAGTTCTTCGGTGGGTGCGAAAAGTGCGAAGCAGCGCCGTTTCTTTACGGAAGCAATCGCACGCAGAAACGCTGCGGCACGGAAAGAGGGGAACGTCGCGGTTGTACCTCCTCAGCCACGCGCCGACGGGTCGGGATTTCGCGGGCAGTGCTTGACCATCCGCAAGGTGTTGCCGCGCTCGCCGCGCGCCTGGCAAGAGACTTCGTCCATGAGCTTCCGTATGAGAAAAACGCCACGGCCGCCCAGACGCACCTCGGACGGGTCGAGGAGCGGCGCCGTCGTCAAATCGAACGGCTTGCCTTCGTCGAACAGGCAAATCTCAATGCCGTCGTCGGCGAGCCGGCACTCGATCTGGATGTAGGCGCCGGGCCGATCCTGATGGGCGTGGCGAATGACGTTGTCGATGGCTTCGTGGCAGGCGAGAGCGACGGCGTCGACGATCTCGGCCGCGAAACCGCTTGTTTGGCAGACTGCTTCCACGAAGCCGCGGGCGACGGGCAGTTGCCGGCGGTCGCTGGGGATGGTCAGACGCCAGCGCGGTGGTTCGGTGGGCATCCTGGCTCCGAGAGTGGACCACTCGGGCGGAACAGGAGAATTGTAGGCGCGCCCGCAAAGTCAACAAGCCGCGCCCCGCCGTAGCTCGTTGACGTGCAAATGGGCCTGGCGTGTCGGTTCCGGCACGCGATAGCCCCGACATGCGGCCAGCACCCAGCGGACGGCGCTGGCGAGGTCGATCTTGTGGCCGACGGAGATGAACAACGGCCGTGTGTTCCGCTTCGTGCGCACGACCTGTCCGATCACCTCGTCGTGGTGCAGCAGCGAGGCGGTCGAGCCCGCCTCCACGCCGGGTTCGTCGTGTGCGCCGACTAAGCGCGTCTTCGCACAGCCGATGGTGGGAAGATCGAGGCACAAGCCGATATGGCTGGCAACGCCGATGCGCCGCGGATGCGCATAGCCGTGCCCGTCGATCATCACCGCATCCGGCCGCGAGCGGATCTTTGCAAACGCCTCCAGCACCGCCGGCGCTTCGCGGAAGGTCAGCAAGCCCGGAACATACGGAAAGCGCGTCTCGCGGATGACGCCTTGTTTCTCGATGACGGTCCAGTCGGACGTGCGCAGGACGACGACGCCGGCGTAAAAAGTGGGCGAAAAGCGGTTGTAAGAGATGTCGGCGCCGGCGATCCGTGCGCAATTCTCAAGCGGCGGTGTGCGTTTCACGAGGCCGGCCATCGTACGCTGGAGCGCCACGGCTTCGGTCGGCGTAACGTCCCAGGAATGGGGGCAGCGGATGCGCATGCAAGATTCGCAGCTCGCGGTTTAGCGGTCGAAGTGTCCGATTTTGAAGACGGCCGCCGCGTGCCCTTCGTTGGGTACACTCTCTCCCGCCGACGGAGCGAGCAACCCCATCAATACAAACACCACGCCAACGATGCCCGCGATGAAGCTCGACACCTGCAACGCACGCATCTTCACCAAGATCGATATGGACGCCAGCACGATGCCGACCTGGAACGCCGCGATGCCGAGGGCATAATCGTGATGCTTGTGGAATTCGTGCGCGCTTTCGTGTTCAAGTCGTTTGGCGCCTTTCTCGATGTCGGCTTTCTCGCTATCGTACCGTCGCGCTTCCTTTTCGAATTCCGCCAGCTCTGCGTCGTATTTCTCCTTGGCGACGCCATTCAGCCGCGCGAGCTTTTCGACAACTTTGCGGTCCGCCTCGTAGATGTGCCCCTTGGTGCTTTTCGATTGGAAGTAAGCCCACTGATCGCTTGCCTGGGTTTGCAAGAGAATTGCCTGATTGGCGGCGTGGCCGGAGAGCAATGAACCAACGGCGGCCAATACCGCCAGCACCGCCGCGGTAACGGCGGAGATCATCGTCGCACGCCGTTGATGCTCGGGTTCCGCGTGCATGTGCTCGTGGTGCTGCTGTTCGACGACTCGCTCAATCGGCGCGTGCGGTTCGGGCCCTTCTTCCATGTCCGTCTCAACAAAAACGGCGAGCGGCCCGCGTCTGCGGCCCGCCCGCCTAAAGATCAGATGTCAGCCGACATGCTATGCGGCTCGTCCCTACTTCGGCAACCCGTTGTGGGCCGCGCTGCCGCCCCACATCAGCCAGCCGTCGTCCTTGGCGTCGCCGGTTTCCACCGCATAGAGATGGCCGGTGTTCGTGGAGACATAAACGCGGCCCTTCGCGATCGCCGGTTGGAAAATGATCGGCTCGCCAATGCCGGCCGTCCAAATGACTTCGCCGGTCTGGGCCGAAAGGCACACAACGTCGCCAAACGTCGTGCCCACAAACACGCGGTCATTCGCCAGGGCCGGCGGCGTCAGGATGCTGTCAAGCAACGGCTTCTTGACCGGCTCCTTCTCATCTTTCTTTTTGCCGGGTCGCTCGACGACGTGCGACCAGATGACTTTTTCCGTTTTCGGATCGACGCACTGGACCCTGTCCCCCATGCAGCTATAGAGCCGGCCTTTGTACATGAACGGCTTCGACCCCTGATACGCCCACACGCCGACGACGCTTCCTTCGCCAAGATTCGTGGTCGCCTGCGCGATCTTGGCATCCCCCTTGCCGCCGCCGAAGCCGACCCCCGCATCGGCCGACTGCTTCCCCGCCTCTGTCGGCGAACTCGCCTTCTTGGCATAATCGAGATAGTCGGCGTCGCGCTGCGTCGCCGGATAATCCCGGACTTCCGAAACTTTGGCGGTGCCCCGGTTCGCAACCTGCTCGCGCTGCTGCTTGACATCCTTGCCCGCCTGCTTGATGGTGATTTCTTCGCGCCGGCTGAAGTAGCATTCCGTGCCGAGCACCACCGGCGACGAAGTGGCGTTCTTCTTTTCTTTCCACAGGAGTTCGCCGTCGTGCTTGCCGAAGCAGAAGAGCGTCCCTTCGAGCGTCGCCAAATAGACGTGCTCGCCCGCGACGACCGGGGCCGTAATGATCTCGCCGGCGATCGGCTTCTTCCAGAATTCCTTGCCGGTCTTCAATTCAAAACAAGCGACGTAATGCTGCTTGTCCCCCTTGCTGTCGGGATAAGCCATGTAGACCTTCCCCTGACTAATCGCCGGCATGCTCATGAGCGGGTCGCCGAGCCATTTCTTCCACACCGGCTTGCCGTCGAGCGACAGGATCTCCAGCTCGCAGCTTTCCGTGTTGAACCCGATGTGCCCGTCGTCCACCACGGCGGCCGTGGGACCATCGTCCTTAGTCTGGTATTGCCAGACTTTCTTCCCCGTCGCTGCGTCGAAGGCGTAGAACTCGTGACTGCCGAAACCGCCGCCGATGAACACTTTCCCGTCCACTACGGCCGGCGTGGCGAGCGGCCGATTGCCCGGGATGACGATCTTCCAGCCTTTTCGCTTGCCGTCTTTGGTGGTGAACGGCTCCGCGTCGGCAACTTTCGCCGGTGCCGCAGCTCCCTGCTGCACATTTTGATTGACTTGCGCCGCCTGCGCCGGAGGATTCGCCTGTTGCTGCTGCGCCGGGGGCTGACCTTGTTGTTGCTGGCTCGTCGCCAGTTGCGGCAACGCCAAAAGGACCGCGAGCACGCAGCCGACCGCCAGATGGGAGAGTTTCACGTTACACCTCCGCCCTAGAAAAAGGCCGACGCACGGACGGCGACCGCAGAGGAGACGGGTGCCCGCCTCTTGTCTAACTACTTTGACGTGCGGGCGGCGGTAACGGAATTGTAACAAGAGTGGTTTCTGACGTGCCAAGGGCCTTGTTACGTTATTGACCCGTGTTACGTAAACGCGCGGCGTGTTAGAAAACGGACCGGTCTGTTATGAAAGCGGGGCGTCTGAAAGGAAACGAGGAGTTCGTTAGCGGCATTCAAAGAAGCGGCACCGCGACCTTCCAGATGCGGATGTCAGTGAGCCTGCCATGTTCATCAAAATGCCAAAAAGCCCAGACCTCCACTTTCCACGCAAGATTGTAATAGCTACCGATCTTACGGCCGTGCGCCTCGCGCACTGCGGGACTGCCGACCGCGATAGGCGTGCGGGCTCCGACAGTCCAACCATTTCCAGCCCCAAACGCCTCGACCTCTTCCTTCGTGGAGCCAACTGGCGTTAGGTCCAGAAGCCATTTTGCGAGGCTGGCATCGGAACGGCGAAGCGGATTGAAGCACGGCGCGCAAGCGTACACCGTTGCGGCAAGCGCAATGGGCACTCCCAATCCAATGGCAATGTATCTCGTTTTCATGCGTCGCCTTGACGCTTGCGCACCCTATCCACCCTTGTTCCGCAGTTCTTCCTTGACTCCTTTGATCAGCCCTTTGCTCAACCCCTCGCCTGCCTTCTCCGCCGTCTCCGCTGCGTTCTTCTTGATGCCTCTGCCAATCCCCTTGGCCGTGACCTTGGTGCGTTTCTCAATGATGTCGTCATCGGTGTAGGAGATGGCATCCGGTCCCGCGGATCGAACGGTCAACGTTTCCGCGAAACCGCCTTCGCTGTAAGAAATGTCGAGCGGTCGGCCCCAAGGATCGTTCGCGGCTGCGCCCTGATGCCGAATGAAGCTGCCCGTTTCATCGGTCTGGCCATCGAGCGTTTCGGCCCATTCGCGTACGAGGGCCCGCGCTCGGTCAGGGCGATCATCCGGGGAAAGCCACCAAACGAGGAATCCCACCGCCACGGACGTCATGACGAGGCCCGACAGAGCGAACCAGCCGCGATTCTTCATGGGTGTTTCCCGAAAGTAGACCCGCCGGCCGACCGGCGAAAAAGCTAAGGGGGCCTTACCCTACTACTTCTCTACTTTAGGTCACGCTGAATCGAGCTTCGCGTATTGGTGCGAACTTTGGAAACGCGGATTACGCAGATTTTCGCAGATTCATCTCTCCGAAAATCTGCGTTTCTCTCTGATTTTCGCTCTAAGAACGTCTAAAAGAAAGGATTCATTTCGCCGCCACCAGCCGCCGCAGGCTCTGCCGAAATGTCTCCGCCGCGCGTTCCGCTTGTGCGGCCGACACATCGAGATGGGTACACGCCCGGAACGTCTGCGGCGCCGCGTGATGCACGAGCACGCCGCGCTGCTTCAACGCGGCGACCACTTCCTTGCCCGAGCCCAGTTCCGAATCGACCTCGACCCAGACCAGGTTTGTTTCGACCTCCGGAGGATCGAGCCGCAAGCCGGGTGTGTCGGCGATACCCTTGGCAATGACCTGGGCGTTGCGGTGATCGTCGGCGAGGCGGCCGATGTGATTTTCCATCGCGTAGAGCGCCGCCGCCGCCGCGATGCCGGCTTGCCGCATGCCGCCGCCGAACAGTTTGCGAATCCGCTTTGCCCTGGCGACGAATTCGCGCGTTCCCGCCAATGCCGACCCAATCGGCGCACCGAGGCCTTTGCTAAAACAGACCGAGACGCTATCGAAGTGCCGCGCCCATTCTTTCGCGGGAACGCCGCTCGCCACGACGGCATTCCACAGGCGCGCTCCGTCCAGGTGCATGATCAGGCCGTGGCCGTGGGCCCATGCGCTGATCGCCTGAACCTTTTCCAGCGGATAGACCTTGCCGCCGCCACGATTGTGCGTGTTTTCCAGGCACACGAGCCGTGTGCGGACTTGATGATCGTTGTTGGGCCGAATCTTATCCTCAAGCTGACTGAGATCGAGGATGCCGAAGTCGCCTTCGATCGTTCGGCACATGACGCCGCTCAGCGCCGCCGGGCCTCCGGCTTCGTTGTTGTAAATGTGGCACGTCGCCTCGCAGAGCACTTCGTCCGCCGGCTGCGTGTGCGCCTTGACGCAGATCTGATTCGACATCGTGCCGGACGGGACATAGAGGGCGGCTTCCTTGCCGAGCATCTGGGCGACGCGTTCCTGCAAGCGCAGGACCGTCGGGTCTTCATTGAAGACGTCGTCGCCCAGCTCCGCCGCCTGAATCGCCGCCTTCATTCCAGGGGTCGGACGCGTCACCGTGTCGCTGCGAAGGTCGATAATGGAATCGGGCATGGGGTCATCTCATCCTGTTGCCGAGAAAGGTGTTTCGAGCCAGTTCACGATCCACGCAAACGTCGGTCGGACGCGCGACGCGGCTACTCCATCTTCTTCCATCCACTCTCGAAAAACCAGCGCTCGCCGAGCTTGCGGAGGTTGACGGCCCGGTCGGTCACGTCCTTAAGGCGGGCGCTCGCGGCGCCGCCGTCGATCTTCCACTCGCCGTCTTTCGCGAACTGCCGCAATTGCTTGACCAACGGTGAATCGGGCTTCAATTTGGCTTCGCTCTCCTGCACCAATTGCTCGACGTTGCCGCCGTACGCCGCCACGCGGCGATCGACGAATTCTGGATCGGCGAGCTGTGCCAACAGATACTTGACCTGTTTCTGCTCCACCGCGGTCAGCACCGATTGCAGCGTTTCCTGCGGCGTGCCTTGAGGATAATGCGCCAGGTCCGGCTCTACGCCGTAACGTTTTTCCGTCTTCGGCCGGCTCGGCGCTTCCGTGACCGTACCGGCGCAGGCAATGCCCAGAAAAGCAAACCCGAGTAGCGAAAATGCGCGCATGCAGCGCTCCTCCGTGCTGGCGAATCGTAACTTGTAACACGCCAGCGGCCTAACGGCAATGACCGAAGTTCCAACGCCCGTCCGAGACGGGCGGCTGAACAGAACTCCGAAACCGCGTTATAATGGCGAGTATGCCAGGCAACTCTTTCGGCGAGCTGTTTCGCCTCACCACCGCCGGCGTCAGCCACGGACCGGGCTACCTCGCCATCATCGATGGCTGCCCGCCCGGGTTGCCGCTCAGCGTGGACGATCTGCTTCCCGATCTCCGCCGGCGCCGGCCGGGACAATCCAAGCTTACGACGCAACGCAAGGAGGAAGACGTTCCAGAAATCTGGTCGGGCGTCTTTGAAGGCAAGACCGACGGCACCTCGATCGGCATTCTCTTCCACAATACCGACCAACGCAGCCAGGATTACAGCGACATCAAGGACAAGTATCGCCCCGGACATGCCGATTACACCTTTGACGCGAAATATGGCTTCCGCGACTACCGCGGCGGCGGCAGATCGAGCGCGCGCGAGACATTGTGCCGCGTGGCCGCCGGCGCGATTGCCAAGAAGCTGCTTGCCCAGCACGGAATGCGCGTCCTCGGCTATGTCAAGCAAATCGGCACGGTGACGGCGAACATTGTCGACCCGACCGCCGTGACGCTGGAGCAAGTAGAAGCGAATCCCGTCCGCTGCCCCGATGCTGCTGCGGCCGAGCGCATGGCGGCGTTAATCGAAGAAGTCCGCAAAGATCAGGATTCCATCGGCGGCATTTGCGAGCTGGTCGCCACCGGCGTCCCACCCGGCCTCGGCGAGCCGGTGTTCGACAAGCTGAAGGCGGACTTAGCGAAAGCGCTGCTTTCCTTGCCCGCGGTGACGGCGTTCGAGTATGGCGCCGGCTTCGCGGTGGCCAGCGCTCGAGGAAGCGCCAACAATGATGTGTTCGTCCCTCTCACCGGCACCCCGCTCCCGCCGGGCGGAGACGGGCTGGAGGCGCCAACTCCCTCGCCGTCTGAAAGCGAGCGGCGCATCGGCACGGAAACCAATCGCCACGGCGGCATGCTCGGCGGCATCAGCAGCGGCGCGCCGATTCTCTGCCGTGTCGCCGTCAAACCGACGAGCAGCTTGCCGCGGCCGCAACGCACCGTGACGCGCGCCGGCGAGCCGACCGAAATCAGCACGCGCGGCCGGCATGATCCGTGTTTGTTGCCGCGGTTTGTACCGATGGGCGAAGCCATGATGGCGCTGGTGCTGGTCGACCACTGGCTCCGCTGGCGCGCCCAATGTGGATTGCAATGACTCAAGCAACGAGATTCCGTCTTCCGACCGTCCCTATAATGGGTTAAAGAAGCGTCGCGCCGTGATGTTTACGCTGCGCCTGTAGAGAATGTCCTAACTTGCCTTGTCCGCCAAACGAGAACTGTTCATGGATACATCATCGTCGCCGAAAAAACCGCGCCGCCGGCCGTATATGGTCGCGATGGTGCTCGGCACCGCGTTGTCGGCGCTCGGCGCGACTCCCGCAGTGGCCCGCGACGTGCAGGCCCCAACCGCCAAGTCGGTCGCCGACATCAGCCGTTATTGCATCGCCTGCTGGCGCAACGCCCGGCTCAGTCCCGACTGCTGGACCGATTGCACGCAGGAGGTCTTCACGCGCTTGCTCGAACGCCTGAACCCTGACGCATGGGATCAAGTGCTCCACCACGACGGCGACGAACGCCGCGAATTCATCCGTGCCATTGACGCGGTCAAGAAGCGCACGCAACGCACCCGCAAGTTCGCGGGCGTCGTCGAAAGCGTCGCTGACCGCCGTGACTTGTATGAACGGCACATCGCCGACGAACGTGCGGCCGTGGAGCAGGCGGCGACGGAGCTTCTAAGCGCGCGGCAGCAGCAAATTCTCCGCCTGAGCTTCGAAGGCTGGTCGGTGCAAGAGATCGCAGACGAGGTGAAAGCGCCGGCAGAGCGGATTAGCGACGAAAAGTACAAGGCGATTCGCAAGCTGCGGGCGCATCTCGCGGACCAGGAAGCCGCATAGCAGCCTACTTGCGTCGCAGACGCTCGGCGTCCGCACATACCTTCGCCAATTCCCGTCGTAGTTCGGCGAGCACTTCCGCGCGCGGCAAGCTCGCAAGCTTCGCCGCATCCAACGGTGGGCCGACGGCGACGCCGATCGTCGCGTCGTTCGGCGGCCAAAAGAGCGGCGCGAGCTGCGGTCGCGTCCGCGACCTCGGCAACGCCGCAAAGGCGCCCGCGATGCCCACCGGTACGATTGCCGCGCGCGCTCGTTTGATCAGCAAGTAAATGCCCGGCTTTAACTCCCCAAGCGAACCGTCGGGCGTGCGCTCTCCTTCGGGGAACACCACCACTAGTTTGCCGCGCTCCAGTTGTTCCAGGATCGCCTTCAACCCTTCTTTGGCGATGCCCTCTTGGTCGATCGGCACCGCGTTTAGGCTGCGAATAAGCCACGTGAAAAAGGGGTTGCGGAAAAGGGTTTTGCGAGCCAGCGGCACCATGTGCCGCCGCACCGCGAGGCCGACAAGAATTGGATCGAGAAAACTTTGATGATTGGCGACGACCAGCACCGGCCCCGTCTTCGGCACGTGCCGGCGGCCGCGAAACCGGTAGCTAAAGCCAAACGTCATCACCGCCAGACAGAGAATGTAGCCGGCTTCATACAGCCACCATTTCCAGGCGGCGCCACGGTCGGCGGTCGGCGGTGTTTCGTCGTTCATCGGGCGGCGTCCATCCGTTGCCGTACTTCGCGCTCCATGCGGTCCACGACGTCGTCGAGCGTAAGACGCGTGCTGTCGAATTGGATGGCGTCCGCGGCGGGGATCATGGGCGCGACGTCACGGGCGGCATCGCGGTAATCACGCACTTCTTGCGCCTCGAGAACCTGCGCGAACGCCACGTTTTCGCCGCGCGCCGCCATGTCGCGCTGCCGGCGGCGCGCGCGTTCGGAGGGATCGGCGACCAGGAAGAATTTGCAGATCGCGTCGGGAAAAACGACGGTCCCTTGATCGCGCCCTTCACAGACCACGTTGCGGCCGGCGGCGATTTCACGCTGAAGCTGCACCAGCCGTTCCCGCACGACGCGACTCTCGGCGATGGGACTCGAATTGACGGTGATTTCCTGCGTGCGGATGATCCCCGTCACGTCCTCGCCGTTGAGCACGACGCGGCCGGTCGGCATCTCGATGGTCATTCCGGAGATGAGCCGAGTCAGCGCGCTTTGATCGCGCAGGTCGATGCGGGCGCGCAGTCCGGCGAGCGTGACGGCACGGTACATGGCGCCGGTGTCGAGAAACTCGAAGCCCAACCGCCGGGCCAGCGCTTTGGCCGCACTGCTCTTGCCCGCCCCCGCGGGTCCGTCGATGGTGACGATCATCCTGTCAGGGTACGGCGGAAATGCGAACGGGGAAGGGGCAGAGTGGTGGGGGGGGGGGGGGCGGGGCGCGCCCCCGCCGGGGGGGGGGGCACAA
>JBGQKZ010000083.1:0-30064 GCA_041499805.1 Gemmataceae bacterium
GCCGGGCCTCCGTGCGGGTTTGCAGACTTCGTCAGCTGCAAGATTATCCGCAGGAGGCCCTCTCGACTATGTATCCCAGGGCTGCAAGGCCCTGCAATCACAGCGGTTACGCTAGAGCGGACGGGCGGTTACGCCCTCTTCTGTCCGCGTTCTTGCCGTGTGAGTGCCACGATGCGACCCTTTCCGCTGTTGCGGCTAGGTCGCTAGAATGAACTCGCCAAAGGGCATTCAGGCGACCAGCCTGTTTGTCTGCCCCTGAGTCCGTTATCAGCGGACTCAGGGGTTTCTTTACTTCATTTATTGTAGCAACATCAAATAGCATGTCAAGGGCTTGCGAAAAGATTTTTTGTTGCTATGCTTATTCTCATGAAAACGATTAAGCGCGGACGGGGCCGGCCGGAGCTGCCCACCGACGAACGGAAGGCAGCGGAGCTGCGAATTCGGCTCACCGCTGCCGAGCGTGCCGAGCTGGACCGCTTCGCCGGGTCGAATACGTCCACTTGGGCGCGGGATGAATTGCTGCGTATTGCTAGACGACGGCGCGCACCGGCAGTAGAATGATGGCTGCCTGGCCCCCTGGTTTCCCTCGCCGTTCAAGTTTGGGAATCCAGGGGGCTCGCTTATTGTCCCCCGCCAAGCGGCAGCCGTGGGCCTTGGCAGGGCTGTTCCCTTCTCCTAGTCACGTTCGCACCCCCTTTCTTTCCAATCGCGACTGTTCTATCAATGGCGCATTGATGCTGGAAATGAGGTCTTAAACGCAACATGCTGCGCGAAGAATCGACGTAACTGGTTTGCTGGAATAAAGAAATGGTCATTCCTTACACGCAACATTTGTTGCGTGTAAGGAATGCAGACGCAACTGCAACATCATGGCCCGCGCCTTCGTGGCGGCGGAAGCCCCCATTCCTCGTATCGCTTGAGGATCATCGGGCCGTACTTTCTATGCTTGAATGCGCGACTGATGGACGATTTGTCCACTTCCAGTTGCGATGCCAACTCCGTGAGGTTTAGATTGGCCCTTCTGCGGTCGTCGCTTAGAAAAATCAAAAGAAGTTCAGCCACGCGAGATTTGCGGTTTCTTGTCTGTGTCGCGGCTCGTTTCTTTGGCTTTCCGGCTATTCTCTGGCTTGGTTCTCCACTGTCTGCGCCAGATTCCTCTATAGCAACGAGGGCGCACGCTGCCGCGCGAAGCGAGCGCATGTTCCCGGCCCATGTGCCATCATCCATGAAGTTCGCGCCGCCGGTCGTGAAAATGACCGGCATAGCGGTCGGACCGTAGGCGTGTTTGTGCTCTCCTTGAGTAGCTTTGGGCAATTCGAGCCTACAGGCAACGGCGTAGCCCAGAATCGCTCCGCCAATGTCGTCTACTCGCCGAATATCAAGGCGGCCACTACCGCTTTTCGTGTGCTCAACTAGGAAGGCGAAAAGCTCGTCAATGGCCGAAATGAGTAATTGCGGAGGTGACAGGCGCGCCCCGGACATGCCTAACTCCTGTCGGGGATGCCTGCCCGGTCATCGTGGCGGAGTTAGTAACCACGACAACCGGGCAAGCCGACCGGGGATCAGCCGGCCGTCCCGATGGAGTTATTTTAGCGGAGTGACTTGCTTGACTGGAAATGAAAACCGGAAGACTCGCCGCCATGCCAAAATGGCCGCTTCCGCCCTTCCTGAGTTAGAGGGATAATTCCCAACGCTTATCTCGTGCGCTACTCTCTCATTCGCCTCAATCCGAACCGTGCGAAGGATAAGTGGCCTTTAGCATAATTTGCGCCGCGCGCCGGCACAAAGACGCACCTGGACTGGAATCATGCGGCGGAACGACGTTCACAGGCTCTCCGCTCGGGCAGCCTTCGAGTGCAGTTTGAGCCAACGTGCGCGACGGACCCAGTAGAACCGCACCGGCAAAAAGATATCCACCACCTCGTCTGAAATCAGTAAACCACCCAGAACGGGCACGGCCATCGGGGTGATAATCTCCGCCCCGACGCCCGACATGTAAAGCATGGGGGCGAGCGCGATGATCGCCACGCCCTCGGTCAGCAGCTTGGGCCGCAACCGGTGGACCGCGCCTTCAATCACGGCCTGCCGGAGCTCGTCCAGAGACTTGATGTTTTCCAGGCCGCCGCGCTTCGCGACGGCCTCGCGCAGGTAGACGAGCATGATGATCCCCGTCTCGGTCGCCATGCCGAAGCAGGCGATGTAGCCGACCCAGACGGCGACGCTGAAATCTAGGGGCGGCGTATCCCAGCCATGCAAGATCTTCGGGAAGAGGAACTGGAGGAAGGCGCCGCCGGCCAGCGCTTCCGGCACGGCCAGCATCATAAGCATCGCGTCCCACAGATCCTTGTAGGTGAGGTAGAGAACGACGAAGATCAGCACAATCGCCGCGGGGAATACGAAGCAAAGCGTCTTGGCCGCCCGGACCTGATGCTCGAATTCGCCGCTCCACTCGATGTGGACCCCCTCGGGGAGCTTTACTTTGTCGGCGACCACGCGCTGGGCCTCGTCCACGAAGCCGACAAGGTCGCGGCCGCGGACGTTGAGGGTGACATAGTTCATCAATTGGCCGTTCTCACTCCGCATCATCGCGGGGCCTTCCGCGATGCGCACGTCGGCCACGGCGCCGAGCGGCACTTGCAACGGCTGCCTTCCTGTCGAACCGTGGGGCGGCGCCGCTTGGTGCTTCGCGCCTTTTGACGCCTCGGAGACGACGGGCGATCCGCCCTCCATGGCGGAGACGGGAGCGGAGCCGCCGCCCGAAGGATTGTCCATGCCCCCGGCGGCCGGCATGCCTGCGCCGCTGACCAGCATGCGGCGAACGGTCTCCTCGTCCTCGCGCTGCGCACGCGGGTAACGGATGCGGACAGGGAAGCGCTCGCGGCCTTCGACCGTCTGCGTTACTGCTTGGCCGCCCAGGGCGACTTCCACGGTGTTCTTAATGTCCTCAACGCTGACGCCATAGCGCGCGGCCCGTTCAAGGTCGACGTCGATCTCCAAATAGCCCTTCCCCATCACTGGGGCGGCGACGACGTCGCGCGCCCCGTCGATCGGCTTCAAGGCCAGCTCGATCTCCTTGCCGACGCGGTCGATGGCGGGGAGATTGGGACCGAAGACCTTGACGCCGATGTCGGTGCGGACGCCGGTGGAAAGCATTTCAATGCGGTTGATGATGGGCTGCGTGAAGATGTTGGTCCAGCCGGGCACCTGTAAGACGCGGCCGAATTCGTCGTCCACAAGGTCGCCTTTCGGCCCGCTCTCCCGTTGCCACAGGAATACGCGATCCGCGAACGGTTTGTGCAGGTTGTCGGTCAGCGGGAAAAACGGCTCGAAGGCACGCCGATCGTGCTCCTTGTGGAGTTCGGCTTTGACCGCTTCGTCGGCGAAGCGCACCGACTCCGCGCCGCGGCGGGCGCCGCCGAGCAGGGCGACATCATTGCCCGCCTTCACGAGTTCTTCCAGTGCAAGCCACGTATAACCTTGAACGGCCTGGTCGAACAGCTCCCAATCGACTTTCTTGACGCCCTCCCGCCACAGGGCCGTTCGCCGCGCCTTCACGGCATCCAACACTTCACCGGCGAAAGTCTTCCGCTCCATGCCGAGAAAATCGGCGGTTTGCCGCAGCGCTTGCCGTGGCAAAGATTCCTTGATGGTCAGGGCCGTGACGGGATCGTCGATCGCGCCGATGTCTTTCAGTCGATTGGCGACGCTGCTCGTAAGCCGAGTCACGTCTTCAAGAGCGGGGTTCTTCGCCAGCCACGCGCCGAACTCCGGAGCGAGCATCCCGGCCAACGCGCCCAGTTGCTTCTCCTCGACCGGCGCTTGCTCGCGAAGCGTGCCCGTCTGCCGGATGCGGCGAACCGTCTCGTCGACGGCGGACCGCGTCAATAGCGGGCCGAGATCGCTCTCGACCGCCTGATAGCGCGCGCGGGCGAGTTCGCGCATGATCTCGTCAAAGCGTTCCAGCGCTTTCTGTGTTGCCGCCTTGACGACATCGTCCCGATCGTCTTCGTGGGGCGCCCGCACGACAAAGTCATGCTCCTCGAGCGCACGCAGCACGGCACGGGTCTGGCGCACGGCGTCGTCATACCTCAGGACGCGCTTCGGCCACAGCTCTTTCGGCCGGAAGTTGACGAACGTCTCCACCATGTCGAGCGGCGCCGGATCGGTCGGCGTGTCGGCACGTCCGGACTTGCCGACGACCGACTCGACTTCGGGGAAGCCGCGGAGCAAGGCATCCCGCGCCTTGAGGTCGTCCGCCGCCTGTGTGATGCTGGTCCGTGGTACGGTAATCGGCATGTCGAGCGTGCTGCCCTCGTCCAGCGCCGGCATGAAAGTGACGCCGATTTTTGAAAAATGGTACGCGAACCAGCCGAGGAGCAGCAAAGTCGCGATCGCCAACGCCTTCCAGGATAGATCCGCGAAGAGTGCCTCGACAGCTTGGTTCCGCGCCGGATCACGGACCGCAGGCCATTCGCGCACCTGTCGGATGAAGTCCAGGAGAAAGAGCACGCCGACCACGGTCAACACGAGGATGAGCACGAAAAAGAACGCCAGCCGCCAACCCGCGTCGGAAGTCCCCCGGCCTACGAGCGCCTGGAGCGGGAACATGCCCGCCGCCAAGACCAGCAGCGCCGCAAACGCCCACGTGACGAAATTGCGGCGCGGCAGGAACCAGGTCAGCACCGGTTTGTAGATGGCGACAAAGCTGCGGACGATCCAGTTGTCCTCTTCGCTCTTGAGCCGGCCTTTGAGGAACGTGGGGATGAGCGCGGGCACGACCGTCACGGAGATGAGCGCCACGCCGGCGAGGGCGAAGCTCTTCGTGAAGGCCAGCGGGTGAAACAGCTTCCCCTCGCGGCCGCTCAGGGCGAACACCGGAATGAACGAGATCAGCATGATGAGGACGGAGAAAAAGATCGGCCGACCGACCGTGCGACAGGCAGGAATGATAAGCGCGCGAATGTCGCCCGTGACCTTGCGCTCGCCGAATTGCTCTTTCAAGTGGTGCGTAGCGTTCTCGGTCATGACGATGGCTTGATCCACGAGGATGCCGATGGAGATGGTGATGCCGGCCAGCGACATGATGTTCGCCTGAATGTCGATAATGCCGAACCGGCGCAGGAGCCACATCAGCAGAAACGAGAACAGAACCGCCAACGGCAGCGTCACGCAAATGACGAAGGCGCTGCGGAGGTGGAGGAGGATCAGGAACACCGCGATGGTGGCGATAACCATCTCGTGCCACATCACGCTGGTGAGTGTGTGGATCGCCCCTTCGATGAGCCGGGTCCGGTCGTAGGCGGGGACGATGCGCACGCCCGCGGGCAGACCGGGCTGCATCTCCTGAATCTTCTCCTTAATCCGCTGCGTGACGGCCAGCGGGTTTTCGCCGTAGCGCATAAGCACGACGCCGCCCGCGACCTCGTTGCCGTCTTTTTCGTAGACGCTACGGCGGAATTGCTGGCCCAACTGCACCGTGGCGACGTTGTCCACGTAGACTGGCGTGCCGCCCGGCACCCGGCGAATGGCGGTCCTTTCGATGCTTTCCTTACCCTTGATCCAGCCGACAAAGCGGACGAGGTATTCGGCGTTGTTCTTCTGGATGACGCCGCCGCCCGCCGCCCAGTTGCTCTTGGCGACGGCGGTGTAAACGTCCCCGAGCGTGATGCCGTAGGCACGAAGCGCTTCGGGATGGACGTCGATCTGGTATTCCACCGGAGCGCCGCCGACCGTGGCGACCTCCGATACGCCGCTGGCGGAGTTAAGCTGCGGGACGATGTAGTACCGGTTCAACGCCCACAGCCGGGCCGGATCGACCGGGTGCTTTGGATCGGGCTCGACGGTGTACCAGAAAATCTGGCCGAGGGCCGTTGCATCCGCGGCGAGTCGCGGGACGACGCCTTGCGGCAACAGCGGACTGCCGCGCACCTCGTCGAGCTTTTCCAAGACGCGCTGGCGGGCGAAGTAAAAATTAACGCCGTCCTCGAAGATGATCGTGATCATCGAAAAGTTGAATTCCGACGACGACCGGATCGTTTTGACGCCGGCCAGCCCTTGCAGCTTGAGCGACAGCGGGTAGGTGACTTGATCCTCGATCTCGCGCGGACTGCGGCCCATCCAGTCGGTGAAGACGATGACCTGGTTCTCGCTCAGGTCGGGAATCGCGTCCACCGGCGTGTTGAGCACGGCGTAGATGCCCCAGATCGCCAGCCCGGCGGCGACGATCAGCACGATGAAGCGATTCCGGATGGAATACTCGATCAGTTTCTCGATCATGGCTTTGGCGCCCCTACTCGTCGGTTCGCTTCTCAAGCCGCGTAATGACGAGACCCGACTCGGTCTTCTTCACTTGCCCCTGAATTTGATCGCCGACGTGGATGCCATCGAGGAGCTTTGCGTCTTCCAATCGGAAATCCATCTGCATCGCCTTCATCAGGCCGGGAATGTCCTCATGCTTGACGGTCAGGGCCGGCTTCATCGTGTTTATCGACATGACTTTGCCACGCATGTCGTAGAGCTTTTCTCCGCCGGCAGGCGCTTTGGCGCTCTCCCCGTCTTTGCAGCCGAGGAATGCGAGGGAAAGGACGAACGCCACAAACCACCCTGCATTTCCAAGTTTCATCGATCGCTCCTTGAAAAGTGTTGTGGCGGGGAGCGAGCGGCAGAAACCCGCCGAGCGTCAAGCGCTAACCCGACCGCCTCGCCGGTCTCGCCGCCGCTCCCCATCGTTTGCCAACTTTTTTGGCAGTCAACGCTTGGGCTTCTGCGCTTTCAATTCGTTCACCTTTGACAGTGTTTGCTCGGCGTCTTCCAGCGCTTGTTCCTCGCAGCCGTCGCAGCAGAGGAAAACGGTCTCACCTTCGAGCGTCACCTTCGCCGGCGTGCCCATCGAACCGAGGACGTTGCCGCTGATCGGACAGAGCCGCTGCGCTTCGGCCAGCTTCCGGCCGGCGGGACCGAGCTTGGAGAGGTCCGCCTTCGTTTTGTCTTTGACCTCTCCGCCTTCCGGCGTGGAGGGGCGAACCGAGCCGCCCGAAGTGGTTTTCCCGCCGCTGCCGCCGAAGTAGATAGAGCCGGCGGCCGGGTTCAGGCGCGTTTCGGCGTCAATCAGAAACGAGCCATTCGTCACCACGCGGTCGCCGGCGTTCAGGCCCGAAAGGACCGGGTGATAAACACGCGGACTGTCGGCGAGGGTCATGCGCGGGCCCAGTTGCACGACCAGCCCGTCGTAGGTATTCCGGCCGGCCTCGCGGTAGACGATTTTCAAGTTGCCGGTGTCGATTACGGCGTTCTCGGGCACCGCGAGCACGCGGCCCTGGTGCAACTGTGCCTGCCGCTCGGCGTCCGCGGACAGTGATTTGGCGAGCGTGTCGATTTGCTGCGGCAGCACCTTGATCTTCACGGTCGCGTACATGCCGGGCCGCAGCTTGTGCCCCGGATTCGGCATTTCAAAACGCACGCGCAGCGTCCGCGTGCTCTCGTCCAGGTGCGGGTAGAGGAAGCTCAGTGCGCCGGTGAACGATTCGTTCGGCAGCGACAAGGTCGTCGCCGTCACCGGCTGCCCTTCCTTGAGGAACGCCTGGTCCGCCTCGTAGACCTGCGCCTCGATCCAAACGGTGCTGAGGTCGGCCAGGTCGTAGAGCGGCGTTCCTTCATCGACGAAACTCCCCGCGCGCTGGTACTTCTTGATGACGTGGCCGTGAATGGGCGAGGTGATCGTGAGCTTGGTGCTGACCTTGCCGGTGCTGAGAAACTCCTTGATCTGGTCGTCGCCGATGTCCCAGAGCCGCAGCCGTTTCCGCGCGGAATCCTCGCGATCCCGATCGCCGCTCTGCCGCGCCCGAAGCAAGTCTTCCAACGTGACGGTCAACTCCGGGCTGTAGCGAACATCGAGCAGAGCGAGTTTTTCGCCTTGCTCGACCATTTGGCCGGTGAAATTGACGTAAAGCTTGTCGATGCGGCCTTTCTGGCGGGCGACGATCTGGGCTTCCTTCGTCTCGTTGAATTCCACGGAGCCATACGTGGTGATCTCTTTGGCCAGGGGTTGATACTGCACCTCCGTCGTTTGCACGCCGGCCAAAACGACGCGATACGGCGAGAGCTGCACGCGGCTGACGGTTCCCGCCGGCAGCGGCTCGGCGTCGCCGGCGGTCTTTTTGCGCTTCGCCAGGTCCATGTGGCAGATCGGACATTTCTCGCCCGGCTTGTCGCGCACGATGAACGGGTGCATCGGGCAGAAATACTCAACATCCGAGCTGGCGGCGTCGACTTGGCGGGCGGGCCGGGTCCATTTGTCGTAGTACGCGACGAGCGTGTCCCAATAGGCGATGACCCCGCCGATGGCGATGAGGATCACGACGAAGCGCAGGCGGGCCTGAATGGTTTTGACGACCAACCAGACCTTCCACCAGAAGCCGTGCGCCTGCTCGGAACGCGCGCCGCTGCGTGCTGCGCCCGGACCGTCCTCGTAATCGTCGTTACGATCCGCCATGATTGCTCTCCCGCAAGGTGGGCGCTGGGCCCGAGGAAAACCCCGGCGCGGTCCCACCTTGTGAACGAACCGGCGTCCTTCGCGCCGCCCTGCAAGAGAGCGGCGACTCAAGAATTGTGAGGCCGGATTTGGGCCGCAGCGCGCAGCCTCTCCGGCGTTACATGGCGAAGAGAAGAAGATCGGCCTAAATGAGGAAGTGCTGGAGCGCGATCACGAGATCGGTCGGTGGCGGCCGCTGATGTTCTTGGAATTGGAGGTAGTCTGCCGCTAACGCACGTGCAGGCGGCGGCTCGTTCGCTGGCGCCGCCGACAGTCCTGAAACGGCTTCCGTAGCCCCGGCGGACAAGACGCGCGGCGCCGGTAGTGAAGCGAACCTACTGCAGCACCCCGTCGTGGCAAGTTTGGCGGCCCGTTCGGACTTCGCAACGCTCTTCGGTGTGGAATGAGCGCAACACGTGACCTCGGCGTTTTGGTTCGACGCATCGCCCTGGACGGCAGCATCTGCGTTGCCACAACATTCGCCGCCGCAGCAACATCCCTTTTTGGGCGCCGCGCCGAGACAATTCGCTTTCACTCGTCCGTTCGGGCAGTGACACTCAAAACGGGGCAGGCCGGCTAGAAGCGTTGACGCCGCCGTGAGCCAAACGAGCAGAGCTAAGGCTAGTTTTCGGAGCCGGTGCATGGGTTCTCCCAGCAATCATTGTTCTCATTTCGTTGGCCGTGTCAAGGCGACGAACAAGGGGCGCGACGCGCTCGCGGGTACCTGTGATTCTTTGCACACCCACCCGGACCCCGTTGTGCAACGAAATGGAGCGCGAGAATGCATTGTCGAAATCTAAGTAGATGGCGCCGTTTGCGGACGTGGCCGTCAAGCAGCGCCCCGCATGCATTGCCGCCTTGGGACGTCCGCGTTACGATGCAGTCGCCGTCTCTTACCCCCGGTGACGCCGGCCCCATGCCGCAAAAGCCGCTGCCGCACCTGGAGACTTTCGCGAAAGCCGCCGAGCTTGGCAGCTTCACCGCGGCCGCTCAGGCCTTCGGCCTGAGCCAAGCGGCGGTCAGTCAACGCATTCGCGCCTTGGAACAGTCCCTGAGTATTTCCCTGTTTCGCCGGCAAGGCGGGCATGTCTTTCTCACCGAGGCCGGTCGGCGACTTCACGACTACGCCGAGCGTATTCACGTTCTGCACCTGGAGGCGCGTCAGCAACTGACGGGGAAGAGGGCCCCAGTCACCGGCGAGCTCTCCCTGGCGGCCAGCTCGGTGCCCGGTGAGCATCTGTTGCCGGCGGCGCTGGCGACCTTTCGTGAAAAACACCCCAACATCCGCGTCCGCGCCACCGTTGGCGACACGCAAACCGTCTTGGACTGCGTCGAGCACGGGCGCGCCCACCTCGGCCTCGTTGGCGGCAAGGGTGACAGCCCCCACCTGAAGTTTCGATCGGTCGCGTGCGACCAGATGGCTCTCATCGTTCCCGCCGGCCATGCCCTGGCTCGGCGGAAGCGCGTGTCGGTCGACCAGCTCTTGCGGCAACCGCTCATCGTCCGCGAAGGCGGGTCCAGCTCCCGATGGTGCTTGGAACAGGCGCTGAAACAAGCGGGCAAATCGCCGAACGATGTGCGGGTGACCCTGGAATTGGGCAGCAACGAAGCGATCAAGGAAGCGGTGCTGCGCGGCCTGGGCGTGGCCGTCCTCTCCACCCAGGTCGTCGAAGAGGAGCTGCACTCCGGCCGACTCCGCGCCTTGCCGGTGGCCGGCCTCCCTTTGAAGCGCGATATGTTCCTCGTGTGGGACCAGCGCCGCGTGTTGCCAATCGCCGCCCGTCTCTTCCTCGATTTCCTCGCGCCGTGTCCGCACGCCGAACGGCGTTCGTAAACGCTCCTCCGGGCCGCGTCCGCGCCAATCGTTGCCGGGTAAACCGTGCGCCGGTCCGGATGCGGCGAGAGAATTGCTCCGTGACGCGGCGAGAAGCCCTGCGGCACGCGCTTCCGCCGCCGTAGGTGCTCTCGCTTCCCTATTCGGCGCATGTTTTGGCGAGCTTTTGACCCAGACGGGCAAGAAGTAGCCGTCGTGGAGTGGGGCCGCAGGCTCGAGCACCCGACGAATCGCTGACCAGTGGGATATAATGGTTGAACCCGCTCGGCATGTCGCGGCGCAAATCAACGAAGGAAGTCATGAACCGGCGTATCTTGATCCAGGTCACAACACCGGCCGTCCTTATCGGACTGCTGTTATTCGGCACGTGCCTTGCCAGCGCCTGGTACGTCAACCGGCTACAGACGAATCTTGCCAGCATCCTGTCGGAAAGTGTGCGCAGTCTGGAGGCTGCCCAAGCACTTGAAATCCGCGTCCGCCAGCTCCGCTTCCATTCGTTCTTGTATCTCATGGATCCAAGCAGCACGCGCCGCAAACTCATCGACGACGATCACGAAAACATCGAAGTGGCGTTGCAGCAGGTGCGTGAAGCGACGAATACGGACGAGGAACGGCTGCAGGTAACGAACATTGCCGAAGGTTATCAGCAGTATCACCGGGAGACCGATCAACTCCTGGCGAACGCGGTGCAAGGGGGTTCGCGCGCCGAGTTGGCCCGCCTCGCCGACGCTCATCCCGTGAAGCACGTGGTCGATCCTTCCCAAAAACTCGTGCTGCTCAACAAGGATGCGATGGCAAAGACCTCGGAGGAAAGCCAACACGTCGCGAACCAGGCAAAATGGACGATGATACTCCTTGGGCTCGTCGGCCCCCTGAGCGGGCTTATCGCGGGATACGGGATGGCGCGCGGTTTGAGCCGGTCGATCTACCAGCTAAGCGTGCGCGTACGCGACATGGCCCATCGACTTGAGCAAGACGTGGCGTCCGTCAGCATCGAGGCCGATGGCGACCTGCAAAGTCTCGACCGCCAGTTGCAACACGTCGTGCAGCGCGTGGAGGAAGTGAGCGAGCGTCAGCAGCGCCACCAAAGTGAGATGCTTCGGGCGGAGCAGCTCGCCGCCGTCGGCCAACTCGCGGCCGGTGTCGCTCACGAGGTGCGTAATCCGCTGACCTCGCTCAAAATGCTCGTCGAATCCGCGCTGCGGTCCCAAAACCGTAACCCGATCACTCTCGACGATCTCCGCGTGATGCACCGTGAGGTCACGCGCCTGGAGCACACGGCACAAGGTTTCCTCGACTTCGCCCGGCCGCCCGCGCCCCAGCGGCGAAACTGCGATTTGCGCGAAATCGTGGCCCAGGCGGTGGAGCTGGCGCAAGCGCGCGCGCGGCAGCAGAAGGTCGAGATCGCCGTCCATGTTCCCGACCGACCGGTCGCGGCCCGCGTCGACCCCGAGCAGTGGCGGACAGTGCTTGTTAATCTCTTCCTGAATGCGTTGGACGTGATGCCGCTCGGTGGGCGCTTGGACGTCACCTTGGACGTTGCCGCGGCGAGCGGCCTGGTCGTGCGCGTGGAGGATACGGGCGGCGGCATCGCGCCGGACGTCCGCGACCGCCTGTTCACGCCTTTCACCACGACCAAGCCGACCGGCACCGGGCTCGGGCTCAGCATCTCGCGCCGAATCATTGAAGAGCACGGCGGCAACATCACGGCAGAGAACCGCAAGGATGGCGGGGCGTGTTTCACCATCCGGCTTCCCAGAGACCCGCAAGAAGGACTTCGCGGCAGCGTGGCCTCATCGGGAGGCGTTCCCGAGCTCGCCGGCAACCTTAACCCACGTGTAGAGACCCATGCCTAGCCTGTTGGTCGTCGACGACGAAGAGAGCGTGCGCTATTCATTTCGGCGTGTTTTTGGCGGCAGCGACGTCAAAGTTCTCACCGCCGCCACCGCCGCCGAGGCACGCGAGGCGTTTCGCCAAGACAACCCGGATGTGGTTGTACTGGACCTGCAACTTCCCGATGCGTCCGGCCTGGACCTCTTCAAGGAAATCCTCGCCCACGACCGCAAGCGCCCCGTAATCTTCATCACGGCTCACGGCACGACGGAGACGGCGATCGAGGCGATGAAGAGAGGCGCGTTCGACTACCTTGTGAAACCGGTGGATCTCGAACGGCTCAGCCAACTGCTGGAACGGGCTTTCGAGGCCGCACGCCTCATGCGTGTGCCCGCGGTGTTGCCGGCGGACGAGGGGGGCGACCGCATTGTCGGCCGTAGCCCCGTTATGCAGGAGATGTCGAAGGCGATCGGCCGCATCGCTCCGCAGGATGTGAACGTGCTCATCCTGGGTGAAAGCGGCACCGGGAAGGAACTCGTCGCGCGGGCCATCTACCACCACAGCCGGCGGGCGGACAAGCCATTTCTGGCGATCAACTGCGCGGCCATCCCGGAAAACTTATTGGAGAGCGAGCTGTTCGGTCACGAATCCGGCGCATTCACCGGCGCCAACCGCAGGCGCATCGGCAAGTTCGAACAGTGCGACGGCGGCACGTTGTTCCTCGACGAGATCGGCGACATGCCCCCGCCGCTCCAGGCGAAGATGTTGCGCGTCCTGCAAGAGCAGCGCTTTGAGCGGCTGGGCGGCAACGAGGTGGTGCATACGCAAGTCCGCGTCGTCACCGCCACGAATCAAGATCTGGAGAAGCTCGTCGAGCAGGGCCGCTTCCGCAAAGACCTCTACTTCCGGCTAAAGGTCGTGACCATCCAGGTCCCGCGCTTACGCGACCGTCTTGGCGACGTGGCGGAATTGGCCCACTACTTCCTGTTTCGGTTCGATCGCGAGCTGAGCCTTGACCTGCGCGCGTTTGCTCCGGAAACCTTGGAGTTGATGCAGTCCTATGATTGGCCGGGCAACGTCCGTGAACTCCAAAGCACCATCAAGCAAGCGATGCTGAACGCATCGGGACATCTGCTGCTGCCGGAATTCCTGCCTGACAATCTCCGGACGTTGCAGCCTGCCTCTGCCGCTCCGGATGCGGCAATCGAGGGCCTGCAATTAAGCCCATTTATTGACGGACTGCTCGACCGCGGGGAAACCGACATCTACCGGAAGGTGGTCGAAGCGGTGGAGCGCGTCCTGTTTAGTAGGGTGTTCCGCCGAACACACGGTCATCAGGCGCAGGCGAGCGAAATCCTCGGACTTAACCGGGCGACGGTGCGCCACAAGCTGCGCTCTCTGGGAATGGCAGTGGACCGCATCTTGACCGATGAACCGGCGGTCGCCGAACCGGGCCAGAATTAAGCGGAAAACACAGGGCGACGCCGCGCCGGGACAGCACGGCGTCGCCGGGAGAGTCGGTCAATAGCGGTAGAAATACGACGGCGGACCGTAGTAGGCCGGCCCGCCGGCGTACGGCCATACGGGCGCCGGGTTATAGCCGCCGTATTGGAACGGCGCGTAAAAATGACCGTGCGGCACGAAATCGTGGGCACCAAGCCCGTAGGCGCTGTACGATCCATACGGCGTCACGTACGTGTGCCAGTGCGGCACGAAGTCGTGGGCGCCAAGGCCATAGTCGTGGTGGTGGCGCCAATCGTGGGCCGAGGCCTGCGGAGTACACAAGCCGAAGAGGGCGAGTGTCCCGCCCAGGAACAAGGCTGTTGCCACTGGGTAACGCATCATAGTCCTCCTTTAAATCAGCACGCAACTCTTCCCAATGGTTGGTTAGAAGCCGCCGTCGGAGCCGCCGTCGAAACCGCCGCCAAACCCGCTGTCAAACCCGCCGCAGCCGCAATCCGAGAATCCAGGATCGGAGCTAAACCCGAACGGATCGAACCCGAAACTGAAATCCACGCCGGGAGAGAAAGCGGAAGGATCGAAGAACGGGTCGCCCACGAAGACCGGCTGGGCCGGAATGAAAACGGGCGTAATGGGATCCAGGTTTCCGGCCACGCGGGTAATGAATTCATTGGAGCTGGCGAGCACGGCGAGGAGATTTGCGGGCGCCAGCCCTTGACCGAGCGCCGCCGTCCAGAACGCGGCGCCCGTGGCATCCGGCGCACGTCCCAACACTTGCATGTACGCGAGCGAGACAACCCGGCCCAACGACTCCTGGCTGTTTACGATGGCGAGCGTCACCGCATCGCGCGTGGCCCTTTGCAGGACTTGTTCCCAACTCTGTAAACCGCCGGCATCCGGAGCGCGGCCGAGAGAATCGCGGTAGACGCCGGTCAGCCAGCTTTGTGCCGTGCCGCCGTTCCGCTGGAAATACTCGTCAGAGGCCATGAAAAGAGCGCTCACCTGCGGTTCGGTCAACCCGGCCTGGAAGGCGGGCAGCCAGGCAGCCGCCTCGGCCGGAGACGGCAAACGGCCGAGCAGTCCTTGATAATCACCGATTACCGCTTGCTCGCGGACCTCCGGGCTCGTGGTTAATGCGAGGGCCGTCTGGGCCACGGGGACGCCGTTGTCGATCACGGCCACCCAGGTTTGCACGTCCGCGGGGGCGGGCGCGCGATGGAGCACCGTCGTGTACAGGCCCGCAACATACTGCGCGGTGGAAGGGGTGGTCCGATCCTCCAACCGTTCGACTTGGAGACGGGGCCTCGTTGTTCGGGGTGGGGCGTTCGGCATCGAAAAACTCCTCTCGCCCTTGGCGAAGCGCCGACGCACGGCGCACGCATCCCTACCATGGGTCAGGGCATTGAACCTCCATGAAATTGCCGGGAAGAAGCGGCTGCGTTCGACACGGGGTCGCGGCCAGCCGAGGGATTGTGCGCTCATCACTTGGCAATCCGCGTGCCGAAAACGGCCTGCTGCGCGATCGGCAAACGGTATTTCCGACGAAACGGTTCTCAAGAGTTTCCGGAGCATCTAATCCCACGTCTTCCGATGTCCGACGTGAGGTACACGCGATCCAGCGATCCGTTCCAAGCCGCGCCGTTCGCCCGAATTCGCTGCATCCGTAACGCCGGCATGGGGTAAAAACCGACCGCCTGGGATGAAAGCGCGCCGAGAAACCCGGCGGCACAGCACGCCGCACGCGGCTCGTCGGCGCACGACCAATAGTCGAGCAGACGTTAGTTCCAGGTATACCGTCACTTGCGCACGCCGCGACATTCAAGCCGCCGTCCGGCACAAGTGTTGCAAATGGCAGGGTCAACCCGCTCGGAACGCGCGCCATGTGATCGACGGAACCTGGAACCGAGGCGGTCCAATGGGGCCGGCACGGAGAAGAGGCAATGCAACCCGCTGACCAAGCGCTTTTGACGGAGCCCCGGCGACGGAACGCAACTCTTGCAAGGAGCAACCATGCTGGTACTCAGTCGAAAGGCGGACCAACAAATCGTGCTGCCCGGCCTCGGGGTGACGATTCGCATGTTGGAAGTGAGGGGCCAAGCGGTAAGGCTTGGCGTGTCCGCGCCGAAGTCAATTGCGGTGCATCGCAGTGAATTGCTGACCGGCGCCGTTGCGGTGGACGGTCAACGGGCGCACCAAGTATTGGACGATGCGAACTCAAAAGTCGTTTGACCGCCAGAGGCGTCATGCAAACGGTATTAACACAAGTATCCGTATGGCTGGACGCATTGGCGCCCGAAGCGGGTGCGTTTGCGCATGGCTTGGAATGGGCGGCCCGCCTGGGCTTGCCTCTGCAAGCGCGCGTGCAGCCGTTATGCCCGACCGACCGTCGCTTCGGCCGAGATGGGTCGGAGACGACGGTGCGCCGCTCCGAGTTCTGGGAGAAGACCGTCCGCGCATGCGTGGCGGCCTGTTCCGAGAAAGGCGTTTCATGCGTGGCGTTCCCAGGGTTCGCGCCGGCTGCCGATGCGCAAGACGGCACAGAGACCCGGACGGACCTGCGCGTGCTCAGTGCCGTGGACTCCGACGATGGGTTGCTGCGGGAAGCCGCGGAGTGCGCGGTGAGCCCCGTGCTCCTCTGCTCCTCGGCACTGCAGTCGGCGTCGCGCGTCCTGATCGTTCACGAGCATGAGGATGCCGGGAGCCCGTTCCTTCTCTCGGCCTTGCGGATCTGCCGAGCCCTCAAGGCGACCATCGTCGTGCTGTCTTTCGGGCATAGTATGAGCGAGGCGCAGTTGCGGCAGCAGCGTGCAGAGGAGACAATTGCTTCAGAGGATGTGCCCGCCTACTTTGATCTCGTGGCCGGCCAGGACGTTGGCGCCGCGGTGGCATCCTTGGCTCGCTGGCGTCGTTGCACGCATGTGTTCGTCGAGAAACGTTGCACGTCGGGCTGGCGGCGCCGCATGCGCTGGGAAGCAGACAGCGATCTACTCGACCTGTGTCGGTCGCGCACACTCTTTGCGTTGCCCAATGCGGAGATCGCGCTCCCGATCCGCAGCGAGCGTCGTCGGGATAGGGTCGAGCCGATGGCAAGCGTCTGACGAAGCACGAAACGGTCGCGTTATCCAAACCGAGCAAATCCAATCGTTCGAAGAGGTGTGCTGTGGGTGAACCACGTAGTACAGGCTGGTGGAAACCGGGCATGATGTGCGTCCTGTTGGTGCTCCTGGGCGGCATCGGCACCGGATACTGGTTCACGCGCGGGCTTCCCTACGCTGACGCCGAACAGCAAGAGAGCCGCAACGAGCCGGAGCGCCCACCCGCGATTCACGTGGATGTCGTCCTGCCCAAGAAGGGCGGCATGGACCGCGTGACGACTCAGCCGGGCACCGTCCAGGCCTTCGAATCGGTGCAACTCTACGCGGGCGTCTCGGGCTACCTGAAAAAGCAAGACATCGACATCGGTTACCGCGTAAAGAAGGGCGAGGTGCTTGCCGAGGTGGATGTGCCCGATTTGGACAAACAGGTCCAACGACATAAGGCCGCCGTGGAACAGGCCGTGGCCCGCGTTGAACAAATGGAGGCCCATATCACCAGCGCGGAGGCCGACCTTGAGGCGGCAAAAGCGGCCGTACCCCAGGCGGAAGCGCTCGCCAAGAGCAAGGCGGCCGCGCTGCGCTTCCGTGAGCAGCAGCTGCACCGGATGCGGGACCTCTTCGCGCTCAAGAGCATCGACGAGCGACTGGTGGACGAGACGACCGAGCAACGGGATGCGGCGCGCGAGGCGGAGATCGCAGCCCGCGAGGGCGTAAATAGCGCACGTGCGCATCTTGCGGCCGCCGCCGCGAAGGTAATCCAGGCCAAGGCGGACGCCACCGAGGCGCGCGCCGAGGTCAGGGTCGCACAGGCGGAACTAGAGAAAGCGCAGGTCATGGTGAAGTTCGCCACCATCTTGGCCCCGTTCGACGGCGTGATCACGGAGCGCAATTTCTTCGTCCACGATTACGTCCGCGCGGCCGCCGAGAGCGGCACCCATTTGCCCCTGTTCACCGTTCAGCGGACCGATCTCTTTCGCGTAGTGGTGCAGATTCCGGACCGAGACGTCCCTTACGCGGACGTCGGCGACCCAGCAACCGTGGAAATCGACGCCCTTCCCGGCCAGAAGTTCCCGGCCCAGCTTTCGCGGTTGGCACAGTCGGAAGACCCACAGACTCGGCTGATGCACGTCGAAATTGACGTCCCCAACTCCACCGGGCGACTGCGTCACGGAATGTACGGCCGCGTGACCATTTTGCTCGATCACTCGGAGATGCTGTCGCTTCCCTCTTCTTGCCTGGTGTCCAAGACGGAAGGCAAGGGCAATGTGTTTGTCGTACACGACGGTGTCGCCCGCTTGACGGCGGTTGAGTTCGGATCAGACAACGGCTTGCTCGTCGGCATTCTGAAGGGTCTGAAGGAGGGGGACGAAGTGATCGCTCATCCTAGCGCGGGAATCGGCGAAGGCTCCCCCGTAATCGTTGAAAACGACGTGAACGAGCAGGCGCACCGCTAAGTGCCTGATTCGAGCAGGCCCGCGCAAGGTTCCCGATACTTTTTGAAACACGCTCTGGCCGGAACAGAAAGCAGCGCACGCACCCCGCAAACGAAAGCAAGAAAGAAGGCAGGGTTGCATGAACGGGTTGATCCGTTTTTCCCTCCGAAACTGGCATGCCGTCATCGTCTTTGTGTTCACGATCCTCCTCATCGGCGGGCTCATCATGGGACTGGGGATGATCCCCATCGACATCCTGCCGGCGTTCAAAAGCCCGGCCGTGCAGGTGTTGACGTTCTACGGAGGCATGCCGGCGTCGAATGTGGAAAACGACATCACCAACCGCATGGAACGGTGGACCGGCCAGACGTCCGGCATGCTCAGACAGGAATCGCGCTCCATCGTCGGCGCCAGCATTGTCCGCAACTATTTTCGTGACGACATCGACCCCAACGGCGCGCTCACGCAGGCCAATTCGCTCGCCTCGGCCGCGATCCCCAATCTGCCGCCGGGCACCTTGCCGCCCGTTATTCTGCCGTTCGATCCCACCGGCACGACCCCCGTCTGCCTGGTGGCGCTTGACAGCGACAAAGAGAAAGAGTCCATCCTGTATGACACCGGGCGCTACGAAGTTCGGAACTACATCATGGGTGTACGGGGGGCCGTGGCGCCGGTTGTCTACGGCGGCCGGCTGCGCGCCGTTCTCGCCTACATGAACCGCGAGAAAATGCAGGCCCGAAACCTGTCGCCGCTCGACTTGATGCGGGCCATCGACCAATACAACATCTTCCTTCCGACCGGCGACGCCAAGTTCGGCAAAACCGACTACGCCCTCGATTCCAATTCGATGTACGAATTGGTCGACCGCATGGGCGATATTCCGGTCAAGACGGACGGCAGCAGGACCATCTTCCTCCGTGACGTCGCCGATCCGCGTGACGCCAGCCTGATCCAGACGAACATCGTGCGCGTCAACGGCCGCAAGCAGGTCTATATCCCCGTTTACCGCCAAATGGGGTCCAGCACCCTTAACGTCGTGAATGGCGTCCGCGACGAACTCGACGAGATGAAGGCGAAGCTTACGCACAATGACATCGACCTGAAGCTGGTCATGGATCAATCCGTGTACGTGCGCCATGCGATCGAGAGCCTGGCCGAAGAGGGCATCCTTGGCGCCATTCTCTGTTCTCTCGTCATCTTGGTTTTCCTCGGCGAATGGCGGATGACGCTCATCGCCGTGTTCACCATCCCAATTTCCGTCTTGGCTGCGACCATCGGCCTGTACGCCACGGGCAACACGATTAACGTGATGACGCTGGCCGGCTTGTCGCTTGCCATTGGCCCGCTCGTGGACAGCGCGATCATTTGCCTGGAGAACACGCACCGCCACCTCGGCTTGGGCGCCAAGCCGAAAGAGGCGGCGTTCTACGGCGCCAGTGAGGTGGCGATGCCGGAGCTGGTCGCCAGTTGCTGCACGCTGCTGGTCTTGGCGCCGCTGGCTTTGATGCCGGGCATGGGCACGTTTCTCTTCCGCCCGATGGCGCTGGCGGTCGGCTTTTCCATGGCGGCGGCCTACATCCTTTCGCGTTCCTTCGTCCCCGCCTTGTGCTCGTTGTTCCTGAAGCCACACCACCAACCGGACGCCATCCACGGCAATGACTACGACCACCGCAGCGCGCACGAGAATCTCCCGCCGCGCAGCCTCCTCGGTCAAGTTTTTGCGCGCTGGGCAGGACTCATCAACGTGTTCATCGCGGCCTACGTGTGGCTGCTTGGCCGCGTCATGCGGATGCGGCCGCTCGTCGTGGTCGCCGCGGTCGGACTCCTCGTCGCGGTGCTGCTCGTATTCGGCGCGCGTCTTCGCCGCGAGTTCTTCCCCGAGGTGGACGCCGGCGCTTTTGAGATGTACGTCCGCGCCCCAACCGGGACGCGCATCGAGGAGACAGAGAAGCGCATCGCCGAGGTCGAGAACTTTGTCCGGGGCAAACTCGGCGACGACCTGGAAACGCTGATCAGCGAGATTGGCGTGGTGGCCGACTGGTCCGCCGCATACACGCCGAACGCCGGCCCGATGGACACCGTGGTCAAGGTGCAACTGCACCTGGAGCGGCATCACTCCGCTCAGGAATACGTGCAAGCCCTGCGCGAAGGTTTCGCGGCATCGCCTCGATTTGACGACCTTGAATTTGCTTTCGATGCGGGCGGCATGATTCGCGGCGCCATGAACGAGGGGAAGTCCACACCGATCAACGTGCGGATTACCGGCAAGAATCAGCGCAAGGCTCACAAAGTCGCGCAGGCGATTCAACGCGAGGTCAAGCAGATCAAGGGCGTGGTCGACTGCCGAATCCTTCAGCGCCTCGACTATCCGCAATATGTGGTGCAGGTGGACCAGGCGAAAGCCGCCAATTTGGGTTTGACTCAGATGGACGTCATGCAGAATCTGGTGGCCGCGCTGAACTCCAGCATCCAATTCAACAAACACAACTTCTGGATCGATCCGATCACCCACAACCAGTACTACGTCGGCGTGCAGTATCCCGAAATAGAAATCGAATCCGTGGACACGCTGCTCGATGTGCCGATCACGAGCCCCGTCCAGAAAACCTCGATTCCGCTGCGCAACGTGGCGACGGTCTACCCGGCCGAGGTTCCCGCGGAGATCAATCACACCGATCTCCAGCCGACCATGGACTTGACGATGGGCGTGCATGGCCGGGACCTGGGGCATGTGGCCGATGACGTTGCCGCGGTCGTCGCTAAGTTTGGCGAGCCCAAGGGCCGCGGCGTTTGGGCGCCGTATGACCCGGATGCCAAAGACAAGAAGACGTTGGAGGGCAGCAAAGTCCTTCTCAGCGGCGAGTATTCGCGCATGCAAGATACGTTCCTGAACCTCGGTGTCGGGCTTATTCTGGCCAGCCTGCTCATCTACTTCTTGATGGTGGCGCTCTTCCGCTCCTGGTTGACGCCGCTGGTGATTTTGTCCGCGGTGCCGATCGGCCTGATCGGCGTCGTCTTGATGCTGTACTTCACGAAGACCGCTCTGAACGTGCAATCGCTCCTCGGCATCATTTTCATGGTGGGCATCGTTGTTTCCAACACGGTGCTCCTTGTCGATTTCGCGCAAAACCTAAGGCGGCTCGAGCGCTTGTCGCCGACGGAGGCCATTTTGAAGGCCGCTTCGATCCGAGTGCGGCCCGTCGTCATGACCGCGCTGGCCGCCTTCTTTGCTTTGTTGCCGATGGCAATGGGCTTGGCGCGGGGCAGCGAAGCAAACACCCCGCTCGGTCGGGCCGTGATCGGCGGCTTGCTGGCCGGCCTCGTCACGACGTTGTTTGTCGTGCCCGCGTTGTTCTCCTTGGTGGTTCGCGACACACCCCTGGTGGAGGACGAGGATGAGATTCCGGACAGCCCGCGCCATGGCGGCGATCAACAAGCCTTGGGCGGCGTGAGCGCTTGACTTCTCCGGGCAAAAGATTCCCGAGAAGTGTTGTCGCATCCCAGCGGTTGGAGGTGAACCATGCATGCGAGCGTATCCATTGCCGTGAGCGCTTGTGCGGCGCTCCTTCTTGCCGGCCAAATCCCCGAATTGCCGCCGGGCACGTTGCCGCCCGTGGCGCTGCCGGGCGGCGTCGCGCTGGTGCAAAAAGCCGAGACGACGAAGTTAAAGCGAGCGGGCGGCGATGCCGAAGCCGGGCGGCTGCGGTTGCCGGCGACGTTTGTCCCGGCGGCCACCGTCCGCGTCTGTCCCCGCGTGCTTGGCCAGGTGGTCGAGGTGCTCGTCCATGAGGGCGACGCCGTGAAGCGCGGTCAGGTTCTGATTCGACTCGACAGCGCCGAATACAAACTCGGCGTGGATAGGGCGCGGGCCGGCGTCGAACGGGCGCGAGCGGCGTTGAGTCAGCAACAGATGGATGGTAAGACCCGCGAACAAGACCTCAAGCAGGCTCAGGCGGAAGCCGACGCCGCCGATGCCGCCCGTGCGTACGCGGGGAAGAAAACGGAACGGATGCGGGATCTGGTGAAAAGGGCCGCCGTCGACGTGCGGCTTCTCGACGAGGCGGAAAGCCAACTGCACACGAACGAAGCGGAAGCCCGGCGGCTCGCCGCTCGGTACGAATCGCTAAGAACGCAAGCCGACAATGATCGCTCCGCGGTCGCCAAGGCGGCCGTGGCGGAGGCACAAGTGATTGTCCAACAGGCAGAGCTTCGTTTGGCCGGCGCTGACATCCGTGCTCCGATCGACGGAACGGTTTTGGCGCGGCATGTGGACGTGGGCGACGAGGTAGGGCCGAACTCGGCAGCGGGTCGAGCGGCGAGTCTTTGTGAGCTGGCCGATCTGAATCAACTCGATGCCGTCATCGAAATACCCGAGAACGCGATCGAGCGCATCCACACCGGAACAAAGTGCGCCGTCCGAATGGATGCCCTCCCGGAGCGGAGCTACGAAGGGCGCGTCACTTTGATTTCCCCTGTTTTCTCAGGCCAGACGCGTACCGCCCAGGCTCGCGTGCGCATCGAGATTCCGAAAGGGACCCAGCGCCTTCGTCCGGGAATGTTCGGCGTCGTCGAAGTCGCGGCGCAGCCCTAACACCTTTGGATTGCAAAGCGAATGCGTCGAAGCGGTCCGAAGGGAAAGCGACGGGACCTCTGAATTCAAAGGTCCTGTCCCGCTTCCGGACAGTCCCGGAATGGCGGCGAGGCTATGCAGCCTACCCAGGCTGTCAAATCGATTCCCTTGTGCGGGCCACGTCCGCGGACGCAGACCCGAGCCCGGGTTGCGTTCATCGCGAAATGCGGAAGTTGCCGAAGGTACGCAATAGAACGGTTCGAGCGCCGCCAAAGTGGTTATGCGCCGCTCGCGCGAACTCGGAGTTTGCGGCAGATAGGTGAACTTTTCCGACGGAAGCTCTCTGAAGTGACCGAAGCCTGCTCGTCAGCACGCCGTCGTTTCTCCGTAACGCAGGATGCATTGCGAGGAACTTATGCGCTTCACACGACGGATTCTGGGCTGCACGACCCCTCTGCTCTTGTCCGGGCTGGCGTTTGCAACCGCCGCGCTTGCCGCGGAGGAGCCGCCCAAGCCACGGACGGAGCCGGCGCCACGCCCGGTTGAGGACGCTCCAGCGCCGACGCCCGCGGCTTCACCGCTGCTCGAAGGCCCCACCAAGCCGATTGATTTGGGAAGCGCGCTCCAGCTCGCCGGCGTGCAAAACCCGGAGATCCTGCTGGCACGGGAACGCGTGGTCGAGGCCGTTGCCGATCGGCAACTGGCGGCCGCTCAGATTCTTCCCACGATCAACCTCGGCACGAACTACGATACGCACACGGGACCCTTGCAGCGCTCCACCGGCGTCATTCAAAAGGTGAACCGCGGCTCGCTCTACCTGGGTCTCGGCGCCAACGCCGTCGGCGGCGGCACCGTCAATATTCCGGGCATCGTCTGGGATGGGAATGTCTCGCAGGTCATCTTCGCGGCGCTCGTGACCAGGCAGGTCGTGCGCCAACGGGAGTTCGCCAGCGATGCCGTTCGCAACGACGTATTGCTGCGCGTCGCCACGGGCTACCTGGACCTTTTGCGGGCCGAAGCCGCCCGTGCCATCGCGTTACAGACACTGGGAGAAGCGCGCGAAGTCGCCCGCGTAACCGCCAACTACGCCAAGACCGGGCAAGGACGGCAGGCCGATGCCGACCGGGCAGCCACCGAATTCGAGCAGCGGAAAAAAGACGTCTTGGACACGGAGGCGGACGTTCTGCGGTCCTCCGCGCGGCTGGCGCAACTGCTCGATCTGGACCCGTCGGTGCGGCTGCACGCCATCGACGGGTGGGTCGTGCCCGCGCCGATCGTGCCCGATCCGATTCCGCTTCCCGAGCTGCTCACGATTGCTTTGACGCAGCGCCCGGAGCTGCGCGAAAGACAGGCGGCAATCCGTGCCGCCCTCCTGGAATTGCAGGGGGCCAAGCTGCTGCCGTTTTCCCCCAACTTCATCATCGGGTACAGCGGGGGCACGTTTGGCGGCGGCAGTAATCTCGCGTCCAACGGCATTCTTCAGGCGGACGGCGCCGTGCTGCGCCAGCCGCGGTTCGACAGCTTCGCCGGCCGACAGGATTTCGACGCCGTGCTCTACTGGTCGGTGCGCAACCTCGGCGTCGGCAACGTCGCGCTGGTCCGCCTCGCCAGGAGCAACGTGCGCAGCAACCAATGGCGGGAGGTGGAAGTGCTGGACCGTGTCCGAACCGAGGTGGCGGTCGCGCGTGCCCGTACCCACGCGCGCTTCGCCCAAATCGAGACGGGTGAACGCGCCGTTCTATCCGGTCAGCGCGCTTTTCAAGAAGACTTGAGGCGCACAAGGAATAACGTGGGCTTGCCGATTGAGGTTTTGGACAGTCTCCGCCTTCTGGGACGCAGCCGTTACACGTACCTCGACGCGATCATCGACTACAACCGAGCGCAGTTCGAGCTGTACGTGGCGTTGGGACAACCGCCCGCCCAGACGCTCGCGCGGCCGATCCCCGCGACGTTGGCGCCGGCGCCCGAACCGGACGCGAAATAGTTTGAACGCGACGGCGGCGTGCGGCGACAAGAGCACGCACGCCATGCGCCTGACCCGACACCGGACTTGCGCTGCAACGGCCCGTGTCGTGTAAACATTCAGCGGAACAAGGACTGGCATTCGTATGAGGCAGGAGATCAACTTTCTGAGGCGGTGCGACGAGAACCGTCTACGCATGGCGGTCCGTTGCCTCACGCTCGGTCTCGCGTTTACCTGCGGCTGCCAGTCGCTGGCGGCCCCGCGATGCGGCCACGGCTCCGCCGACCAAGCCGCGGCCGCTGCCAAGCCGCCGGCTGCCGACGCGCCGCAACCGTCCGAGAGTCCCAAATCCGCCCTCTCCTCGACGCAGGAAAGTGGCGCGGTCGGCGAGACGGCCGTGCAAAACTATGCCATCGACCTCAATCGCGCGTTGGCGATCGCAGGTGTGGAGAACCCGACGATCGGCTTGGCGGAAGAACAAGTGCAGTCAAGCCTCGCGTCCTTGCTTGAAGCACGCTCCTTGGTGCTGCCCACCCTGAACGCGGGCACGAGCTTTAACTGGCATGACGGCAATCTACTCTCGGCCCGAGGCATCATCCGCGACGTGGACCGCCGCTCGCTCTACGCGGGGTTCGGGGCGCACGCGATCGGGACAGGAACGGTAACCGTACCAGGGGCCAACGTCATCGCCCAGGTGGCCGACGCGGTGTTCGCGCCGCGGGTCGCGCGCGCGGTGGTCGTGGGCCGACAATTCGATGCGTTGGCAACCCGCAACGAAGTGTTGCTCGACGTTGCCACGCATTACTTCGCTCTGTTGGGCGCCGAAGCACGGCTCGCGGCCGTGCGCCAGAGCCAAAAGGAACTCGACGCCGTCGTCCAACTAACCGCGAACTTCGCGCGCACCGGTCTAGGTCGTGAAGGAGACGCCGAGCGTGCCCGGACCCAGGCAGCGCTCCTGCAAGCCGATGAGCAAAGCGCGGCCGAAGCGGTCGCGGTAGCCGCGGCCGAACTCGCGCGTCTGCTGAGCATGGACCCGTCCCTCGGGCTCCACGGCCCCGGTGCTCCCCTGCCGATCTTCCAGCTCATCGATCCAACGGAGGATCTGGAAAACCTGGTGCAGGTCGCCGTCGCCAATCGCCCGGAGGTAAGCGCCCGTAGCGCCGACGTGACGGCCAACGCGATGAGACTCAAGCAGGAACAGGTCCGCCCGTTCGTGCCGCTGGTGATCCTGGGCTACAGCGCCGGCGATTTCGGCGGCGGCAGCAACCAGGCGGATAGTAACTTTGGACATTTCGACGGCCGGACGGACTTTGACGCGATGGCCGTCTGGTCCTTGCAGAACCTGGGCTTTGGCAATCGTGCCATCCAGCGGCGCGTGCGGGCGCAGGTGTACGAAGCGGAAGCCAAGCGCACCGCGGTCATCGATCGCATCCGCCGCGAGGTCGCGGATGCCCGCGCTGAATGTCTCGCGCGGCGGCAAGAAATAGAAATTGGCAGGCGACGCGCCGCGATTGCCCTCGAAGGCTACCAACTCGATCTTATCCGCACCAGAAACCTACAAGCGCGGCCCATCGAGGTTCTGAACAGCGTCACTTCACTCTATGCAGCCCGTCAGGATTTGATCGGCGCGCTGGTTGAATACAGTAGCGCCCAGTTCCGGCTTTACGCCGCCCTCGGCAATCCGATGAGCAGCGCTTCTCTGGCCGCCGCGCCCGGCTTGCCCGAGTGAAGGTTCCACTCACGCCGTCGCACCGCGGAAGTACTCGTCCGAGCCGATGAAGCCGGTGACGATGTCTTCGTTCACGGCGCCGTTCCCGTACTGACTCAGCCAGAAGGCGAGTCCACCCGCGTCGGCGCCGCGCCCCAGGTAGCGCTGGTAGGTTTGCTGCACGCGATCGGTGAGCCCTTCGGTACTGCCGGTGAAGCCGTTGGCGACTTGGGCCCTCGCCTGGTTCCCTTGCAACTGATCGGTCCAGAAATCTTCACCCTCTTGATCGGGTGCGCGGCCGAGCAACGACTGGTACAGGGCATCCACCCAACGGCAATCGTTCGCGGGCGTTGGCGGCACGTCGGCGTTGCTGTTGTTGGCCATCGCGTAGAACTCGTCCGACGCCAGGAACTCGGCTTGCATCTTTTCGTCCGTCAGTCCGCCTTGCAACTGGGCGGTCCAGTAGTCGAGGCCGCCCTGATCGGCGGCGCGGTTGAGGAATTGCCGGTACGCCGGCACGATGACGTTCGTCTGGTAATACTCGGGGCTGTGCGACAGCTCCCGCGCGACGATCGAGCGATCGACGCCGCTGTCGAGCAGGTTGCTCCAGTAAGCCAGGCCGTCCCCGTTAACGCCACGCGCGAGCAAGTCGTGGTAGACCTGGCTGACGTACTTTTCGCTGTCGGTCGCGTTGCTGTTGTCGATGGTCACCACGACCCGGCTCGGCGCGACGATGCTGCCGGCGTCGACGCTGGTCAAGGAAATCATGAAGGTTTGCTGGGGCTTGATCTGGCCATCGTTGAGCAAACGGATCGCGATGTCGTGCTGCGTCTCGCCGGGCGCGAAGGTGAGCGTCGCATCCGCCGCGGCGTAATCGACGCCCGCCTGCGCCGAGCCGTCGCTCGTGGCGAAGTGTACCGTCACCGTGCCGTCGCTGCCGTTGGTGCGATCGACGGCAACCGTCACGACGCCGTCCGACTCGGCGACGGTACGCGCCGCCACATCGAACGCAAATTGGCCGGGGTGCGTCGGCGCGCCTTGATAGACGAAGTGGTCCGTGGCCGTTAGGGCCGAGTCGCCGTTCGGCGTCGTGACGGTGATTTCCACGCTTGTGCCGGGATCGGCATTAGGAACCGTGGCGGAGATCTCGCCGTCGGAGAGCACCGTGAAAGTGGTCACGGCGACCGCTCCAAAGTGGACGACCGTCGTTCCCATGAAACCTGAGCCGGCGATGTTGATGGTGTCGCCGGGCTTGCCGGAGTGCGGCGCTACCGTGCTGATGACGGGTGGTGGTTGTTGTCCGCCGCCGTCCGGAGCCAGGTCGAGCACGGTCATCGAGTAGGCCGGCAGGTCGATCGAAAAGTTGGCCATGCCGCCGAGGTTGTTCACTTGCAGCGGAACGTTGGGGTCGGCGGTGATGTCCGACGTGCCGGTATTCTTCTGCTGATCGTCTTCTGCCTTGCCGTACTGCCAGCTCTGGGCAGTGGTTGTTGGGACAAACCCGGCGACCTGAAACGAGACCGACTTGGTCTGGGCGGGTTGGTTCGGATCGGCGGGCGGTTCCTTGTTAATGAGCAAGAGGGCCAGGTGCCCGTTTGCTTGCTTGACGGCATACGCGGTCAAGTTGGGATCGTCGTTGCCCACGGTGGCGGGGACGATGCGGTCGCCGGCATGAACGAAGTGCGAAGCCAGCGCGGCCGCGAAGTACGAAGGATAGCGCACGTTGGCGCCGTCGTTCTGCGACGGGCCGCCGGCCATCGCCGGGGTGTCCGCCGTGCCGTTTCCGCCTTGGGGCGAGCCGAGCAACCCCTCGTCGCCGCCGTCGCGCCAGCCGTACAAGTTGCCATTCGGAGCGAATGTCTGATACGCGTTGCGCAGATCCCAGAAGAGCGCTTCGTGATAGTCGGTTTGGAGAATGCTGCCAATCGAGTCCGCGTACCACAGGCCGTTGACCAGGCTCGTCATTTGCTTCGAGTTGCTGGACGGATAGGAATTCATCTCCGTGGCGAGCAGCTCAACGCTCGCGCCCGCGGCGCCCAACACGTTCAGGTCGTCCCGGTAGGCGGCCGCGCGGGTCACCCAGTCCGTCTGCCCCTTGTCCAGCGTCAACTCGGGATGGGGCGCATCGACGCTGTGCAGCACCGTGGCGTCATCCACGACTTGATCGCCGAAGACGTAAATGTGGTCACTGAGGAATCCCGGCGTGAAGCCTTCTGCCTGGCTCGACAGCAACACGTACTTGGTCCACTGGGCGATGAGTTGATTCGGGTCGTTAACGTCGGGGTTGCCCACATCCACGCCGACGGAGACGGTTGGGTCGATGGCGTGGGCCGCGTCCGAAAACTGCTTGGCGAACGTCACGTAAAGCTGCGCGCGGTTGGCCGGCGAGGCACCGCCCGGATAGCTGTGGTTATCCACCGCCATTCCGTCCGGCCCATACTCCGGCCCGAAGTATTGTTCGTTGGCGATCTCCCAGTACTTGAAATGGAACGGCTGCGGATGATTGATACGCAACGCATCCTCTCGGCTGCCGTCGTTGAACGGCGCCTCCGAACGCAGCCGTGCCCAAAAGTCGACCGTTTGCCAGTCCTTCGCCGTGTAATTGGTGGTAAACAGCGGATCGCCCGGTTGCGGGCCGAAGCCGATGGCGGTCATGTCGCCGACCTGCCCGTTGAGATACGCCAGGTACGCGAGACCCTCCTGCGGACTGCCGGAACCGTAGTTGACCGTCACCAACGCCGTCCCGTTGAAGTCCTGCACCGCCTGGAGCGCCGCGCTCAGCGGCCGCGGAGCATAGCCGGGACGTTCGTTTTCAGGCTGATCGAAGTGCAAGTCGCCTTCCGTACCAGAGCCGTTCGAGATGCGGAAGAGGCTCAATCCGGACGCCTTAACGAGATTGGCCGTCTCCGGTGTGTTGAGGTTGTAATCGTAGAAGGTCAGATTGACACCCAGCGGCGGGGCGTCAATCAGACGACCTGCCGCGGCTCCTTGAACCGACACCGTGGAAGGAACGAGCCTGCTCTCAAGGGCCTCCACGCACAACGGAAGGCGTCCAAGCCGGCGGGCGGCGGAGCGACGCACGTTACGCGACCGTGAACGAATTCCCGGCACGGTTCCGAAACGTGAAGAGCGTGACATGATAATCTCCCGGTTCAAAGTCTTGAGGGTCGGCCATTGCGTTCCACAGAGTTCATCGCCGTCCGCTGACGAAACGCACAAACGCGGGTCACTTTTCGGCCTGGTTCAAAAACGGCCCGATTTGCGTAGCGGCCGACAGGCCCCGCAAGCCGAGCGACGGGGGTCCGGCTTGCCGGACCGCCGCCACGAATGAACTGACCGCGGCGTAAAGAGCGTTGTCGCTTTCTTCCGGTTTTTCAACCGGCAATTCCCCGTTTATGCTTTATCAGTAATGCTTTGCGTCGAGAGATACCCCAATCGACCGGCAATTCAAGACCCATCGCTGATCGTAACTCCTTCATTGTCAGTTGCTTATGGATGTCCGCCGTAACTTCCCAATAACCCTGGAAAGAGGCGCAGCTGATCGCTCCGTCTGCTTGTATCTTATCAGGGATGGCGAAGGGACTCCCCGCACTTCCGGACATTCCAGTAGAGCAACGAACGCCGTTGGTCGAGGCGC
>JBGQKZ010000084.1:0-29784 GCA_041499805.1 Gemmataceae bacterium
GAGCAGCGCCTCGACCAACGGCGTTCGTTGCTCTACTGGAATGTCCGGAAGTGCGGGGAGTCCCTTCGCCATCCCTGATAAGATACAAGCAGACGGAGCGATCAGCTGCGCCTCTTTCCAGGGTTATTGGGAAGTTACGATTTGTCAACGTAACCTTTTACTGCGAAGGAGTCTACGCATAACCACCGTTTTGAGACTTTCTTGATTTTCCGGTGGTTAACGGTGGTTATCGGTCGGTTTCATTAGCCGCGGCGGTAGGCGAGCGGATGGTAGCCGCCGCGCTCCGCGAGGCGGGACGGAAGGTAGATTATCTCCTCCCGCTCGCCTTACGACGGCCCGTTCCGGCGCGGAAAATGACTAACATCGAGATTGGGAATCGATCCGTTTTGCCCTATTGGGGTGTTCTGTTTGTTATCCATTTTTGGCAGTCCGCCTGCCACTGGCCGGAGTGGTGTGTCGGCCTATCTTCTCTATGAAGGCCATTCAGCGAGAGGAGCGCAATGGACAACTCACCGGCCGGTGCATCTCCAAGCCGCGCATGCTCCGGCCGACGCGAATGGGCGCCGCGCATCTGGGAAGGCTGCGACTTTTTCGCGTGGGCGCGCTTGCTCGTCCGCAACCGGTTGGCGGTCGATCCGCGGCACCTCTACATCGCGTTCATCATCACGATCGTCAGTCTGGTACACACCGTCTTGCGGCTCATTCAGGAAGCGTTTTACGGCGACCGCATTCGCCGCACCGTAATCCGCGAAGATCCGATTTTCATCATTGGGCATTGGCGGACCGGCACCACGCTTTTGCACGAGCTGCTGATTCTGGACGACCGGCACTCATATCCGACAACCTACGAGTGCCTGGAGCCGAACCATTTTCTGCTGACCGAGAAGCTTTTTACGCGTCTCTTCCGTTTCCTCATGCCGTCACGCCGGCCGATGGACAACATGGCGGCGGGCTGGGATCGGCCGCAGGAGGATGAGTTCGCACTGTGCATGCTGGGCGAGCCATCGCCGTATTTGACCATCGCCTTTCCGAATCATCCGCCGCAAGACACGGAATACTTCGACCTGGAAGGCGTCTCCGCCCAGGCCCGCGAGCGCTGGAAGCGGTCGTTCTACAGTTTCCTGCAGCGAATTACTTTGCGCAATCCGAAACGGCTCGTGCTGAAGTCGCCGACGCACACGTGCCGCGTGAAGACATTGCTGGAACTGTTTCGCGATGCACGGTTCGTCCACATCGTCCGCGATCCTTATGTCGTCTTTCCTTCCACGATGAACTTGTGGAAGTCGCTCTACACCACACACGGTTTGCAGAAGCCGCGGTTTGAATGGCTACAGGAATACGTGCTGCGCTGCTTCACGCTGCTGTACCGGAAGCTCGACGAAGCACGGCCCCAGGTACCGCTGGGGCGCTTTCACGAGATTCGCTATGAGGATCTGGTTCGCGATCCGCTCGGCGAGATGGAACTCTTGTACGAACGCCTTGACCTCGACAACTTCGAGCAAGTCCGCCCGCGGATTGAGGAGTATCTGACACGCAACGCGGGCTATCAAACGAATCGATATGACACGATCGCGCCGGATTTGCGGCAGGAGATTACCCGTCGTTGGGGCGACATCATCCATCGGTACGGCTACGAGGATGCCGCGGCGCCGGTGCGCCCTTCGACCCCGACGGAAGCTCCGGCGGCCGTCGCCGAAGTCGCGGCGGTGAGTTCGTAGTGACGGATTGGCGGTTAGTTCACGCTCTCGAAGATTGTCGCGATTCCTTGGCCTGCGCCGATGCACATCGTCGCCAGCCCGAATTTCGCCTTTCGCGCGGCCATCGCATGGATGAGCGTGGACGCGATCCGGGCGCCGCTGGCGCCGAGCGGGTGGCCAATCGCGATCGCCCCGCCACGAACGTTGACCTTTTCCGGGTTGGCTTTCAGCAGCTTGATTACCGCCAACGTCTGCGCCGCGAACGCTTCGTTGATCTCGATGAGATCGATGTCCTCAAGCTTGAGCCCCGCGCGTTCGAGCGCTTTGTGCGTCGCCGGCACGGGGCCGATGCCCATCACCGACGGATCGACGCCGGCAACCGCCATCGAGCGAATGCGCACCTTCGGCTTGAGGCCCAGCGCCTTCGCCCGCTCCTCGGACATCACCAGCACCGCGGCGGCGCCGACATTGACCGGGCTGGCGTTGCCGGCCGTCACCGTGCCGCCTTCAGGCATGAACGCCGGCTTGAGCTTCGATAGCGCGTCCACGCTGGTGTCGCGGCGGATGCACTGATCCTCGCTGAGCACCTTTCGCCGGCCTTCCTCATCCCGGCCCCATGTCGGCATGACCTCATTCTTGAACGCGCCGGAGTCGGTCGCCTCCGCCGCGAGACGATGGCTGCGGAACGCGAATTCATCCTGCGCCTGCCGCGGAATCTTGTAGCGCAGCGCGAGGTTTTCCGCCGTCAGACCCATGTTGAGCGTGGCGGGACTATGGCGATAAAAGTAGCGCGGATTCGGATCGTAGCCGGCGTCGATCGGGAAGTGCTCCATGTGCTCGACGCCGCCGGCGATCTGCACGTCTTCGCACGACGCGGCGATGCTCTGCGCCGCCTGGTTGATCGCCTGCAAGCTCGACCCGCAGTTGCGATTGACCGTCACGCCGCCCATCTCCAGTGGCAGCCCCGCGATCAGCGTCGCCATGCGGGCGACGTCGAACCCCTGCTCCCCCTGCTGTTTGACGCAGCCCCACAGAACATCCTCGACCTCGGTCGCGGGAATACCCGTCTTCTCCAGAAGAGCCTTCATCAAGTCGGCAGACAGATCATCTGCCCGCACATCGCGATAATAGCCCTTCTCCGGATGAGCCCGACCGATCGGTGTCCGAATCGCATCAATAACGACGGCGTAACGCATGGAAAAAACTCCGAGTGGACCTTACGGCTCTACCACATTCTACGCGGCTGACCACGGAGGCAAAGAGACACAAAGAAGAAACCACCGAACACGCGCGAAACCAAACCAAGCAACGACCAAGGAAACGAATCGGGAAACAGAATGAGCGTGCAGCATTTCGGCTGCACGCTCTTCAATGGTTTCTTGGCGTGTTTCGTGTCTTCCGCGGTTCACGTGGTTCGCCTTCTCATCCCTCGTCCGAGCGGGAGTCGGCGCCCTTGCGCGGGTCTTCCGCGACAACCAGGTTGCCCTCGGAATCCACCTCGCCGGCTTCGGCACGGAGGTGGCTGAGAAACGTCTTGACGTAGTCTTCCCGGCGCTCCTGTTCCAGCCGCGCGCGCAGCGTGTCGAACGTCGGCGTCCGGCGGTAGAGATCGTAGAACTCGCGCTCGCTCGGCGCCGCGCGCTTCACCAGCGCGACGACGTAGTAGATCGCATCGGGCCGATCCGACGTCACGAGCGTCTCGCCCGGTTCCCGGAGCGCCAGGAACTTTTCGAGCATGTTGGGGCGGGGGTAGGCGATTTGCGTTTCCGGGATACGGTACGGCTCGTATTGCTCCGCCGCCTCGAACGGCTGTTTCTTCGGCAGAAGCAGCGCGACGTTGTCCAACTCGAAAACCAGGCCGCGATCCGGGTGCTTGTACGCTTCCTCGGTCAGCACCTTCGTCGCCTCGGCCTTGGCGTCCTTGGCCTTGGCCGCGAGATCGTCGGCGGCCTTCTTGGCCAGGGCGCGGGCCTTCTGGAACTTCCACGCGGCCTCGACCTTGGCTTTCACCTCGTCAAACTTCGGCACGTAGGCCGGCTTGTCTTCGGTGCGCCAATAGAGAATCGGTGCGTTGGAATCCAAGGAGCTCATTTCCTGACCGTCATAAAGGCCGGCGTGCTGGCTGGCCGTCCCGCTAAAGAACATGTTGGCGAAGCCGCGGCCGCGCGGATCATCGGTGGCGCGCTGCCGAAGATACTCGTCCTTGAGCGGCTTAAGCGCCGGATCGTCGCCGATGTCGAAGCGATCGCGCAACTTTTCGGTTTGTGCATGCTTGCTGAAGCCAAGTTCCTTCACGACTTTCTCAATATAGGCCTTCACCTCCTCTGGCTTCGACCGCTTCGCGAGCAGCTCTTTGCGAACTGTTTCCACATTTTCGAACAGAACTCGTTGCGCCGCGTTGTGCCGCATCCGATCCAAGACGAGATCCTTGACCGCATCAAACGGCAGATACCGATCCTTCCGGTTGGCGGCGTCCAATGCGGCCGCGGCCGTGAACGGATCGGTGTTCGCGAGAATCCGCGCCAAGTGGACGGCCCGATCCTTGGCTTCTTTTTCCACGGCGCTCGCCCAATTCTTCGCTTCCTGCGCGTAGGCGCCGGCCTGGTAGGTGTAGGCCGCGTTGAAGCCGAGGGCGCCCGTGCCGGCACAGCCGAGGAACTCGCCGACGGCCGCCGCCACATTCGTCGCCCGCGGTTTCATCGTGTAGATGGCGAGGGCAAAATTCGGATCGCCCAGCGGCGGCAACCGATAATCGGATTTGGCGAAATCGTATTCCTGAAGCAGCGCGAGCTCGAGGTAACCCGGCAGCAGCGCCCGGGTCAGATCCAAATCGAGCGTCGCGACTTTTTGGTAATAGAGCGAGTCCGCGCTTCCGCTGAGCCACTCGATCTTCACCCGTCGCGGTTCCTTGAAGCCCGGCTTCTCGCGCTCCGGCGACGGCTCCTGTTCCTTGTATTGGTTAAAGAGCCGTTTCAGCTCCACCTCGGTCGGCTTCTCCGCGACTTGCCCGACGAACTTGTCCACTGGCACCGGCAAGAGCGCGACTTTGATCGTCGTTCGATTATCGCGGTAAAACTTCCAGAAATCATAGGGCGTGAGCGAGGCCGGCACGTCGTTGACGGTGCCTTGTTTCCACGCCTCCGCGCCTGGCTCATATCCGACGAGCGCTTGTTTCGCCATGCGTACGCGGAACTCGTCACGGAGGGCAGTTTGCAGCGCGTCCGCGGGCATGCTGGGATATTGGCGGTGGAGTTCGGTTTGAAGGGCGACGGCGTCCTCCGGCTTGAGAAGCCCGTGCGTCTCGCGCTTGATCTCCGCTTTCAAGGCATCGTCGTCGAGCCGGATGCCGAGCTTGTCCGCCTCGTGTTGCCAGATCATGAAATCGAGACAGCCCGCGCGCGTGAGGGTTCCGCCAAAGTACACCTCGTTGCGCGGCCGGCTCAGCTCGGCGGCTTCCTTTTGGAGCACCACCCGCAGACTTTGAATCTTTGCCGCCAGTTCCGTCTTCTGAGTTCGGTCCAGCTCGCCTTGTAGACCGTCGAGCATCGACAGATCGCGGCGGACCTCATTCTGCATCCGATCGAGGTAATCACTCGTGATAAATTGCGCGAAGCGCGTGAACATCTGACTGCGGGTGTTTTGATTTTGCAGCACCATCTGGAGCTGGCGCTGGAAAAAGGAGTCCGCCGTGGCGAAGGCCTCGTTGATCTCTGTCACGAGCCGATTGGTCGCGATGCCGACGGCGTTGGCCATGAAGAGGTTAGCCATTGTCCGCTGGAGTTCCGTTACCTGTACATCAGATCTGGTGACGGGTTTGCCGTAGAGCTTGGTGATCTCGGATTCGCTGCCGCTCTGCGTGCCACGGCCAGCCCACCGGCCGCCGAACAAGCGCAGCACCGTGTCCACGCCGCCGCTGCAGAAGACGAAGCTGAACATGGCCATGATCGTAATGCCGGCCAGCCACGCCTTCTGATGCTTCCGGAACATGCGGAACGGGTGAAAAGCCATTGCGATTCCTCAACTTCTGGCAAAAAGCGTCGATCGGGCCGAGGGGCCCGGACTTGACACTTGACAAATCCGTGTAGTATGGGTGAGTAGCAAATGTACCCAAAAGAGGGATTGTAGCGAGTCCGCTACTCGGCTGACAACTGCAAGTGAAGGAGGCCCACAGACCTTGTCTGTGGGCTTTAGCACTTAACTCCAAGAGGATACGCCGTGGCCACGCGGAAGAAGAAGAGCCTGGTCATCGTCGAGTCGCCGGCGAAAGCCAAGACCATCAATAAGTACCTGGGCGCGGACTTCGAAGTCACGGCCAGCAAGGGGCACGTGCGCGATCTGCCGCAAACCCGCTTCGGCATCGACATTGAAAAAGGATGGATTCCCACCTACCGCAACCTCGATGATCGCAAGGACGTGCTGAGTTCCTTGAAGAAGCAGGCAGCCAAGGCTGACCTCGTCTATTTAGCGCCTGACCCCGACCGCGAGGGCGAGGCGATCGCCTGGCACTTGAAAGAAGCGCTCGGGTTGTCGGACGAGAAGACGCGCCGCGTGACGTTCAATGAAATCACCAAGCGGGCGATTCAAGATGCGTTCGCTCACGCGGGTACGATTGACGCGCACCGTGTCGAGGCGCAGGAAGCACGCCGGTTCCTCGATCGCGTCGTGGGGTATAAGCTGAGCCCGCTCCTGCGCAAGAAGGTGGCCCGTGGGTTGAGCGCCGGCCGTGTGCAATCGGTCGCGGTACGTCTGATTGCCGAGCGCGAAAAGGAAATCCAGGAGTTCAAACCGGAAGAATACTGGAGGATCACCGCCGTTCTCGCGCCGGAAGGCGCCGTGCAAACCGGCAAGAAGGCCGCTTCAAAGACGAAGCCCAAATCCAAAAAGAAGGCCGAAGAAGAAAAGAACGGCGAGGCGACGGAAGGCGCGATAGCCGACGCGCCGACGCTGAGCGTGCCGGAGGGAGCTTATGCCGCCGAACTGGCGGAATGGGCCGGCAAGAAATTCGAAGCGAAGAACTCCGAAGAATCGAATCGGATCGTGACCGCGCTTCAGGGCGCGACCTACCTCGTCTCCAAGGTCGAGCAGAAAGACCGGCCGGAGAAGCCGCATGCTCCGTTCACGACCAGCACGTTGCAACAGCAGGCCAGCGTGCGCCTCCACTTCTCGGCGAAGAAGACGATGATGGTCGCGCAACGGCTCTACGAAGGCGTGGAGTTAGGCGGCGAGGGCTCGGTCGCCCTCATTACGTACATGCGTACCGACAGCACGCGCGTCTCCAATGAGGCGCTCACCGCTGTCCGTGAGTTGATCGAAACAGAGCACGGCAAACCGTATCTGCCCGCGGAGCCGAACCGTTACACGTCCGGCAAAAGCGCCCAGGAAGCGCATGAAGCGGTCCGCCCAACGGATCTGATCTACACGCCGGAGAAGGTTGCGCGTGCCGGGCTGCCACAAGACTTCCTCCGGCTCTATACGCTGATCTACAACCGCTTCGTCGCCAGCCAGATGACGCCGGCGATCTTCGCCGTCACGAACATCGAGGTGAAGGCCGCGGACGGCGTGTTCAAGGCCCAGGGCAAAATCCTGAAGTTCGACGGTTTCCGCAAGGTGCTGGCGCCGGCCGGGAAGCAGGAGGACGCTCTGCTGCCGGATTTGCACGAAGGTCAAAAGCAAGACCTGTTGGAATTGGCGCCGACACAGCACTTCACGCAGCCGCCGCCGCGCTACAGCGAAGCGTCGCTGGTGAAGACGCTGGAAAAGGAAGGCATCGGCCGGCCGAGCACGTACGCGACGATTATCAGCAAGATTCAGGAACGTAATTACGTCGAGCAGAAAGAACGCCGGTTTTATTGCACGGAGATCGGCCGCATCGTGACCGATCTGCTGGTCGAGCATTTCCCCAAGGTGATGGACCTGAAGTTCACCAGCCACATGGAAGAGGAGTTCGACGAGATCGAAAACAACCGCGCCGGCCGCAACGCCGTGCTCGACGAGTTCTGGCAGCCGTTCCAGCAATCGCTTTCCGACGCCGAGCAGAACATGCAGTCGGTCAAGGGGCAGGAGACCGGCGAGAAGTGCCCGCAGTGCGGCAAGGAACTGGTCGTGCGCTTCAGCAAAGCCGGCAAGTTTCTCGGCTGCTCGGGCTATCCGGAGTGCAAGTACATCAAGCCGCGCGAGGGCGAACCGGCCCGCGAGGCGCCCGTCGAGACCGAACACAAGTGCCCCAACTGCGGCAAGCCAATGCTGCAACGCATGGGCAAACGTGGCATGTTCCTCGGCTGCTCCGGCTACCCGGAATGCAAGACGACGATGAACCTAAACGCCGAGGGGAAGCCGGTCCTCTCGAGCCAGCCGACCGAGCACAAATGCACCAAGTGCGGCGCGCCGATGGTGCTGCGCGAAGGCCCGCGCGGTCCATTTCTCGGTTGCAGTGCCTATCCCAAGTGCCGCAACATCGTGGACGCGGACGCTCAGGGTAACCCCGTCAAGCCGATTGAAACCGGCATCAACTGCGAGAAGTGCGGCGCGCCGATGACGGTGAAACGCGGCCCGCGCGGTCCGTTTCTGGGTTGCAGCGCCTATCCGAAATGCCGCAGCACCAAGCCGGTGCCGGAAGACTTGAAAGAGAAGCTCAAGACCTTGATGCCGGCGCCGGCGAAGAAGGCGGTGCCGGCCGTGGAAGTCAACGAGACGTGTCCCGAATGCGGAGCGCCGATGAAACTGCGTCCCGGCCGGCGCGGCTTCTTCTTGGGGTGCAGCAAATACCCGAAATGCCGCGGCACCAAGGAAGCGCCGCCGGAATTGCTCGAGGCGGTACAAACCAGTTGACCTGCCTTGCGAGCTTACGCTAGCCGCTGGAGCCGCTGACCCTCCCGGTTTGGCCGTCAGATACGTCGCTCTGCGTCATCCAATTCCAGAAGTCGTCGATCGGCATCAAACACGGGCAGCGGCAACGTTGCTGCGAGTTCAACGGCGCTCGCCTCGCTCAGTTCCGCGCGTGCTTTGCCAAGCCCACGAAACACCGGCAGTCGTCGTTTGAGTGCGATGATTTCGCGCCGCGTCCGCCCTTTCGGTGCGTCGGGCCAGGTGCGGTCGCGCTCCTCAAATTCAAAGAAAATCGGCACAATTTGCTCAATGTACCGCCAATAGCCGGGGTTGTCTGTCTGCACGAAGAACATTCCGCCGGGCGTGAGGGCGCCGTGAACGAGCGCCAGAAACTCCGGAGTAATCAATCGTTTGTGTACCTGTGCCGGATCGTAATATGGCTGCGGATGATAGCAGTGAATCTCGCTGATGCTCTGCGGCTCGACGTGCTTCTCAAGCAGCTCACGGCCGCCAATTACGGCGAAGCGAAGATTTGTCAAGCCGCGCTGGTTGCCGCGGCGAGTCGCATAACGAATGACAACGGGTAGAATATCGACGCCGAGGTGGTCGTAGTCCGGACGCCATACGGAGCTGCCGAGGAGAAAACGGCCGTTGCCGCAACCGATGTCGAGAATAATCGGGGCCTGGCGGCCGAAGAGCGCTTGCCAGTCGAGCCGGCCCGCCGGCAGTTTCTTGAGTGCGGTGTTGGTCCACTGCGAAGGATCGAGAATCTCACCGGCGATCGGAACGCCGAACTCCCGCTCAATTTGGCGGCGTTCTTTCATAGGAAAGATTGGAATCGGAAACCCCAGCGAGGCAGTCGTTCCCACTGCGCCGGCGTCTTGCGCGTCCTAATTGCCGTTCAGCGCATTGACGAGGGAATCTACAAGATCACCGACTTCGCAAGCAATCTCACCCAGCGGTCGTGTAGCGGCTTGCTCCAGCCGGCGAACAATCGCACTGCCGACGATGACGCCGTCCACCGCGTCGCGCAGCATGCGCACATGCTCCGGCCTGCTCACGCCGAAGCCGACGCAGAGCGGCAACGACGTTTGCGTTCGCAACCATGCCAGCTGATCGAGCAATTCGTCCGGCAGACGCTCACGCTCCCCCGTGATGCCCGTCACGCTCACGCAGTAGAGAAAGCCGGTGGACAGTTTGGCGATTGCCGCCGCGCGTTCACGCGGCGTTGTTGGCGTAACGAGCTGAATCAGTTTGAATTCTCTCTCACCGGCGAGTCGGGCCAACTCCGCGGCTTCTTCCAGTGGCAGATCGGGCACAATCGCCCCGCTGAACCCGGCGTGCTGCGCCTGGCGTAAGAACTCGCGCGGGCCACGGTGATGCACGAGGCTATGCGACACCATGCCAACCAGCGGTGTGCCGCGCTCCCCGATGTCCGGCGACGTCGCCCACATCCGCGTGGCGGCGAAGATATCCTCGATGCGCAGCCCGGCATTCAGCGCCCGCGTGTACGACGCCTGAATTACGGCGCCGTCGGCGATCGGATCGCTGTACGGGAAGCCGATCTCGACGAGATTCGCACCGCGGCGGACGACTTCATGCAGGAGTGCTCCGGTCGCGTCCAAGCTCGGATCGCCGGCGGTGAGGAAGGGGATAAACGCCTTGCGTCCCTCGGCCCGCAGGCGTTGAAAAAGGGCATCGATAGGGTTCATATCACTCAATGTTCTCGCCTAAGAGGCGGGCGACCTCGAAGCAATCTTTGTCGCCGCGGCCGGAGAAGCAGATGACGACCGTGTCCTGCTTTGCACGTTTGCTCGCTTCACGCATCCCCTGAACCACGGCGTGTGCCGTTTCCAATGCCGGCAGAATGCCTTCCAGGCGCGAACAGACACCGAACGCCTGGAGTGCATCTTGATCGGAAACATTTGTGTAGCGCACGCGAGCGCTGTCTTTCCAGTGACTGTGCTCCGGACCGACTCCGGGATAGTCAAGCCCGGCAGAAACCGAGTGGACCGCCGCCGTTTGGCCGTCACAATCTTGCAATACATAGCTGAAGCTGCCGTGTAATACGCCGGGGCGCCCAAAGCCAAGCGTTGCCGCGTGCTCGCCCTGGGAGACGCCGCGGCCGCCCGCTTCGACGCCGACAAGCTCCACGGAGCGGTCGGCGATGAACGGATAGAACATGCCCGCCGCGTTGCTGCCGCCGCCGACGCACGCCACGACAACGTCAGGGAGGCGGCCGGTCTGCTCGATGCACTGCTGCCGTGTTTCCTTGCCGATGACCGACTGAAAGTCGCGAACGATCATCGGAAAGGGGTGCGGGCCGACCACGCTACCGATGATGTAGTGCGTGTGTTCGACGGTCGCCATCCAGTCGCGCATCGCCTCGTTGATCGCGTCGCGCAAAGTACGGCTGCCGCTCGTCACGGAGCAGACGGTGCTGCCAAGCGCCTTCATGCGGAACACGTTCAACTTCTGTCGCCGGATATCTTCTTCGCCCATGTAAACGTGACACGTAAGGCCAAAAAGGGCGGCCGCGGTCGCGCTCGCAACGCCGTGCTGTCCGGCGCCGGTTTCAGCGATGATGCGCGGCTTGCCCATACGCCGGGTAAGCAGCGCCTGGCCGATGCAGTTGTTGATCTTGTGCGCGCCGGTGTGATTGAGGTCTTCGCGCTTGAGATAAATGCGCGCGCCGCCCGCTTCTGTCGTCAGCCGCTCCGCGAGGTAAAGCGGCGACGGCCTGCCTACGTACTGGCGAAGATAGTAATCGAGCTGTTTCTGGAATTCTGCGTCGTTGCGCGCCTGGTCGTAGTGCTCGGTAAGCTGCCGCAGCGCGAACATCAGCGTCTCAGGCACGTAACGGCCGCCATAGGGCCCGAAACGGCCTTGTACGTCGGGAACAGTCGCGGATGCGGTGGACATGCGGACCCTCGGCGCGGCTTCAGCGGCAGAGTCCAGGGTAGAGGCGGCGTTCGATACGGTCAAGCGACGGGCGAGACGGTATAGTGCCGCGTGGGCATCCTCCTTATAATCAAGCGAACTCTTCGCCAGCATTCTTGGAGTAGAACGCAAACTGTGCCGGAATTGCCCGAGGTGGAAACGGTGGTTCGTGATCTGCGCGGCCCGCTCGTCGGCCGCCGCATCCGGTCCGTCACGACGAGCCCGCACCCATTGCGACGCAAGTGGGATCAATCCTGGGAGACGCAACTTGTCGGCGCTCGGGTCTGTGAGGTTCGGCGACGCGGTAAGTGGATCATCGTCGCGCTCGATCGCGGGCGCTTCCTCGTCTTCCACCTGGGCATGTCCGGGCAAATAACCGTGACGACAAGCACGCACCCTGCCGCCAACCACACGCACCTCGTGTTTGCGCTCGACCGGGGTAAGGAGCAACTACGCTTCCGCGACATTCGGCGTTTCGGCAGCGCCACGCTTTTTAAGGATGAACAGGCGCTCGGCGATTTTTTCGATGAGTGCAAGCTTGGCCCCGAGCCGTTCGATCTCGATGCGGCTTACTGGCGCGCGCGGCTCGCGGGCGCCCGCCGCAGCCTGAAAGCCGTGCTCCTCGACCAACGAGTCGTCGCCGGCGTCGGCAACATCTATGCCGACGAATCGTTGTTCGAAGCGAAGCTGCACCCCGCGACGTTGGCGTGCGCGCTGAATCGGACAGCCGCGGAGCGCTTGCGCAATGCGATTGCGACGGTGTTGGACCGCGCGATCCACCTGCGGGGTTCCACCATCCGCAATTACGTCGGCGGTTCGGGTTTGAAAGGCGGCTACCAGGATCAGTTCCGCGTCTACGGGCGAACCGGCGAACGGTGCCCACGCTGCCGGACTCCGATCGAACGGGTGCGTCTGGCGGGACGCTCGACGCACTATTGTCCGAAATGCCAGCGACGCTAAGGATGAACGATGTCGTATCGGGCCTTCAAACATTTGCTCGGCGAAACCAGCCTCGAGCGGAAGTGCCACTTCCTGTTCGGGGCCATCACGCTGCTGCTGATGTTCGGCAGCTTTTGGCTCTACGCGCACCTCACGGAAGGACTGGCCTACGACCAGATTGAGACGAGCTGCCGGCTGCTCGTCAACCCGATCATCGTCAAGAAACACCTCGATACCGATCGCCAGAAGGCTCTCGACGAGTTCCAGTCCTTGTGGGAAGACCACTGGGAGACGGCGCTGCGCCGCTACACCTACCGCATCATCAAGCCGGGCGATTTGAGGGAAGAGTCGTTGCTGAAGGAGTTTCTCACCGACAGCGAGAAACTCGAAGACAACAAACTCGTCACGTCACAGGGGCAGTTTCACTATTACAACGCGATTCGCGCGAGCCGGTCGTGTCTGGAATGTCACCGTCAACTGGCGCGCGAGGAAGCGAAGGAGACGCCGATCAAGGAGCTGGAGGAGAACGATCTGATGGCCGTGGTCCACATCAGCATGCCCATCGACGCCATTGAAAAGGGCGTCCACGTTAACCGGGCGGTGCTCCTTTCGACGGCCATCGTGACGACGTTCCTCATCATGGGCGGCAGCTATCTCATCGTGCGTTATGTGATCGTGAAACCCGTGAAGCACCTGAAAGAAGTCAGTGACGCCATCTCGGCCGGTGAATTGAACGTCCGCAGCGAAATCCAGACCGGCGATGAATTCGAGGATCTCAGTCACGCATTCAATCGCATGCTCCGCAATCTGGTGAGCATGCAGGACCGTTGGCGGAAGGTGAATACCGACTTGGATCGAAAGGTGGATGAACTGGCGCGCGCGAACCTCGCGCTCTACGAATCCAACCGACTCAAGAGCGAATTCCTCGCCACGATCAGCCACGAGTTGCGAACGCCGCTCAATAGCATCCTTGGGTTTAGCGACGTGCTCAACGGCAGCGACGGCCTCAATGACAAACAGCAGCGCTGGGTCACCAACATCAAGACGAGCGGTGAGCGGCTCTTGAACCTGATCAACGATATTCTCGACCTCGCCAAGATCGAAGCGGGCAAGATGCAAGTACACCTCGCCGAGTTCAGCGTGCGTGACGTGTGCGAAGGTTTGCTGGCGATGTTCCGGCCGCTCGCCGAGAAGAAGAACATCGATCTACGCTCGCAAATTGAGCCCGATATTCCCGTACTGCGCCAAGACGTCGGCAAATTGCAGCAGATTCTGAATAACCTCTTGTCGAACGCCATCAAGTTCACGCCGGAAGGCGGCCGGGTGATTCTGAAGGTAGACGCGACCCGAACGCACGTCACGTTGACGGTGAGCGACACGGGCGTCGGCATCGCGCCGGAAGATCAGGAGTTGATCTTCGAGAAGTTCCGGCAGGCGGGCAACCCGCTCACCCGCGAGCACGCCGGCACGGGTTTGGGACTGTCGATCGTCCGCGAGTTATCGAAATTGCTCGGCGGCGAGGTGACGCTGCAAAGCGAGTTGGGGCGCGGCAGCACCTTTACGGTGCGGCTTCCGGTGCAGCTCAGCGAGGAGCCTCGGCTGGAATTCGATCTGGCCGCGGAGGGGATCGACTTGTCCAAGGCTCAGCGCGTGGATGTGCGGGTCTATGCGGGTGGGACGATGCCGACGTCGTGGTCGGGCGACGCCCAGGCCGGTCTGTCCGAACCGGGGCCCGTCGAGACCATTCCGAAATAGAATCGTTTAGCGGCGGCTCTGCGCGCCGCCGCTAAACGTGGAATCACGGTTATGCCAATTCCGCGATGAGCTTGCCGCCGTCGATCATCGGCGTCGGCCGCCCGGTCGGGTCTTTGTAGTGCAGATCGGCGGGCAGTCCAAGCACGTGGAAGACCGTCGCCATCAGGTCTTGGGGCGTGATAGGAGTCGACTTCGGCACCTCGGCCTTGGAGTTCGACTCGCCGATGACCTGCCCCATCTTGAGCCCACCGCCCGCCAACGCCAGGGTTGACAGAGGCGCCCAGTGGTCACGGCCGGCGCCGCCGTTGATCCGCGGCGTGCGGCCGAACTCGCCCGTGATGACGAGCAGAATCTCCTGGTCCAGCCCCCGCGACGCACAATCGCGCACGAACGCCGAGACGGCCTGGTCGACCTTCGGTCCCAGGTTCTTCATCCCCTGCTCGATCTGGCCGTGCATGTCCCAGCCGCCGTAGTGCAGCGTCACGAAACCGACACCCGCCTCGCACAGTCTTCGCGCGAGCAGCAGTTGCTCACCCAGGCCGGGCCCGTACCAATCGCGGATGCGCGGCTCTTCGCGTTTGATGTCGAAGACCTCGCGCGCGCGGCTTAGGATCAGATCGAACGCCTGACCTTCGAAGCTGTCCAGTCCGTGGAGGAGGCCGCTCTTATCGATGTTGCGGTTAATGGAGTCGAACTCTTTCAGCAGGGAACGCCGGTCGGCAAGCCGGTCGAGCGTCACCTTCATGTTCATGTTGGTTTGCGCCGCGCCGCCGGTATCGAACGGGGCGTACGCCGGGCCGAGCCAGGCAGGGCCGTCGCCGAGAATGCCGCCAAGTCGGACGTAATTCGGCAGCCCGGTCGCGGGGTTGTTCGCCCCGCGAACGCGCGCGAGGATCGAGCCGAATCCGGGCTTGATCGGCGGTTGTCCGTTGTCGGCAGGCGGGAAGTCGTAGCCGGTCATCACCCAATGGGTGCCGCCGCCGTGCCCGGAGTTCTGGTGCGCGAACGAGCGCACGAACGCCATTTTGTCGGCGTTCTCGGCGATCTTTGGAAAGACCCCGCCGATCTCGACGCCAGGCACCGACGTCTTCACCGCGCCGACGACGCTGCGGTACTCCTTCGGCGCCGACATCTTCGGATCGAAGGTTTCGACGTGCGTCGGGCCGCCGCCCAGCCAGAGCCAGACGACTGCGGTGTTCTTGGTGGGTTTGCCGGCCGAAGCCGCGAAAGCCCGCGCCCGCAGCAGGTCCGGCAGCATCAGGCCGCCAAGACCGAGCGCCCCGACTTTGAGAAAGTCGCGGCGCGAGCCGCCGTCGCAGGTGGTCCCGAGGCGGGACCCGCGAAGCGTGAACATGACGAACTCCTTTTTCTGGTCCACGCAGCCTTGTCGCGAACGGCCGGGGAAGGCGGGAGTTGGCCTGCAACAAAGGGTGGACACCCCCCTGAAACAAAAGGAATGCTATCCAGAGCCTACGCGCTCGCGAAAAACGTGTCAATTCAAAACCGGGTGCGTTCGTTCTTCGGCGCGCGCGCGAAATCACGGCCGGCGCGCGACCGCCGCGGCAAGTCGCTCCGCTTGCGCAATGCTCTACCCGACTCCCGCAAGCGTCGCCTTCACTTCCATTCGCTGATTATCGCGGAGAATGGTGAGTGTCACCGTGTCGCCGACCTTGCGGAGGGCGAACGCGGAGTACACGTCGCGTCCCGAGTGAATCGGTTCGCCGTCGATCGCGAGAATCACGTCGCCCACTTGAACGTTGCCGTCGCGGGTGACGCCCGTCGCCCGCAATCCGGCCCTGGACGCAGGGCTATCGGCAGCCACCTTGTAGATGAGCGCCCCGTCCTGGACGCCGTATCGCTGCGCGAGTTGATCGTCGGCCGGGACGACTCCGAGGGCGGGCCGGATGATCTTGCCGTCACGAATCAGCTCCGGCACGACTCGATTCACGGTGTCGACGGGGATGGCGAAGCCGATGCCGGAGTTTGCGCCGGACGGGCTGTAAATCGCCGTGGTGACGCCGATGAGCCGGCCGTCGCTGTCGAGCAACGGTCCGCCCGAATTCCCAGGGTTCACTGCCGCATCGGTCTGAATCACGTTTTTGATCGGCAGCCGCGTGACGGAGGTAATCTCGCGGTTGGTCGCACTGACGATGCCTTTGGTCAACGACTGGTCGAGACCATAGGGATTACCGATTGCGAAAGCGTTTTGACCTACCTGCAAATCATGTGAGGTTCCGACCTCGATGGGATGGAGCCGGCTCTTGGGGGCGCCGATGTACAACACGGCAAGGTCGTTGTCCGGCGACGCGCCGACGAGCTGAGCGCGCCAGCTCGAATGGTCCGGCAAGATCGCCACCGCTTGGTCGGCATTTCGAATCACGTGGTAGTTCGTAATGATTCGGCCCTGATCGTCCCAAACGAAACCGGTGCCCGTGCCTTCCGTCGATTCCTCCGTGTTCTGGCTCGTCACGTGGACTACCGAGGGTGATACTCGCTTAAAGAGTTGGACCGTCCCCTGCTCGTCGGCGCCCAGCTCGCCGCGCGGCGTGATCTCGCGCGGGGAGGCGGTCGGATCGTTGAGCGGGCGTTGACCGGGCCAGAACCAGTACGCTAGAAAGATCAGCGGAACGACGAGCAGAAAGGCGGCCAGCAAGAACGGCCATGCGGATGTCCGGGGCCGCGGTCGCGGCGCATGCGCTTCGTAGTACGCGGGATCGTAAGACATCGTTCCCCCCCTCCCAATAATGGCGAGCGGCGGGCTTCACGCCCGCCGCGTGAGCGATGTCAGCAGGTTATGCCAGCGCCAGCGAGTGCAGGCGTTCGCTCAAACCAGGAACCGCCGCCTGGAGTGCATCTTCAATTCGCTCCGCGAGAATGAACTCCATCTCCTGCCGCACGTGGTCGGGCAACTCGCGCAAGTCGTTCGCATTGTCGCGCGGCAGAATAACGCGCCGGATGCCGTTGCGTCGGGCGGCCAGCACCTTCTCCTTGACGCCGCCAATGGGCAGCACCAGGCCGGTCAACGTGATTTCGCCGGTCATCGCCGTGTCGTTGCGCGCCGGCAGATTGGTGTACAGCGACGCCAACGCCGTCACCATCGCCACGCCCGCCGACGGGCCGTCTTTCGGCACGGCGCCTGCGGGAACGTGAACGTGTACGCCGGCGGTGCGGAACAACTTCGGAATAATGCCGAATTGCTCCGCGTGCGACCAGATATAGCTCTGCGCCGCCCGCGCCGACTCACGCATCACATCGCCGAGCTGGCCGGTCAAGCGCAGCCCTTTGCTGCCGGGCAGCAGGCTCGCCTCCACATAAAGAACTTCGCCGCCCGCTTCCGTCCACGCTAGGCCGGTCGCGACGCCGGGTTGGAGGTGTTGCCGAGCCCGTTCGATGCGAAACCGCTCGGGGCCGAGGAAATCGGTCAGGTCTTCGGGGCCGAGCGTCACCGGCGCGTGCTCCGGATTCTCGGCGAAGCGCCGGGCAACCTTGCGCGCGAGCCGCCCGAGATTCCGTTCGAGGTCGCGCACGCCCGCCTCACGCGTGTACCGGTTCACGATCCGCTGCACCGTCTCGTCGGGAATGTTGAGCTTTTCGGGGGTCAGACCATTTTGTTGCAACTGTCGCGGGAGCAGATAGCGCTTGGCAATCTCCACCTTCTGCTCTTCGCTGTAACCGGAAAGGCGCAGTATCTCCATGCGGTCGAGCAGCGGGCGCGGCACCGTGTCGAGCGAGTTCGCCGTCGTGATGAAGAACACCTTCGACAAATCGAACGGCAGATCGAGATAGTTGTCGCGAAAGTTGTTGTTTTGCGCCGGGTCGAGCACTTCCAGAAGCGCTGCCGCCGGATCGCCGCGGAAATCGCGGCCGAGTTTGTCCACTTCATCAAGCATCAAGACCGGGTTATTGGCGCCGGCGCGGCGAATCGCCTGCATCAGGCGGCCCGGCATCGCGCCGATGTAGGTGCGACGGTGCCCGCGCAACTCCGCCTCGTCGTGCATGCCGCCGAGGCTCATGCGCTCGAACTTCCGCCCCAGAGCGCGGGCGATCGACTGGCCGAGCGACGTCTTGCCGACGCCGGGCGGGCCGACGAAGCAGAGGATCGGCGCTTGCGCTTTCGGATTCAGTTTCAGAACCGCGAGGTGTTCCAGGATGCGGTCCTTGATCTCTTCAAGGTCGTAGTGGTCCTCGTCCAGCACTTTGCGGGCGCTGACGAGGTCGAACGTATCTTCCGTGCTCTTTTTCCAAGGCAACTCCGCGATCAAATCGAGATGCGTGCGAATAACCTGATAGTCCGGCGCGGCGGGCGGCAGACGCTCCAGCCGGCTCAATTCACGCTCCGCTTCCTTACGCACGTCCTCCGGCAGGTCGGCGTCGTCGAGCTGTTTGCGCAGTTCTTCCACCTCGGCCTTTTCAGGGTTCTTCTCGCCGAGTTCCTGCTGAATCGCCTGCAATTGCTGGCGCAACATGTACTCGCGTTGTTGGTCATTCATCTCGCTCTGGGCTTGCGTCGCGATCTTATTGCGCAGCTCAAGGACCTGAACCTCGTGAGCCATGTAACTGTGAACCAGCCGCAGCGCTTCCAGCCGCGTCGGCGCCTCGAGAATCGCCTGCTCTTTGACGACATCTAGGCTGAGCATGGAAGCAATTAGGTAAGCGAGACGCAACGGATCCTGGGCCTGGGCGGCGAGTTGGGCCACGTTGAGCGATGCTTGTGGCTGCGCCAACTCCAGAATTCGGGCAGCCAAATCGAGCACCGCGCGGTAGAGCGCTTCGACTTCGGCGCCGGAGTCTTCCGGCAGCGGCAGCGGCTGCACGCGCGCTTCCAGGCGCGTTTCGCCTTTGTCAACGCGCACCAGCCTCACCCGTTCCAGACCCTGAACGAGCAACTCCAAGCCGTTCTCGGACCGGGCCATCTTCTTGATCACGCCGCGCGTACCGATGGCGTAAAAGTCCTCGGGGCCGGGCGAGTCCACGTTGCCGTCGCGCTGCGCGACGAAAATCAACGTCTTCTCTTCATTCGCGAGCGCCGCTTCCGCGGCGGCCACGGAGTGCGGCCTGCCTGCCTGCAACGGCAGGAACATGTGCGGGAAAAGCACGGTGTTCTTGAGCGGCAGCAACGGCAGCGTTTTCAGGTTATCAGTGGCGGGCGTCACGGTTGCGTCTCCTCTATTTGAATTCGCACGAGCAGCATGCCGTCCCGGTACTCCGTGGCAATAGGAGCCTGGTCGAGCAGGCATGGCAGTTCAATGGTTCTGTGAAACGAGCTATACGCAATCTCCATCTGGTAATGGCTCTGGCCTTCCTCAATGCGCATGTCTCTCCGCACGCCGCAGACCGACACCTGTCGCCCGGCGACCCGAATTTGCAATTCATCCGGGTTCACGCCGGCAAGGTCCATTTTCACGAGCCAGCCGTTGGGCGTTCGATAAACGTCCGTCGCGGGACACCAGTCCGTAGCGCAAGCAAGCCGCGCGCCGGGCATGAAAAACGATTGCATGAACTGGACGAGATCGCGGGCCATGACTGGCTCTCCTCACGCTCGGCGGCGTTCTCCGAACCGGCGCCAAACGTCCGCACGTTAGATGCACGGCTGAGCAAAAAAGGTGCGGGCGCTTACCCGCCGGCGACGACGACCCCGGCAGCGCCGGAGGCATGAAACGTCAGCGTTTCCCGTTCCGCGTCCACGGCGACATGCTGGCCGTCGCGCACTTCGCCCTTCAGGATCATTCGGCCGAGCGGCGTTTCGATCTCTTTCTGGATCGCGCGCTTGAGCGGCCTGGCGCCGTACGCCGGGTCGTAGCCGACGCGGACAAGGTGTTCCTTTGCGGTCTCGGTCAGCTCCAGCGTCATGTGGCGTTCCGCCAGCCGTGTCCGCAGCCGGCCGAGTTGGATGTCGACGATTTGCTTCAGGTGTTCTTCGCTCAAGGCGTGGAAAACGACGATTTCATCGACGCGGTTGAGGAATTCGGGCCGGAATTGCTGCCGCAGCTCGTCGAGCACGGCGTTTTTCATCCGCTCGTAGTTGTCACCGTTGTACGAGCCGCTGTACTGCAAAATGCGTTGGCTGCCGACGTTGGACGTCATGATGACGATCGTGTTCTTGAAATCGACCGTGCGACCCTGGCCGTCGGTCAGCCGGCCGTCATCGAGGATTTGCAGCAAGACATTGAACACGTCGTGGTGCGCCTTCTCGATTTCGTCGAAGAGGACGACGCAATAGGGCTTGCGCCGCACGGCTTCCGTGAGCTGGCCGCCTTCCTCGAAACCGACGTACCCCGGCGGGGCGCCGATCAAGCGCGCGACGGTGTGTTTCTCTTGATACTCCGACATGTCGATGCGGATCATGTTCCGCTCGTCGTCGAAGAGAAACTCGGCAAGAGCGCGGGCGAGCTCGGTTTTGCCGACACCGGTCGGACCGAGGAAAATAAACGAGCCGATCGGCCGATTCGGGTCTTTCAGGCCGGAGCGCGCACGGATCACCGCTTCGGCAACCGCCGTTACCGCTTCATCCTGACCGATGACCCGCTTGTGCAGTTCCTCTTCAAGGTGCAGCAGCTTCTGCACTTCACCTTCGAGCAACCGGCTGACGGGTACGCCGGTCCAGCGGCTGACGACCTCGGCGATGTCTTCTTCGTCTACCTCTTCCTTGATGAGTTTCTGCGATCCTTGCTTGTCGGCGAACTTTGCTTCCTCTTGTTTCAGCTTCTGTTCCAGGCCGAGCAACACGCCGTACTTCAGCTCAGCCGCCTTGTTCAAGTCGTACTGCCGCTCGGCTTGTTCGATCTGTTGCTTGGTCTGGTCAATCGCCTCGCGCAAGTTCCGCAACCCCTGCACCGCGTCCTTCTCTGCCTGCCACTGGGCTTGCAGCGTCTTGGCTTGCTCCTTTAGCTCCGCGAGCTCCTTTTCGAGCTTCGCCAGCCTATCCTTCGACGCCGGATCTTTCTCTTTCTTGAGCGCCTCGCGCTCGATTTCGAGCTGCATGACGCGCCGGTTCACCTCGTCGAGCTCGGTGGGCATGGAATCAATTTCGGTGCGCAGTTTGGCGGCAGCCTCATCCACCAAGTCGATGGCCTTATCAGGCAAAAAACGGTCGGAGATGTACCGGTGTGACAAGACGGCGGCGGCGACAAGCGCGCTGTCCTTGATCCGCACACCATGATGGACCTCGTAGCGCTCGCGCAGACCGCGCAGGATGGAAATCGTGTCCTCAACGGACGGCTGATCGACCAGAACGGGTTGGAAGCGGCGTTCCAACGCGGCGTCTTTCTCGATGTGTTTGCGGTACTCGTCAAGGGTTGTCGCGCCGATGCAATGCAGCTCGCCGCGGGCGAGCATGGGCTTGAGGAGATTGCCGGCGTCCATCGCGCCTTCGGCCTTGCCGGCGCCGACAACCGTGTGCAACTCATCGATAAACAGGATGATTCGGCCTTCCGAAGACTGAACTTCCTTCAGGACGGCTTTCAGCCGTTCTTCAAACTCGCCCCGGTACTTGGCCCCCGCGATAAGCGCGCCCATGTCGAGAGCGACGATCCGTTTGTTTTTGAGCCCTTCCGGTACGTCGCCGCGAATGATGCGCTGCGCCAGCCCTTCCACGATCGCCGTCTTGCCGACGCCGGGCTCGCCGATGAGCACGGGGTTGTTCTTCGTGCGCCGCGACAGCACCTGGACCACGCGGCGAATCTCTTCGTCGCGGCCGATGACCGGGTCGAGCTTGCCCTTTTCGGCAAGGTGCGTCAAATCGCGGCCGTAGCGCTCCAACGCTTCGTAAGTCGCTTCGGGATTCTGAGTGGTCACGCGCTGATTGCCGCGCACCTCTTGCAAAGCCGCCATCAGCTTGTCGCGCGTGACGCCGAACTCCTTGAAAAGCCGGCCGGTCGCGCCGGCGTCGGCGGTCATCGCCATCAAGACGTGCTCGACCGAAATGAACTCGTCCTTAAAGTGTTTCATCGCCTCTTCGGCGTCGAGCATCAAGCGGTTTAAACGGGCGGTAACGTAAACTTGTTCCGGCGCGCCCGCGGCGCCGGTCACGCGCGGCGCCTTCCGCAATTCCTGCTGAGCGCGCTCCTTTACCCGGTCGACGTTCACGTCCGCCTTGCGAAGGATCGACACCGCCAGCCCTGGTTCCTGTTCCAGCAAGGCGAGCAGGAAATGCTCAACGTCGACTTGTTGCTGGCTAAGGCGCGAGGCGATCTTGTGGGCGTCGGACAGGGCCTGCTGCACCTTTTCCGTGAGCCGATTGATGTCCATGAAAGCTCTCCGGACCGGCCCCAGCGGACGCGCCGAGGGTTCTACCTGAGCCGGCCGGTCAGGTAGTGGCGGGCGGATCGTGTTGGCGACAGCTAAGTTCGTGCTTGCAAGAGCAGTGCCAACCGTGACGTACCGCACGGCTCGATGTAACGAATGGATTTTCAATGACTTGGATGCTGCGTGACCGGCGGAGGATTCGCGACTTTTCGGGCCGGCGGCTGCCGAATTTGGCCAGGCTGACAATTTGACCGCCGCGTGCCACGGGGTCTTCATCACCTTGCATCCCTCTACCACTGCCAGCAAACGCGGGCCGCCGGAAAAACGATACAAAAGCCGTCAGCCCAAAACAGCTTCCCTGCCGTTGCAAAGGGGCCATCATGTCACGCCGCACGTTCGCGCTCGAGATTCTCGCGATATTGGGTGTTTTCTTGGGAACGCTTCCGCCCGCACGGGCCCAACCCGAAGACGTGAAGACCACTGCCGATCCGGTTCAGAAGCGGCTTCGCGATCTGGAACAATCGCTTCATTTCGCCGAGGAATCTTTGGCGCGCAAGATCGACGAAGAGCGGCTGTTTCGCCGGCTGGAGGACCTCGCCGCGGCGGATAACGTGCGTTACACGGGACCGCCGCCGCGCGTTATCAAGAATCCGACCGGGCAGGGCGCGGGCAACCCCGTGATTCTGCACGCGTACACGTTTGTTCCCAAAAGGCAGCCGGCCGGGACCAAGCTTCCGCTTGTCGTGTTGGTACACGGCGGCGTTCACGGCAACTTCAATTCAAGCTATGTGAACGTGCTGCGCGAGCTCTTGCAACAAGGCTACGCGGTGTTGGCGCCCGATTACCGTGGCAGCAGCGGCTATGGCAAAGCGTTCTGGGAATTGATCGATTACGGCGGACTCGAAGTGGAGGATGTCTTCGCGGGCAAGCAGTGGATGCTGGAGAATCATGACAACCTCGATCCGCAGCGGGTCGGCATCATTGGCTGGAGCCACGGCGGGTTGATCACGCTGATGAATCTCTTCACTCATCCAATGGATTACACAGTCGGCTATGCAGGCGTACCGGTGTCCGATCTCGTGGCGCGCATGGGCTACAAGGGACCCGGGTATCAAGCGCTTTTTTCGGCGCCGTATCACATCGGCAAAACGGCGGAAGACGATGTCAACGAGTATCGCCGTCGATCGCCCGCGTGGAATGCGGAAAAGCTGAAAACCCCGCTGTTGATTCACACAACAACCAACGATGAGGACGTGAACGTGCTCGAGGTCGAGCACCTCATCAAGGCGCTGAAGGCCGCGGGGAAGCCATTTGAGCACAAAATCTACAAGGATGCTCCGGGCGGGCACGAATTCAATCGGCTCGACACGAAGCTGGCGAAGGAATCGCGGGCGGAGATGTATCGTTTTCTGGCTCGACATTTGAACCCGCCGAACCCGGTGAAGTAACGAGAGGACAAGCAACCATGAGTCTCGAATTTGCCGGGCGTGTGGCTCTGGTCACGGGCGGCTCGCGTGGCATCGGCCGAGTCGCGGCGCTGCGTTTGGCCCGTGACGGCGCCGACGTCGCGATCAGCTACGCTTCGCGCGCCAGCCAGGGCGATGAGGTTGCCGCCGCGATTCGGCTGCTTGGCCGCCGCGGTCTCAGTCTGCCTTGCAATGTTTCCCGGCAGGATGACGTGCAGCGTTTGGTGGCCGAGACCCGACGGCAGCTTGGTCCCATCGATCTGTTGGTTCATTCCGGCGGAATCAGCAATCTGAAGACGCACGCCGAGCTGAGTTACGACGTTTGGCGCGAGATGATCGACGTAAACCTCACCGGGACCTACCTCGTGGTGTTCGCGGTAAAGGACGACATGCTCGAGCGACGTTTCGGCCGCATTGTGACGCTGTCCTCGGTGGCGGCACTGCTGCCGCGGCAGTTTCAGATTCACTACGCCACGGCGAAGGCTGGCGTGATCGCGTTTACGCGCTGCTGTGCCGAGGCGTTTGCGCCGTACAACGTGCGCATCAACGGCGTCGCGCCGGGTTTGATTGATACCGATATGGCCCGCGTGTTGAATCCGGAGGCAACGCAAAAGGTGATCGAAGGCACTCCGATGGGCCGTCTCGGACGCCCGGAAGAAATCGCGTCGGTGATTCGCTTCCTGCTGAGCGACGAATCGAGCTTTATGACGGGTCAGACCATCGCGGTCAGCGGCGGGCGGGCGATGTTGCCGTAATGGCACTGGGCGAGCCGGGAGCGTCTGCGACCGGGGTTTGGTCGCTGACGCTCACTGCTCGCCGAGCGAACTGCTATTTCTTCCGCTTCAACTCAAAGACAGCGTGTTCCTCGGGTTTGCCGTTGTTGAAATTGACCCATTCGGTCTTGAGCGTGTCCTTGTCCACGAACGTAAACGTAACGTCGTGCATGTGCATATCCTTGTCCGATTTCAGATTGGTCGCGCTCTTGAACTTGAAAGCAACGGAGTTGCCGTTTGCCTTGGCCGGGGCTCGCATTTGCGGTTGGTTGCCCAACATGCAGTAGTGGGTTAGAACCAGCTCGTCGCCGTCGGGATGAATGACGGTGACCATTTCGTGCTCGGTGTCGGGGCTGATTGTTTCCACGACCGCACTGCCGCCGGACGTGACCTTGTATTTCACGTGGATCGGCATGCCGCCGGGGCCGCCCTCTTTGCCGACCCATTCGCCGGCGAGCTGCTTGAACTGCTCGAACGCGGCGTTCTTGGCGCCGTCGTTGCGCGGGGCGCTCTTGTCGTCCGCCGCGTAGGCGGCGACGGCGAGCGCTGCCACGACGAGTGGCAATAGAACCTTTCCCATCTTCATAGATCGTCTCCTTGTGGGGCGAAAGAATGTCAAAGGCTGTCCGAAAAGGGGACAGGACCCTTGGATGCAGGGGTCCTGTCCCCTTTTCGGACAGCCTGTCAATCGTAGCGCCCGCTCGCCTCGATAGGCCAAACGGCCTCGACGCGTCCTCCCCGGACGGCGACACAGTTGCGGTGCAGGTTCATGGTGGCACAGCAATGTGCGGGAATGACCTCCACCGCGGTTCCTACTTTGATGGCGGGATCGTCGCTGTCAACGCGCGTGTGCTCTTCCGCCAGCTTCGTCACCCTGTCGTCGGGTCGATTCTTGATGACGGGCGTGCCGAAATCGCGAGAGATCGCCTTGCTGCCGGCGTCGAGAACGTACCAGCCGTTTCTCTTGCTGATAACGGTGGCCCGAATGGAGAGCGCGCAGCCGAACTCGGGCCGCACCGCGTGATAAGCACAATCCATCAGCAGGAACGAGCCCGGCTGGACCTCGGTGATTCCCGGAAAGGCAATGGTGTCTTCCCACGTCCCGGTGCCGCCGCCGGTGACGATGGCGACCGCGTACCCCGCTTGCTCGATGAGCCGCCGCGTGGCGACGAGCGCTTCCAACCCTTTGAGGCACTCGGCACGACGGCGTTCGGCGTCCTCGATCATTTGCAGGTGGCCTTGGTAGCCCTGCAAGCCGAGGAAGGACAAACCGGGGGACTCAACCACGTCTCGGACGAGCGCAAGTGCTGGCTCACCCGGCTCGACGCCGCAGCGATTCATTCCCAAATCAACCTCGATCAGCACGCCGATTCGCACCTTGGCTGCCATGGCGGCACGCGACAGGTCGAAGACGTTTTCGGCGTTGTCCACGCAAACGCTGACGCGCGCGCGACCCGCCAGCCGGGTCAAGCGTTCGAGTTTGAGCGGCCCGATAATCTGATTGGCGATAAAAATGTGGTCGAAGCCCGCGGAGGCCAACACCTCGGCTTCGTTGAGTTTCGCGCACAGGAAGTTGCCGACTCCCCGCGCGGCAAGATAACGGGCAAGACCGGCGCATTTCAACGATTTGAAATGCACGCGCAAATCGACGTGGTGCCGCCGCGTTCGCTCGCTCATCCGCCCCAAGTTGGCGTCGAGTACGTCGAGGTCCACGAGCAATTGCGGTGAATCGAGGACGTCCAAACTCTGACCAATCGGTGAACTCATCGCAGCTTTCCAGAGTTTTGCGGAGTTGTCCCTATTGTCCGCGTTGTCCGCCGTCCGGCAATAGTTTGGGACGAATCGTTGCCCTTGACGCACGCGCGCGAATATGCCAGAAGCGCGGCGTCGAACATCGTCGGGGCAAGCTGCGCCGTCTTTTCCCCTCGGCGACACGACGGCGGGGGCAACCTATGGCCACCGAAAGCGCACAATGGGCTGAGACCGATTCATCCGCGTCCATCCAGCGGGGCTCGCCGCGTTCGCTTTGGCAAGCGCCTGTTTTTCTCATCGGGCTGCTGGCGCTAGGCGCGGCCCTCGCGCTTCATTTCATTCTGCAAGCCGAGATCGACGCGTTGCCCCGCTCGGAAGTCGCGTGCGCCGCGCTGCGGAACCTGCTGCGCCAACCGGCGCCGCCGCGCGAGCGGCTCGCCGCGCTCGTGGACGAGGTCGCGGCTTTTGCGGACGCGCGCGGAGACCAAGCGGGCGACGCACATTTCCTGGCCGGTTCCGGATACTTGCGGTTGGCGGAACAGACGCCGGAGAATCACCTGGCGAGTGCGCTTGAAGAGTTGCAGCGCGCGGAAGCGCTCGGTGTTGCGGACGCCGACAGCGCCTCGCTGCGCTACCGACTCGGCATCGCCCTGGGCCGAACGCATGCCGATCCAAAGAAGATTCTGGAGTATTTATCCGGCTGGGCGGACCAAACCGAAGACAATCCGGCGGAAGGTTACGCCTTGCGCATGGACGCCTGCCTGAGTTTGCAGCCTCCCGACGTGGAGGGGGCGCTGGCGGCGAATGCCAGCCTGCTTCAGCTCCCAACGAACGACGACAAGCTAATGGCGCCGATTCGGTTGTTGCGCGGCCAGCTCTTGCTGCAACAACAACGGGCGTCCGAGGCACGCGAAGTTCTGAAGCGCATTGGCCCTCCCGCCGCCCCGGAGATTCAGGCAAAGGCCCTCGATCTCCTGGCGCATAGTTACGAGGAGGATGGTCTGTGGGCGGAGGCCGCCAAGGTGTGGGAAGAGTGGCTCTTGCGTTCGGACGTGCCGCGCAACGCCGCGCGCATCAGCTATTTTCTCGGGCGTTGTTACGCGCGCCTCGATCAGCCGGTCGATGCGGAACAGACCTGGTTAAAGGCGTTGCCCACGGCGGCCGGCGACGAGCGCGTGGCTCTCGGCTTTGCTTTGGCGGAGCTGCGCCTGCAAGAAACGCAAGGCGCCGACGCGTTGGAGACCTTCGAGCAAGCCCTGCGCGATGTGAAGAATTCCGGCGAATTCCCGGGCGCTCTTGTCGATGTTCGTCGGGCACGCGACCAGATCGAGCGCGCATTGAGCGCATATCTTGAGGGCGGCAAGTACGAGGGGGCGGCCCAACTCGCTCACGTCTACGAGAGGATTGCCGTATCCGGCCGGGCACAGGCACTTCAGGGACAGGCCGAAGAGAAGGCCGCGCACGCGTTACAGGCTGCCGTTCAAGGTTCGACGGACGACGTTCCGAACAAAGAGAAAGAAGAAGCGGTCCGCGCTCACTTTCGCCACGCGGGCGCCGCTTATGCCGCCGCGGCGGACCTCACGACGGACCTCGTGGAAAAGGCGACGCGGCTTTGGTGCAGCGGCGACCGTTATTTCAAAGGCCAGGATTTCGAGCGCGCCGCCACGGCGCTCGATCGCTTCACGCAACTCGGTCAACTGCCGGAAACGCTCGGCGAGGCCTGGTACTTCCTCGGCAAGGCCCGACTCGCCCTGAAGCAGCCTGACGCCGCCGCGCAAGCCTTCGCCGAGGCGCTCAATCATCGCGGCCCGTTTGAATATAAGGCTCGGTTGGAGCTGGCTCTTTGCAAAATGGCCCGCGGCGAGCGCGACGCGGCGAAGGATTTTCTCGACCGCAACATCACATTGCTGCGCCAGGGACTGCCCGATCCGGAAGCGTACGCCGGCTCGCTTGCGGCCTTGGGGCATCTGCTCTACGACCGCAAGGTTTACGGCGAGGCCGCTGCCTGCTTGCAGGAGGCGGCCGACAAGGGCGGGCTAACGCTCGACCTCGACGGCCGCGTCGCCCTCATCGAGTGTTATCGGCAGTTGGCCATCCTTCAGATTCAGGTGATCAAATCGCAAGAGCGCAACGATCCGGAGTTCTTCAAGCACGCCGTCGAGTTGAAGGACAAATGGCTCCGACTGGCGGTCGCCGAGGCGAAAGGCCTAGCGAAGGAGTTAATTGCTCGCCGAGAGAAAGCCGTTCTCCGCGAGGACGAGGAAAACTGTTACTTCTATGTCACGATGACCGAAGCCCAAGCCTACTCCGACCTGGGAGAGTACACCAACGCCCGCCACCTTTTCGAAGCGCTGGCGGCACGCTATCACCACAAGCCGGAGTCGCTCACGGTTCTGGCGCATATCCGGGAGTGCTACTGGCGGGAGAATCGGCCCGAAGAGGCGCGCCATGTCTTGGAGCGCATGCATCAGGAGTTGCCCGACGTCGTCTTTACGAACGCAAAACCCGATGACGACGATTGGGGCCGCGAGCAATGGCAGCGGTGGATTGACAAGCAAAGGGCGAATTAGGGACGGTTCAAACGACGGGAGCATTCCTTCTCGGGAGCGGCGCCGCGCACCGGCGTAGGTACTGCTCCTAGCCTGCGTGGGGTGGTCGCCGGACGACCAGTCCAGGTGCTCTTGAGTGCGTGGGGTGATTTTTGACCAGATTATCCCGCGAACCAGGGGGTCGCGTTTTCTCTCCAAAAAACTGGCAGCCAATGGCTCACACCCATCAAGCTGCCAGGACTGCGGCCCGCGTCTCGGTGGCGCACTCGTCCTATAAGCGAGCGAAGGGGCCGGCATGCCGGACGGGTTCGACTCCCCCGCTTTCCGCTTGGAATTACTTTCTAGTCTTTCGACGTTTCTTGATGATCGGACGGCGTTTTTTCTTTCTTACCCTCGCCGTGCCCTTCTCCCACGCTGACGCGAAACCAGCCGTGCCAGGAAACTGTCGTAGCAGCCCACGATCACGGAGACGCAAGAAAACCAGCTTCATCGAGTTCTCTGACTTGATACCGGTTAGTCCGCGCGCGATGCGATTCGTGATAGAGCGATTCTCCTGGTTGTTGAGGTACTCCATGACGATGTCTTCGGCCGATGCAAGTCGTTCGTGCTTGATCTGAACCATGACCGAATTGGCCAGTTCAGAAATTACGGGGTCTTTAAGCCGAAGATTCCGCATCGCTTCGAAAGCAGTATTCAGACCTTCGCCTACCGCAGCTTCGCCGCAACCAAAGAGGGGATAGCAAACGGCGTTCGCCTGCCGCAAGATGGTTGGTTCAACCGCCGACCATTTCGCGAAGGAGAACGCCGTGGCCGCTATTACAACCGATCATCCGTTCCTCCGCAA